>DATDMC010000079.1:0-74517 GCA_036518995.1 Pyrinomonadaceae bacterium | reverse complement strand
AAGTCAGTACCGTAACGCGGTAGCGTCGGGTTCGTTTTGATTTTGCTGGCACTGATTGTTCACGGACCACACGCTACCGCGTTACGGTACTGACTTCATCGCCACTAGAGTTATGACTTTTGCAAAAGCTCCTACGGCACTTTTCGTCCCTCAATAAACTCCCGATAAGACTTCTTCAGAGCGGGATCGAGTTTGAAAGCTTGTTCGAAGTCGCGACCTGCCTCAGCTCTCTTCTTCTGCAATGTCTCGATTACTCCACGATTTGCATAAGCCTGGGCCAACGTGGGATTGAGTTGGATTGCCTTTGAGTAGTCAGCAAAAGCACCATTCAAATCTTTCTTCGTTTGCCGGACCAGGCCACGTCCAAAAAAGATCCCCGCATCATCGGGTTTCAACTCCGCCGCCACTGAATAGTCAGCGATTGCGCCATCGAGATCATGTTTTTCCTGACGCACAACCGCGCGATTGATATAGGCAAGCACAAACTTCGGAGCTAAATCGATGGCAGTTGAATAGTCGCTGAGGGCGCCATCGAAGTCTTTTTTACTTTGTAACGCGATACCGCGGTTGTAATAAGTGTCTGCTGCTTTCGGATTGTATTTGAGCGCTGTAGTGTAGTCGGCAATTGCGGCTTCGACATCACCCTTCGCGATCAGCGCGTTGCCGCGATTGTTGTAGGCAAGCGCAAACTCCGGCGCGAGCTGAATCACTTTCGTGAAATCAGCGATGGCGAGATCAAGATCGTTCTTACCCAGTAATACTGAACCCCGGTTGTAGTAGTTTTCGAAGTTCACCGGTTGCAGCTCGATGGCCTTCGAGTAATCCGCCAAAGCGCCTTCAAGGTCATTCTTGTTAAGACGAGCGTTGGCGCGGTTGTTATAAGCAGTTGCGAGTACGAACGCCGGAGCTTTTAGTGAAAGAGCTTTAGTGAAGTCGTCGATTGCGCCGTCAATGTCTCCCTGACCTTGTCGCGTGATCCCGCGATTGTTGAAGTCTTCAGCAGATTTAGGCGTTTGGGCCTGGCTGGCAACTGGCAAAAAGAGGAATAGGAATAGGAGGAATGCGTAGTGATAAACTTGTAAACGCGGCAGGCGAGGACGCCTGCGGTCCCGGGAAAGTTTCATTGTCTTGAGGCCTCTCTGGTGCGTTCGTTTCTACAGGCATAGTTATGTAAAATGCTTCGACTTTCAAGTTCACAATTCTGATTACATCTGCCGATGCCCAAACGCACCGATATTCACAAAATTCTGATCATAGGCTCCGGGCCGATTGTTATCGGTCAGGCCTGCGAATTTGACTATTCAGGCACCCAGGCTTGTAAAGCGCTTCGTCAGGAAGGCTACCAGATCGTGTTGGTCAACTCGAACCCCGCCACGATCATGACCGATCCTGAAACTTCTGATATTACCTACATCGAACCACTAAACGTCGCATCGTTGACGGAAATTATCCGGCGCGAACGGCCTGACGCGTTGTTGCCGACCGTCGGTGGACAAACGGCGCTCAATCTCGCGATCTCTCTTTCCGAGGCAGGAGTGTTGGATGAGTTTGGCGTTGAGATGATCGGCGCCAATCGTGAGGCGATCAAAGTTGCCGAAGATCGCCATCTCTTTAAAGAGGCGATGGATGAAATCGGTTTGGACATGCCCCGAGGCGGTTTTGCCAAGACCTGGGAAGAAGCAAAAGAAATCCTCACGGACACCGGTTTTCCCTCAATCATCCGACCTTCATTCACATTAGGCGGAACTGGCGGGGGCACGGCCTATAACCCGGAAGAGTTTGAAGAAATTGTCCGTGGCGGTTTGGCGGCTTCACCGATTAGCGAAGTCCTGATCGAAGAATCGATACTCGGTTGGAAAGAGTTTGAACTCGAAGTGATGCGCGACCTCGCTGACAACGTCGTCATCATCTGTTCAATTGAAAACTTTGATCCGATGGGCGTGCACACGGGCGACTCGATCACTGTTGCCCCGGCCCAGACACTCACCGACCGCGAGTATCAATTACTGCGCGACATGGCAATCAAGATCATTCGCAAAGTTGGCGTGGAAACTGGCGGCTCGAATATTCAGTTTGGCGTAAACCCTGAGAACGGCGACATTCGCATCATCGAGATGAATCCGCGTGTGTCGCGTTCCTCGGCGCTTGCGTCGAAGGCCACCGGCTTTCCGATAGCCAAGATCGCGGCGAAACTCGCTGTTGGTTACACGCTCGATGAGATTCCCAACGACATCACGAGGAAAACACCAGCTTCGTTTGAACCAACCATCGATTACGTAGTAGCGAAAATTCCGAAGTGGGACTTTGAAAAGTTTCGCGAAGCCGAGGACGTTCTCGGAACGCAGATGAAATCCGTTGGCGAAGTAATGGCCATCGGCAGAACATTCAAAGAGGCGCTCTTCAAAGGACTCCGTTCGCTCGAAGCAGTTAAGCCACTAAGATTAGAAGACATCTCAGATGATGAGTTGCAACGCAAACTCGCGCGGCCTAACTCTCATCGTTTCTCTTACATCACTTACGCGCTGGAACACGATTGGCCCATTCAGGAGATCTATCGCTTGTCGAAGATCGATCCGTGGTTCCTGGACCAGTTGCAGCAGGTAATGGACATTCAACGCGATATTAATGGGCTCAAGCTTGAAGATATTTCTGCCGAGGTGATGCGCGAGTTTAAGGAAGTGGCTTTGTCAGATCGTCGATTGGCTTACTTAACTGAACGGTCTGAAGATGAAGTGCGCGCTTATCGTAAACAACTCGGGATAGTCCCGGTTTATAAGCGCGTCGATACCTGCGGCGCCGAATTCGAATCATATACACCGTATCTATATTCGACTTACGAAACTGAAGACGAAGCTAATCCAACCGATCGTCGCAAGATCATGATTCTCGGTTCTGGTCCAAATCGTATCGGGCAGGGAATCGAGTTTGACTACTGCTGTTGTCACGCATCATTTGCACTTCATGAAGCCGGCTTTGAAACGATCATGGTCAACTGCAATCCGGAGACAGTTTCAACGGATTACGACACCTCGGATCGCCTCTATTTCGAACCACTCACCTTTGAAGATGTGATGAATATCGTCGACGTCGAACAGCCCGAGGGTGTGATTGTTCAGTTTGGTGGACAAACTCCGCTTAACCTCGCCGTGCGCTTACAAAAATCGGGAGTGAAGGTGATTGGAACGTCACCCGATTCGATCGATCTGGCTGAAGATCGAAAACGTTTCGGGGCGTTACTCGAAGAACTCGGAATACCGCAACCGGCAAATGGAATGGCCGCGTCTGTTGAAGAAGCGCGGGAAGTTGCGGAACGAATTGGTTATCCGGTTTTGGTCCGGCCGAGTTATGTACTCGGCGGTCGCGCCATGGCTATCGTTTATGACGCCGATGCTTTAGAGAATTATGTACGGAACGCTGTCGGCTTCACTCCCGATCGCCCGGTGTTGATCGACAAGTTTCTCGAACAGGCGGCCGAGTTTGACGTCGATGCTCTCGCGGACGATACGGCCTGCGTCATTGCCGGCATTCAAGAGCACATCGAAGAAGCTGGAATTCATTCGGGCGATTCCTCATGTGTGTTGCCGCCGTTAAGAATTGATCCGGAACATCTCGAGACGATGCGTCACTATGCGCGCAAACTCGCGAACGCACTCTCCGTGTGTGGTCTGATGAACATTCAGTTTGCGATTAAGGACGATCGGGTTTATGTCCTGGAAGTTAATCCGCGTGCGTCGCGAACAGTTCCGTTTGTTTCCAAAGCGACGGGTGTTCCAATCGCACGTATCGCAGCTCTCGTCATGGCCGGAAAGAAATTGAAAGACTTTGGATTGCCGGACGAACTAACAGTGAATCGCTTCTTTATTAAGTCGCCGGTGTTTCCGTTCAAAAAGTTTCCCGGTGTCGATCCCATTCTGAGTCCGGAAATGCATTCGACCGGTGAAGTCATGGGCGTGGGTGAAACTTTTGGCGAAGCTTATGGCAAAGCGATGATGGGCGCTGGCCTTTCATTGCCTTCAAGCGGCAAAGCGTTTCTTAGTGTCAGCGATGTCGATAAAGGATCCGCAGCTCTGCTTGCGCGTAAATTAGCGCGCATGGGATTCAAGCTTGTAGCCACATTGGGAACTGCGGCCCGGCTGCGTGAAGTGGGGATCGAAGTTGAAAATGTTTTCAAGGTGAATGAAGGTCGTCCGAACATTGTTGACTTTATTAAGAGCGGTGAAATCTCGTTAGTCATTAACACGCCACTCGGTCGAATTTCGCACTACGACGAGCAGGCCATTCGTCGCGCAGCTTTGCAGTACAACGTTCCGTGTGTGACCACGATGACAGGTGCGCAGGCATTAGTTGAAGCCATTGGTGACTTCACCGCACGGTCTGTGCCGAGTGTAAATTCGATTCAGGAATTGCACGCGATGAGCGCGTCGGCAGGATCTCATTCGTCCTCGCCTGCTAGTTAATTCTCTACAAGGGGAAAACAATTGTCACTCAACTCTAAAGAAGCGATTCAGCAAATACTTTCCGAGTGCAAAACGATCGCGGTGGTCGGCCTTTCTTCCGATTCTTCGCGTCCATCCAACAGCGTCTCCGCTTATATGCGACGTCAGGGTTATCGAGTTATCGCAGTTAATCCGAACGAGACGGAAGTCTTTGGTGAGAAAGCTTATCCCAACCTGGCAGCAGTGCCCGGCAAGATCGATCTCGTTGATATCTTTCGCCGGTCGGACCAGGCGGGCGCAGCGGTTGATGAGGCGATAGAAATTGGCGCGAAAGCTGTTTGGCTGCAGGAAGGTGTAGTGGATCGTGCCGCTGCCGAAAGAGCACTCGACGCCGGACTCCTCGTCGTGATGGACCGCTGCTGGCTTAAAGAACACATCAGGCTCAATCGTTAAGTGTCCACTCAGATCAAAGCAGTAGTGATTACGGTTAGTGATGCGTGCTCGCGTGGCGAACGTCACGACAAGTCGGGTGACACTCTTGTTCGTTTGCTCGATGAAGTTGGAGCGGAGTTGATAGCGCATGAAGTTGTTGCAGATGATTTGGAACCTCTCTCAATTCTCCTGCAACAACATGCCGACAAAGCTAATGCGAATTTAATCGTGACGACTGGTGGAACTGGCTTTGGACCAAGAGACAACACACCGGAAGCAACTCGCCACGTAATCGAACGCGAAGCGCCTGGCCTGGCTGAAGCGATGCGCGCTGAGTCGCTTAAGTACACGCCGATGGGGATGATCTCGCGTGGGGTTTGTGGGATTCGTGGCGGCTGTTTAATTGTTAACCTGCCGGGATCGCCAAAGGCAGTCGAGGAAAGCTTTGCCGTAATCAAACCGGTACTGTCTCATGTTGTCGATCTTTTGGCGGGCCACACGAAACATTAAGTTAGCACCACCTCGCGGCAGCAGGTGGGTTACGTCCGCCAACCGCGCCATCAAATACACCAACCCGCTACCGCGAGGTGGTACTGACCTTTTAATAAGAACTTAAAGTCTGAGTAACTTTGTCGTAGCGCAGTCCACTTATCATCCAAACCATTCAAGAAGAAGTTGCCCATAGCTGGGTTGAGGGTCGTGAATACGAGAGTGTGAACGGCCCTCATTTTTTATCTCCCCAACTGTTAGCAGGAAGTTCAACAACTCGTAATCAGCTATTAATACGATGAAGTTAGGCTGCGCCCGATGTTGGCGACTAGTGAATCATTGCCGGTAGCAATCGTTGCTGAGAGCGACGAAGAAACGCGTGGACTCATCCGCTCGCTGCTTGAGCTGCTGGGATTCGCCGTGGTCGAAGCCAATGATGGTGAAGAAGTCTATCAATCGGCTGTTTGTTATCACCCTCATCTCATTTTGATGGAGTTGCAACTTCCCGCCGTAAATGATGTAGCTGCTATTCGGCGCATCAGGCGCGATTCAGATTTGAGCAAGGTCCCGATCATCGTCACTTCTTCAAGTAAGAAAAAAGCAAATCAAAGACTTGCGCTGGCTGCTGGCTGTACTGCCCACCTCGCCAAACCGATCGAGTTTGATCGATTGGAATCAGTGGTTGAAAATCTGGTTCCCTGCGATCGATTGTCGATGGTGTCATTCCTGATCCACTAAAACTTCTTCTCTGCGTCTCAGCGACTCTGCGTCTCTGCGTTGAAAAATCGATGCGACGTCTGTCCTTTAACACAGAGGCGCAGAGAACGCTGAGACGCAGAGAACAAATCTGCTATTTTCTCTGCATGCGCTTCCTGTATCTCTTACGCCACGCAAGAGCAGCTTCAGCACCATCAACATCAAGCGATTTTGATCGTCCTTTGACCGCGGAAGGTCGAGCACAGGCAACCAGAGTGGGCCAGGTGATCGCCGCCGAAGGTCTCACTGAAGTCGCGGTCATTACTTCACCAGCGCTTCGGGCGCGTGAAACTACTGAACTCGTCCTGGCAGGTGCCGGTCTATCGATAGCGCCGCGTTTTGAACCACGAATCTACGATGCCGAGCGCGCGACTTTGTTATCGTTGATTAGCGAAGTTGACGACGCTTATCGAACTCTGATTTTGGTGGGCCACAATCCCGGAGTGGAGAACTTGCTGCGGTTCTTTACGCGTGAGGTGCATCCGGTGCCGCCTGCTGCCTTGTCTAAAATCAGGCTGGAAATTGATAACTGGAGCGAAGTTAATTCCAGTGGCGCTCATCTGGAATGGCTGGTCTAATTATCGATCACTTACAAACTCACCGTGGATGGATCGCTTCTGTGCTCGCAAGTGATTACCCAACCGCTGGTAGAAGCACTTAAGACAAATGCCCTTCGCGTCTTCTTTCTTGTTGTCGCGAATTTTTGAGTCACACCAAACACACGTAACTCGAAAAGTTTCTTTTGTTCGTAGCCGTCTTCGTAGCATTACAACCTCCTTGCTCTAACTTGGGCTGCATTTATTTGGGCGAACGTACAGGCCTGGAGTTACGCGTTTGTAGCCCTCACGTTAAATGTCAGTTAAGTTCACAAACTCAAGTCCCAGTGATCACATAATTAGTACCACCTCGTGATAGCGGGTGAGTCCGGTCCCAAGCCAGCAGGCGAGGACGCCTGCGCTCCCAATTAAGTCTCCGTGGTCTAACAGTCAGTACCACCGCGCGGTAGCGGGTGGGTCCGACGCTCGACCTTCCGGATCGACCCCCCCGCTACCGCGAGGTGGTACTGACCCGATTTCACCACGTAGTCAGCTCTCGTTCAGATGAAGACCGAAATAAAACTTTTCGATGGGCAGGTTGTTAACATTTTGGTAACATCGACCCATCACGCGACCACCCCGGGTCGCCGTTGAGAAGTTCAAACCGACGCACGCCAAATACGACTACGCCGGTCATCTCTGGGAGGTTAAGTTGATGGAACCCAGGACGTCGAAGAACTCACTCTCTTCAAAGGCAATCGCTCTTTGCTTCCTAGTCGTTTGTTTGTTGGTGAGTTGCGTCAGCGCTCTCGGCCACAACGTGGTAATTCGCGAGAATGTCTCCGCAAAGCGCAAACAAGATCTCGTCGCCAGACTCCGCGCAATTTCCGGCTTGACCAAATTAAACTTCGACGAGGCCGGCGTTCTGACCCTGGGCCAACCGTATGTTAACGGCTCGGCGGAAGCGCGATCGCTGCTTGCTCAGGCTGTTAATGGCGACAAAGTAATCATCATCGAAGATGCGAGTGGCCGATCTGATGTGGCCTTCTGCAGAGTTGTTCCGGGCCGGTGGGTTGCCGGCGACGGAACAAAGATGCCTGCGTTCGTAGTGCTAATCGATTTCGCCGACTTCAAACAACTTCTTGGGGACGCCGAGGCGCGCGCGGCTTTTGATGTTGGTTGGGGCTTCCTGCATGAACTCGATCATGTTGTGGCTGATTCAACTGATGCCACCGAAGCCAGTCTACTTGGCGACTGTGAAAGCCATATCAATGTCATGCGAAATGAACTCGGACTCCCGCAACGCGTCGAATATTTTTATAGCGAAACTTCACTAAAAACTGATCCAAACTTCACCACCCGGTTCGTCAAACTTCCCTTTGAGTCTTTCGATCCACAAACCTCGCGCAAGCGTCGATACTGGATCGCGTGGGATGCGACAACGGTGGGTGGTCTAACTACCACTGGTCAAACGGCAGTAGTTCGCGAATCCTCACCGAAAAAATAATTTCTAATCGGTGTAACCTGCGTCATACAAAGCGACTATCCGACTCGAGTGGCAGATCTGGCTTTGCCACTTGTTGTGAGGAATGGCTATGCCTTTCCGTTTAATGGTCCCTTAAAACTTTGGCTGCGGCTTCGGTTTAAGAGCGAATTTTAAATGGTGGACCAGAGCGGAAGGCGCAGCCAAACTTAGCGGGCTGCTACTAACGGAAAGGCATAGCCATTCCTCACAACAGGCGGCGAAGCCGATACGTAAAGGCTCCTACCAACGGAAAGGCATAGCCACTCCTTACAACAGGCGGCGAAGCCGATACGAGCACATTTTTTAGCGGGTATTTCTTTTAGGAATGGCTTAGTGTGAACGTTTGTCGGTAGGCAGAGTCAATCCGATCGAAACCGTCCGCAGGCGACTCGGATGCTCCTCCTGTGACATCTGCTGCAAGGTGGAATGGATCTCAAGAATTACTTCCTTGAGCCTCATTAGCTCCTGGGGGGAATTTTTGTTTGCCAAAATGGCGGCAGCAATCTCACTGCTCAATTCATTCGAAATGGCCATGATTCAGGATTCTCTGAACGAAATGCCGAGGTTGTAACTTGAAGAGAGGCCATGCTAGTGACGCGGTGTTACGTTGATGTTAACTCCATGTTAATTCAGGTCCTGCCCTGTGTTTTCTTTTTCCAACCACTCTCCTGGTCCAATCAGTCTACGGCTTAACAAACATTTAAGGCGCTATTCACAGCCCTTTAACTGATCGCGCCTATCGTTGCCGCTTGAAGAAACAAAGTCTGAATCCAACATGGACTTCCTCTCAGGAAGTTGCGCCTCGAAGTCTTTCGAGGCTGAAACGCTTAATGAATCAATCACAACACAGGAGAACTCTTATGTATTTGAACAGCCCCCCGCGGCTGCGTCGTACGTGGCTCGCATTTCTGACACTCGCACTCATCTCACTATTCCCGGTGCTTGGATTAGCACAGGCCGATCAGGGGCGGATAGTCGGAACTGTTACAGACGCGAACGGAGGAATTGTGCCGGGCGCCGTGATCACAGTTAAGAGCGATAAAACAGGTGAAGAAAGGACCGCGACGACTAACGACTCCGGCTATTACGTCGTTTCGGCCTTGAAGCCTTCGACCTATACAGTGACTGCGACGGCACAGAACCTCACAGTCCACGTGAGTAATGTACAAGTGTTGGTGGGCCAGGAATTGAATCTGGGCCTAACACTGCAGGCAACTGGTGTCGAGGCCAAAGTGGACATCACCGCAGCCGGTGACACGGCCATTGATACAGGCTCGGCTTCGATGGGCGTTAACGTGAATCCCCGCGAAGTTGAAGCACTGCCGCTGAACGGCCGGCAACTCTCGCAACTCTATTTGCAGGCGCCTGGATCGGTGAACAGTGGATCAGGCACGTTTGGCGATATCCGCTTCAGCGGACGCGCCGTGCAGCAGAACGTGATTCGCTACGACGGCATTGAAGGTTCAGCCATCATCGACGCTTCACCAGGTAATCTTAACGGCGAGGTACCGTCGCCATTTAGACTTCAATCGAGTTTAGAAAACGTCCAGGAATTTCGCGTTGACTCAAACAACTTCCCGGCCGAGTTTGGTACCGGCACGGGCGGTCAGGTCAGCGTTGTAACCAAATCGGGCGGCAACAAGTTTCACGGTTCAGCTTTTGAATACCTGCGCAACGATGCGTTAGATGCCTCCAACTTCTTTGACAACATCATCGGTCAGAAAGCCCCACTTCGCTTGAACCAGTTTGGTGGCTCAATCGGTGGTCCAATCATCGAAAACAAGCTCTTCTTCTTTTTCAGTTATGAAGGCTATCGCTTGAACGCAGGTGTCAACGCAATCGAAGCCGTGCCCGGTTCAGCTTCGCGTCTCTGTGCTGCGCCATTCGGTACCGGATCGATCGCTTGCAATGCAACCACGGTCGCGTTGCTGCCGGCTTTTAAATCACCAAACGCCGCGATTATTTCGACTGGAAGCGGCACGAACCTTTTTGACGTGGCCCAACTGCAGGCCAACTCAACTGTTGATGAAAATTCGGCTGCACTTCGTCTCGACTACAAACTGAACAACAAGCACTCCGCTTACTTTCGCTTCTTCCGCGATCAAGGAAGTAACGATCAACCGGAAGGTGTGACCGGTCGTCGCGTGCTCATTAAAGCCGTGCCGCAAAACGGTGTGTTTGCGTTCCAATCGATAATCTCGCCGACGCTCTTGAATGAATTCAAGCTTGGTTACAACGGAGCGTACACTCGAATTAATGGTGTCGCGCCAACGGTGGCCGGTGTCGATCTCTCTTCGTTAACCATCAACATCTCCGGCAACACCGCGAACTTCGCTCTGCCGGGCCAGGGTAGTTCCGCCGGTACTGCAACGCCGGGCGGTCTTGTTCGTGCTAACAGCGCAACCAACGGTCGTGGTCAGCCATACACGCCTTACTCGGTCTCGTTCGTGGACGCGTTAAATTGGACACACGGTAACCACAACGCAAAGATTGGCGGTGAACTGCGTTTGATCCGTCTCTACACGGACCGTCAGGGTGGTACAACTTACACCTATTCGAACCTGCAGAGTTTTCTGGCCAACACTCCGCAGTCGATTCAGTTCCTCGGTGACGTCAGCGCGCCCAGCCCGTTCAACGGTGGCGCAACCGGTCAGCGCTATGCCAAGCAGGAGTATTACATCGCCTACGCTCAGGATGAGTGGAAACTTAGACCAAATCTAACGCTCAACTACGGTCTGCGTTACGAATACTACTCGCCGCTTCGTGAAGATCGTCATCTTCAGGTGTTGTTTGACATAACCAACGGTACGCTCCGTGATCCGAATCAGACCGCATTCGCATCGTCGAAGGCCAATTTTGGACCACGTGTCTCATTGACCTGGGCGCCGAACCAAAAAGGTGACGGTTTCTTTGGTGGTGGCCGGACAGTTTTCCGCGGCGGTTTCGGTATCTTCTATGGTCCAGGCCAGACGGAAGATCAGATTCAGCCAATCGAAAGCGATCGCATCAGTTCAACATTTACGAGCAATCCGATCTTTGCCGGTGGTCCAGCACTCGCTTTCCCGCTCGATTCAGCGGCGGCCGTTGCCTTCTTTAACAATCCCGCAAACGTGAACACGCGTTCTTATCAACCGCGCGCGTATTCACCTGATTACAAGATTCCAGAGAAGGTCTATCAGTACACCTTTTCGTTCCAGCAGGAACTTTTCCACGATACCGTTTTGACCGCAGCGTATGTTGGCAGCCAGGGACGTAACCTGTTCCTTCGCAGTATCGCCAACCAAATCCTGCCTGGTCAGACGACGATCGCCAGCACTGCCGCCGCGTTGCCATCAGGTGTCGGGGTGGTGAATCTGCAGGATCCGGGAACGGGCCGAATCATTGCGGTCCGCACAGTGCGCCAGTTCTCAGTAATCTCCGGAACGAACGCGTTGAATCCATTTGCCGAAGTTGACTACAAAACGAGCGGTGGCAGCGATGCCTATAATGCATTGCAGGTAACTCTCGCTCGACGTCTAACAAATGGTCTAACACTCAACTCGCAGTACTCCTTCTCGCGAAGCTTTGGTAACACTGCCGGCTCGAACGAAGCGCGTACGGCCGCAGTGCCGAATGACTTCGAGGCGGATCGTGGTTACAACAACTTCGACGTTCGTCACACCTTCAACTTGAGTGCGCTCTACAAGCTGCCATTCGGCAAAGGAACGACTCACGATTTTGGAACAGTCGGCAATGCCTTCCTCGGTGATTGGGAACTCGGGGGCATCATCAATGCCCGCAGTGGTCTACCAATCGAAGTTGGTATCACTCGTCCCGACGTCGTCATCCAGTGCGCGCAGGCAACTTGCCCGGCGACTATCAACGGTGTTGCGACGACAGTTCCGCAGGGATTTGTTGCTCAGCTTCCGGGAACCATTAACGCGGCCAATCCATTACCGGTTGGTTTCGTAGGTGTGGTCAACACGCCGGGTGGCGGTGCTTCACGTAACGTGCGACGGCCTGATTTGCTTTCAGGCGTGAGCCCCTACATCAACAACGATCGTAGCTTGATCAATCCTGCTGCGTTCGCGGCTCCGGCACCGGGTCAATTTGGCAACCTCGCGAGAAATGCCCTGCGTGGTCCAAACTTCCGCCAGTTTGACCTGGTATTCAACAAGAGGTTCAGGATTACTGAAGGTACGAACCTCGAGTTTCGTACAGAAGTCTTCAACATCTTCAACTTCACTAACTTCGCACTACCTGCTTCAACCCTGAACAACGCGCTGCCTACCATTACGTCTACTGGTGTTGTCTCGACCGGAAGTCTTCAGCCGGGCGCTGCATTCACTCAGTCAGCCGCTGGTGGAACGTTTGGTCTGCTTCGACAAACAGTGGAACGCACTGTTGGTCTCGGCACCAATCGTCAGATTCAGTTTGCGTTGCGTTTGAATTTTTAACTTCAGATAAGGGTCCGGAGGTCGTCGTCAATGATGGCGACCTCCATTTAGAACGCTGGGGCCAATTCTTATGTCACTAAGCGAAATGTCACTTACCGAGCAAAAGAACCAAGGTAGTCTGGTCGAAGATGTATATGACGATGGCTATCTTCGAGTTGAACACAAGAACTACTACGTTTCTTGTGCGGGAACGCCGCTAAAACTGCCGCGCACAGAGTTTCTGATCTTCTCTCGTTTGGTGCGTACTCCGGATCGTATCGTGACCGCGGGAGACCTTTGGGAATCTGTTTGGGGTAGTAACAAACCTCTCAATACTGAGAGTTTGCACGTCTACATTTACCGCCTGCGAGCGAAGTTGGGTGTGTTTGGTTTGCAGATTGAGACGATGGTTAACGTCGGTTATCGACTGCTAACCGCCCCGACTCACTAAGCTGCCTCTGTAACCAAGAATTCAGGCGTAGTTTAGTTCGATGTAACACCCAAAAACTAGATTTGCAGCTTACATCTTCGCTCTGAATAAGCCTCTAAAGTTTAGGAGATACTCCATGTCTGTCTGGAAGAGAAGTGTTTGCGCCGCAGTTTGGTTAATTTTGTTGGTTTCATTGATGGGTTTTGCTGGCTGCGCGCCAGCGGGAAAGGTTGGCGATACCGGGGCCCAGTTGCAGGGCGCCGGCGCGACGTTCCCCAATCCTATCTATCAAAAATGGTTGAGTGAATACGGAAAACTCCACCCGAACGTCAAGATCGACTATCAGTCGATTGGATCGGGCGGTGGTATCAAACAGATTCAAGCTCAAACAGTCGACTTTGGCGCTTCCGATGCCCCGATGAAAGATGAAGATCTCAAAGCCGCGCCGGGTGAACTGCTTCATATTCCAACAGTCCTCGGAGCCGTGGTTATCACTTACAACCTGGAAGGCGTTAGTCAAACTCTGCACTTCTCACCGGAAGTTATCGCCGACATCTTTCTCGGAAAAATCAAAAAGTGGAACGATCCAAAGATCGCAGCCGATAACGCTGGAGCGAAATTGCCGGCTGCTGACATCACTGTGGTCCATCGTTCGGATGGCAGCGGTACTTCAGCGGTGTTCACCGATTACCTTTCTAAAGTGAGTCCTGAGTGGAAAGAAAAAGTCGGAACCGGAACATCGCCAAGTTGGCCCATCGGAATCGGTGGTAAAGGTAATGAAGGTGTGACCGGTCAGGTTAAGAACACGCCCAACACCATCGGCTATGTTGAATTGGCTTATGCCGTGCAAAACAAGTTGCCAGTTGCGCAAGTGAAGAATGCCAGCGGCGCTTTCGTCCAGCCGACGATTGATTCTGTGACCGCTGCTGCTGCCGCCTCGGCTGCGAATACTCCGGACGATCTACGCGTCTCGATCACTAACGCGCAAGGCGCAGACGTCTACCCAATCTCAAGCTACACCTACATCCTCGTTTACAAGAACCAGAAGGATGCCGCCAAAGGAAAAGCCTTAATCGACTTTCTCTGGTGGGGAATTCACGACGGTGAAGCTATGGCCAAGGGATTGGACTACGCACCGCTTCCAGCAGACATCGTGAAACGAGCAGAAGCCAAGCTCAATTCCGTCACTGCAAACGGTACTGCGCTTAGGTAAACACTGCGAAGTTATGAGTGCGACTACTCCAGAAAATGTTCCTGTAAGAGAGAAGCACTCGGACTGGCGCCGGGTGCTTTCTCCCACGGGAAACAGGGGCGACGCTATTTTCCGCGCGCTCATGTTGGGTGTTGGCTTGTTCATGGTGGCAATCGTGATTGCTATGATGATTGCCCTCGCATCCGACTCAATGCTTTCGATTCGTCAGTTTGGAATTGGTTTCTTAACCGGGCGTCAATGGAATCCGATTAAGGGTGAGTTTGGTGCTTTACCGTTTATCTACGGCACCATCGTGTCGTCGCTTATCGCGCTAATAATCAGCGTTCCTTTTTCGCTCGGCATCGCCGTCTTTTTAGTAGAGCAAGCGCCGCACTACATCGCCCGGCCAGTTGGTTTTCTGGTCGAACTTTTGGCGGCGATTCCTTCGGTAGTCTATGGCCTCTGGGGCATCTTTGTTCTTGCTCCATTCTTGCGGGTCTATGTTGAACCTCCACTCGGTCGCTGGTTCGGTTGGCTGCCACTCTTTCAAGGTTCGATCACCGGTATTGGACTTCTGACGGGTGGAATCATTCTCGCAATCATGGTGACGCCGATCATTTCCGCGGTCGTGCGCGACGTGCTCGCCGCCGTACCGGGATCGCAACGTGAAGCCGCGCTCGCCCTGGGCGCCACCAAATGGGAGATGATTCGGGTGGTGCTGGTGAATGGTGCGCCAGGTATCGCAGGCGCAGTCATTCTCGGCTTGGGCCGTGCGCTGGGTGAGACGATGGCCGTGACGATGGTCATCGGTAATCGACCTGACATCAGCGTTTCATTATTTGAACCGTCGTACACGATCGCTTCTGCGATTGCCAACGAATTCACCGAAGCAACTCAAGCTCTGCATCTCAGTGCCCTGGTAGAACTGGGCTTAATACTTTTCTTCGTTACATTCATCGTTAATGGTATTGCGCGACTCCTGGTTTGGAACGTGACAAAACAAACCGGTGGAGTTGGAAGGGCAGCTTAAATGGCAGCACTTGGTCAAGCTGATCAAAGACGACGTTTCATAAGCGCGGTCATGACGAGCCTGACTGCGAGCTGCACGTTCCTGGCCGTTGGAATCTTGTTGGTGATCCTTTCTTACATCGCGGTCCGGGGCATTGGGTCGTTGAGTTTTCGGTTCCTGATCGAAAGTCCCAAACCGGCCGGTGAAGGTGGCGGAATCGGTAACGCAATTCTTGGCTCAATCGTGCTGTTGACTCTGTCTTCGTTGATTGGCTTACCGATTGGAATCGCAGTGGGAATTTATCTTTCGGAAATCGGTAAAGGTCGTTTTGGTGGCGCCGTTCGCTTCGTCGTCGACACTCTTACCGGAATTCCGTCGATCGTTACCGGCGTGTTCATCTACACGATCATCGTGCTACCGATGAGGGGTTTTTCGACATTCGCTGGTGGTATTGCGCTCGCCTTAATTATGGTCCCTATTGTGGCGCGCACAACTGAGGAGATGCTGAAGTTAGTTCCTCATAGTTTGCGCGAGGGGGCGTTGGCGTTGGGAGCGCCGCAATGGCGTGTGACACTCGGAGTGATTCTGCCGGCAGCGGCTCCGGGAATCGCGACTGGCGCAATGCTGGCGATCGCCCGTGTCTCTGGTGAAACAGCGCCACTCTTATTCACTGCTTTGGGCAGCCGGTTTTTTAATTACTATCTGAATAGACCTATCGCATCGTTGACTGTCCAGATTTACACCTACGCCATTTCGGCTGATGACGAATGGCACGCGCAGGCGTGGGCGGCAACGCTGGTTCTTATGACTTTGATTTTGGGAATTAACATCATCGTCCGTTTTCTAACCCGTAAGAGGTTTTAGTCATGTCTGGGGTCGTAATGACCAAAACACCCGCACCAAGAATTGAAGTTCGGCAACGGACCGAACCCACAAATACTGCGAAAAATGAACCGACGAAAGCTAAGGTCGCGGTGCATGACCTTAATTTTTTCTACGGCAAATCGCACGCGCTCCACAACATCTCGATCGACATTCCCGAACGCATTGTGATGGCGTTCATTGGACCATCTGGTTGTGGCAAGTCGACATTTCTACGGACCCTGAACCGGATGAACGACGTGATTCCGGCGACGCGTGTCGAAGGGAAAGTGATGATCGACGAGCGCGATATCTATGCTGCAGGCACTGACGTCGTGGATCTGCGCCGTAAAGTGGGAATGGTATTTCAGAAGTCGAATCCATTTCCCAAGTCGATTTTCGATAACGTTGCGTATGGCCTTCGCATTAATCGCTTGACTAAAAGCAGTAGCGAACTGGCAGATCGGGTCGAGCAGGCGTTGGTTGATGCTGCCTTGTGGACCGAAGTAAAGGATCGATTAAAGACATCCGCGCTGAGCTTATCCGGGGGACAGCAGCAACGCCTCTGTATTGCGCGAGCCCTCGCGATTCGTCCTGAGGTATTATTGATGGACGAGCCCGCATCTGCTCTGGATCCGATCGCGACCTCGAAAATTGAAGAGCTCGTAATTGATCTGAAGAAGCAGTACACGATCGTCATCGTTACTCATAACATGCAACAGGCAGCGAGAGTTTCGGACACCACGGCCTTCTTTCTGCTGGGCAAGTTGATCGAAGTTAACGCGACGGAGAAGATGTTTACGGCGCCAAACGAGAAATTGACAGAAGATTACATCACGGGAAGGTTCGGGTGAGATAGGAGCGCAGGCGTCCTCGCCTGCCTGCTAGATACACGATCGGTGATGGCCTTTCCCTGGATAAAACCAATCGACATTCGGCAATTGGAAATCGGCAATTATGGACACCCACCGTCATCTGGACGATGAACTAAGCTCATTGCGTGATCGTGTTTTGCTGCTGGGCGGCGAAGCGGAGCAGGCACTTGAGCGCGCAATGTATTCACTAAGTGAACGCGACAGCGAAGTGGCGCGTCAGGTTCTGGAGGACGACGACCGCGTCGATCGTCTTGAAGTTGAGATTGACCGGCAGTGCATCGATATCATCGCGTTGCGCCAGCCGGCTGCGCGCGATCTTCGCTTTGTGATTTCAGTGGCTAAGATGGCGCCGGTCCTCGAGCGAATAGCCGATCACGCGTGCAATATCGCGCGAGCGGCAATCGATCTCAACAACGAACCGGAACTGAAATCGGTCCTGAATCTTCAGCGTATGTCGGAGCACGCGCTGGAGATGTTACGCGGAGCACTTGACGCATTTACTTCGGGCGACGCGCTGGCGGCGCGCGAAATTATTGAAAGCGACCGCGCCATCAACGATCTTTACAATCACACTTTTCATCGTCTCATCGAATTGATGGTGACTGAGCCCTCTACTGCCACTCGTGATGCTCGCTTGCTCTTTGTCGCAAAGCATCTCGAACGCATTGGCGACTACGTCACTGACATCTGTGAACTCACGGTTTATATGGCTGAGGCTGCGTTTATTAAACACAGTAACTGATCATGACACGTCCAGTTCTGATTATTGAGGATGATGCCGACATCTCCGAAAGCTTGAAGTATAACTTCGAGCGCGAAGGGTTGGTCGCGATCACTGCGCCGACTGGCGAAGCCGGTTTGAGTGCAGCTTTGAACGAACGCGAGCCGCCTCGCCTGATAATTCTCGATCTGATGTTGCCGGGTATGAGCGGTATCGAGCTTTGTCGTCGTTTACGTCGCGAACCAGCTACCCGACGAACTCCTATCATCATGTTGACTGCGAAAGCATCCGAGTCAGACCGCGTAACCGGTTTGGATCTCGGCGCCGACGACTACATCACGAAACCATTTTCCGTGCGCGAACTGTTGGCCCGCGTGCGCGCAGTGATGAGACGTGCTGATGAGACGATGGGCAAAACATACGAGGACGATCATTTGTTGATCGACTTCGACGATATTCGTGTTGTGTGTGATGGCAGCAAAGTAAAGTTGACTAATAAAGAGTTCACTCTGTTGTCAGTACTCGCTCGTAGTGCTGATCGGGTCGTCACTCGACAACAACTTCTCGACAGCGTTTGGGGTTATAGCTACTACGGTGATGCTCGCACACTTGATGTTCACATTCGCCGCTTGAGACAAAAGCTCGATAAGTGTGGCGATTGCATTGAGACAGTGGTGGGCGTCGGTTACCGCTTTGTTGGTTGTTCCGGTCAGACTGCGGATGCACAATAGCTATTGAGGTTTCCCTCTGCGTCTCGGCGTCTCTGCGTTGAAAATTGCGTATCCATTGAGACGCCGGGACGAAGAGAGATCGAAAAGGCCTTGAAGGAAGATGTCCTGTGTCGAAGCGCCAAAGTCTTTTTGCTATTGCTGCGTTAGTTCTGCTCTCATCGGCGCTACTCGTTTCCTCATCTTCAATTCGCATCGGGATAGCGATTATCGGTTTTGTTGTTGTCCTGATCTTGCTCGCGAAAACTTTCTTTTTATCTCAATCAGAAAATTCAGACGTAATTTCACCCGATGAACTAAACCGCACTGACTCGCCGGAAGTGTTCGCCGTCGGCCAACTTTTTGAAGCGACGATGGCCGGGATGCGTGAGGGCTTGCTGGTGGTCAATCGCGACATGCGCGTCGTAGCCTCAAACCGCGCCGCCAATCGTCTCTTCAGTCATACGCTGCCGAAGCTCGAATCCCAACGTCTTACTGAACTCACTCGCAATCCCGCAATCTACAGTGCGTTTGGGGACGCACTCAAAGGCGAAGAACGAAGCGGAGTAAAGGTCGAGACACATGGACCAGAACGCAGAGTATTTGATTTGCGAGTTGTTCCTTTAAGCACGAATGGCAATGGTCCAACTGGCGCACTCGGTGTGTTTTTCGACATCACGCGTGCGGAACGTCTCGAGAGAGTCAGGCAGGAATTTCTTTCCAATGTTTCGCATGAACTGCGTACGCCATTGACCGCGATAGTCGCCTTTGTTGAGACGCTACAAACAGGAGCGCTTGACGATCGTGAAAGTAGTCAACGTTTCTTGTCGATCATCAGTAAAAACGCTTCACGAATGCACGGGCTCATAGACGACATTCTTGAGTTGACGGCTATCGAAGGTGGAAATGTTCAGTTGCGTCGATCGGAAGTTGAATTATCAGAGGTGGTAAGTGAAGTTGCGGCCGCGCTTTCGGGTAAGGCGTCAGCTCATAACGTATCGATCGTCGACGAGGTGCCGGAAGACGTTATTGTTAACGCCGATCCGCGACGTCTCGAACAGATGGTGACTAATCTCATCGATAACGCCATCAAGTTTGGACGCGATGGTGGCACGGTTAAAGTTACCTATCATTCAAACGAGCGCGATGAGATATCGATAGAAGACAATGGTGACGGAATTCCCGCGCAACATCTCGAGCGGTTGTTCGAGCGGTTCTATCGAGTGGACCGCGCTCGCTCGCGCGACATGGGTGGGACCGGATTAGGCCTCGCGATCGTCAAACATCTCGCCTTGCTTCACGGCGGTGAAGTGACCGTCACGTCTGAAATCGGCAAAGGCACTCGCTTTACTATTCATTTACCAAAGTAGGGGCGGCCCTCCGTGGCCGCCCCTACAGTTTTGGTTTCTGGTCGAACCTTTGGCACAATGCCCGACCATGGATGCAGTGGCGCGCAAATTTTTAATACGCGGAGAAGTGCAGGGAGTTGGCTACCGGTTTTTTGCGCAACGCGCCGCCGCTCGTCATCAGGTTGTTGGCTACGTGAAAAATTGCGACGACGGTACGGTTGAAGCGATTGCGGAAGGACCAGCCAACGACGTGGAAGAGTTTAAGAATGATTTGGCGACTGGTCCGCAATGGGCTGTTGTCGATCAGGTAGAAGAGATCAATATCGAACCGACCGGAAGATATTCAAGTTTCAGGATTGAACGGTGATCACAAGTTCTTTCAATTAAAGACCCTGTTCCGAGGCGCATGGACCATCTAAAACAACTAATTCGCGAAGTTCCCGACTTTCCCAAACCGGGAATCAACTTCTACGACATCACGACCCTCCTCAAACATCCCGAGGGTTTACGCAATACTGTTGATGGCCTGGCTGCCGAGTTTGAGGGACAGAAAGTCGACTCCGTCATCGGCATCGAAGCGCGCGGATTCATCTTCGCTCCCGCGCTCGCTTATCACCTGGGCGCCGGCTTCGTTCCGGTACGCAAACCGAAGAAGCTGCCCGCCGAGTGTGCTTCAATCTCTTACGACCTTGAGTATGGCCAGGACACTTTACAGATTCACAAAGACGCTGTCGGCGACGGTCATCGTGTAATAATCGCTGATGATTTGTTGGCGACCGGCGGCACCGCCCGCGCTGTTGTCGATCTCGTCGAACAACTTGGAGGAACAATAGTCGGCTTAGTTTTTGTAGTGGAACTCGAATTCCTCCCCGGCCGTGAGAAGTTGGCTGGGTATGATGTCAGGTCGCTGATAAAGTATCAGTCGTGATGGTTGGTTTAGTTGTTAGTGATCAGTAGTCAGTTGTTAGTCGTCAGTACTTAGTAGTTCGTATCAGTAGTCAGAAGTCGTTTATTAGACGTCAATCTGCAATCGGAAATCGGCAATCTTAAATAGTCTTGCTCCCGTAGCTCAGCTGCATAGAGCGTCCGCCTCCTAAGCGGAAGGTCGCGCGTTGGAATCGCGCCGGGGGCACCATAAAATCAAGGCAAGTAGATTTCGCCAGTCGTCTGTCCCTCAATTGTCCCTCCAACTTTTTTCTTGCTGTCCCCTGAAAATCTACATCTCTCCAAGCGCCCGTAACAACTCTCCTTGCCGACATCCGACATTCAACGACTGATGTAGTTCAGCATAAAACTTGGCCGAGCAAAGTAAGGCCAACGACGAACCATTAAGCACTCTGTCGTCGCAAGATTGACGGTGTATACCACTCAGTAGTATGGTTCGGATATGGTGAAGCTTGGCGATATGGTCTGGTTCGAATTCGTCGAGTCGAAAATCTTTTTCAAACAGATCCGCGAACTCGGAGTTGATATTCTAGCGAGAATCGAATCTGACTTAATTCAGAACCCTGAGCGTGGTGCGATGGTGAAGGGAACACATGGAGTTAGAAAAGCCAGAGTAGCAGATCCGGCTTCGTTGCGTGGAAAGAGTGGCAGTTATCGATATTTGTATCTCTACCTTGAACACGCCGGCAGAATTCATTTGCTCTATTTATTCAGTAAGGGTGAGCAGGCGGACTTGTCGCCGCAGCAGAAGCAGATCATCGGTGCACTGAGTCAAGAGATTAGAAAGGAACGTTAATGGTCATGAAAGCAATAAGAACTCGCAAAGCTCAAACGAACAAAACAAACTATATGGGTGACGATGCATTTGCCGATCTCAAGGAAGCGATGGAAGATGCTCTGGCTTTTGAACGTGGCGAGCGGCGCGACTTAAAAGTAACTCGCCTCCAAGCCCCACGACCACCAAAGGCGATGTCGCCTCAAGACATTGCGCGAATCCGGAAAAAGCTCAACTGCTCACAAACCGTCTTTGCGATGATGCTGAACATCAGCCCAAAGACCGTCCAAGCCTGGGAGCAAGGTTCAAGAGAACCTGGGGACGCCGCCCTCAAGTTGCTGACGATCGCTAAGAAACACCCGGAAGTTTTGCTTGAGGCATAAAGAGTACTTGAAGCCGATCCGTCGCCTTTTCTAAATCCGGTAACTACTCATAGCTAATCTTAGCGCTCTAATGAGACTACGGGAGCGTAACATCCTTTCCTAGGGCTTCGATCCTATCCGCCACGATTGGTATCTCGTCAACGTCAAATCGTCTGTTAATTTCTGTAAGTGCTTGGACCATCAGCGAGTCTTTGTCGAGCAGAGGATGCACGTAAAGACCCTCGATAAAGTCAATGAGTGATCGCATGTCTTGAGCACCCTGACTAACTGGAAGAGAAAACCCAGTCACGCTTGGGTGGGGATCATCGATGGGGGCGAGTAGAGCGCGCTTGGGATAGAGTATGGCACGTACTTCATGCTCGAATTCATAAACGCTTGGCTTTATGGCAAATAGTCCTAAGCGAAGATTTCGATCTCTTTCGAAGATAATTTCATATAGGCGCTCTTGAACTCCGTCGTCCGGGTTCTTTAAGCCTTCGAGATACTCAACTTCAGCCACATCGCTTACAAGCCCTTCACGTTCAAGGAATGAAGTATTGCCTTCGAGCAATCGTTTAAGTTTACCAATGGTTGACCTAACGGCAACAGATTCGTTGCCTCGGCCGTATAACTCCCACA
Source organism: Pyrinomonadaceae bacterium (assembly GCA_036518995.1). GTDB lineage: Bacteria > Acidobacteriota > Blastocatellia > Pyrinomonadales > Pyrinomonadaceae > PSRF01. The sequence continues at coordinate 52,063 of DATDMC010000079.1, read as the reverse complement.
TCGCTAGTGACATCGAGGACGCCCGATTCCAGCAACTGATGTAAGTAGACTCGCGAAAGACATTCAGGTCTGATTGCCATTGCTGTACTGCAAAGCTGTGATCATCGTATTTCTTCTTCCAACTTGAAATGACTGACTCGAGGTACTCTAGTCGCTTATGTGGATAAGCTCTTGTCGCAGTAATAAGTATGTTACGAACCCACTCATTTGCTGATGGGAGTGTTGAATATATCTCTCGAATGATCGTAGCTGGGTTCTGTCCTGCTCTTTCGAGTAGTTCTTCAAGTGTCTGCACATTAGCCGGAGACCGCCGCAAGCGCTGCGCATTCTCATATAGATGAGCGTGCCCCCACCACTTTCCCTCCGTCTCGTCTTGGAAGCGTGAGGCTTTCGGAAAATAAAGCGACTGCGTTCGAAGCAGGTCAACATATTTTGCGAGAGACAAGTATCGCCAAATGGGTACATCGTTCATAGCAACTTCCTCTTGACGCGTGGTCTAGTAAACGGCCGCTCTTTAGACTTTGGCTAAAGTTACCGGTAGCGTTTCGTGGGTCGTTGCATTGCCTCTTGACACTTTCGCACGCATAATTCGTCGGGTTCGTTATACATCAAAAAGATCCTGCTCGCTTTGAACAGTTTGATTATTCGGCAGTGGATTGGTCAGGTCATAAATGAGTTCTACTCAGGCGGAGTTCACTTTTTCACCCAGGATTCTAGAGCATCTTGGGATTTCGGCGTACAACAGCGTGCGCAAATGTCTCGCTGAGCTTGTCGCCAACTCATATGATGCCGACGCCAAGAACGTAAACATCTTTCTTCCAGATCTCATTGACGAGAATGCCTTTATCACTTTATCTGATGATGGCACGGGAATGAATACCGATGATCTAAAGGCCAAATTTCTCCACATCGGGCGCGACCGACGGGGAGATGGGGATCGCACCACCTCTAACCGACTCGTTATCGGGAGTAAGGGTATCGGGAAACTAGCTGGATTCGACATTGCATCTCGTATTCGACTCACAACGCGACGCAATGGAAAGCAATCCTCGATCACTATCGATAGAACAGATCTTGACTCTGTTCATGAACTCACGGGCCATCCGTTCAATATCACTGTTTCAGATACCGAGCTGCAGAACGGTACCACGATCGAACTGTTGCAGCTTCATGAGGGGCTACACTTGCCGTCTTCAGAAGTTGTGCGTCGTCATCTAAAACGCACAATGCCGTCTCGCCCAGATTTTACGATGTACGTAAACGGTATTGAATGCACCGCCGAAGACATTCTGGGGGAAAAGAGTAGCTTCAATGAGACCATCGAAGGGGTCGGAAACGTGACTGGCTATTACATCATTGCCAACGCGCGCCTAAGCGATCCCGGTCTTGCAGTACGCGTACGCGATCGAATAGTCCTAGAGCCATCCCTGTTTGACTTGGACACCCGGACCCATGGTTTCTTTACCGCAGAGAAAATCGTTGGAGAGATCAATGCGGAGTTCTTGGACCCTGAGAGCAGTGGTGAAGGAAGACACGATCTAATTAAGACATCGAGGGATGGCTTTCTTGAGGATTCCGATATCGTTCAAAAATTCAACGAGTGGGCGGGGACTTTCATTAGAAAGGTTGTTCAGGGAGTTGACGAAGGTGAAACAAAGAAGCGAACAGACGCGCTAATGGGCTCGTCTGAAGTGCAGACTCGCCTTGGCACGCTGCCTCCACACGTCCGTAGCACAGCGTCTAAAGTCGTTCGGGCAATCATCGGAAAGCTCAAAACCGCTTCGGATGAAGACGCCAAGAACCTAATTGAATGGATACTCCGTTACTATGAATCGAATGTGCTTAAGGAGCTAATGAATGCGATTGTCGCTGCTGATATTCATGAAGCAGAGAAGCTCGCTGACCTCGTAAACGAGTGGGGGCTCTCGCAGTTGAATAGCGTTGCCGGGATTGTAAAGACGCAGATTAACATCATCAGCCGTTTAGAAGAGTTGGTTGCTTCCGACAAGGCCTACGAGATTGATTTACACAAACTCGTAGAAAGTAACCTCTGGCTTGTGAAAGAAGGGTTGGAACTCTGGTCCTCAGATAAGCCGCTAAAGACCCTACTCGATGGTCACGTTGAGGTGCACTACAAGGAAGATCTACGTCCTGATCTTATTTGTCGGTCTCGGGATGATGGGAATGACGCCGTTATTCTGGAGTTCAAAAGGCCGAAAGAGAAGATAAAGATGGAGCATGTCACGCAAGCGTTGGAGTATGAAGGACTGATCAAAAAACATAGACCCGATATACAGTTTGTGACCTATGTAGTGGGACGCGAGTATGACCCTTCTGTGTTAGCGATCGTGACAAGCAAGCGCACGCCGGTCTCCATTTGTGGTCATTCGAGGAGATACTTCAGAAGGCTCGCGCTAGATTTGAGACAGTCTTAGAGATCTTGGGCCGATGAGGAACAACGGAGTGCGCGTCATAAGAGATATGAAAAATGAAGCGAAAATGATTCCATAAAGAAAAGGCTACAACCAGGTTGTAGAGCGGCAACCGTTGAAATGATTGGCGAGATCCAAGCTCGCGGGTGACCAAGCTCAATATATCTGTATCCCAAGCCTTTCGATCTTCACGCTGATGAGTTGACCCATGGCTGCAACACGTGGTCCTAAAACACGAACATCCATTCCAAAATATGTCGAACGAGCCGTAATTGCGCGTGACGGAAATAGATGTCGCAACTGCGGTGTCGAAACTGAATTCCTCCACCTCGATCATCTAATACCCTTTGATTTGGGCGGACCTAACACGGTCGAAAACATCCAGCGCCTTTGTCCGACTTGTAACACCTCCAAAGGAAATAGAATTCAGTGTCATCGTTGTCGGCACTTAACAAGCCCCGACAAGTCACACTGTGCACAATGCGAAGCTCCGCTGCTTCACTCAAAATATTCCAAGACGTTCAAAGGACGAGCGGAGCGTTCATTACAAAAGGTTGGTTTAGTCACGGTTATAGGTGGGGCCGCAACCGCGATTTTTATGGGCGTTATTTGTGTGTCAGTTTTGATTTATCTGATTCACCGTCGTGCAAATGCCGATCAAGCAGTGAACGTTAGCGCGATTGTGAATCAGTCTTTCATCGCTGCTTCTGATAGACCAGCAACTTTCAAGATTACCTTCCCTAATGGCGCGAAGAACTCAAGAGTGGTCGGCGGTTTTAAAGTAACCAGTGGATCTGCGGTCAATTTCTTCATCGTAAGTGATGTCCAGTTCCAGCAATGGGCCAACGGAACGGCGAAAACCTCCTTATTTCAACGTCAACAGATACCGACCGCAAAGATCCGTCAACTACTTGGACCAGGTACGTATTACGTTCTGTTTACATCTCCAGATCCCAATTCATCCGTGACTGTCGCAGCGGAGTTGTACGCAAAATATGATTAAGAGCTCGATCCAGAAGCGTTGGAATATAGATCAATAATCCTGGTGGGATATAAAACTGCGGCGCTTTCAATTCACTATACATCTACCCAGTTCTTCCTTGCTTAACCTTGTGGAGCGTTGCAGCTTGGTTCATGGCAGTCTTGCTGTACTGATGAGGTCGTGCAAGAATTCCCGGGTCCCAACAGCAAGATCGTGAATCAGTCGCCACCGAGAGGACGACGTGTTATGCGCTCTGGTCAAATTGTCACTTTGTTTTTGCTGCTGCTCGTTACGGGCTGTCGTTCGACTCAACAGCCTGGAGCAGTCGCGACGACATCACCCGCTCCCACGAGTTTAACGACTCCCGCTACTCCTGCTGGTCCCGTTAGCCAACCTGCGCCCGGAGAAGCGGCGGTGGAAGTTAAGCCGAGAGTGGATGCCTGCGCGTTGCTGACCAGCCAGGAAGTAAAAGCCGTGCAGGGAGAGGAACCCAAAGAGACCAAACTGGCCGGACGATTGACGAGTGGATTCGCCATCTCGCAGTGTTTCTTTAGCCTGCCAACTTTTAGTAATTCCATCAGCCTGATGGTGGCCCAACGGGCAGACGGGCCGGGCGCGAAGGATCCTGAAGAGTTTTGGCGCGAGCGGTTCCACTTAGAAAGAGATGGAGATCGAGAAGACAAGGACAAGGATCGTGAACGCGCTGACCGCGATAAGAAGAAAGGTGAACGCGGCGAGGAAGAGGAAGAAGAAGAAGCGCCGCCGAAAAAGATTTCCGGCGTTGGCAAAGAAGCCTACTGGGTTGGTAATCGTGTCGGCGGCGCTCTGTATGTGCTAAAAGGCAATGCTTACCTTCGCATCAGCATTGGTGGTCCACCCGAACAGGCGAGCAAAATAAGTAAGTCAAAGACGCTGGCCCAAAAAGCGCTGGCTCGCCTTCGAGTATAGTGATGTCTTCTCTGCGTCTTTGTGACTCTCTCTGTGTCTCTGTGTTAAAGATTCGGTTCGCTTAATCCAACCTGTTTTCAACACAGAGACACGGAGGAGGAGCACAGAGACGCAGAGAGCCGTACTACTAGATCCCCCGCATAGTTTCAAACACAACGCGCGCGACTCGCGCCATTGTTTCGCTGGTCCAACTCACACTCGGCTTCGCATGAGCAATCGACCCAGCCTGTCCACCTCGTGAAGCGTCTCCACCGAATCGTCCGCGATACTCGCCTGAGACGAGGAAAGCCTTGACCATTTCGGCGCGCTTCACCCGGGCGAGAGCCACATTTCCGTCGCGCATGTCTTCGCCGGGCAGGCTAAATTGGTTCATCTTGTTGAGCCAGAAATCATAGCCTGAGAAGTTGTTGTCCGGCGCGTTGTCCGGATTGCGGCGCAGGTAACCGAAGTACTGCATCAGCACGAACGCGGGATTGTACTGCGCGTTGTAAATCGAACCCGTATCGATCGCCGCGCGAATTCCTTTGGCTCGCTTCTCCTTCACGCTGAACCCGCTATCGTAAGCCTGCTGCGCCTGTGTTCGCTCCTGAGCGGTGGGCGTGACGCCTGAACGGCTGAACAGCTTGTCGATATATTCGTCACGCGTCATCGTTGTCGGATACTCCGCGATGAAGTCAGCGCGATCGACCCAGTCGAGCGCAAAGCCTTGCTTGTTCTGTTCGAGAAACGCTTCCCAGTTGGGCTGCCCGACTACCACTCCGTTCTGCAATTTCTGTTCGTCCCGGAGAAACTCCAAATAGCGAGGCACACCGCGCGGCCGCTGCATGTTGTCCGGGAACGATGCGCGATAAAAACGAAACGCGAAGTAACCGGTGTTCTGAAATTCCACTGACAGGAAGAACGCTGCCGAAACGTTGGTATGTTTCTCGTCGAGACAACTCGCGTCAGGCCCGCACGACGTAAGCTCATTGGTCCAAAAAGCCTGACCCGACGGATCAGCCTGCCGGTTGAGAAAGTCGTGATAGTGCATGCCGACAAAAGTTGCGGCGTCGTCAATCGGATTCGTGGCTGCGTCGGCGGTTTCGTTGTCGTTAATCTGAAGCGTCGTTGTGCCTGGTGAACCGATGATGGCGCCGGTCGGATTGCTAAGAGTGACGAGCGCGCTTTCGCTACCCTCGAAGTAGCCGTCTTCACTAATGAGCACTGTAAAAGTCTTGCTGGTATCGCCCACGTTGAAGACCACCGTGCCCGAGGCGTAGGTAAAGTCGCCGCGCTGCGTTGCGGTGCTGTTGTTGACTAAGTAGTCAACTGTGCTGACGCTGGCAGTCGAGCCGGTCCTGGTAACGGTAAGGTTGACGCTTGTCACTCCTTCCGTGACTGCGAAACTGGTGGCGCTAAACTGCACGGCAGTTGGTGTTGGAGTTGGCGTCGGCGTCGGTGTTCCTGACGAGCCATTAACACTTACGACGACGAGCGACGTGCTGCAGCTAATTAGTCCGCGTGAATCTGTAACTCGCAACGTCGCCGCGAAATCGCCTCCAGAAGTGTACGTATGCGAGGTGGTTGGCGACGCTTGCGTCACGAGGGGTGAGCCGTCGCCGTAGTTGAACGTGTAAGAAGCGATCGTGTCACCAGGATCTGAATCGCTTGAACTGGCCCCGGTGAAACCAACGGTTAACGGAGCGTTGCCTGAAGTCGGGGTGGTGGCGCTGAGCACTGCGACCGGACAAGTATTCGGCGCACACGTCTGGTTATTGCCGACCGTGTAAGTGCCGCTGAAATTCAAGCTGTCCGGCATCTGATCGTAGAGTGCGGTGGCGCCGACGCCGATGATGCCGCCGGGATCGGTTGACTGCGATACACCTGAGACGAAGCCGTTAATTAGGTCGCCGGGATTCAGGCCCAGGTCGCTGGCTCTGACGACGATGACGACCTTGTTGAAAGGTGCGTTGTAACTGCTCGTTGCTTCAGCGGGCTTTTGGGAGCCGGGAGTAACGAGGCGACCGTCAACGCCGCCTGAGTTGTTTGGCGCGGGAACGTAAGACTCGAAAGTTGGCGTCGTTGGCGATGTCGCCGTCCAGGCCATGTGCACGCCTTTGTAGCACGGAGCAGCGGCACAGGAACCCGCCGGTGTCTGCATCGCGACATACCATGACGAGCCGATGGGCTGCGGCGACTGACCGGGATCGGTGTTAATTGTGAACACCAGTTTGACTACGCCGTCCTGTTGAAACGGCTGGGCAATTTGGAAGGAGAGCAGATCGGAACCCGGCGGTGCAGGCGTCGTTATGATACCCGCTGCCGCACTCGTATCACCGGCCGGATCTTCCAGTTTGGTCAGTCCTGGAACTTCGCAAGCGGTTTCGTCTGTCGGTGTGCTGCTGTCGCCGACCGGAAAGTCGCCGCAGTTTGTTCCTTCACCGATCGCGTTAGACGCAGTCACCTTGTAGAAGTATTGAATAGTTGTATTGGTCGCGGTTGCATCGTCATAAGTCGTCTTACAAGCCGGACAACCGAGTGTGATCGTCGCCAGCAAGTTATAAGTGCCGCCGACTCCGCTCTTGCGATAGACCTTGTAACCGGTGAGCGGCGAGCCACCGTTGTCTGGCTCGGACCATTCGAGATGAACAGTCGTGCCTGGGGAACTTTGCGAAACGTTGTCCACTCGCGGTGCTGCGGGCACGCCTGGTTCCGTCGGATCGAAAGCCGCAAACAAACGCCGTCCGCCCGATTGCCGGATAATTGACGCCCGCGCGCTGCGGGAAGCGCTGAACGGCGCCGGTCCGTTTGCCGTCGCTGCCGTGCAGTTGGGAGCCACGCAGCCGTCCGCGTAGGCAGCCAACACGCGTCCCTCTTTATCAACCTGAATATCGTTGAAGTCGAGCAGGTTGCGGTCGGCGCCGCAGGTTGTGCCCGAAGTGCAAATAGATCCGATCTGAACCGGATCGTCTCCGGTAGCGTTGACGAGCGAGTAAGTGAGTCCGCGATCGAAAGTGGTAGCGATGTAGAAACCCCAAACGCCTTTGAAGTTATTTATGTCCTGGTAGTTGCCGGCAGCCGTCGTACCTACAAAACCGATCGCCGCGCGATCGCCGTCGCCGGCTGTCGCTTGTGCAAAGACAGCATTCTTAATAACACCCGCACTGACGTCACGATCCGTCCAGGTGACGCCATGATCGCCTGAAGCCGCCATGTGCGGATGCCCATCGCCGTTGATGTAACCGAAATAGAGAGTGTTATCTGAACCAATGGCGACCGCGGGGTCGGTATCTTCGGGAGTGCTTCCGGGGACTTTTCGAACGATCCACGTCAGGCCATTGTCGGTTGAAACGGCGACGCCTTGCTGGCCGCCGCATCCCTTGTTTGGAATGTAGACAGTTCCGTCTGGTCCAACTTTGACGTGGCCGTGCAATCCACCACAATCTGCGATGCTCCACACGGGAACGCCTGGTCCAAAGGTCAACCCGCCGTCGTTGCTGCGCGCGGCGAGGGCGGTCGCGATGTCCTGCGATGCGTAGTAAACCTGGTTTGGATACAGCGGGTGAACGGGCGGCACTATCGTCGTTTCGTTGAAGGGACCACCGCCGACTGTTTGGTGATCAACTCCCGCAGGCTGTCCCGAACCCTGTGACTGGGTCCAGGTCTGTCCGTCGTCGTCAGAAAACGCCATGATGCTGGTGGCGCCCGCGAGTTGTGATTGAAAGACTCGACCGGTGTGCGGGTCAACGAATCCGATTGGATCGAGCGACTGCAAACTTTCCGTGTCGAAAGTTACGTCTTCCCAGAGCTGCTTGGCAGGCGAGGAGCAATCATCAAAAGTGACGCGATACTCATTCAGGTTCGCAGTAAAGAATGCGAGTCCGCCTGTATTTCGTTTCGGAAATTGAGCGTTCGGATGAAGATTCTGGCAGCCCGTCGTGGCGGCCGGACAGTTGATGTTCCAATCAATGCCAATCGAGGGTTCACCGGCCGAATCGGCGCCGGACAAACCCACCGGATTGGGCGGATAATTTTGATAGCGCGGCGCGATGCCGGTCGCCGGTGGAGGGACCGTCGGTGTGTCTTCCAACGAGACCGTGGCAGTATAGTTTTGTCCCGCCGGTACAAAAGGCACCGTGCGAATCCGATAGGTGGCAGAGATCGCGGGTAAAAAACAAACTTCGGGATCTAATGACGAAGCTGACGTCGTGGTCACGTTCTCGCCCGTTGCACCATCCAAAACGTAAACGTCAAAGTCTGCCGTCGATACCGGCCAACCCACCGATATCCTGACTCTTTTCGTGGCGTCAGTGCCCGGCGGCACATTAATCGTGAGAGTGTAGTCATCGCAGGGAAGCGCCGCATTGCAGATCGGCGTGCCGTTGGCTTGTGCTGATGCGTTGGGGACGACATAAGGGCCGCCGCCGACGTAGCTAAGGTTTGGTGTAGCGAGCGACAGCGTGCCGCTGGGAGGCGTCGCCGCGGAACTGATCATCGTGGCCACAATCGTTACGGTAGCCAAACCAATGACAGCCGCGAGGCCGGCTCTTGCCGGAAAACTCAGCGACGTGAAACGACTCGCGAGTGTGTTCAAAGCGAAACGAAGCCTTGACGACGCACGTAGCAGGTGAAGAGACGTAATACGATTCATTAACCCTCCCTAGCTCGGACAGACATTTAAGTCTAAAAGATCTGGGCTGACTTACGGCACACAGTAGTTTTTAGTGGTTGAGGAATACTTGAGAACCGGAAGACGCTCAAGATCTTTTGTGCGCTGACTTCAAATCGAAATCAAATCACCATAAAAGCGTTAAAAGCTCGGCCGTTTTGTGTACCTGAAGCTCGTGAAACGAGTTTGGAACCGGCTGATTTGAATCGGCTTTGCCTCCTGTTATGAAGCCCTGGCTCACACTTGCCGTAGTTAGACTTAGGCATATCAGGCTGTGCTCATTTTCTTTCTTCTTTAGATTCAGCAACAGCGCGCAGGCCCTGAATTTTGAGAGGAAACTCACAGCAGGCAGAGCCATGTCTCACAACGGCCGGCGAAGCCGGTTGATGACTTCAATTACTCTGTCAGAACTCGATCGAGATGTCCTCAATCCCTCTTGACTATCTCCCAAATTTCGAAGAAAGTTTAGCGCCCAGCACTTCCTTAGCAAGAAGGTTACTCAACATGTTCCCCCACTCGCTCACAAAACTATTCGTCTCGACTCTCTGTCTTTGTCTCGTATTTGGTTCGACCGCCGTTGCGCAGAAGAAGACTGCGCCGGTTGAGGCCACGCCACCACCTGTACGCGAAGAGTTTAAATTCGGCGACGTAGATCTCGAGGTACTTGAACAGGTCGATTTGCTCGATGCGAAGCTCGAACGCGACGGGCTCGTGTTGCATGATGAGAAGGCTGATAGTTATGTGCAGCGCATTGGCAAGTCACTCGTTCCCAGAGACCTCGAACTCGAAAGGGTGACCTGGAAATTTCATACGCTTCGCGATCCTCAGCCGAATGCCTTCGCTCTGCCCAACGGTTCGATCTACGTAACTACGGGATTGATTTCACTGGTCGACAACGAATCACAGTTGGCCGCGATCATGGCCCACGAACTAACGCACGTTATGCGTCGACATACGTACGCGCAAAATCGCAGTAACCGTAAAAAGTTTTTGACCATGAATATCATGGCGGCGGTGGGCGCCTACGCACCGGGTGGAATCGTCGGCGCGGTGATTACCGTCGTGACTACGGTCGCTCCTTTTATTGTGGCGGCGACAATTTATGGCTACGGTCGTGATTTGGAACGCGAAGCAGATCTTAAAGGCGTCGATATGATGATCAGCGCCGAGTATTCACCCGAAGAGATGGTCAACGTGATGAAGCTGCTCGATAAAGATATCGAGGGCGAAAACATCCGACTCTTCTACAACGATCATCCTTCACTCGATGAACGAATTAAATATCTGAGTCCTTATCTGGGCGCGCGTGCCGATCGGGTGACGCATCAGATGGAATTGAATCGAGAACGATCGGCCTACTTCAAGGAAATGGAACCACTGATGCGTCACGACGTTCAGTTGGCGATCAATGCCGGTCGTTTTCGTTCGGCCATTTATGTGGCCCAGCGGCTGGTTGATGTTCACGCCGATTCGGAAAACCTGTTCTGGTTAGCGGAGTCGTATCGGACACTTGGACCACATTCGTCGCAGTTAACAGAAAAAGAACTGACGAACGGTGCAATGAAAGACGCCGCAAAGAAAAAGCAGAAGCGGACGCTCGAAGAAGAGGAGCGCGAGTTGTTGGCGACGCCCGAAGGAAAATCCAACTGGGAGCAACATCGACAGAAAGCCGAAGAGTTATATCAGCGTTCACTAAATACCGAAGGCGCAGTGCCGGTTGCTCATCGCGGCCTGGGAATGCTCTACGAAAAGCTCGGGCGGTCCAACGATGCCGTAACCGAATATCAGAAATACATCGAGCTGTCGCCCTCGGCTTTCGATCGCGAACGAATTCAGAGACGAATCGAAACACTGCAGAAACAGTGAGACATTGCACATTGCCGATTGCCGATTGGTGATTGCCAATTGTCGTTGGGTTATTGGCATGTTTTGAACTCGTCTCATTCTCCCCAAGCTTTAGCTTAGGGAGTAAATCGCCGGCGAATTCTATTAACCGTTTTAACGGTTTTCTGATTTAACCAAATAAATCCTCAGGAGAATACAGATTGATGAACCCCCGAGTGCTTACCTTGCGAAGTTTAATATTCACACTAACGACGTTGTGCCTCCTTGGATTCGCTGCGCAATCGACTCCCGCACAGTTTATTCATCCTAAGATCAAGTCGAAGCAGACCACGATTCACACGATCGTCATTTTACCGGCGAAGGTCAGCATCGTTCGCGATAGCATGAAGGGACCGGAAGGCATGGCAGCCGAATCGGAGGAGGTTGGTGCACGCGTCGAAAAGACAATCAGTGAAGTGTTCTCGAAAGAGAAGCATGTGACGACGCAGAATCTACCAACTGCTGGTGACGGTCAATCCAACTTTAACATCGCTGATTTTCAAACCAAGTTTGACGATCTGTTACCGAAGATAATGAAGAAGCGAAGCGACGTTAAGCAGGGCCGATTTTCGATGGGCGATGAAGTGCTGAACCTCGGTCTTGATAAGAGCACGGACGCAATCGTCTTCATCCGTGGTGATGGGAAAAAACTTACGAGTGGAAAGACTGCCTTCCGAATGCTCGTCGGGGGAATGCCTGCTTATCTGAGACTGCAGATTGGAATTGTCGACGCGCGAACTGGTGAAGTGCTGGTCTATACCGATCCAATCTTCGCAGGCGATCCAACCACAGCGGTTGATCGATTGCGAAAGTCATTGGAAAAAGGATTTAAGAAGATTCCTGCGGTCGCCGCTCAGTGATTCAGCGTCAAAATCCGTTTTAGGCATTCAACCTTAGGACCGCAGGCGTCCCCGCCTGCCTGGTTGGGTTGTTGGCAGTTGGTGTTTGTTTGAAGTGGGGATTACGAGTGACTTATTGAGTTCGACGATTTTTGTTGCGACGCGAGCAGGCGGGGACGCCTGCGGTCCTAACTAGATCGGAACGAGAGCTTCTCGAACATAAAGAACTAAAAATTGTCGGGTGATCTTAGTGGCAAACAGTCAGTACCACGTGCTACCGCGAGGTGGTACTGACTGCTCACCGCAATCATCCCAGCGTGAACCAGAACGTCGCGCCTTCATTAACTACCCCTTCGGCCCAAACCGTTCCCCCATGCCTTTGCGCGATTCGCTGTATGGTGGCGAGGCCGATGCCGGTGCCTTCAAACTCCATTGCCGAATGAAGACGTTGGAACACGCCGAAGAGCTTGTTTACATACTTCATATCGAACCCGGCTCCGTTGTCTCGCACAAAGTAGACCATCTCACCGTCGCGTATCACCTGCCCGAAAGTAATCTCCGCATTTTCTTTCTTTGACGTAAACTTCCAGGCGTTGCCGAGCAGGTTAGTCATCACGATGCGGAGCAGACGCTTGTCTCCGATCGCTTCCATTCCTTCAGTAACATGAAAGACAACATTCCTGCCTCGATCGGTTTTTCTCAGATCTGAAAAGACCGTTTGCGCAAGCTCTGTCAGGTTCACATTCTCCTGGTGCATTTCCGTGCGCGACACCCGCGCCAAATCGAGAACATCGTCGATGAGTTGGGCCATCTGATTACTCGCCCCACGCATTTCGCGCAGGTAGTAATGCGCCTGGTCGTCCAGTTGATCACCATAGTCTTCGAGCAACGCCTTACCGAACCCATTAATATGACGCAAAGGCGCGCGTAGATCATGCGAAACGGAATACGAAAACGCCTCGAGTTCTTTGACTGCTATCTGAAGTTGAGCGGTGCGCTCTTGTACCCGCTCTTCAAGTTCGTCGTTTAGTTTTCGTATTTCCGCTTCGGCTTTGCGTTCAGCCGTAATACTTCGGCCATAGCCAACGAGCCCGGTGATCTTTCCTTCACTGTTTGTGATTGGGAGTTTGGTCGTTAAAAGTAGTTCGGTGACGCCATCGGGACGAAGGAAAACTTCTTCTTTGTTCAGCAGTGGTGTGCCGTTTAGCACTCTGATCTCATCCTCGCGAAACTGTTGCGCTAATGCTGGGGGATAAAATTCGGCATCCGTTCTACCAACCAGGTCGGCCGGGGATTTTTGGCCCATGAGTCTCGCGCACGCTTCGTTACAAGCAAGAAACTTACTATCGAAATCTTTTAGATAGATGTAGTCCGGAAGCATATCGATCAGCGTGCGAAGCAACTGTTTCTCGGTCTTCAACGCCAGCTCAGCGCGCTTTCGATCCGTGATGTCCAGCATCGTGCCGATCATTCTCGCCGGTTCATTGTTTTCGTAGAGTACATGGCCCTGCGACTCGATCCAGTTAGCTTCCACATGACCGGGAATGTTGATGCGAAACTCGTTGTGTAATTCGCCACCGCTCTCCGGTTCAAGGGCGCGGGGAATTGCCTTTTCTAACCACACTCTATCTTCAGGGTGGACCAGAGATTGCACTAGTTCATCAGTGAGTTCGACCGAAGGAGGCAGGTGAAATAGTTCTTTACTTCTTTCAGACCACTTTCTTTCGCGCGTCCTGAGATCCAACTGCCAGGTGCCTAGTTTTGTCGCTTCGACGGCGAGACGAAGTTGTTCTTCACTTTCCCGTAGGGCTCTCTCCGCTTGATTTCGGTCGGTAATGTCACGAATAACGGCGAGCAGATTACCGTCGGGCATCGACGTGGCCATCACTTCTGCCAGAAACGTCGTGCCGTCTTTTCGCTTAAACATCCATTGGCGATAGTGCCCGGTCTCAGTCTTGATTTCCGCTAAAGCATTGTCGATATGTGCTACTTCCGCGGGAGCGACAATATCCGATCCATGGAGCCCGATGAGTTCTTCACGCGGATAGCCCAACATCCTGCAAATCGCCGGATTAGCGTCGAGATAGTAGCTGTCAAAATCTGCAATGAGGATACCGTCAGGCGCGTAATCAAATAGTGCGTTATACCTTGCTTCACTCGTCCTGCGTGCCCGTTCTGCTTTCTTGCGAGCGCTGATGTCGCGCGCCACCTTTGATGCACCCACGACGCGACCGGCTGAGTCAGTGATTGGCGAAACGGTCACCGAGACATCGATCAGCGTGCCGTTTTTGCGAATACGCTGCGTTTCAAAGTGCTCGACTCTCTCGCCTCGTCTAATTCGTTCCAGGATATTTTCTTCTTCATCAAGCCGGTCGGTCGGAATGATCAACGTGATCGATTGGTCAATCATTTCTTCAGATCGATAGCCAAACATCGCAGCGGCGCCGGCGTTCCAGGTCTGCACAATGCCATTCAAGTCTTTGCTGATAATAGAGTCGGAAGAAGACTCGACAATCGCAGCGAGTTGCGCGGCAGTAAGGCCGGCGCTAACTGCACGTTCGCGCGCACGATGTAGTAGCTCGCTTACTAAGCTGATGATCGAACCGACAGTTAACAACGTCACCAGTGAAACCAGATCGACGTTTCCCTTAGGCGAGAAGGTGAAATATGGCTGAATGAAAAAGTAGTCGGCCAACAGAAGAGAGAAGAGCATCGAGAGGATGGCTGGCATTAATCCGCCATACCACGCACTGACGGTGACCGCAATAAGGAACAAGGCCACCGGCGAATGCTCGAAAAATGGCCAGCTCAATTTCATTATTCCCGCCACGAAAAGAGGCGAGACGAAGGCGACGAGGTAAGGACGTAAACGTGAGACTTGCATAAGTACAGGCATACTCTGCTCAAGTACGAGGAACTTGTGAGATCGATAGAGCTTAAATACGTTCGTACTGCTTAGATCTGTGGTGTGATTACACTCACAGCCTTAGTCCGTGAAAGAAAGGGCGAGTAACTTCCAGCGGGTTGAGAATTCGGTCGGGAGTAAGTGGATAATAAAGCCAGATCTTAGTTGCTAACAAGAATTAATTTTTTGGGTCAACCAGCTCCGCGTCTTCGCGTCTCTATGTTGAAGCCGCATCAAATAGCGAGCGCAGGTTTTCAACGTAGAGTCGCATTCGGTAGAGTATAAGTTGATGAAAGACGGTGTGCGGTTACGATCTGCCAGTTTCCGGCTCGGATAGTAAGTTCCTTTATACATGACTAAAAACCTTCAAGTGATGAAGTTCGGCGGCACATCCGTGGGTGACGCGGATTGTATTCGACGTGCAGCCGAGATCGTTTTCCAGGCAGCTAGAGAAAACTCGGTCGTAGTTGTTGTTTCGGCAATGAGCGGTGTGACGAACCGCTTAATTGCTGCAGCACAAAAGTCAGTTAGCGGAAATCGAGAAGCAGCGGAGCAATTGCCGGTCGCTTTGCGAGAACAACACTCAGCCGCCGCCCATTCGTTGATTAGCAATGTTGATGACCGCAACGCATTGATCGCCGATCTTGATCGTCTCACTGAAGAAGTTGGCAACATTTGTCACGGCATTTCGCTGCTGCGTGAGTTGACGCCGCGCGCGTACGCGACAGTCTCAAGTATTGGCGAACGATTATCTGCGCGACTGATGGCGGCGACTCTTAATGAAATGGGACTGAAGAGCGTTGCGATCGAAGCCACTGAGTTGATCGTCACTGACGATCAATATTTACAAGCGGAACCGGTAATGCAGCCGGTCCGCGAGCGTTGCGCCGAGCGTTTACAGCCGCTCATTAACGAGGGAATAACTCCGGTTGTGACCGGCTTTATCGGCGCAACGGCAGACGGCGTGCTTACCACGCTCGGAAGAGGCGGTTCTGACTATTCAGCTACGACGTTGGGCGGCGCAATCGATGCCGATGAAATAATTATCTGGACTGACGTCGATGGTGTCCTGACTGCTGATCCACGACTTGTACCTGCCGCGCGTTTGTTGCGCGAGATCTCCTACAACGAAGCCGCTGAGTTAGCTTACTTCGGCGCGAAGGTTCTGCATCCGAAAACACTTCGCCCGGTTGTTGATGCGCAGATCCCGGTTTGGATTCGCAATAGTTTTGCGCCGGAGAAGATCGGAACGAGGATCACTGTTACGGGTCATCCAACGGAACACGGAGTGCGGGCCATTACTTCGATTCCCAATGTCAGCATGATCACGATCGGCGGTCGTGGAATTGTCGGTGTAGTCGGAGTTGCGGCGAAAACATTTCAGGCAGTTGCCAGTGTGCGCGCCAATGTTCTTTTGATTTCGCAGTCTTCATCCGAGAACGATATCTGTTTGATTGTCGAATCATCTGACGCGGCCGCCACGCTAAAAGCGTTGCGCGCGGCTTTTGCTTCCGATCTTGTGCACCACGACGTCGATCATATTACGGTGAATTCTGAGATCGCGATCGTCGCGATCGTGGGCGACAAGATGCGCGGCGCGCCGGGAATTGCCGGCCGAACGTTTAGTGCGCTAGGTCGCAGCAACGTGAACATAATCGCTATTGCGCAGGGTTCGTCTGAATACAACATTTCATTTGTAGTTGAAGCTGAAGCGATGCGCGAGGCGGTCGCAGTGGTGCATGACGAGTTTAAATTGCATGAACAAGTAAGGTTGGGTGAAGCAAGTGATTGACAAAGTGCTGGTCCATGTTACTTTGTAGTGCACTTGTAGCGGCCACCTACCATCATGCACGAAGAAATTAAAGAGTTCCTGATAAGTTTAGGGCGTACGCCTGTCGACATCGCGCTGTTGCTAACGGAAATCCCGACTGCCAGTCTTACTGTCAGGCAAGCGGTTGAGGAATTTTCGATTCTCGAGAGCGTTTGTCATCTGCGTGACATCGAGACCGAAGGTTATTCGATTCGGATCAATCGAATACTGAATGAGGACAACCCATTCCTTTCGGACCTCGATGGCTCCCGACTCGCGATCGAGAGAGACTACAACCGCCAAAGTTTGAACGAAGCAATCGTGTCGTTCACAGTTGCTCGCAAACAGAACCTCGTAGTGTTAAATGCGGCGACTGAAGAGCAGTTTGCCAGGGAAGGTGAACTGGAAGGCGTTGGCGTTGTGTCACTAGCGAAGCTAGTCGAGATGATGTGTGACCATGATGAGGGTCACATCGAAGAGATGCAGCGACTGTCAAGGTTGTTACGCAACAGAACTTAAGTCTACAAGCTTGTTAGTGGAAGCGGACGATGGTTGCGCCCCAGCCACCAGCGGTTTCAGGGGCATCAGTCCAATCTGCAACGAACTCGGTTTCCGCCAGAATCGAACGCACAATCTCTCGCTGTACGCCAATTCCTTTACCATGAATGATGCGCACGCTCTTGAAACCTTTTTCATGAGCTTGATATAAATATTCTTTGACGACAGCTTTTACTTCTTTCGGTCGAATGGTGTGCAGATCGAAGACGTCAGTTATCTCAATCTCGACTGCCTCAGAAAACGGTTCGTAAAGATCTAAATCTTCGTCCATAAACTTCGATACACATTGATGTTAACTCTGCGTCTCAGCGTTCTCGGCGTCTCTTGTTAAATCCGAAGTGTGCTTAATCGAATCTAAATTTTTAACACAGAGACGCCGAGAACGCTGAGCCGCAGAGTAACAATGCTTGAAATCGGCAATCACCAATCGGCAATCGGAAATCAATCGGCAATCTTCAATCCCATTTGACTCTCATTCTCACGCAATTTAAACTCGCGCTCTTTCAAATCCTAGCATTATTAAATACAAAACAATGCAGGAACCTTCATGCGAACGTATGCCGGTTTCTGTCTGAAAGGAATAGAAAGTTATGGGTGCGCGAAAGAAAATTACAGTGGTGGGCGCTGGAAATGTGGGCGCGACCGCGGCTCATTGGCTCGCGGCAAAAGAACTCGGCGACGTCATTCTCGTCGATATTGTTGAGGGAATTCCGCAGGGTAAAGCTCTGGATTTGGCCCAGGCCGCTCCGATTGAAGGTTACGATGTCGGTTTGAAAGGCGCCAACAATTACGACGGTACAGAAAATTCCGATGTGGTAATCATCACCGCTGGTTTGGCACGCAAACCGGGGATGAGTCGCGATGATCTGTTGAAGACGAATGCCGACATCGTTGGCAAAGTGGTTGACGAGGTTGTTCGTCGTTCGCCCAATTCGATCTTGATCATCGTCTCGAATCCGCTCGACGCGATGTGTCAGGTTGCTTACAAGCGTTCCGGTTTTCCCAAACACCGTGTGATTGGTATGGCGGGCGTGCTCGACTCGGCCCGCATGCGTTGCTTCCTGGCCGAAGCGTTGAACGTCTCGGTTGAGAACGTTACTGCATTCGTGCTCGGCGGGCACGGCGATACGATGGTCCCGCTGCCACGCTATTCGACCTGTGCTGGTATTCCGATCACTGAATTACTGTCGAAGGAACAGATCGACGCAATCGTGAAGCGAACTGCGGGTGGTGGCGCTGAAATCGTGAGCTTGCTGAAGAGTGGTTCGGCTTATTACGCACCCTCGGCTGCGGCAGTCGAAATGACGGAAGCGATCCTGAAAGACAAGCGAAAGATTCTGCCTTGTGCCGCGTATCTCGAAGGCGAGTATGGCATCAATGGTTTGTACGTCGGAGTGCCGTGCAAGCTCGGTGCGAACGGACTCGAACAGATCATTGAGATCAACCTGACAGCCGAAGAGCGCATTGCCTTACAGAAGAGCGCCTCATCGGTGCAAGAGTTGGTTGACGTAATCGGCATATAGTTTGACTCTGCGTTCCTCTGCGTCTCTGTGTTGAAATTTACGTGCGTGAAATTGGACCCTAGTTTCAACACAGAGACGCAGAGGAAGCGCAGAGACGCAGAGGAGAAGTTATCGTTCGATTTTGCAAATCTCTTCGGCGACCAAGTGGCTGACGAGTTTGTGCCCGGCCTGGTTCCAATGGCCCTGATTAATCGTTGATCCAAAGCCGTGTAGCGACGTGTTGTTTTGCGTCGCATATATTTGAAACGGCGGGACCAGATCCAACACTGGAAATCCTCCATTAGCGCCAAGACTCACAAGGCGCTGTCCCGGATAAAGTAAATCCGTCACCCCTAACTTGTTAGCCAACACAACGCGCTTCGATACATTCGGATCCACCTGTGGTCCAAATGTCCCGGAGACAACCATGAAACGCGCGCCGTGTTGCTTAACTTCCGCATTCATTTCACCAATCAACTTCTCGGTAATCTGCCACGCCTCAGTCCACGTCTTGTCCTTCGGCGCCGCAAATGACTGGTCGTCAATTCCAGCTTCGACGGAACCTGCAGCGCCGCCGCCGCGTCGTGCTTGATACGACTCTTTGAGACTGTTTAAAAGTTGCAACAACCGTGAGCGGTTGATGGCCCAGTACATCATTTGATTTAACCGGCCCATCTTCTGTTTATGAACGGCACTATCACGAAACGACATGTCAGCAACAAGCTTTCCCTCATGATCGACAAAGTAAGGGCGCAGCTCATCGCGTTCCAACTCGCGCGAGTTATTACGAATGTCATTGGCTGGAGTGAAAACGAGAACGACGAGATCGGGTTGGTATTCCCAAACCCGACTACGAAGCGCTAACAATTCCTGCGCGGTGCCATAATTGCTGACGCCAAAATTCAAAACATCAACTGAAAGCCCGTTGAGTTGTTTACAGCCATTGAGATCGCGAGGCAGAAGTTTAAGAAACGTTTCTTCATCGGGCACTTGCAGCGCCTCGACGAAAGAGTCGCCAAGCACGGCGATGCGAAATGTTTTAGCTGGCTTCTGTTTGGGATGATCTTCGTCGTCTCGCTGTCCGTCATGGTTTATGCGAACGTACGCTTCACCTTCTTTTCGCACCCAGCCGGCAGTGTTTGGTCTCAATGTCCAGCCAGTTTGATCTTCAAAAGTGTAGAGGTATGGATTTGAAAAACTTGCGATGCGAAGGGTGAGTTCAGCGATAAAAAGGGAAGCAACGACGGCGACGAGCAGGAGAATGATTTTGTGGGATCGTCGTTTTTGCCGGGCCATGAC
This sequence comes from Pyrinomonadaceae bacterium, assembly GCA_036518995.1. Taxonomy (GTDB): domain Bacteria; phylum Acidobacteriota; class Blastocatellia; order Pyrinomonadales; family Pyrinomonadaceae; genus PSRF01. The sequence continues at coordinate 32,256 of DATDMC010000079.1, read as the reverse complement.
CTGTTGCAACTGTAGGGGCGGCCCTCTGTGGCCGCCCGTCGCCAAAGAACGCATGATTTCGATGGAACGGGCGGCCACAGAGGGCCGCCCCTACAGTTTTAACTCTTCAGCCAGCCGAGCAATCCGTGCAGGACTGTCTCGCGGTTTTCTTCATAGATCGCTTTCGTCAACGGAATGCCCATCGGGCAAGCCTTGACGCAGTTTTGCGCGTTACCGCAGTTAGTGATTCCATCGTCTCCCATAATTCCTTCAAGACGATCGTCGCGATTCATCTTGCCACTCGGATGCATGTTGAAGAGACGCACCTGGGCAATCGCTTGTGGTCCAATGTAATGATCTTCGTCGTATTGTGGACACGCTTCCAGACAACAACCGCAAGTCATACAGCGCGAGTAAGCGTAACGCTCCTGCACGTCTTCCTGCGACATGCGCGGTCCCGGTCCAAGATCGTAAGTTCCATCGAGTTCAACCCACGCATGCACACGACGCAAGTGATCGAACATCTGCGAACGGTCCACAATCAAATCGCGCACATTCGGAAACTTCGACATCGGTTCCAGTTTGATCGGCTGCTCGAGATTATCGACCAACGCCGAGCACGACTGCCGCGCCCGACCGTTGATCACCATCGTGCAGATGCCGCAAACCTGTTCCAGACAGTTCATGTGCCACACTGGCGGCGTAGTTTTGACGCCGGCCTTGGTGACGGGGTTCTTTTGGATCTCCATCAGGCACGAAATGATATTGAGATTCGGCCGGTAGGGAATTTCAAACTGTTCCCAGTATTGCGGCGAGTCGGGATTCGCACGACGTCTAATGTGAATCTCAACCGTCTTTGATGGAACCCGGCGGGTAGTTGTCGAAGCATCCATGTTTGGTCTAATCGCTCCCGTTCTTGTTGTGGGTACTCTTGTTCGCGCGATACCCGACGCTACCGCGTTACGGTACTTCAGGACTGCAGGCGTCCTCGCCTGCCAATTACTTCAATCCTTACGCTTTCTTGCCTTTGCTATAGTCGCGTTTACGCGGCGTAATGAGTGAAATGTCTACCGGATCGTATGAAAATACCGGACCTTCTCCGGAATATTCAGCGATAGTTGTCTTCAGGAAATTCTCATCATCGCGATCCGGAAACTCCGGTTTGTAATGGGCGCCGCGTGATTCATTTCGATTCAGAGCACCGAGCGTGATCACTCGCGCCAGTTCCAACATGTTTGCGAGATGTCGCGCATGTGGTAGCGCCATGGTGGCCCAGAGATTGGAATCATTGATGGAAATTCGTTTGTAACGATCCATCAGCTCTAACAGTTTTTCATCGGTGGCCTTGAGCTTGTCGTTGTATCTGACAACTGTGACGTTGTCAGTCATCCATTTGCCCATCTCGTTGTGCAGGATGTACTGGTTCTCAGTGCCACTTTGTTTGATCAGGTTGTCGTTGATCTCCTGCTGCAGCTTCAACTCCTGATCGTAGATCGCCGAACCATCAGAGCCGTTTCGTTCGACGTTCTTTGCATACTCGATCGCGGCTGGAGCGGCAATAAAACCGCCATACACGCAACTGACGAGTGAATTCGCGCCCAGACGATTTGCGCCGTGAATCGAATAGTCACACTCGCCGGCGGCCAAAAGACCAGGAATGTTTGTGCGTTGATTGAAATCGACCCAGAGCCCGCCCATCGAATAATGAACGCCCGGGAAAATTCGCATCGGTACGTGACGCGGATCGTCGCCCACAAACATTTCGTAAATTTCGAGAATCGCTCCGAGTTTGCGGTCGAGTGTTTCCGCGGGAATATGAGTCAGGTCGAGATAGACCTGATTTTCGCGATTAACGCCTTTACCTTCGATACAAACCTGGAAGATTTCGCGCGTGGCAATGTCGCGGGGAACGAGGTTCCCGTACGCTGGATATTTTTCTTCGAGAAAATAATTGCGCTCGCCCTCGGGAATTGAAGCCGGCGTGCGCGTATCGCCTTCTTTGCGTGGTACCCAGACTCGTCCACCTTCGCCGCGTGCTGACTCCGACATCAAGCGCAGTTTGTCTTCGCCCGGAATCGAAGTGGGATGGACCTGGATGAACTCACCATTCGCATACTTGGCGCCTTGCTGATAACAAGCAGAAACTGCGCTGCCGGTGCAGACCATCGAGTTGGTTGACTTGCCGAAGATCAAGCCTGGTCCACCAGTCGCCATGATCACTGCGTCAGCAGGAAATGCTTTCAACTCGAGTGTTTGCAAATCCATCGCGATCAGTCCACGACAAACCTGATGATCGTCGAGGACCAATGACATCATTTCCCAGTGCTCGAATTTGCGAACTTTGCCGGAAACTTCGTGTTTTCTGACTTGTTCATCAAGCGCGTAAAGTAACTGTTGTCCCGTCGAAGCACCGGCAAAAGCGGTGCGGTGGTGTTTTGTACCGCCGAAACGACGGAAATCAAGTAGTCCTTCACTCGTTCGCGAGAACGGAACACCCATACGATCAAACAGGTAGATGATCGACGGGGCCATTTCGCACATAGCTCTGGCCGGTGGTTGATTAGTTAGAAAGTCGCCGCCGTAGACTGTGTCGTCGAAGTGTTCCCAGGTTGAGTCGCCTTCACCTTTGGTATTAACGGCGCCATTGATTCCGCCTTGCGCACAGACCGAATGAGAACGTTTTACTGGAACGACCGAGAAGAGATCCACTGAGTGACCACCTTCAGCAATCTTCATCGCCGCCGCCAGTCCGGCAAGTCCGCCACCAACAATCGCGATCTTCATTCCGTTACTTGCCATTAGTTAATAAGGCCTCCTAACAAACCGCCCTGATGAATAAATCCAACCGCCGCGTTGATGCCGACTAACAGCAGGACGACGCCAAAGCCGATGCAGGCGTAACCAGTTAATCGTTGCGCCCGTTCACCAATCGTGATGCCCCAATCCACAAGGAATAACCAGATGCCGTTGGCCAGATGCCAGACGGTCGCCGTGATGCCTATCAGGTAAATGATGAAGATTGGCACCATGCGAAACTCGCGGGCCACAATATCGAACGCTTGATCGACGTGATGGGCCACGGATTCTGTGTTCAAGCCAGGCACAAGACCAAACCGGAAGTTCAGCACGTGGAACGTGATGAACACAAATAAAATTACCCCGGTGATGCGCTGCACCAGATAGAACCAGTTGCGCGGATACGGATACGCAAGGTTGTTCGGGCGCGCCTCGATCGTGATTACCATGCCGTAGACGGCGTGGTAGATCAGCGGTATAAAGATGCCGCCAATCTCAACGAAGAGGATGTAGGGAATTGACTGTAGATCTCGGACCGAGTCGTTGAAACTCGAAGGACCATTCAACGATTTCGAATTGGTGTAAAAGTGTTCGAGAAGAAAGAGTCCGAGAGGTACGATACCGGAAAGCTGATGTAGCTTGCGCAAGACGAAGGTCCTGCTCAAACGAATAGCCAAGAATGCACTCCTTTGCCGTTAGGTGTGATCATCGAGTCGAGTCGACTTAGATCGGGCAGGTTGTAATTGAGTTCACGCAGAGCATTTGAATTATATTTAGAACTCATAGAAAAGCACAACTAGGAGCGCAACTTAGGAGCGCAGGCGTCCTCGCCTGCCTGATGAGGAAAACAAGATCGCCTGTTCGGAAGTGCAGTAAGGAAGGCTGGTTTACCGCCGCCTTTCTTGATAATGGAGCAGGCGGGGGTAAACCGCCCTTCCCAACTGCGCCCTTGGAGAGGAACGTTGTAGTTAACAAATTGAATGATCACAAAGTCGTTAACGGAAATTGCGGAGTTGATTCGAACGCGCGCGGTGTCGCCCGTTGAAGTGGCGCAGGCGCATCTCGATCAGATTAGTAAAGTCAATCCGGCTTTGAATGCGATAGTGACGATTGCTCCTGATCTACTCGAGCAAGCGAAAACAGCAGAAACTGCGATCCTACGAGGTGACGATCTGCGTGCGTTGCACGGTGTGCCAATTACTATAAAAGACACCATTGAAACAGCGGGTTTACGTTCAACCAGTGGCTCAAAGTTAAGAGCTGATTTTGTCCCTGACAGAGATGCGCCAGCCGTTGCGCGTTTGAAAGCTGCCGGCGCGATCATTCTCGGCAAAACAAATGTGGCCGAGATGGCGATGGACTACACCGCCGATAATCTTGTATTTGGCCGCACGAATCATCCGCTTGATCCGAGTTTGACTCCCGGCGGTTCCAGCGGCGGCGAAGCTGCTGCTATCGCGACTTACATGTCACCGGGCGGTTTAGGTAGCGATCTAGCAGGCTCCATCAGAATCCCGGCCCACTTTTGCGGAATCTGCGGCTTAAAACCGACGACCGGAAGAGTTCCCGGCGAAGGACAATTTCCACCCAGCAGTGGTCCATATTCGTTGGGTGCGGCTGTTGGACCACTAGCTCGGACTGTCAGTGATCTGAGAACGCTCTATCGAGTGCTTACGAATACAAATGTTGTCCCGTTGCCTTCGTTAAAAGGAGTTCGAGTTGCGTGGTATGACGACGACGGAGTTGCGCCAGTCACAAACGAAACAAAGCAAGCGGTTGCAGCCGCAGTATCTGCTCTGAACGAAGTTGGCTTGATGACGTTTGAAGAGCGTCCGCCGCATGTTGAACGGGCAAATGAGATGTGGTTGAAAGTGTTTTCGCGGGCCTCGGTTGTGCAGTTACGAAAAGTCTATGCGGGACGCGAAAATGAAGGTGGCTCGTTTGTTAGTTGGCGACTGAAGACGGCAGACGATTCGCCGCCACCAACTTTAGATGAATACATAGCTGGATGGATGGAACGGGATCGTTTGCGCGCTGAGTTGGTTGACTGGATGAACGATGCGCCGTTACTCGTTTGTCCGGTTGGCGCCACACCCGCATATAAACATGACACGCTGAAGGTGAGCGTTAACGGAACGTCGATGGGAAATTTCCGGGCGTTTAGTTATGCGCAGGCTTTTAATGTGTTCGATTTGCCGGTGGTGACAGTCCCGGCGGGAAAATCGCCGGAAGGTTTACCGATAGGCGTTCAGGTGGTTGGTAGACCGTTTGCTGAAGAGTTGGTATTGCAAGCGGCGGAGATAATCCAAGAAGCCTTGTCGGGTAATCGTGAATCGTAAATGGTTAATCGTAAATCGCCGAAGGTCGGGTAATCGTGAATCGTAAATGGTTAATCGTAAATCGCCGAAGGTCTTACTATTCACCATTCACGATTCACCATCACTATATGGTTTAGATACTCTCTGCGTCTCCGGGTTGAAATCGGTGTTCGCGTAGTTGGAGCGAGTGTTCACCGCAGAGACGCAGAGGACGCTGAGACGCAGAGTGAGTCCCAATTGCTCGCCAAAGTCTAGCTTTCTTTTAGTCCAATCCTTTATAGTCGCGAGCAAGTTCGCCTACTCGATTTCCGGTCTAATTAGGAGTTGAATCATGGAAGGTGGTGTCCTGACAGTCCTTGCCGTAATGTTTTTTGGTTTCATTGGCCTCGTCCTGCTTATCGTTGCCGTTAAAACTATTCGTATCGTTCCGCAAGCGACCGTGATGCTCGTCGAACGTCTCGGCAGTTTTAATCGAGTAGCGAGCAGTGGTCTTAACATCCTGGTCCCGTTTCTCGATAAGCCGCGCGCTGTCTACTGGACCAATACCCGGCCGGGATTGACGTCGATCGACTTGCGCGAACAATACATCGATCTGCCACCGCAGCCGGTAATCACTCGCGACAACGTAACGATCCATGTCGACTCGGTGGTCTACTGGCAAATAACCGATCCAGTAAAAGCCGTCTATGAGATGAACGACCTCGTAGGCGGCATTGTGCAGTTGACGATCACAGGTATGCGCGCAGTGATGGGCGACATGGACCTGGACCACACATTGTCGCAACGCGATCAGATCAACTCCAAGCTGCGCATCATTCTCGATGAAGCCACGGACAAGTGGGGCGTGAAAGTCACACGCGTCGACGTTAAGAACATCAATCCGCCTGAAGACGTGCGCATCACGATGGAAAAACAGATGACGGCGGAACGTAATCGCCGCGCGCTCGTGTTGCAAGCGGAAGGTGATCGCCAGGCAGCGATCACGCGCGCTGAAGGTGAGAAGCAGGCAGCCGTCACGCGCGCTGAAGGCGAGAAGCAGTCGGCGATTCTGGCGGCTGAAGGCGCTGGGCAAGCGCGACTCAGAAATGCAGAAGCGGAAGCTGAAGCGATTCAACGAGTGGCCGATGCAATGCAACAACACGGCAACCCGGCGCAGTATTTGATTACGACGCGTTACATCGAGAGTCTCAAGGACATGACGCGGAGTAACAATTCGAAAGTGATCTTCATGCCGATGGAGACGTCGGCGATGTTGTCGAGTGTCGGGGCGATCAAGGAAGTGCTGTCGGCGACTGGTGTTAATAGTGGTGAACGGGACAATCCACCACCGCCAAAGCCGAGAGAGCTACAGAGATAGGGATTTATCTCAGCGTCTCAGCGTTCTTTGCGTCTCTGTGTTGAAATCGGTGTTCGCGTAGTTGGAGCGAGTGTTCACCGCAGAGACGCAAAGAACGCAGAGACGCGGAGAGGATTTAAGGTACGTCGGACAAGGGGTGACGCGAGAGGGCGGTGTATTTTGATCCCTGGCTGCTGAGTTCACTGCGAAAGACGACTAGCTCGTTAACCGTCAGTTCCATCGCTTCAAAGCCCAACTCGTTATTAACTTCAGCAAGTCCACGCGCGCCTTCCGGTTTTCTAATGCGAGCAATAGTTAGATGAGGACGGAAGTCGCGGTCCTCTTTTGTAAAGCCCGCCATTGCACATTCGTTTTCAAAGCTTCGTTGTAACTCCGCGAGCTTGTTCTCCAGATCTTCTATTCCAATCCATAACACGCGAGGCTGTCCCGGTTTGGGGAAGGCCCCGGTTCCGCCGACTGCGATCTTGAATCGAGTGAAATTTTTACTGACGCGTGTCGCGGCTTCGGTGATGTCTGCGATTTTGTTTGTCTCGACATTGCCGAAAAACTTGATTGTCAGATGAATGTTGTCGACTTGTGTCCAGCTTGGATGAGACTCGGGCACTTTCGATTTGAGTTCGTTGATGTGTTGTTGGATGCGATCACGAATGTTGCCGGGGAGTTCGATGGCGGCAAATGTGCGATAGTGATCGGGCATGGAATTTCGACGCGGAAAACCGTTAAAACGGTTGGCTCTTTTAAGTCACGCTTTACCCTAAGCTGAAACTTGGGCTGAATGAGAGTCGGGCGCTTCGCAATCACCCCATCACCCCATCCCCCCATCACCCACTCTCCCCGTCACCCACTCTCCGCATCACCCCATCTCCCATCTGCTCATTGTCCGGGCGTCAGCGTCAGCGTTTCCTTTGTTGCGGCTGCGATTGCCGCTTCGGTGAATGGAAACACTCTCGGCGTCACGGCTTTCCAGTCGTCCAATTGATCTTTCCAATGTGGGCTCGAAGGGACGCCCGACTCGCCAACTGAGATTCCATGTTGCGTCAGGTCCCAATTATTCGGATCGGCGATCAATCTCATCGACACCGCAGAACCAACATTCACTGTTGCGCCAATCAATCCTCCCGTTCCGTTTTGCGGGAAAGGTTGAATCGTAAACTGCAAGCCGATTAGTGGTGCTGCGGCGAGCGGATGAGGGAAGCGGGCTTTTGCCAGGTCGCCCCAGGTCCATTTACTTTCGTCCGGGCCAAGTCCTCTAGTCAGTGCTTTGATTGCATCGTCATAGGACGCTTTGTAAAGGTCCGCATAGCTTGAGAATTCTTTTGGCAACCAGCCTGCAGGTTGTTCTTTGATCACCCAATCGAGCGTTGTATCGAAGTTGTTCCACTGATAGTTCTGCACTAATTCGTTGCCGAGCGCCGCCGTTAGAACTCGCGAACGAAAAGCGATTCGCCATTGTGCAACTAACGGCGCGAGCCGCGATTCTGCATTTACCAACCCGTCCCAGGATTCCAATGAACTCAACGTAGCTGAAAGCTTTTCATCTGACGGCGTAAGCTTCGGTTTCAACGTCTTCACTACTTCTTTCGCAAACAGCGCTCCCGCGATTGCGTAGACGTCGCCCTGGATCCGGCGAAAGTCGTCAGCATTCAATTTTGGTTTTTGACTAAGGAGATCGTAGATGCGTCGCGCGCGATACGGTTGGGCCCATGAATGCGTCAGGAAGTATGGATAACTGGTCCCGACAATTCTCTGGTTGGCGGTCACGATGATTCCCGAAGGTGGATCGAACGACTGTGGCAGTTTGCTGATTGGTATGTAGTTGGTCCATTCGCCGTCGTCGGTCGAACCATCGTAGGTGACACTGCCGTCGCCGGACTTTCTAATCGGCACGATGCCGGCCGCGTGATAGCCGATGTGGCCATCGACATCAGCATAGACAATATTCTGAGTCGGGGCCGTGAACGACTCAAGTGCCTGCGAAAATTCTTTCCAGTTGCGCGCGCGATTCAGGGCAAAGGCTGAGTCGGGTTTGTTTTTAGTTGGATCGAGAGCAGTCCAGCGTAGTGCATAGCGCTTTCCTTCACGTTCCAGGACAATTGGACCATGACGTGTTTCGGTAACGTCGAGCGTGATCGTGTCAGTGGACAGATCGGCGATGCCTTTGCGAACTTTGATCTGTTCGTGACGAATAGTCGCTTCCTGCCAGCCGGCCGGTGTCTGGTAGCGAGTCGGATTGTTTGGATCAAACTTTTCCAGGTAAACATCTTGTACGTCTGGTCCAACATTGGTGAAGCCCCAGGCGATGCGATCGTTGTGTCCGATGATCACGCCGGGAAGTCCCGGAGCAGTAACGCCGGCTACGCGTAAGCCGGGCGCAGTCAGGTGGACCATGTGCCAGATCGGTGGCGCAGTCGGCGCTAGATGTGGATCGTTTGCCAGGAGTGGCTTGCCGGATGTCGTGTGTTTTCCGCTGACGACCCAGTTGTTGCTGGCTGCCAGACCTTCCGCGTAGAAACCGAGTTGTTCAAGTGCTGCACGGCTGATTGCTTCTTCACGCGCGAGGACTTCGATTGTGTCGCGAGAAGGCGGCGGCACGGAATGAAGTTGCGCTGTGGCCTTTTTTGTTTTTGTGTCGGCGCCGACTACGAGAACGTCGATGGGAGAAACTTCAGGCAACAACGCGGCGCGTTTTTCTGCCGGTAAGGCGTTCAACGCTTCACGCATCAGATCGAGGCGCCAGGTGTTTGAAAGGGCCTCAAAGAAAATTTTGACCACTAATAATGAATCGGCAGGCGTCCACGGTTTTGGTGTGTAGCCGAGAATTTGAAATTCGGGTGGCAGTTGTTTTGGTCCAAGTGAAGCGATGTAAGCGTTGACTCCGGCAGCGTAAGCTTCGAGTAGTTTTTTTGACTCGGGTGGAGCCTGCGCGACTTCGGCGTCGACAACGTGTCCAAATCCTAAAGTGCGATGCAGTTTGTCCTGATCGAGTGCCGGACTGCCGGGCACATTTGGCAAAACTTCTGAGAGCTCGCCGCGAGCGTTACGACGAAAGAGATCCATTTGCCAGAGACGATCGGTGGCCGTTGCGTAGCCTTGCGCGAAATAGAGGTCCTCGTCGTTCTTTGCTTCGATATAAGGAATGCCGCGTTCATCGCGACGAATGACGACGCGGTCCTTCAGTCCCTGGAGTTGGATTGACTTCGGCGCTTCCTGAGCAAGACAAGGAACAGAAAGAATTAGCAGGACGAGAAAAAGTTTCATCGCGCAGACCTCGTGGAGGGTGTTTGTTTTCGGTGGGAGATACTAGCACAGCGAGGCTTGGTGACTGGAAAATGCGTGGCAATGAAGTCAGTACCGTAACGCGGTAGCGTCGGGTCGGAGACATACCACGAGTCCAGACTATCGAGAGAACCCGACGCTACCGCGTTACGGTACTGACTTCATCGCCACTACATGACCTTTTATTGACCGCTTCTACTAGTCTCGCTACAATCAACCGCCGATGACGCGCATGTTCAAAACTCTACTACTTCTCGCCAGCATCCTGTGCGTGTTTTCGTGCGTGTCGGCTCAGCAGCGTCCACTCATCACTGAAGACGTCGACATCATTCCACCAGGTACCTTACGAATCGAAGGCGGACTCGATTTTATGCAGGGCGTGAAGTATCCCGTTTCAGGTATCACTGGTGATTTGACTCGCGTCGGCGTTATTGGCGTCAACATCGGCATGAGCCCGAATGTTGAGTTTCAAATTGAAGGCGTGGCGCAAAATGTGTTGAGCATCAACTCAAGAGGTCCGTCAGCAATCCCGCTGGGCCTGGCGCCGGGGACAAACTCCACTAACGACACCGGAGATTTTACCCTTTGGGCCAAGTTTAAACTCCGCAATGAAACCAGTCGCAGCCCTTCAGTTGGTTTCCGTTTCGGTGTAGGACTGCCAAATTCGAGTCAGGGAACTGGCATCGGCCTGAATCAAACAAACGCTTACGGCCAGATCTTAGTGGGCAAAAAGTTTGGTCCGGATGGTCGCTTTAACACGTTTGGAAACTTAGGTATCGCGATTCTTACTGCCCCTACTGAACTGTTTTCACAGAACGACGTGCTGACTTACGGCGTCGCTGGAATCTTTCGCATCAATAAACAGTTTAGTCTTGCCGGCGAAGTTAACGGTCGGGCCAACACGCGTCCCGGTAGTGGTCCACTCGGCACTGAATCACAGTCGGAAGCCCGTTTGGGTATGCAGATTCGCGCGTCCGGTCTCAGATTCGATTTTGCCGGTATTAAAGGACTAACTGACTTCTCACCAAATTCGGGCTTCACAGTCGGCGTTACATACGACACCCCTGCGGTTTTCGCTCCCATCAAGCAATAACTTTGATCTTTGTACTTTGTTCTTGGTACTTTGTTCGCTGCAAGCTTCATGATTACAAAGATCCAAGTACAAAGCACAAATTTCCGCATATATGTTTGATTGGCTAAGCACCGTCGCTCGGTTGGTGGAACGCTATGTACTTGAGCTTCCAATATATTTCGCTGCGCCGGCGATGATCGTCATCGGCGCCTTGGATTCATCCCTTCTTTCACTTCCTGAAATCAACGATTATTTGGTTGTAGGCAGATGTATCAGACATCCGCACGCCGTGTTTTATTTTCCACTCTTTGCGGCGGCTGGATCGGTTCTCGGTTGTTTGCTGCTTTACACGATCATGCGACGCGGCGGCCAGGCACTGTTACGTAAACGCTTTAATGTAGACAGTATCAAGAAAGTCGAACGCGCTTATGCCCGGTTTGGTTTTCTGGCTATCGCTGTTCCCGCAGTGATGCCGCCGCCGTTACCATTCAAAGTTTTTGTTGCTACTGCCGGCACTCTCGAATACCCACGCTGGAGATTTATCCTGACGGTTATGTTGGCCCGGTCGTTGCGCTACTACGTCGAGGGTATTCTGGCGGTTTTCTATGGCCGAAGGGTCTTGCTATTCTTCAAAGACAATGGCGTTGTGATCATTAGCATCGTGGCGACGCTGTTGCTGATTGGTTTTCTTATTTATTTATATATCAATCGTCGTAAGAGTCTGCGTAAACCGGCTGGCCCGAGCGACGGCGATAGTTCTAATTGAAAGGATTTCCTGCTTGAAGTCATTCCTCCATCCCATAACCAAAGGACTCACTCGTGTTTCTGAGTACCTGGTTACATTTGGTCCGCTCGGACTATTTACAGTTGCGTTGCTCGACTCGACTTTTGTTCCCCTGCCAAGCAGCGCCGATGCCCTGTTGCTACTGCTCTCAACTGCCAAGCCGCAATGGATGGTCCTGTATGCCTTTATGGCCACGGCTGGATCGGCGATTGGTTGTTGGATTCTTTATAAGATCTCCGAAAAAGCCGGCTCGCGCATGCTCAAGAAATTTTCCGAAGCGAAGCAGAAGCGCGTGAAGGAACTGATCGACAAATACGATATGTTTGCCGTGTTGGTCGCGACGTTGTTGCCGCCCCCATTTCCTTTTAAGTTGTTCGTGATTACGGCAGGCGTGTTCAGATTCAGTCTGTTGCGTTTTATGATCGCGATCATCGCAGGCCGCGCGTTTCGGTTTTTGCTGGAAGGCTATTTTGCGGTCCGTTATGGAGCCGAAGCGAAGGCGATCATTGCGAGATACTATCCGTGGATCGCACTCGTGCTGGTGGTGGGAATCGTGTTGTTTGTGATCATTCGCAAAGTGTTGAAGCGCGATGATTCGCCGCACGTGGAAACGGTCAGTACCACCTCGCGATAGCCGCTGGGTTGAAACAGTCGGCAACCACCCGCTACCGCGAGGTGGTACTGACTATGTGACACGACGTTATCTTGTGACGGTGCTGGTTAAATTGACTGGGGTAGCGCAGCTCCGGGCCGCGTTGGTGTGAGCTCGGGGAATTGAAAATTTCTGGCAGTTGCAAGATCTCGAACACCATGGCGCTGGTCCATCATGGTCATGAGATGCAGAAAGATTTCCGCAGTCGCCAATGCATCGCTTCCAGCCCGGTGACGACTCGCGATCGGAATTGAAAAGTGTGCGGCTAACGTATCCAACCGGTGGTTCGCGACATCCGGCAAGACGCGGCGCGAGAGTTTCACGGTGCACAGATGTGGGTTCACCATGCGATGACCCGGATAGACGCGCGAGATTTCGTGATTCAAAAAACTGGTATCGAACGGCGCATTGTGAGCGATTAGTACCGAGTCGCTAACGAAGTCGAGCCAGCGTGGCGCAACTTCCGCAAAGACTGGTGCTCGTCTCACCATCTCGTTGCTAATACTAGTTAACGAGCAAACAAAACGCGGAATCGGTATTTCGGGATTCACTAACTGCAGAAACTTGTCGACAATCTTTCCCCCGCGAATTCGATACGCACCCAGTTCGATCAAACGATTCGGTGGGGTCTTCGCGCCTGTTGCTTCGACATCAACGACAACAAAGTCGAGGTCCTTTAGCAGTCGATGGTCCCAATCGTCCTGTTGGAGTTCGACTGTATTGTTGACAATCTTGAAGCGGCGATCGTTGCGGATGAGATCCGCCACGAGTAAACCCGCAAGTTCATCGTCGATATGTGAAAGTTTAAAAACAGCGTCGACAATTTCAGACGCTGCAGCGCGTCCACCAGAATCGTTGAGAAGGTCGATTGTGTCTTGAACGAGAGTTGAGTCGGAAACTAAATTCGAATATGGCGGCGCCATTCAGGCGGGGATTGTAGCACGCTTATCGATTTTATCGAGGTGAGAATTGAAACCAGAAGAAGTTATCAACGAGTTTAAGAAGACCGAAGCGTTGCTGGAGGGCCACTTTCAGTTGACGAGTGGATTGCACAGTACCGTTTATCTTCAGTGCGCACGTGTATTGCAGTTTCCAAAGAACGCTGAAGAGTTTGGACGGGCGATTGCGGAACAGTTTGCGGGGCGGGGAATTGAACTTGTAGCGTCGCCGGCGATAGGTGGAATTGTAATTGGGCACGAAGTGGCGCGGGCACTGGGAGCACGATTCATCTGGACCGAGCGAGAGTCAGGTCAAATGACTTTGCGACGCGGGTTCACAGTTTCACCCGGAGAGAAAACTTTAGTTGTTGAAGATGTGATCACTACCGGCGGTTCTACGCGAGAGACGATTGATTGTTTAAAAGCTGCCGGAGCCGACGTGACAGGGGCCGCGTCGATTATTGATCGATCGGGTGGCGCCGTTGATGTTGGTGTGCCACGCGTGGCGTTGGCAGCATTGAAGGTGTTGTCAGTCGAACCTGATGCTTGTGATGCGTGTCGATTGGGTGAACCGGTGGTGAAGCCGGGCAGCCGGAAGAAGTGAATCGTAAATCGTGAATCGTGAATCGTGAATTGGGAATTGCGAATTGCGAATTTAATGCAGCTACAATTTACGATTCACCATTCACGATTTACGATTCGCAATTCGAGATTTCTTTGAACTTCAAGCTTACAATTCAATACGACGGGACTGATTTTCATGGTTGGCAGATCCAGGATGGGCTGCGAACGGTGCAAGGTGAGTTAACGCGCGCGTTGTCGTTGATCGAAAGTCGTGAAGTTACGGTCCACGGATCAGGTCGAACTGATTCAGGTGTTCACGCGGAAGGACAAGTTGCAAGCGTTGTACTCGAACGACCAATCAGTGCTTACAAATTGCGCGCGGCAATCAATGGCAATGTCGAGCGTGATCTGCGCGTTATTAAAGTGGAGGAAGTGGACGACGACTTTCACGCTCGTTATTCAGCAGTTGGCAAAACGTATCGCTATCGAATCGTAAACGCTGCCGTGATTTCGCCGTTCTGGGTCCGTTATGCACATCACGACGCGAGACCAATGGAAGTTGCCGCAATGAAAGAAGCGGCACAACTTTTTCTCGGCGAGCATGACTGGACCGCATTTTCTGCCGCACAATCGGACGTCGAAGATCGAGTCAGAACGATCTCGACACTGACCGTTCGTGAAATAAGTGATCAAAGTTCTGAACGGACGATCGAGATTGAAGCAAGTGCCAACGGTTTTTTGCGTTATATGGTGCGCACCATTGCCGGAACGTTGATGGCGGTTGGCCGTGGCGAGTTGAATAACGAAGACGTACGAACCGCTATTGAAAGCGGAAGCAGGCCAAAAGAGGCTGTTACTGCGCCGGCCTGTGGTCTAACGCTAGTGAGTGTAATGTACTAAGTAAGCCAGTTCGGCTTTTGCTCTTTGCCGTTCGCCCGTAGAATGGCTGCCGTTCATTATCATTTGGGTCTTCATTTCAAAATATGATTTCTGACTTTGCTGGTGTCGTAAAGAACGGCACACTCGAAGAATCATTGCTGGCTTCAATTGCCTGGGACCGTTTACCACGACACATCGCGATTATTATGGATGGCAACGGCCGTTGGGCCGCGCAACGTGGTCAACCACGAATTGCCGGTCACAAGGCTGGTGTCGATGCTGTTCGGGCCGCAGTTGATACTGGTGCTCGTCTGGGCCTTCAGGCGCTCACTCTCTACGCGTTCTCAACCGAAAACTGGAAGCGACCACGCTATGAAGTCGACGCGTTGATGCGGATGTTGCGTCGTTATCTGCGCATTGAACTGGATGAAATCGATCGGCAAAACATTAAGTTCCAAACGATCGGTCGCACCGGCGCGTTGGCAGACAATGTGCGCGCTGAAATTACTCGCGCGACGGAACGTACGGCAAAGAACAAGGGGATGGTCCTGACCGTCGCGCTGAATTATGGCGGTCGGGCGGAGATCGTTGATGCTTGTCGCGCCGCAGTGAGACGTTTGCAGGATGAGGGCAGCCGTCCTGACGAATTGACGGAAGAGCGAATCGCGAATGAGCTTTACACCCGCAATCTCCCCGAACTTGATCTGTTGATCAGGACCAGTGGGGAGTTGCGGATTTCGAATTTTCTTCTGTGGCAGAGTGCATACAGCGAGATCTATGTTACCGACACACTTTGGCCGGATTTTCGCCGGCAACAAATGCTGGAAGCTATAGTTGATTACCAACGCCGCGATCGACGTTTTGGTGGCTTGAAGTTGGTCGTGGGATAAAATTCTCTGCGTCTCAGCGATCTCAGCGTTGAAAATCAGGCCGTTAAGGCGAGCCCCCTTTCAACACAGAGACGCGGAGATCGCTGAGACGCAGAGGAGATTCAATTCTTAACATCGAACATTGGCAAACACACCTACTCCAAAAAGCTCTGGTCTAACTCGGGTACTCACTGCCGTTATCGCACTGCCAATTCTGATTGCTGCGATCCTGGTCCCCTGGCTCAAGTGGTTTTTTGTTGCGCTCGCTGGCGCTGCGATAGCCCTTGCCCTGTTCGAGTTTTACGTGCTGACAAAACGCCTGCAGATTAAACCAGACACCGGCGCGGGCTTTCTGGGCGCTACTGCTATTTTCGTTGTCTCATTATTCTTTAGCGACCTTGCGCTTAACCTGTTGCTAACCCAACTTGTGCTGATCGTGCTAACAGTCGGAGTGCTCATCGCTGCGGCTTTGCGCGGAAATGGATTCGAAAAAATCATTCCGTCAGCCGGTGCGACGATCCTCGGTGTCCTTTATGTTGCAGTTCTTGGTTGTCACCTCGTTTCACTTCGCATTGGTTTCCCCCAAACTCGCGCCGCTCATTTGCTTTTATTCTTCTTCCTCGTGTTAATGGGAGCCGACGCCGGCGCGTATTACACCGGGCGGGCCATTGGGAAACACAAACTCGCTCCCAGAATTAGTCCGGGTAAAACCTGGGAAGGCGTGTTTGGTGGAATTGTCGTCGCGATGGGGATGGCGGCACTCGCGCATTTTTGGTTCTTTGGCGAACTCGCTTTGAAGTGGGCGTTGCCATTGGCCTTCGTGATGACGGTGGTCGGAATCCTGGGTGACTTGACCGAGAGCGCGCTCAAACGTGGCGCAGGAGCAAAAGATGCGGCAAACATTTTGCCGGGACACGGTGGCATACTCGATCGATTAGATAGCTTGCTCTTCAACGCGCCGCTAATCTACTATTTCGCTCGGTTTTACTTCAGTAGCTGATCCCCCGAAAAAATGGGGAACATGACCAACCGGAAAATCTTCCTAATCGTCGTCGGCGTCATCGCATCCCTGTTAGCTTTGATCGTAATCTTTAGCCTCGGAATATTTGGCTCTATTTTTTATTCTGTTTCCACGAGTCAAGCGGCGGAGACGGCGCGGAGTTTCCTGCGCAATAATGAAAAACTGAAAGCGGACATCGGGGAAGTAAAAGACTTCGGCAGTATAGTAAAAGGAGGTGTTGCGGTAAGTAGTGGTAACGAACCAGTGACGATCAGAATGAAAGTCATTGGCGCCAACGCGACGGTTGAAGCTTCAGTGAATTTAGTTTTCGTGCGCGGTTCGGATTGGCGAGTCGTATCTGCTTCTTACGTTAATAAAGCTGGTCAAACAATTAGTCTTCAAGATCCCTACGATTCAAAGTTGAAGATGATTTCTCGGCCGGTTTTGCAACCTTCTTAATATGGACAACAAAGGCGTCGCGATACTTGGTTCAACTGGTTCAATCGGCTGCAATACTTTGCGCGTGATTGAATCGTTACCAAACCGTGGGCTGCGCGTCGTCGCCCTGGCTGCCGGTCACAACGTTGAACGACTCGCCGACCAGGTCGCCGCTCATCTTCCTGAACTCGTTTCCGTTGAAAATGAAAACGCTGCTCACGAACTGCGTGCTCTTTTGTTTCAACGTAATCTTGATTTGCCGCGGATTCTGATCGGCGAAGAAGGACTGGTCGAAGTTGCGACGCATCCGGAAGCTGATTGCGTTGTCAGCGCCACTGTCGGAGCTGTCGGATTTGTGCCGACGTTGAGAGCTCTCGAGGCCGGGAAGCGAGTTGCTTTAGCCAACAAAGAAACGCTTGTGATGGCAGGTGAGTTGATGACGCGGGCCGCGAAACAGTCGGGCGCGGAGTTGTTGCCGGTTGATTCTGAACACAATGCGTTGCACCAATGTTTACGTGGTGAACAACGCGACGAGGTCAAGCGAATTGTCTTGACTGCATCAGGTGGTCCATTCCGCACAAAGAACAAAGCGGAGATGAAACAAGCCACTGTCGCTGAGGCGATGAAACACCCAACCTGGAATATGGGTGCGAAGATCACGATCGACTCGGCGACGTTGATGAACAAAGGCCTTGAAGTGATCGAGGCGCATTGGCTCTTTGGCTTTGATCATAGTGAAATCGGAATTCTCGTGCACCCGGAGTCAGTCGTGCATTCGATGATCGAGTTGGTGGATGGTTCAGTTATCGCGCAACTGGGTGTCACAGACATGCGCCATGCGATTCAATACGCATTGACTTATCCCGAACGCCATTCCTGCGCATTACCATCGCTCGATCTAACAGCTATTTCGTCGCTCCATTTTGAAGCGCCCGATCTCGATCGTTTTCCCTGCGTGGCCCTGGCCTACCGGGCTTTGGAAACTGGCGGAACTTTGCCGGCGGTGATGAGCGCGGCCAATGAAGAAGCGGTGGCGGCTTTCCTCGATGAACGAATTGGTCTTACGGAGATCCCGAAGGTCATTGAAGCAGTGATGGATGGTCACGACTCAAAACCTGTAGACAGCATTGAAACAGTGCTTGCGGTTGATCAATGGGCACGGATCGATGCGCAGACCGCGATTCAGAAATTCACAAACAAACCCGCCCCCGTTGGGTAGTCACTTTCCCGCAATTGACAACAATCAAGTCGAAGAGTTAGCAACCAACTTGTCATTGTTTGAGGTCCTTGCCTGATTTATACTGGCCGGACCCTGGGGAGCGACAAATGCAGAATCTCGATCGAAAGCTTAAGGAGTATCGGACGGCAGTGATCGACCCCTACCATGAGCTTTGGAAACAGTTAGCTCAAATGCTTACGTTGAAAAACGAGAACAATTTGGAGTTGCGAGCTACTCAGGCAGCATACGATAACGCCCTCACTTTTTTGCGGTATGCGACTGAACGAATGACTATTCCGCTACCGAATTTAACGCCGGATGGCGAAGGCGGCATTGATATTGAGTGGGAACGTAACGGTCGCCATTTAGCTCTCAACTGTGGCGGTTTAGGTACGGGAAATTTCGTTGCGTGGCGCGGACCGAACGACAGGTATGAAGGTGAGCCAGCGACAAATGAACTTCTCACTCAGAAACTTAATTGGTTAAAAAGCTAGACCTTACATTCACGAACGTCCTCACGTTCAATAGCGACATTCATGCAGCACGATCCTCACGATCAATCGCCATATTCGTGTACTACGATCCTCTTTAGAGCGATAACCTCTCAGTATTGGATCAAGAACGGCGAGCACCAGCCGAAAATATTTTTTCGTCGTGAGAACAACGATCCCCAGGGAATATCACTTTTTGACTCGATTCAGGCTTGTAAGAAGTCTATGCCAAGCGGAGTTATTTACGGTGTACGAAGCGTTCATGTTGGACGCTTACTGGATTCACCTTCCGGCCTCGGTTTATTTCCTGACAAACACGATCCGTCTCACTGCAACATCCGTTTTAGCGATGGAACTCTAACGCCACGACTAACCGAGAGTCCGGATTGTCGTAATATTGGCCACGACCTGATGTTAGTTAGCCGCCCGGTCGAATACTGGGAGGCGCCAGATGCCGACGCGCGTTTCGCCGTAGAAATCGAACAAAAGCGTGCTGCTCAGAAATAAAGTGAGCACTCCCTTCAAGATGATTTGTTTGACGTCAAGCTAAACCGCCGCGTAAACTCGTTTGTGCAACCCAATGGGGTTGATGAAGTGTCTAATCGGATTGGTTTTGTCGGGAATGCTTTAGAAAGAGCTCGTTCAAATGACTTATTTAATCGGCGCGGCGGCATTCATCTTTATCCTCGGTTCGGCGGTGGTTCTACACGAATTTGGCCACTTCATCGTCGCAAAACTTCTCAAAATTCGCGTTGAAACTTTCTCGGTTGGGTTCGGACCGCGTCTGTTAGGGAGGAAGTTTGGCCACACCGATTATCGGATCTCGGCAATACCGCTCGGTGGCTACGTAAAACTTGGCGGCGACGACTCCAATGCGCCTATCGAAGGCGAGAGTGCGGTGGATATTCCGCCCAACGAGATGTTCAACCTGCGTCCGAGATATCAGCGGATAATGGTTGCGTTAGCTGGTCCGGTGATGAACGTTTTAACGGCACTTGCTATTCCATTCACCGGAGCGATGATTTACGGTGTGCCAGCCACTCCTTCCCCAGTTGTCAGTTACATAACTCCGAGCGGTGCAGCCGATCAAGCTGGTTTGAAAGTCGGTGATCGGATCGTCTCTTTCAATGGGACCACTAATCCGACCTGGGAGTCGATATATGGCGACGGGTTGTTATCACCGAATCAACCGTTGCCGGTGGTGGTGAACCGTAGCGGCGAGGAAGTTTCACTTACCCTCAAGCCGACAGCGCACACGGAAAATGGAGACACCGCAGGTTATCTCGAGTTCATTCCTGATTATGGTGGTTTGCCGGTCGTAGTCGCTGATGTTGGAGTCGGATCGCCCGCTGAAGAGTCGGGCCTGAAACCAGGCGATCGTTTTGTAACTGTGGGAACGGACTCAGTGAAGAGTTCGGCCCAGGTGACTGAGTACATTCATAGTCACGATGGCCAGGCCGTTCCGCTTACGGTTGAACGAGCGGGTCAGACGGTCCAACTGACCACAGTGTCCCGACGCTTACCGGGCGCGCTATTAGGCATTCATATCACCGAGCAGTTTCCCTTACACAAAGCCGGAATCGGATCGGGGCTGGCTTATGCCTACGATCAGAACATGCAGATCCTGCGGTTAACTGGCAAAGCTTTGGGCCAGGTATTTACCGGAAAACGTTCGGTCCGCAATACACTTTCAGGGCCGATCGGCATCTATCAGGTCGCTTCAAAATCAGTTGAACGTCTCGGTTGGGACGGCCTGTTTGGAACACTCGGATTTTTAAGTCTCAACCTCGGTATCTTTAACCTCCTGCCGATTCCCGTGCTTGATGGCGGCGCAATTTTCCTTCTGCTCATAGAAGGCTTGTTAGCGCTGATTGGCTTAACATTATCGGTCGCCATTCGCGAACGAATCCAGCAAGTGGGCTTTGTAGTTGTACTTTTACTGATGGTCTTCGTATTAACCAACGACGTGCTTAAGCAGATCGGCAGTAGAAGTCCTGAACCTGAGAAACCGCCCGCTGCGGCTCCAGCTAAATAGATTGATTGACAATGCGTCAGACCAGACCCGTTCAAGTTAAGCACCTTCAAATCGGTGGAGGCGCACCCGTTGTAATTCAGTCGATGACGAAGACTGATACTTCGGACGTCGATGCGACAGTAAAGCAGATTGAAGAAATGGTGCGCGCCGGCTGCGAAGTTGTCCGGTTGGCCGTGCCTGACAATGATGCTGCCTTAGCATTAAAAGAGATCCGCAAACGCGTTCCTGATGTCCCACTCGTCGCGGACATACATTTCCACTACAAGTTGGCGTTGATGGCCCTTGAAGCGGGCATCGACAAACTGCGTCTCAATCCCGGTAACATCGGATCGCACGATCGCGTACGCGAAGTTGTGCGGGCGGCGCAGGCCCAAAAAGTGCCCATTCGCATTGGTGTAAATGGCGGGTCACTCGAGAAAGATCTGTTGAAGAAATATGGCACCGCGACGCCGGAAGCGATGGTGGAATCAGCGTTGCGCCACATTCAGATCCTTGAAGACTTGGACTTCACGGAGATCATCATTTCTTTGAAGGCGTCAGATGTGCATCGCACGGTTGAGGCTTATCGCCTGCTGGCGAAGAAGGTTGACTACCCGTTTCATCTCGGCGTGACTGAAGCCGGCACTTCTTTTAGCGGCACCGTTAAGTCGTCGATTGGTTTGGGAATACTTCTCTATGAAGGCATTGGCGACACGATACGCGTTTCGTTAGCCGCCGAGCCACAGGAAGAAGTACGCGTCGCCTGGGAGATCGTTAAGTCGTTAGGCTTGCGGACGCGCGGTGTGACGGTGGTTGCTTGTCCCACTTGTGGTCGTCTTGATGTCGACGACTTTGTAGGAATCGTGACCGAGATCGAACGACGACTCGCGCACATTGAAGAGCCATTACATCTTTCAATTATGGGGTGTGCCGTTAATGGACCAGGCGAAGCCCACGATTCTCAATTAGGAATCACGTTTGGTCGTGGAGTCGGCATGATCTTCAAAGATGGCGTGCCGATGCGAAAAGTGGCGGGCGAAGATATTGTTGAAGCGTTTGTGCTGGAGACCGAGAAGCTACTGGCTGAAGGCGCCGCTGCTAAACAGAACGCCGAACCAGAACTCGTCAGCATCACGCGCTAATCTCCGATCCGCTTTAGAGGCTTTTGCAAAACTCAAACTACGCCGCGGCTTGGCCGTCTGTTGTGAGGAATGGCTACGCCTTTCCGTTTAGGCGCCTTTTGGTTTTGGGCACGCCCTCTTTAGGCGTGTCATAACAACATAACAAATAGCGGCAAAAAAATATCGGGTCGAAGGGCGTAGCCCAAGTTGTAGGGCACGCTTTAACGGAAAGGCATAGCCATTCCTCACAACAGACGGCCAAGCCGGCCTGGTTGAGGTTGGCAAGAATCCCTAAAGCATATCGGACTTTATTTCACGCTGAATCGTTTCTGCGGGATCTCACCTGACGCCATCTGCAGGAACAACGCGTCGGTCGCAGCTTTGCGGTTGATGTTTACGATCAACTGTTCACGCATATCTTCGATTTCCAGAATCCACGCGGCTGCTTTACTCGGATCCATTCGGCTCGCGATGGGCTCCAGGTCTTTCACTAAATCTTCATTAATCAATTGCCCGGCTTGACTCCCGAGTGAAAGCATCCACGCATCGCGAATCAATCCTTCAAGCACATCCAGACGTTCTTCAAATTCCTCTTTGTACTGCGCTTCATTTAATTGTTCAGCGGATCGCAACAACTGCGCGCGATTGTCGCTCATCACCAATGCATCAAGCACAGTCAACATCGCTTTTCTTTGCGAAGTGAACGTTTGAATATCGCCAGACAAGGCTTTGGCTATGCTGCCGCTCGCGGTGCGCGCTCGTAATTGTGCTGACCTGGGATCTGCGATCTTGTTCTTAACCAGGAAACTCTCAATTTCTTCGACAGACAACGGCGCAAACCTGATTACCTGACAACGCGAGAGAATTGTCGGTAGCAACATCGCCGGCCGGGCAGTAATCAAAATCAAATGTGATGTACTCGGCGGTTCTTCAAGGACCTTCAGCAAAGCGTTCGCAGATGAATCGTTTAACTTGTCGGCTTCGTCGATGATAAATACGCGAGCGTTTCCCTCAACCGGACGAAAGTTGGCCTCGCGTTCAATAGCCCGCATTTGTTCCACTCGCAAAACACGTTTTGGCGCCACAACCATTCCGACGTCCCGATGATCTGTCCAGATCATCTGCTTCCAATCATCCGACTCCGCACTGGCTGGATAATTAACGTTCATGACGCGCGTGCAGGCGCTGCATGAACCACATGCCTCGTTATTGTTGGGCGTGCGGCAGTTCAATGCCCGGGCAACTTCCAGCGCAAACAGTTTCTTGCCGATGCCTTCTTCACCAACAAAGAGAAGCGCTCCAGGCAAGCGGCTGGTTTCCAGCATTCGCTTCAGAACTTCTTTCACGCGGTTATTGCCGATTAATGAACTAAACATCGGTTGTTATATGTCCTCGACTCTTCAGAAACGGCAACATGACCGCTCTCACTTTTTTCTGGGTGACTTCGACTGGGCCACTCGTGTCGATCAACTTTACTCGCTCAGGTTCTCTTGCTGCGATTTCAAGATAGGCCGCTCGCACCCGTTTGTAAAAATCTTCATGCTCGATATCGAGCCGGTCCGGTTTGTTCCTTGCGGTGGAACGACGACTCGTCCGATTTGTTGATTCGTCAATCGAGACGTCAAACAGTAGCGTTAGATCCGGAGTAAGTCCCTCCGTCGCGAGACGGACGATCTCCGCAATGAGAGCCGGATCGAAACCGCGTCCCGCGCCCTGGTAGGCTACGGTTGCATCGGCATAACGATCTGAAATTATCACCTGGCCGGTTGCGAGTGCAGGACGCAATACCCGTCGAACATGTTGAGCGCGATCGGCAGCGAAGACGAGCAATTCAGCCAAAGGATCGACTTCTTCATTGGCGTCGAGCAACGCGGCCCTCAGTCGCGAGCCAATCGCGGTGCCACCCGGCTCCCGCGTTATTTTTAAATCGCAGCCGAGCTCTAATAGATAATTGCTGAGTAGCTTGAGTTGAGTAGACTTACCACTGCCGTCTATACCTTCGAAGGTAATAAAAGTTCCAGCCACGTATCCTCGAAATTAGTGAAAAAATTTGTTCGCGAGAGTGTAACGAACAATCAGGCTTGAGGCGAGTTGGTTTCGTCCTGGCGCGAATGCGTTTCAGTGTTCGGATTGTTATGAAGTTCTCCGGTGGCGCGACGCGACTGTGAGATGGTCGATATAGCGTGCTTGAAGATGAGTTGTTCCTGCGGACCGGATTCAAGAAGCACAGAAAATTTGTCGAAGCTGCGGATGCGACCGGTGAGCTTCGCGCCATTTAACAAGTAAATGGTCACAGTCGTCTTCTCGCGCCGGACTGTGTTGAGAAAGGCGTCCTGAATATTCTGCGGAGCTTGTTTACCGTCGGACATGTCGCACAACCTGAACCGAAATGAAAGTGCGGTGCAATCAGATTACAACACGCATTTGAGGCTGACAAGAGAATGCTGGCGTCGTGATAGAAAGATGATTATTTGAATTCAGCCTGGGCCATCAGGCGATTCAGAACTGACCGCAAAATCTTTGGTTCTTCGCCAAATCCTTCGAACCACTCGATTGCTTCTTCATGGCGAAACCATGTCAACTGCCGCTTTGCGTAGTGACGAATGTCCAGCTTTGTTTGCTCTATAGCGCTATCGAGAGTTCGCTTACCCTGCAGGAATTCAACGACGCGGCGGTAACCATGCGCGCCGAGTGCGTTTGATTCAGCCGGAATTCCTTTGGCAAGTAAATCCCTGACTTCGTCAACCAGTCCCATTTGGAAATGGAGTTCTGCACGCTGATTAATTCGTTCGTAGAGTTCAGCCCGCGATGGATTGAGGGCGAGAATGCGTAGCCGGCGCGTGCTTTCAGGCGCGCCAGGGCGGTTGTCGAGTTGGGCCACGATCGAAAGACCGGTCTGCAGTTTGACCTCGATTGCGCGTTGCACCCTGGGCCAATCGCGAAGGAAGAACCGTGCTGCGGCCGCTGGGTCAATTCGATTGAGGAGACGATGCAGGTGTTCTGGTCCATGTCGCTCACGAATTTTAGTTATGCGTCGCCGCAATGTTTCGTCGGTCTTAGGACTTTCAAAAAAAGGATTGCGCAACGCGCGCAAATAGAAGCCGGTGCCTCCAACGAGTAGTGGTAAGCGACCTCGCTGTTCGATTTCAGCGATTTTTTCTGCCGCTGCGCGGGCCCAATCGACCGCGGTGTAATTGATGTGTGGTGAGACAAAATCGATCAGATGATGTGGCACGCCCTGGCGCTCTTCGAGCGGCACTTTTGCGGTCGCGATTTGAATATCCTGATAGACCTGAACTGAGTCGCAGTTGATGATTTCACCGTTGAGTTGGAGTGCGACTTCGATTCCCAGCGTGCTCTTGCCGGAAGCGGTTGGTCCAACTATGGCGATGATGGGGTTTGAAGCGGTCACGTCCCAGAGAATATCACGCGCCAAAGAACGATTAGCCAGATTAGGGTGAGGAGAATTAGAGCTCCAGTGATTTGGTTGCGAGTGAAGCGCATGGAATCACATGGAATCACATTGTCCGTACCACCTTGCGGTAGCGGGTAGGTTCTCATGAACTAAATGGCGTGCTATTAGCATCCTCGACCCACCCGCTAACGCGAGGTGGTACTGACGCTATGACCACTCAGTTAACAGGATGTCAGAGTATGAAAATCGCTGAGGTCATCAGTGACAATCCCGGCAAAACGGTAGAGTGGATCTCATCATTGTCTTTAAAACTTTCTGCCAGCTCTAGATTCGTACCTTCGAGCTGATAGATTCCAACTGATCGATCCTCAGGATCAACTATCCAATATTCGCGGACGCCATACTTGCCATAGAGACGTCGTTTCAAATCGACATCTCGGCGACGGTTCTCACGACAGGGAGATACAACTTCAAATACGAGATCTGGCGCAGCAACAAATCGGTCGTCAGCAATGATCTGTGTCCAACGTTCGTTGGTCACAAAAACCAGATCCGGAATCACCGCATCGAAAAGACTAAACACGGCGCCCGGTCCAGGTACAATTCTCCCGATAGGATCTTTTGTTAGATATTTAGAAAGTGCGACTTGAAGATTGAGTAGTACCAGCTGGTGAGGAATACCAGGAGCACGAGACACGAGGAGTTCTCCTTCAATTACTTCGTAACGATTGCCGTCGTCATCCGGATAGTTATCCAGATCGGCTACAGTGATGAGGTGTTTAGTTGACATCATAGCTTTGTCTAAATGCTAACTCATTAAACAACACCTGAAGCCGTAATACCATGCTTCAAAAGTGGAATTTTAAAACACTTTCTAGTGGAATCGACTAAAGCTTTTCTCTGTGTCTCCGTGTAATCTCAGTGCCTCTGTATTTAAAACCTGATGCAACTAAGCGCACGTCAATTTTCAACACAGAGACACAGAGAATACTGAAACACAGAGAGACACAGAGGCGTCACTAGTACATCTTGGTGAGTTCGATGCCCGTGTAATATGCCTTCAAAATTTGCTCAAAACTCCAACCTTGTTTTGCCAGTCCATACGCGCCGACCTGACACATGCCCACACCGTGACCCCAACCGCGTCCAGTGAACACAAACTCCGTAACCTTCCCGTTATCGTCAAATTCTTTATTGATAACGAACAGTTGTTCCTTTAAACCAAGCGCGGAACGAATGCGACCACCGCGCACATGGGCCGTTCCGATCGTTCCGACAACTTCAAGATCGGTGACCCGATGCGATGATCCACGCGAGGCCACGCGAAGATCAATCAATTGGCCAATGCCTTTTGCCGAACGCGCCAGACGTGCCTGGACCTGTCCCGGCGACATTCCGCGGGTCCAGTAGCTAAACGGTGAAAAACGATCGGCCGCGGCGCCATTTGGAGCGGGTTTAACTTCGAGATAATCAACCAGACCATCTGCGCCTATATGAAAAAGCACTGGCTCACCACCAACGAGCGCAACTGATTTCACTCCATAAACGCTTTCGCCAATTTGCCGGTAGAGAAAAGCTTCGGGATTGACTTTGATCGGCTGGTCCTTGCCCTTTGTCGAACGCAATACTAACTGTCCATCAGCAGTCGATCGCGCCGTAGCCTTTTGCAGTTGCAGTAGATTTCGGCTTTCGAGAATTTTTACGATCGCGTGAAGCACACGGCCTCTCGACAATGCTTCGCGTGGTCGAATTGTCGCGTCGGGATAGACCGAAAGATATCCATCGCGAACCACTGTGGCGAGATCGGCACGATTAGGAGCGGGTATATCTCCAGCGTCGCGCATCGCGAGTAGATAATCGGCATCAGCATCGTTCATCAACATGCTGGTCCGTTCTTCACCAAGCACACTACTCAAAAGCGCAGTCGCAAATGCCGCGGGCTTGTTGACGTCTTCGGTGACCGTTGGTCCAACCTGTTTCGCAAGTCGAGCGGCGTTTGCCAGCCAATATCTGATTTCGGCAACACTTGCATCGTTCGTCAACCACGAGTCGGAAACTTTAGCGGGCAGATTGTTTACGTTCTGGATCGTGAATAGACCAACATCGCGAGCTAGTGAGACATTGCTCTCTGAATGAAGTTCCGCAGGATCTCGATTGGTTTTGATCATGAACGACTTGAACGCCGCTGCGCCCTCAGCCGCGCATTCTCGTCCACGTAAATAGGGAATGGCGTCGTTAAAAATGTTTTCGGAGTTTTCAGTTCGCCCGCCGCAGGTTGAAGTGTAGAGCGCGTTGATGGGCACGCCTTCGTAGGTCGCAATCAAGCCGCGCGTCTCGTCGACGGCCCGGCTCGAAAGCGGGTTTTCGGAAGTTAACCCGCGATAAACTTGCGAACGCGTGGTCGGCAATAAGTCGAAGCCCTGCGACATAAACTGCCCGCGGTTCTTAAGTGCATAAGTGCGAGCGGCAACTGCCTGGGCTTTCAATGCTTCGATCGCGGGATAGCCGCCGGGTGAAAGTTCGTTTGCGACCACACCCTTAACATAGTCTTCGAGTCCTAATTCGTTTACTACTGTTAATGATCCACGCAGGTTAGTAAAAACTTCAATGCGGCCTCGATAAGGACGATTGTTATAACGCACTGGCGAATTTCTTTCGTCGTCAGAGGCAAAGGCTACGGGAGCACTCGAACTAAAAAGTCGCGGGTTAGTTGGCGATGAAGCGACTACTTCACGAGATGGCGTGGTGATCTTCGCAGCGAGACGTAAGCCACTACTATTTGGAGTTGCTGGTCCAGCGGGGGTGTTATTTTTCGCGGTTGCTGGTGGACCACTCAACGTTGCATCGATACCCGCAT
Organism: Pyrinomonadaceae bacterium; assembly: GCA_036518995.1. GTDB lineage: Bacteria > Acidobacteriota > Blastocatellia > Pyrinomonadales > Pyrinomonadaceae > PSRF01. The sequence continues at coordinate 4,217 of DATDMC010000079.1, read as the reverse complement.
CTTCCAGACGGGCACGGAGCTCTTCCGCTTCTTCGCGCGGCTGTTTTGGTCCAACTATCAATCCCCACGTTTTCGTCTCCGTATCGAATGACACCTGGGAGTCTTCGCTGGCAATCCTCTTGATTTCTTTGGCATTGTCTTCCGCTTCATCCCGTGATGATGCGCCGGCAACCGACACACGGTAAGAGTCGGCATCGATCGTTGCCGACAACGGCGAGAGCAGGTGAGGCTCGATTCTTACCCGTGACGAGTCGAGCGCGACCAACGTTGTTCCGCCGCCACTAGAGTTCATTAAATGGCTGTTAGTAGAAATGGATGCGGACCGCTCGTCTGTACTTAGTGCAACTCGAATGGTCGGCTCTGGACCAGCCAGCGCAGAGACGACGACTGGCGCCGGGATGATCGGGTTAGATGTAGGAGCTTTGGGCCACTCCGTTTGCACACGTCGAGGTCGACTTTCTTCCTTAGTTGGCTGTTGAGCGAAGACGAAGGAATACAGCAACGAATGCAGTAAAACTAGAGTAGTAGCTCTCCGGGCGAGGCAACTGCGCATAATTCGAGTTCCTTAACGGCGTCAGTTATCTAGGGAGGGCATTAGGCCGCCGCCGAAGTGTACTACATTTCTAGATCCTTGAAGCTAAGAAATTGCCAATTGCCGATTTCCGATTGCCGAATTGAATTCTTAATTTGGCAATCGGAAATCGGAAATCGGCAATGAAGTGGTTGGCAATATTCTCGCCGTATGGTATAGACGGTGCACACCCCCGTAGTGAATTCGTTTGACCCCAGGGTTGGCCTATTAAAGGAGGCTCGGAACTCTTGAGGATTACTGTTTCCTATCGGTTGCGGTGTGTCGGTCTAATGGCTTTGGCGCTGGCGTTAGTTGCCTCCAGTTGTCTGCCTAAACCTCCCACTGAATCAGGCGATGTTTCAATAACTCTCTACGGTTTTTCGATCATGAAAGAGCCGTTGGAGAAGGCAATCTTTCCGGGCTTTGCGGCAAAGTGGAAACAGGAACACGGACAAGACGTTCGTTTCACTTCTTCGTTTGCCGGCTCTGAAGCTGTCACAAATCAAATTCTGCAAGGCGTCCAGGCTGAAGTCGCGATTCTTTCAATCGATCGCGATGCTCAACGCTTGAAAGACGGAGGGTTTGTTACCACCGATTGGCACACCGCGTTCCCGGCAAAGGGAATCGTAAACAAGACTCCGTTTGTGATTCTGGTTCGCAAAGGCAATCCAAAAGGGATTCAGGACTTTCCCGACCTGGCGAAGCCGGGTGTGCGGGTGATCCATCCCGATCCGATCAGTTCAGGCGGCGCGCAGTGGTCCATACTCGCGATTTACGGATCACAGCTAGTTAAATCTGAAAAGTCGACTGGAGAAAAAGATACGACGCAGGCGTTGCAAACACTGCAAGCGATCTGGCGGAACGTAATTTCAACACCCGGTTCGGCGCGTGAAGCGAGAACCCAATTTGAAACTGGTTATGGCGATGCGTTGATTACTTACGAACTCGAAGGACTGTTGATGAAGTCAGGAGGCAAGTCCGACCTCGACATCATCATTCCCCAAGCGACGATCTTTAGCGAACATCCGGCAGTGATAATTGATAAGAATGTGACGGCGGCGAAGCGTCCGATTGTCGAAGCATTTCTTCATTACTTATGGACCGACGAAACCCAGCAGGCGTTTGTGAAATATCACTTCCGTTCGGTCACGAACGAAAGTTTGAACGACGCCAACAAGGAACTCAGTCATATCGAGATGCCTTTCACGATCGAATATTTCGGCGGCTGGGACAAAGCGTATCCGGACGTGATCGAGAAGGTGTTTAGAGACCAGGTGCAGAAAAAGAATTGAAGTTTTCAGATTTCAGATTTCAGATTGAGACGCCATTGATGAGAAGCGCAGTGTCAAAGTCAGTACCACCTTGCAGTAGCGGGTGGGTCCCGTAGCTTTCACAAAACAACGAGTTATCGCGTGCCCAATGCTCTTCAATCTTAAATCTGAAATCTTAAATCTGAAATGAGCTCCCTCGTTCCCACCATGCGTCACGTTCGCGGCTTTGATGTGGTTCGGCCGCTTAGTATCGGCATGCTCGTGCTGATGATGCTGCCGCTCGTTTTTCTGCCGTTGATTTCGATCTTTGTGTTCGGCATGCGCAACGGGCTCGACAAGTTTTGGGCTGCGTTGATGGCGCCCGAAGCGGTCTTCGCACTTAAACTCTCGATGGCGACGAGTTTCTGGGCCACTGCCTTTAACGTCGTGTTTGGTTTGTTCGCAGCTTACGCTCTTTCGCGTTACAACTTTTGGGGCCGTAACGCGCTCATCGTCACCATCTCTTTGCCTACAGCAATTCCTACAGCCGTCGCTGGTTTCGCTCTCCTGCTTTTATGGGGACCTTACGGCACACTTGGTCGCTTTCTCGCGCCGCACGGCATCACCGTAATGTTCACTGCCGGTGCGATCATCCTGGCCAATATATTTGTAACTTTCCCGCTCGCGTTTGGTGTTATCAAGCCAGTCTTCGACACGATGAGTCGTTCACTCGAAGAAGCCTCGGCCACGATCGGCGCAACGCGTTGGCAGACTTTCTGGCATGTCACTCTTCCTTCGTTACGCGGCGCAATTGTTTCCGGCGCACTGCTGACTTTCGCACGCGCCGTCGGCGAGTTTGGCTCAACCATTCTCGTATCCGGAAATCTTGCCGGTCGTACACAAACAGCTCCACTCTACATTTTTGCGAAGTTCAACGAAGGACAGATTGAAGCAGCCAACGCGATTGCCATTGTTTTGGCACTCTTTTCGTTTTTGATTTTCAGCGTCTTGTTCTTTGCCCGAGACTGGTTAGATGTCGACTGAGGAAAACGCCTTGCGAGCGAAACAAATAATAGAAGAACAGCAACCAGCACCGGTGAACGAACCGGGCGCGTCGACTGCGACTAGTGTGGTCGGCATCAGCAAGTTCTTCGGCAAAACGAGCGTACTTGAAAATATCAGTTTTGATGTCGCTGAAGGTGAAGCGCTGGTTTTGTTGGGAGCGTCGGGCAGCGGGAAGACGACAATCCTGCGCATCATTGCCGGTCTCGAACAACCCTACACGGGAAAGATAATTCTTCATGGACGTGACGTGACCGAATTGCCTGCACGTGAACGTGGAGTTGGCGTCATCTTTCAGTCGTATGCGCTATTTCCGAAGATGACTGTCGAGAAGAACATTGGTTACGGGTTACGCATTCGCAAACGAAAACGAAAAGAGATCAAGGCGACGGTGAACGAGTTGTTGTCCCTCGTCCAACTTGAAGAACATCGCAAGAAGTATCCTTCGCAACTTTCCGGCGGCCAACAGCAACGTGTTGCTATTGCGCGAACTCTTGCTTACAAACCCGAAGTCCTTTTATTTGATGAGCCGTTCGGCGCGCTCGACACGCAAACGCGAACGCACCTGCGCCGCGAAATCCGGGCGCTACTTCGCAAAGTAAATGTTCCGGCGATCTTTATCACTCACGATCAGGAAGAGGCTTTGGAACTCGGCGATCGCGTTGCGGTTATCAATAAAGGACACATCGAACAGATCGGAACGACGTTCGAAATTTACAATCAACCGGCGACCGAATACGTCGCTTCGTTTCTCGGCGCTGCAAATATACTCGACGCAACAGTGCGCGATGGTTTCATTGAAGTTGGCAAGGCGCAGCTTACGACTAAGTTTGATGAAGCGAAATACAAAGCCGGCGATTGCGTAAAGATTGTTTTTCGCCCGGAAGATATTTCGTTGAGTAAGACTGATTTTATTAAGCCGGGTAATCAGAAGATCTCGACGGCGCTGATCGAAGAGATAAGTTTCGTTGGCGCTTATGAGCGCGTTAAGTTGCAACTGGAAAAAGCAATTGAGCCTCGTTGCGATCCTGACAACTCGGATTTTTATCTGACGACGCAAACACCGGAGAGTCACTCGGCAAGATCGATTATTGCGACGCGTCCTAAACCCGAAGCGGCGTCAACCAAACTGCGTATTGGTGAAAGAGTGGTCGTTTCCATAACCTCCTTCACGGTCCTGCCCCCAAGCAAAAGGGTCAGTACTACCTCGCAGTAGCGGGTGGGTCATAGAGTCAGTACCACCTCGCGGTAGCGGGTGGGTGTCTCACCTAAAAGGATCTCTTATCACAGCTAGACCCACCCGCTACCGCGAGGTGGTACTGACTCTATGACCC
>DATDMC010000078.1:0-23091 GCA_036518995.1 Pyrinomonadaceae bacterium | reverse complement strand
TAGTTCTTGGGCTACGCCCTCTCCCGCCCGAAGCTCGTCTCGGCTTCGCCGCCTGTTGTGAGGAATGGCTCCGCCTTTCCGTAAGTTAGCCCGTTAGTTCTTGGGCTACGCCCTCTCCCGCTTGAAGAAGGAGGGCGCAGCCCAAAAAATTAGTTATCAGCTTTGGAAAGGCAGAGCCATTCCTCACAACAGGCGGCGAAGCCGGGTTGGGCATTATTATTTACTCCCAAGGTCTTTTTAACTTTCAACGACCTTTCCTAATAACTCCGGGGCACTGCCCGCTCGGCGCTGTGGTTAAGCCCACCTGGTCCAAATGGTAATTACTGTTGAGCTAACTCTCTGAACCATGTATTTTGCTGACCAGTTTGGTGGTCAAAAGGAGACCCTTCAACAAATGAGTGACGAACGTTCAGGAAGTATTTTCGGAAGCTTGGCGATAGCGCTCGCTATCATTATCGCCACAATCATCGGCGGCTGGTTTTTCGTGAAAGGCAAACGCGGAGATCAGACGATTACTGTTACCGGTTCAGCTAAGAGACCAATTAAATCCGATCATGTCGTCTGGAAGTCGGCGGTTTCGTATCAATCACCAGTCCTGGCTGACGCGTACCGCTCGCTGTCAGAAGCAGTGCCTAAGGTCAAAGCCTACCTACAGAGTAAAGGCATTCAGGAAAACCAGATCACGAGCTCGTCGATCTCTTCGCAAACATTGCACGGTCGAGCCAGCGATGGCAGTGAGACTTCAGAGATAACTGGCTACTCTTTGCGCCAGGAGATTGAAGTGAACTCGACCGAGGTCGACAAGATCGCCAAAATCGCCCGCGAGTCCACTGAATTGATCAACCAGGGCATTCTGATCGAGTCGATGCCGCCCGAGTATTACTACACGCAACTCGGCAATCTGAAGATCGAGATGTTGGCCGAAGCCGCGAAGGACGCCAAGACTCGCGCCGAGCAGATCGCCAATAGCACCGGCAGCAAGATCGGCAGCGTGCGCACCGCTCGCATGGGTGTTTTGCAAATCACGCCGGCTGGTTCGAATGAGGTGTCGGATTCAGGAATGAACGATACGACTTCAATCGACAAAGACATCACTGCCGTAGTCAACATCGGTTTCGCAGTCGACTAAGCAGTTAGTTCTTATCGCCAAGCCCGTGTTTCTGACGACAACGCTTGCACTCGGTCGGCGGCTCTACGTTGTCCACTCGATGACTCACGGGCTTGAGCGATTTTAGAAATGCAAATATAGATCGCAAATCGTCATCGTTCATCTTTCCGAAATACCACCACGGCATGGCCGCGTTTAGTTGCCGAGCGCCAACTTTGCCCTCATGCATCGCGCGTAGAAACAGGTTCTCATCGTAATAAGAAATACCCGTCACATCGGGTGTAATGTTTGTAGTTGCGATCGTCCCGGTTGGCAGATTCAACGCAAAGCCGCCGGCAAATTCCATCCCCGCAATTGGCTGACCGCGTTCCTGCGGCGTATGACAATCACCACAACTTCCCATCTTGACCAGGTAAGCTCCCCGGCTCACCGCAGTTGAAGAATCAGGCGGAGCCACTGGTCCATTGATCGGTTCGGGCATACTTTTAATTAAGAAGCTCAAAGGAAAAGGAATTCGCGTTTGCGGAAGTTGAGACTTAATCGGCGGCAGCGTACGAATGTAAACAATCACACTCGCAAGATCGTCGTCAGACATCGAACGAAAGTTTGTGTAAGGCATCACCGGAAACAAAGCCCGGCCATCGTGACCGATACCTTCTCGGATCGCACGCGCGAGTACATCGTCGCTCCAGTTGCCAATTCCGGTTTCCTTGTCAGACGTGATATTAGGAGCGACCAGCCACGGCAACTGCTTGTCTGGCCAGACCTCGCCCGCGCCCTCTTTTCCTTCCTGATATGGCGCGCCAGGCTTACTAATATCGGCGGGTGAGTGACAACCCACGCACCCATTCACAGCTTCAACGAGATACTTACCGCGAGCGAGACGATCGGGCGTGCTTTCAAAATGGCGCTCAGTAACGGGGCGAGCTTTGGCGCCGATAAATGGTCGCCAGCCGATGGTAAAAGTGATACCGAGGGTTATTAAAACGAGTAACAGGAGAGCAAGAATACCGAAAATTTTAGTCAGGCGCGGTCGGGCCACTTGAGCGCGCTCCTTTGTCGGGGGATAGCAAGGCGCCCACATTAAAGCCGCTGATATACGATCCGTCAATTAAACGATCCTATTTTCGGGGATCCTCTATCCTGACTGGGCGACCGAAGGGACGCGCTCCGCAGAAGAGCAACCGCTGAAATTCCGTGGGAATTATTCACACACTACAGAAAACCCGCGCACCTCTTCCGCCGAAGCGCGGCCGTCCCGGCCGCTTCGGACCAAACAACTTCTGCAAGCGCACGGAAACAGGTTGACAACCCGCAACTCTATGGGCGAATCTAAGCCACACTCGTCGCCCCTCGGCGAGAATTTGATTTACAAACTCCTGTGCAAATATGAAAAGAAGTTCCCCTGTCGTACTGTTCGTAGCCGCTATCGTTGCTTCCACCATTCAGGCGAACGCGCAGAATATTAATTCTGAGCAATCACGCCCGCGAACTGTTTCCCAGGTAGCACAGCAGAATCCAAAAGTTCCGCAGCCGCCTGTTTCGGCGGAAAGAGTTGCGGAAACTGATCTGGACCAAACCAGGCGTCCCACATCGCCGCTGCCGGTTCAACTATCACCAGTTTTTATTCAATCGCGTATAAACGAAGCACAGCGTATGTTGAAGTCGAAGCCGATGAATACGGCATTGGCCACGACGACGCCTTCGATCGACTTTGTCACGATTGCTGCGTTCGATCGCCAAACTGCCAGGACACATCTCGTCACTGTTTCAAAACAGACGTTCCTGACTAAAGGCGCCGAGATGAACATGACGACATCGCTGGGTACGCCGGTGACGATACGTGTCATCCGCGCGAATGGCGTCAACACGGCACTGACGATTTTCAATACTCAGGGTCAATCATTCGTTCCGCTGCTCATTGAATATCCGATTGAACATAACGGTCTGTTCCGCGAGATGGCTTATTACACTTCGGCCCATCCCGCCCTGCTTTCACCCGAGCTGGTGAAATCGGGTCAGTCGTATGTGCGGAATATGGTGGATCTCGCGGTGAAGCGTCTCAAAGATCGTGGCGTCGCGATCTCACCGGAAATTGTGAATGTCGCCGAACGGCTATGTATGGTCGAGCATATCGATCACGACCGTTTTCGTAATGAAAACCGGTTAGCGCTCTACGAAGAAATTTACCAGCTCTACGCGTTGAATGAACTCGATACCTATCGCTATTCGGTGAGTGTTGCCGGCGCGGGCGGCATGGTCCAAATGATTCCGTGGGCTTATAACCTCGAGCGCCAACGCCATCCAGGAGTCGGTCTGCTTCCTGACTTTGTAACCGCGATGCGCACTCATGCGAACGCACTTCAGGCAATGTTGCTTTACATGCAGGACACGTGGAACGAACTGTCTACGAACGAAGATGTGAAGTACGCACTCGACACTAAATTAGCGACTCCGGCAGAGTTGCTCGCTGCCGGCTACAACTCGAACGCCGCCAAATTACCCGGCTACATTCGGCGGGGCGGCGAAGATTGGAAAACTTTAATTCCACGCGAGACGCAAATGTATTTGCAGATCTACAAATCATTCGAAGCGCTTGTGCCGATGAAGCAAAGACCAACAGCGAACTGAGTTCGAGTTCAAAGTTCAAGGTCCAAAGTTCAAAGTCCCAGGTCCAAGGTCCAAAGTCCAAGGTCCAAAGTTTTAGGACTTTGGACTTTGAACTTTGAACTTTGAACTTTGGACTTTGGACTTTGAACCTTCGTACTTCCGGCTGTATCCTGATCCGGTCATATCACCAACTCAAAACTGAGGATTCAAGATGTATCGTCTACGCCTTCTTCGACTGACCGCGTTGTCTCTCTTTATCGTCTCCCTAACAGTCGTCGCGATAACTCGCACACGCGCGCAAAATCCACCCGCAGCGCAAACGTCGACTGAGAAAACTGCCGATCAAGTGCACAAGAACATCCAGGTCCTTAAAGGACTTCCCGAGTCACAACTCATTCCAGTGATGGAATTCGTGAACGCGTCGCTCGGCGTGCGCTGCAACTATTGCCACGTGAATAACAACGGCGCCTGGGATTTTGCGTCTGACGAAAAGGGCGAGAAGAAAGCCGCGCGCGAAATGATGACCATGACCATGGGCATCAATAAGAACAGCTTCCGCGGCAACACCGAAGTCAGTTGTTACACTTGTCATCGCGGTCGAACTTCGGTGGCCCATACTGTACCGATGCCGTTGCCGACACCGGAACCGCCTCCGGCGCCGGCACCTTCGCCGGCCGGCTCACCGCAACCAAATCCCACGGCTGATCAGGTCATCGAAAAGTATTACCAGGCAATCGGCGGGGTCGCAGCGATCGACAAAATGAAAGCGCGAGTGATGAAAGGCACGCTCGTCTCCAACAATGGTAACGAGATTGGTTATGAACTCGATCAGTCTGGTCCGGATTCGGTGCTCGCAATCCTGACGACTCCGCAGGGCGTCGTCGAACGTGCTTTTGATGGAACAGCGGGTTGGGAAAAGAGTGCCAGAGGAGTGCGCGATCTCGGCGGTGAAGAGGTCGGATATCTTCGTCGCTATCCGGCGCTCTACACCGATCTCAAGTTGAAGGAACAGTTCAGCCGGCTCAATTTTGCTGGTCGACAAAAGATCGATGGTCGCGATGTTTATGCGCTTCGTGGGACCACGACCGCCGGTAAACGGGAAAGTTTGTTCTTCGACGCTGAAACCGGACTGCTGGTTAAACGTACATCTTCGACGACGACTCCGATCGGAAACATTCCCGAACAAGTCGAGTTTTCAGACTATAAAGATGTTGAAGGATTGAAGTTGCCGTTCACGATCAAAGTGACGACGATTGATCCAATGTATAGCGTGGTGCGAAAGTTTACCGAGATAAAACTCAACGTACCGATTGACGCGAAACGCTTCAACAAACCGGCAGCGTAGGACATCACTCTGCGTCTCTGTGTTAAAAATGGAGGTGTGATTGGTGAACGTCAGTTTTCAACACAGAGACGCCGAGTACACGGAGAGCAACTGAGACCTACGCAAGCTCTCTCTCCGCGTACTGCAACTTATACAACTTCCAATACAGACCACGTTCCGCTAACAGTTCCTGGTGCGTTCCCTGTTCACGAACTTCGCCGTGATGTAACACGATAATTCGGCTCGCGTTCTGAACCGTTGATAACCGGTGCGCAACGACAATCGAAGTCCTGTTACGCATGACCCGTTCGATCGCGCGTTGAATTAACTGTTCAGTCTCGGTATCGATCGAACTGGTCGCTTCGTCGAGAATCAACAAAGCAGGATCGAAAGCGAGCGCGCGCGCAAAAGAGATCAACTGCTTTTGCCCGACCGACAATCCAGCGCCGCGTTCCTTTACTTCTGCTTGATAACGCTCACGAAGTCGATCGATAAATTTGTCGGCATGCACTTCCCGCGCGGCCCACTCGACGCGACTCTCCGGAATCTCTTCACGGCCGAGTCGAATATTTCCCGCGATTGTTCCACTGAACAGAAAAACCTCCTGTAGAACAACCGCAAAGTTTTCCCGCAGTGACTTCAAGTCCCAGTCGCGTATGTCAACGCCGTCCAGCAAAATCCTGCCGCGTTGAATGTCATAGAAGCGCATCAACAGATTCGTGATCGTCGTTTTGCCGGAACCTGTATGCCCGACCAGGGCGACGGATTGTCCGGGTTCGACCGTAAACGACACGTCTTTCAACACCCAATTTTCGTCTTTGTAGGCGAACCAAACGTTCTCAAATTCGATGCGCCCGATTGCGCGCGTGGCCTTTTGCGGTTGCGCCGGATTCAATATCGCAATCGGCAGATCAAGAGTGCGAAAAATTCTGTGCGACGCGACAACTGCAGCCTGCAGCACGTTGTACTTATCTGAAATATCGCGGATGGGCTGAAACAAAAATCCCGAGTACTGAATAAACGCGACGAGAGCGCCGAGCGTCAGCACCGTATGTCCCGGCGTGTTTTGCATAACGCGATATCCGCCGTACCAGATGATCAACGCGATGCCGACCGCGCCAATGAAATCGACGAGTGGAAAGAAAACCGCGTAATACCAGATCGTCTCGATGTTTGCATTGCGGTGATCGTCGTTAATCTGATCGAACTTGCGAAGTGATTTTTCTTCAGCGTTGAAGATCTGGACCGTTTGTGCGCCCGCAAAGTGTTCCTGCAAAAACGCATTAATGCGAGCGATGCGCGTGCGGACCAGGTCGTAACCTTTGCGCGCGCCTCGGCGAAACCAGGTTGTCGCGGCAAACAACATCGGCACAGTCAATAACGTGACGAGTGTCAGCCGCACATCCATCCACAACATCACTGAAATGATGGCTACGATCATGACCAGATCGCCGAGCAGGTCCGTCACGCCCTGCGTAAATAATTCGTTGAGCGCGTCCACGTCACTGGTAAGACGCGTCATGATGCGGCCCACCGGATTACGATCGTAGTAGGCAATCTCCTGGTGCTGCAGCTTGTCATAAAGCTCGCGCCTGATATCAAACATCACATACTGGCCGACGCTGTTCAGCAGGATCGATTGGAAGTAGGAAAAGATGAAGCGAAACAATTGGGCCCCAAAATACAGAAGGACCAGCAACAACAAGCCATCAAGTTTGCGGGGCAGGATGTACCAATCGATCGCGTATTGAGTGAACTTCGGCTGCAGCACACCCAGCAAATTCAGAACGAGAGTTAAGATGAGGGCAGGGACCAGAAATCGCACATACGGTTTTAAGTACCTCAGTAACCGCCGCGCGACCTGAAAGTCGTACGTCTTCCCGATTGCTTCTTCTTCATGAAATTGCTGGACCGCAGTCGACATAATTATTTAGTTGAACCCAACTCCTCTTCGAGCAACTGCCTTTCATGAAGATCGGCGTATTCGCCATTTAATGACAACAGTTCTTCGTGAGTGCCTCGTTCGATGATGCGTCCTTCATCAAGCACGCAAATCAGGTCCGCATGCTGCACTGTGGAGATTCGGTGCGACACGATTAAACTCGTGCGGTCGCGCATCACACCTCGCAATTCGCTCAGAATCTTTTCTTCTGTGTAAGTGTCAACTGAAGACAAAGCATCGTCGAGGATCAGGATCCTGGGTTCACGCAGAACTGCACGAGCAATCGCTGTTCGTTGTTTTTGTCCACCTGACAACGTGATTCCGCGTTCGCCGACTAACGTTTCATAAGCGTCGGGAAAGCCCTCGACGTCTTCGGCAAGTCCGGCGACATTTGCGGCCCACTCAACTTCTGCCTGGTCTGCCTCCTTGACTCCGAAAGCAATGTTTCCTTTCAACGTATCGCTAAACAGGAAAGTCTCCTGCGGCACGTAACCGATGCTCGCGCGCAGTTGCGTCAGCGGATATTCCTTAACCTGAATCCCATCGAGGTAGACCGTATTGTCGGGCGCTTCAAGCAAACGCGGGATCAAGTTTGTAAGCGTTGATTTGCCACTTCCGGTGCGACCAACAAAGGCGACTGTTTGTCCTTCCTCGATCGTTAAATTGATATTTTCGAGGACCGGCTCTTCGTTTCGTTTGTAGTGGAAAGTGAGATCCCTGAATTCAATTCTTCCTCTGATGTGCGGCTGTGATTGCACTTTCGGTAGATCAGCGATTGCCGGTTTGATGCTGAAAATCGCGTTGAGTCGTTTAAGACTTGCGGTCCCGCGTTGATAAAGATTTACAACATAACCAAGCGCGATCAAAGGCCAGATCAGACGCGTAAGATACATATTAAAGACGGCAAATTCCCCGACCGTGATTTCACCTTTGACAGCGAGCGGAACACCGGCCCAGACAATCAATACAAAACCCACGCCGATCAAAAACTGCATCAATGGACGCATCAGCGCATCAATACGCACCAGGCTCAGATTGCGCTCCGCATATTGTTTATTCAGATCGTTGAACGCCGCGATCTCAGCATCTTCCTGTGCATAAGCCCGCACCACTCGCACACCCGTAAAGTTTTCCTGCGCTCGCGCTGTTATGTTTGCGAAAAATTCCTGAATCTTTTCGAAACGCGTGTGCACTTGCTGGCCGAAAAATTTCACCGTCAACGAAACCAGCGGCATCGTCAAAAACAACAACAACGTCAACCACCAGTTGATGCGAAACATCATTGGCAACACTGCGAGCACGACAAACACAGTCTGCAACGAGTACATGATCATTGGTCCGGCAAGTTGACGAACGGCTGACAGATCGTTTGTCGCGCGCGCCATCAAGTCGCCGGTGCGATGTTCGTGAAAGAACGACAACGGCTGATCGACCAGATGAGCGTAGAAGTCCTTCCGCAGGTCGTATTCAACGTGCCGCGACATGCCAATCAGTATTCGTCTTTGCAGGAACAGAAAAACTCCGCTGATGACGCTCGCGCCCAAAACTTTCAAAGCGGAAACAGTCAGGCGGGAAACCGAGATGTAGGTCCAGTTTTCGTCAATCGCCTGTCCCACAATCAATGGGACGTAGATGCTGAAAAGGACACTACCAAGAATGCAGACGATTCCTACGGTTAGTGAGAGTTTGTATGGACGAAAGTAACGCGCAAATTTTCTTAGATCCTCCATACGAACGCAGTAATACCTCGGATGCTTTTTGAATTTAGGAGGCTATGATGCGCGATCTAGTGACGAGACTTCAAATGCGAGTGGATTTGTTCGGAAAAGCAGGCGAAAACTGGTTCTTCTCTGCGTCTCTGCGTACTCTGCGTCTCTGTGTTGAAGATATGGTTCTACTAACCGGACGCCGATTTAAACACAGAGACGCTGAGAATTCGATCTTGATGAGCTAGTTATTCTGAGAGACTTCGGCGGGTTCGAATTGCGGATCGAATTGGATTACGCGGCCCATGTCGTCTAATTCGATCGGCAGCGTCACGCGGTTTCGTCCGGATTTCTTCGACTCGTATAGCGCACGATCTGCAGCTACTACTAACAAGTCACGCGAGGCAGCGTGGCGCGGAAAAGTAGCAAGACCAATCGAAGCCGTTGTGTTTCCGTAACCCGGAATCACAGTTTCGCAAATTCGTTTACGTAGTCTTTCAGCAACGATCAAAGCGCCTTCCGTGTCTGCCTGGGGAAGAATGATGGCAAACTCGTCGCCACCAAAACGGGCCGGGCTATCAACTACCCGCAACTCAGATTTAAGACTTTCCGCCACCGTTCGCAATGCTAAGTCGCCAATGCCATGTCCCGCCTGATCGTTAATGTCTTTGAAGTTATCGAGGTCGATCATGATCAGCGATAACGGCTGGCCCATCCGGGTGGCGAGATGTAGATCGCGTTCAAGTTGCAATTCAAACGATCTCCGGTTGTAGCACCCCGTTAAGCTGTCAGTGAGCGCTTGGGCCTGCATTTGTGAGAAGAGGTGTGCCTGCTTCACTGCCACCGTCAACTGATCGGCTACCGTATGCAACAGTAGCAATTCGTTGTCGGCCCAAACTCTTGAAGCATCGTCGGATTCGACCAGTATCAACCCCACAAAGGCGCCTTCATAAACGAGTGGCACCGCAGCTTGCGCACAGACACCGGTTTCGTGCGTGTCGTCGCCATCAATCACCCAGGTCTTTGGTGAATGCGGCAAACACGATCGGACCAACTCCACATCCGCTGCCAGATCGTCCTGTTCTTCGTAACTTACTGATGGCTCAGAACGAAAGTAGTAGCTGCACTTCGTATCGCCAACCAACTCACCTTCGACTTGAACGGCACAACTCTTAACGTTCAGTGCGCGACCAACTTCATTGGCTGCGGTCGTAAGTAGTCCTTCCAACTCGAGCGAGTTTCGAATGGCTGTCGCAATACGGTTAACCGCGATCTCACGTTCAGCTTGTTCCTGAAGTAGACGCGCGAGTTTGGTGGTAACACCAAGCGTTAGATGTAACGAAGTCGCCTTCGGCATCGAAACACGAACAGCACTGGCAAATGACGAAGCGTGAAACGGATGCTCTGCCGTTATTCGCGCCATCAAATATTCAAGCGCTGAGTAAACCACGTCGGGCTCAAAGGTCCAGACGACTAAGTCTCCAGAATCAGGGTCAGAATCTTCGCGCGCCCTGGTTGAGGCCAACAACGCCGAGAACCGCGCATCAGCAATAACGACGAACCGTTCATAAACTGCGTCCTGAGGTTGTTCGAGAACAATCGCCTCGCGACTTTCTTTGCCGCGCGTCAGCATCAATTGCGACAACGCATCATCGACGCTGACGAAAAGAAATACATTCTTTGCACAGTGGACGAGCTGGCGAACGCGGGTCGTTTCGCGGGCCGAGCGCTCTTCGACCTTGGGCAGATTTTCGATCACCAGCGCGCTCAGGCTGTTTTCCAATACGACTTCTTCGAAGTAGCGGTGAATTTGGGCAATAGTTGAGGGAGCACACCTGATCGGAGTGAGTTGACGCGGATGCTGTGCTAAAAGCGAATCGTATAAAGAGTACATGTAAGGCTTGGTATGTCAGGCGCGAGTGGAATTATTAACTCGGGCGGGGTCGCGCGGTTAGTGAGTGACAGGGATCGCCACTCAAAACGACCAAAGGTATTTTACCTTGATAAACACCGTTATGTCTATGAGGAAGTTTTCAGCGTCTGGTCATGCGCAAATAGGTGGTAAGTGCTGTAGCTGCAAGATTTCCCGTGTGATCGAAGACTTCGGCCGAGAGGGCGACAATACGGTTTCCGGCCCGTAAAACCTTCGCGGTCGACCGCACCACACCTTCCGTCAAAGGCCGCACATAAGTAATCGTGAGATCTACAGTCGTCGCTGTCTCATCTTCTTTGAGTAGTGGAATCACCGCAAAGGCTGTCACGGAGTCGATCAAAGAAGCGATTGCGCCGCCGTGGACGACGCGATTATTTTGCAGCAACTCTTCCCGGACCTGAAGAGTCATCGTCGCCGAACCGGGCTCGGCCGATTCCAGTTCGATACCAACGAGCCTGGCAAAAGGCACGTTCTTCAGCGCAGTCTGGAGTCGCTGCTCCTGATATTCAGACAGCCCGGAAAACTTCATGAGCGATAGCTTTCACCGGGATTGATCGGATCCACGATCACCGCCGTGCCATATGCAATCACTTCTGTCACCCCGGCCGACAACTCGGTCGTGTCGTAGCGCGCGCCGATTATCGCGTTGGCGCCGATCTCGGTGGCATGTTGGATCATGATGTCGAAAGCATCAGAACGCGTTTGTTCACACAGCGTGGTCCATACAGTGATGTTGCCACCTACGATGGTTTGCAGTGAGGCCCCGATCGTCGCGAATACATTGCGCGAGCGAACTACGATGCCACGCACGACACCCAGATTTTGGGTGACCCGATAGTTTGGAAGTTCAAATGCGGTTGTCACCATTTGATGCGAAACAGAATAACGTCGGGGACTGACTGCGTAAGGCACTTTTGACATATCAGAACTCATCGTTTTCCTCCTCGAGGAGACTTTGTTGACTTGCGCTTGTATAACGTCACTTTTGGTCCAGCTTTAGCACGCGACTTCGGCTTCCACAAATAGGTTTGCAGATCGCATTTTCCGTTCTTATCAAACTCGACACCTTCATGTTCGAGCATCAGTTGTTGTTTGTTTAGCGGCAACAAAATTGGACCAGTTGAGCAGCCACCCTGGGCGTTGAGCACTCGATGCCATGGAGTTCCGTCCGAACAAGCATGCATGACAAAGCCGACTGTGCGCGGCGTATATCCTTCACCGAGAATTTCGGCGATCTGGCCGTAAGTCATCACCCGGCCTGCGGGAATGCGACGCACAATTTTATATACGCGCTCGCGGTATTGCGGGTTATCACGTTTTGCTGGCGACATAGGATTAATGGAGGGTGCGCAGAATCGCGCGCGCCGGAGCACCATCGCCCTGGCCGCTGCGAATTCGCAATGGCAGGCAAATCAATTCATAAAGACCTGGACCAACAGCGCTCAGATTCAGGCCTTCAACGATCACAATGCCGTGTGATAGTAAGGCGACATGAGTGGGATGATCTTTTTGTCCGAATTGTTCGATTGAAAGATAGTCGATGCCGACGAGCTTTGTTCCATGTTGGGCCAGATATTCTGCGGCGCCCAGTTCGAGGTAAGTAAAGTCTTCCTGAAACTCGTGGGGATGGTCCTGCCAGAAACTGGAATTGCGAGTTTTGAAGAGAACCCGTTCGGCGCCCGCGGCATGTTGGGCAACGAATTCTTTGTCGATTGAAAGCGCTTCGTTTGGCACTTCAACAACGACTACTTCACCAATAAGGACGTCAAGCGGCAACTGTTCGGAAGGAGCAGCGCCTGAGATGAAATGGGCCGGGGCGTCGATATGTGTTCCGGTGTGGGCGCCGAAGTTAAGCCGTGTCACGTTTGCCGAATCACCGTGGGCCAGGCTGTACCAGTCGGTGACCTGAACACCCGGATCGCCGGGGTAAGTGGGCATGTCGTTCATTAGAGGAACTGTGAGATCAAAAATAGGCATCGGGTTTTGAGTAGTTGAACTGGGCTGTTTCGAACGCGGCGATAGTAGGTGTGAGAAAAGAACGCTGTCAATGATGATGATCTAATTCCCCAAACGGCAGTTGGGGATTAACCTCGACCAGACGCTAAACTTGCGCGGCTCGTTTCGATCATTTACATTTCGATTTTAAGAAACGAGGTTTACCCGCATCCGTTCCACGTCCGATTCACGCTTAAAAATCGCCGCCTCCAGTTATCTAAACAGTGCTCCGTTGATCTGGAGTTTTCTGTACGGCTCGCTGCGCGGCGTCGCCGATTTCGTCGATCCAGTTCCGGCCCGCTGCGCGCAACTGCTCGCCCAGGCTGAAGTCGATGTCGCGCTGGTTCCCGTCATCGAATACCAGCGCACTCCTGACGTTTCGCTCGTAGCGGATGTTTGTGTCGCCTCTCACCAGGAAGTTCGCAGCGTAATTCTTATTTCGAAAGACTGCGAACTCAACGAGATCAAAAGCGTTGCCCTCGACGAATCCTCCCGCACTTCAGCAACTCTCGTGAAAGTAATCTTTCGCGAGTTTCTGGATCACGAACCTACCTGGTCCACTCACTCACCAAATCTTAACGAGATGTTGGAGGAGAACGATGCCGCGCTGATGATCGGCGATCCCGCAATGCTCTTCCCACGCGAAGGCTTGAAAGTTTGGGACATGGCGCGCCTTTGGCGAAACTACACTGACCTCGGTTTCGTTTTTGCTATGTGGATGGTTCGAAATGATTCGATAAACAAAGCGCGCGCGATCGATTTCGCGGCAGCGCGTGACGAAGGCGTCGAGCATAAAGCCGACATTGTGGCCCAATACCATGCTTCACTGGGCATTCCTTCCGAGTCACTGCGTCATTATCTCGAGGAAAACATTAACTTCAGCCTCGATGATCAATTACTGCGCGGCTTGAATCTTTATTTCAAGCTCGCTCACAAACATCAACTGCTGCCCGAAGTGAAGCCGTTGAAAACCATAGAACCTTAGCTTAGTATTCCCGCAAGACCATGACTAACTCAACAACAGTGCAGTCGATTCTCAACCGGGTTGTCGACGGCGAACGAATGTCGGTTGAAGAGTGCACGACGCTACTTCAGGCGCACGATGTTGCGGCGATGGGCGCCGCGGCCGACGTGATTCGCGCTCGTCGTCATCCTGAAAATGTAGTTACGTACATTATCGATCGAAATATCAATTACACGAATGTCTGTAACGTCGTGTGCACCTTCTGCGCGTTTTATCGTCGCCCGGGTGCTGCCGACACATACGTGCGAACGCTGGCTGAGATTTGCGAAAAGATAGACGAGACGATTGCCCTCGGCGGCACAGGCGTATTGATGCAGGGTGGTCTTCATCCGGATTTTGGCATCGAATGGTATGAAGATCTGCTGCGTTCACTGCATGCGAAGTATCCCGACTTTCAACTGCATTGTTTTTCACCGCCTGAGATTCATAACATTCACCTGATCTCAAAACTCGATTACGAAACCATCATGGTCCGTCTTAAAGCCGCCGGACTTTATAGTCTTCCCGGCGGCGGCGCTGAGATTCTTGACGACGAAGTGCGCAAACGCGTAGCGACCAAGTGCACCACAGATGAATGGTTAGACGTGATGCGCGCGGTCCATCGGGTGGGTTTGCGGTCCACTGCGACGATGATGTTTGGCATCGGCGATAAGATTGAACATCGAGTCAGGCATCTGCAACGCATCCGCGATCTACAGGACGAGACTGGCGGGTTCACTGCGTTCATCCCGTGGACTTTTCAACGCGAGAACACGGCGCTTGGCCGGCGGATTAAGGATGAACCAACGGGTATCGATTATCTGAAGATGCTGGCCGTGTCGCGTCTCTTCCTCGACAACATCGAAAACTTCCAGTCGTCGTGGCTGACCCAGGGATTGCGTTTGGGCCAGGTCGCCTTGCGATTTGGCGCCAATGACATGGGCTCGATCATGATTGAGGAAAATGTGGTGTCAGCAGCCGGCGCCAACAATCGCGCCGATGAAGCGATGCTGCAGTATCTGATACGCGAGGCAGGCTTCTTACCGCAGCAGCGAGATATTCTCTACAAACACGTGAATCGGAACGATAAACAGGTAAATCGGAATGAGTTGGTATCGACGGTTTTTGTCGCGTAGCGACACGGGAGCTTAGCCAGTGACGCCTGTCTTGTCGCGTAGCGACACCTGAATTTAGCCAGCCGTTTTAACGGCTGGTATACGATCGTCAACCATTCGCGTCGCGTAGCGACGCCTGACTTTAGCCAGCCGTTTCAACGGCTGGAACACAATCGCCAACCATTCGCGTCGCGTAGCGACGCCTGACTTTAGCAGCCGTTTCAACGGCGGGAATACGATCGCTTCCCGCTTAATTCATGCGTCGCTACGCGACGCGTGATCATTGTCGACCGCTTCCCAGCCGTTGAAACGGCTGGCTAAATTCCAACGTCGCTTACGCGACGCGTGATCATTGTCGAACCGCTTCCCAGCCGTTAAAATGGCTGGCTAAATTCCAACGTCGCTACGCGACGCGAATTATTAGCTATGTTCAAGCCTGACATCGCCCGTTACCACTACCAAACGTCTCCTCGCGCTGCTGTGAAACGTCTCTTCAACCAGCGCATTGAACAACTCCGGATGTTCCTGTTCCGGTAACATTCGACAGAAGTCAAACACTTCCAACTCAGCCTGCGGGTTCAACTCCAACAACGCATGTGCTTTGGCAAGTGGTGTGGTCTGATCTTGTTTACCCCAGACTAAAACCACGCGTTGCGTCAGCCGCGCGAACGCCGCTCGCATGTCGATATTCAAGTAACCCGAAAGGAAAGCCGCAATCGCATGCTGCGCCCCGGCCTGGTGACTCGTCGCGTAGACGTGAGACACGAACCGATTCGTCACGCGCCGGTAGTCGTAAAAAAGTGTACGACGCGCATAGTCGCGAATACTTCGTTCACTAGCCATCACGTTATAGAACGAGGTACCCAAAACTGGTGATTGTAAAAGTCCATAAAAGGCGGCGCCGGCCATACCCGGACGAGCGCTCAAGGCATCGTCATAACCGGCCGGCGCGTTCAGAATCATCGCGTTAATTAATTCAGGATGTTCTTCAGCAACTTGCACCACGTAAGCTGCGCCCAATGAACTAGCCGCAACGTTCACTGGTCCATCGGCAATCTCACGAATGAAATCCGAGATCAACTCGACATAGAGATCCGGAGAATATGGCGCCGACGCTGGCTTATCCGAAAACCCGAAACCAAGTAAGTCGAGCGCATACACGGGAAATTTTCGGCCGAGCGCGTCGAAGTTTTTTCTCCACATGAAACTGGAAGTGCCGGCTCCGATGCCGTGCACAAAAACGATCGGCAACCCCGAGTTTGCAGTCCCTGCTTCCTTGTAAAAAATTCGGCCGTGCTTCCACGGAAAAAATCTCGCGACACCACCGAGCGCGCTAGTATCGGGGTCGTGCGCATTTCTCTTTATAGACGCATTCACAGCAGCCAGCGCCGCCATTCCGGCGCCACCCGCAATCACTGTTTTCCAAAAATTGCTAATCTTGCCCATATTAGTAGGGGCGGCCCTCCGTGGCCGCCCCAGGTAATTTAACGCGACGCGGCCACAGAGGGCCGCCCCTACTAAACCAGCGCGAAGTCGAATTGCTCCTGATGAATTCCCGGATCGCTCGTGATATCGATTGGTCCAAGATAATCTTCGATTTCAACCAGCACATCGCGTTCAGTCGTGCGCAATGCCTTCGCCACGTCGGGATTGATCCGCAGAGTCACTTGCGTGTGATCGTGCTCACCCTTCATGCCTTTTGCTAAACGTCGCGCATCTTCCAGGAGTTCATAACAAATTGTTTGCGGCGACTTCACCAAACCAGCTCCCTGGCAATACTGGCAAGGCGAGCAAAGCGTCCTTTCAAGCGACTGCTTCACGCGTTTGCGAGTCATGATCACCAAACCAAAATCATTAAATGAAAGGACCTTGGTGGGCGACTTGTCATTGCGCAACGCATCCTGCAGCGCCTGCATTACTTTTTGTCGATTACGACGCTCTTCCATGTCGATCAAATCCAGCACGATGATGCCGCCGAGATCACGCAAGCGTATCTGTCGCACAATCTCGTCGACTGCTTCGAGGTTCGTACGCGTAATCGTGTCTTCGAGCCGGCCACTTCCGCGACCAACAAACTTTCCGGTGTTAACGTCGATGGCAACCAACGCTTCGGTCTGATTGATGACGAGATAGCCGCCAGACTTCAGCCAAACTCGTGGTTTGATTGCCTTGTCGATCTCAACCTGCACTCCGTAAGCTTCGAGAATCGGTTGATCACGAGTGTAGAGTTTGACTCGCTTTACCAGGCGCGGCTGAATGCGATTTACAAACTCGACGATTGCCTGATACTCCTCTTCCGAGTCGACGCGAATTGCTTCGAAGTCTTCGGCCAACTGATCGCGCAGCAGTCGCTGGACGAGATCCAGATCACGATGCACGAGCGTCGGAGCTTTCGACTTCTCTGCGGCGCCACGAATATCAAGCCAAGTCCGCACCAGATAGCGTACGTCGTCGCGCAATTCCTTTTCACTGACGCCAACACCGGCAGTGCGAACGATGAAACCACCCGACGGAATATCTTCCTCGGCCCGAATCGTTTGAATCATCTTGCGCAAGCGGTGCCGTTCGTTGTCTGACTCAATCTTGCGCGAGACGCCAACGTGTTCCACGGTCGGCATGTACACAAGAAATCGACCCGGTAACGCAATGTGCGAAGTTATGCGAGCGCCTTTCTTGGCAATCGGCTCTTTCGCGATCTGGACCAGGATCTCCTGACCTTCACTCAGCAAATCAGTGATGGTTGGTTGGTTACGTTCCCTACGCGATTGATTACCGCGATAACCGCTCCGCTCTCGTTGTCCACCGCGTGGTTCGCGGCTATGCGAAGAAGGTCGTGGCGAATTTTCTGCGGCAGCAGGAGCTGGCGCGGGCGCTGGTGATGGGGGCGGTGGTGGTGGGGCAGGCGCTTCTTCCTGTACCTCAACTACCTGGGGAATCTCGGCTTCTTCGTCGGCGCCGTTTGCACCGGCTGACTTTGTCTCTTCACCTGGCGCGCCATTTCCGGGTCGACCCTTGCTTGAACGACGACGTCTACGTCCTCCACGTCGAGTGGCAAACTCACCTCGCGATTGATTCTCAGTCATACTGGCCTCAGCATCGGCATATTCTTCGGAAGTTTCAGCACTGCTACCAGCTTTCTTTTTGGACGACTTTTTGGTCGCTTTCTTTTTAGTTGCAGCAGTCTTGGTAGTACCGGCCGATCGGGTGCGCTTCTTCTTTGCTACTTCTTCGTCACTGCTAACCGCGCTCTTGCGACTGCGTTTGGCCGGCGCAGGCGCCGCAGCAGCTTGCGCTTCTTCGTCGTCGCTGATGCGTTCAAATGTTCCGGTACGCAAAACATCAGCGCCGGCATCATCTACAAACCCGGCCAAATGAGCTTCCTTCGGTTGACGCCCTTCACGCACAACTGCTTCGGGTTCGCTCGCGCCATCGTCGACGCGTTCAAACGAATCGTTACCTAAACCGCTTGATAACAACGACCCGACTTCAGCAGTGCGGTAATCATCTTCGATATTGAATTCGACCGCGTGAATCTGATCGAAGATGCGTTCCTGCACGCGCGCATCTTTGAACATTTCACCATTCACAGCGGCGCTCTCTTCTTCATCGACTATTCGCTCGATCGAAGGATCGCCTGAGACAAACGGTGTGTCGGGAACAATGAACTCTTCACGCGCAGGCTCAGGCGCTGTGGTGGTTGTCTCCTCTGACTTGTCCCAACGTCCACGACGACGACCACGGCGACCACGTTTTCTGGCGGCCTCACCCGCGTCCTGTGCTTCTTCAACAACTGGTGGTCCAGCCTCTTGTAAAGGTTCAACGCGTTCCTGGGTCGCCTCGATCTTCTGTTCACGTTCGACACGATTGAGGGCGACTTCTTCCGCGGCTGCATGTTCCGCGTCCGGAGTTCCCTTCTTCGACTTGTCGATTACGATTCTTTCAAACTCTTCTTCCTCGTCGAAGAAGTCAGACACATAGAGGAATGCATCTCGTTCGAGTCCGATGTCTACGAAGGCCGACTGCATGCCAGGCAACACGCGCATGACCCGTCCTTTATAAATGTTGCCGACGATACCCTGATGCTGTTCGCCGCGTTCGATATAGAACTCCGACACCTTGTCGTCTTCTATGATCGCGATCTTCTTTTCGCGTCCGTTGACGCTTACGATTAATTGTTTTGCCATGTGGTCTTTAATTTCTCCTGACGCAAACCAGCAAACCTGGCCGAACAGACGTTGACGAACCATCGTCGAATCGTGCTTCCGGTCCGGCTCCAAAATGCGTTGTGCGCCTTGTAAAAGTTGTGGGTGAGCATAGCGGTGCCGCCTGCGAGCCAATGGCGAGGCGCGTCGCATGTTCAGAATTAGCGACACGGTTAACCGTCTCGCCCTGAATTGAGTGGATTGAATCAACCGCGGAGTTGAACCGGCCCAGGGACCAATTCACAAATTGCGGATGGTAGGTATTTGTGGACTTACGCCTATTGGTAAGCGCAATTCTCGTCGTGTGTGGATGGAGTTCACCCACAACACAACCACGAGTTATTTCTTTCAACAGAAAACCTGACTAGCCGCGGCGCAACGGAGGTTGGAAAACTCGGCGACGGGGAGCAGATCCAGCTATCAAAGTACGAGGCATTATCAAGCTGGTGCTCTGAACCTGTCGCTAACGAGCTAACTCACTTCTCCTTCAGCACTACTTCTGACTCATAAACTGCAAGTCA
Organism: Pyrinomonadaceae bacterium; assembly: GCA_036518995.1. Taxonomy (GTDB): domain Bacteria; phylum Acidobacteriota; class Blastocatellia; order Pyrinomonadales; family Pyrinomonadaceae; genus PSRF01. The sequence goes on along the minus strand of DATDMC010000078.1, from coordinate 3,632 downwards.
GCGGCTGCTCTCAAGATTAATTTGAATCGCCTGCATTAGGTCGATTGTAAAAATATCGAACTCACGCCTCGCCAAAGGAATCTTCAAGAATACTTAGCTTTCCTGGTGTCGTTTGACGGAGTGCCTGAAAACCGGCCGGGCGAGCTAAACGGAGTATAACTCAGAAAGACGGAATTACGGAACTGAATTGAGGGGGACGGAATTGCGGAATGGCTTTCACCTTCGCTTCGGCAGTCCTTCTACCAGGTGATCGAACGTCAACCACAAACTCCAACTGTGGTGATAGAACACGACTGGAAAAATTACTGCGATGGCGAACAATACCCACAGAACTCTTTCATAACTCACGCCCAGAACCAGTAGCGCAAAATAACAAACTCCCAGAACCACTAGTTCAGTGATTACTACATTGGCAAGGATTGCTCCGACAAAGAATCCAGCTTCACGTTTGAATATTGAATGACAAACAGGACAGGCGTGTCTGATCCGAAATGGCCGCTCAGCGATCGAAGCTCGACCACACACCGGACAGCGAAGCAGAAATGTACGAACGAGAAACATAGGAGATTGAAGATTTCAGATTGCAGATTGCAGATTGAAATAACGAGTTAGTACCACCTGCGATAGCGGGTGGGTCGCTCACAAGTCAGTACCACCTGCGATAGCGGGTGGGTCGCACAAGTCAATCTGCAATCTGAAATCTGCAATCTTAAATCCTGCCACCATGTCGTCTAACCCAACACCATTTGGTATAAATCAGTGCATTCATTCAAGGCAAATCGCTTCATTAGCCCTGTTTTCCGCTGCGGCATGGTCATTGCCAAGTGGATGACAGGTGAAGGAGGCTTACACACACATGAAAATGATCGACTTCAAAAACAAACTTGCAGGTACCTTATTCGCGTTAGCATTGTTGTTTGGGATCGGTCTCGCGGCAAACGTAACTGCCCAGGCGCAGTACCGAAATGATCGCTATCAACGCGATCGTGATTACCGACGCAATGACCGCAGACGCAACAACGACGACAACTACCCGAACTACGGCGGTGGGTTCGATCTCCGACAGACTGCATTGAATGCAGGCTACAACGAAGGCCAGAAGGCTGGACGTGATGATCGCAGCCACAATCGCAGATTCGAATTTCGCGATGAGAGTTCGTTTCAGAAAGCGAACAAGGACTACAACTCGCGGATGGGCGATAGAAATTTGTACATGACGTACTTCCGACAAGCGTTCCAGACTGGTTACAGCGACGGATATCGCGGTTACTAAGCTCGGAAAATTCCGACTAACCAAACGGCGAGGAGGACCTCGCCGTTTTTATTTCAGATTGAAGATTTCAGATTGCAGATTAAAATAAAGCCGCATTCATATGGACCATGTTCCACTAAAGGATCCGGCTTTGCAATCTGAAATCTGAAATCTTCAATCTTAATTATTTCAGGTATCTTTCAAACCACGCGATCGTACGTTCGAGCGCATCAACACGATGCTTTGGCTCACGCAGTCCGTGCCCTTCGCGTGGATAACGTACAAATACCGAATCAACGCCGCGCCGCTTTAATCCCATATACATCTCTTCAGCTTGCGTGATAGGCACGTCGTTATCATTCTCGCCGTGGATAAACATCGTCGGCGTCTGCACTTGCCTGATGTAACGCAGCGGCGACCACTGCCAGAGCAGATCAAAATTGTCCCACGGAAATCCCCCGAACTCTGCGTGGACCAGATCCTGATAGAGTGAAGTGGAATAAAAACTGATCAAGTTACTCACACTCGCCGACGCCACGGCGGCCCGGAAACGAGGTGTTTGCGTGATCACCCAGTTAGTCATGAAGCCGCCATAACTCCCACCCGTAACTCCCAGGCGATTACCGTCAATCCATGAAAAGCGTTTCAGCGCCTCGTCAACGCCAGTCATCAGATCTCTATAATCACTTCCGCCCCACTCGTTGAGTGTCCCATCAGAAAACTTTTGTCCGTAACCACTCGAACCACGCGGATTCAAATAGAGCACGCCAAAATTGCGCGCGGCGTAAGCTTGAAAACTGGAATTGAACGACCAGCCAAAACTTCCATGTGGTCCACCATGAATGCTCAGGACCATTGGACACTTACGATCTTCACGACAACCTGGTGGTCTCATGATCCAGGCTTGAATCGGCGTTCCGTCAAAACTCGGAAAAGTAAATTCCTCGGGAGCAACAAACCTCGTTGAGCGCACGAAGCCGTCGTTGGGTCCACTTAATCTGCGCAGGGGCACGCTGCTCCCAACTCCCGACCAAACCTCTACCGGTCGGACCGCAGTTCCCAATGTAAAAACAAACGGAACAGAAGCATCATTGCTAACCCCACCCCGCCGGCTCATGCTAAATCCGGTTATCTGAAATGGTTGGGCCAAACTCGTAACGGAGTTTGAGTCGATGCGAAATCGGCTGTCTTCGAGATCAAAAACACCGCCTAACTCTCCTTCAAACGTGAATAGCGAGAAGCGACTTACTTTGCCGCCATCTATAGTTGTGCGAAAGATCGTCGCATAGCCTTTGTCGCCGGCAAGAAAGAAAATGGAGCGACTATCGGATGACCATTGCGGACTGCGCGCCCGGCGATCGAGATCGCGGGCCAGTTCACGTCCGCCACCACCTGAACCTGGCACAACCCAAACGTGAGTGTCTTCAGCCACACTGTCGATCGTGGTGAGATCGCGTTTGGTCGCGAGGTAAGCGATCCATTTGCCATCGGGTGACCACGACGGATCGTATTCGCAGCCGCTCGTCTCGGTGATTTGTCGAACTTGTCCGCCTGTATCCACTGCGAAAATGTCGGAGTTGTTGTTTGCGTCCGGATCGGATTCGTGATTGGAAAGAAAAACTATCTCGTCGCCGCGAGGACTAAAACTCACGGCGTGATCATAGAAAGCTCCTGAGGTTAACTGCCGTGGTTCGAGTCGATCAATGTCGACAATCCAAACGTGAGTTCGTTTATTGTCGGCAAGTGAAGTGCGTGATTTGTATTGGATCCGATCGATAACGTGTGGATCGTCATTATTTTTCGCCGTGTCGACTATATCCTGCGTCGCAGAGATGTAGGCTAGGCGTTTCGAATCGGGCGCCCACGAAAATGATTCGCCTGCGTAGGTGATAAAGAAGTTGGTGGATTGAACTGCAGCGATGAAACGCGGATCACGTCGATCAAGCCTGACGGTCCAAAGACCTTGCTGCTCTTCGTGTGTGGACAAGAAAGCCACCGTTGAACTGTCGGGAGACCAGCGCGGATTGGAAGCATTCCAACCGGGGGCGAGGAGTGGCGTCGCTGCAGTTCGCAACTCGGACCAATCGACGTAAGGAACACGTCTGCCGGTTGGAGTATAAGGAATAACACCTGAGTTTGCGTTCGCCAGCCAGAGCGTGCTGATGTTTTTGTCGTCCGCAGTTGTAGAGACAGTGTAGACCACCCACGCGCCGTTCGGAGAAATTTGCGCATCGCTGACGGTCGCGACGCGAAGAATGTCTTGCGGTGTGAGCGGACGTCGCTGCTGAGCAAAGGTGTTGGATGAAAAGATTAAGACGAAAAGTATTAGAGGAAGTGCTCGGTACATTTGTTTGCTTTTAATTTTCGGCCTAACCATAGG
>DATDMC010000077.1:0-6180 GCA_036518995.1 Pyrinomonadaceae bacterium | reverse complement strand
CCCTTTTATATTACCAAGGGGCGCCCACGGAGGGACGCCCCTACTATTCGCTTGACTCCATCTCCTCACGCCGCTAAGTTGCACCCACCGAATTTCGAAACCATCAAGGAGAAGCTTTCGTTGAGTACAAAGCCGCGCGAATTCGATCGTCGTCCCTGGGGAACTTATGAAGTTTTGGATGAAGGCGATCTGTTCAAGGTCAAGCGCATTGAAGTGCTGACCGGCAAACGGCTGAGCTACCAAAAACACTCAAAACGGGCTGAACATTGGTTTGTCGTTTCAGGTGAAGCGAAAGTCACTCTCGACGATCAAGAAATTCGAGTCCCGGCTGGTCAAGCGATCGACATTCCCATTGGCGCGGCTCACCGCGTTGAGAACGACAGCGAGGAAACCCTGGTCTTCATCGAAGTACAACGGGGCATTTACTTAGGTGAAGACGACATCGTCCGTCTTCAGGATGACTTCGGTCGAATTGGCTAATTTCGCCATCCCTTCCCAGGACGTTTTTAATTTGCGGACCTAAAGTTCGCACCTGTAAACCTGCACAACCAGCTTAGGAAAGACACCATGGCAGATCCTGCTAAGGATGAATACTCGAATGTCGAGTCAGCAAGTTCGGCCCAATTGGACCAGGGGCTGTGGCCTGCGATCAAAGAAGCGCTGAAAGGATCGCATCGCAATTACACCGAAGGCCCAATTGGCCGCGCAATTCTCCTGCTCGCGATTCCGATGGTCCTTGAGATGGTGATGGAAAGTGTCTTCGCCGTTGTTGATATCTTCTGGGCAGGAAAACTCGGCACCGAAGCAGCGGCAACTGTCGCTTTAACTGAATCACTCTTAACGATCATTTACGCCTTGGCGATGGGCCTGAGTATCGGCGCGACCGCCACGATTGCGCGCCGCATGGGTGAACGCAACAGTGATGGCGCGGCGCGCGCTGCAGTTCAATCAGTAATCCTCGCTTTGCTTGTTTCGTCTGTAATCGCATTGATCGGAGCGCCGCTCGCACCAACTCTGATGAGAGAAATGGGCGGTTCGCAATGGGTAGTTGAACACGGATCGTTGTTTACCCGCGTGATGCTCGGCGGCAACATCACGGTCGTGATGCTGTTTATGGTGAATGCGATCTTTCGTGGCGCCGGTGATGCCGCGATTGCGATGCGCACGCTCTGGTTAGCGAATTGGATCAACATCATCTTAGGACCATGTTTGATCTTTGGACTTGGCCCATTCCCCAAACTCGGAATTGTGGGCGCCGCGATCGCCACCAATATCGGCCGCGGTACAGGCGCCTTGTTCGCCCTCAGCAAACTGTTTCGGAGAGGCGGCCGATTCGAGATCCAGCGACACCACCTGAAACTCGAACCGGAAATTATGGGCCGGCTCGTTCGTCTTTCAGCGACAGGAACATTTCAGGTATTCATTGGTATGGCGAGTTGGATTGGTTTGGTGCGAATCATTTCCAGTTTTGGTAGTAACGCAGTGGCTGGTTACGCTTTTGGCATTCGCGTAATTCTTTTTGCATTGCTTCCTTCCTGGGGAATGTCGAACGCTGCCGCAACCATGGTGGGGCAGGCATTGGGCGCAAATAATCCGGAGCGAGCAGAGAAATCAGTTTGGAAAGCGGGTTTCTACAACATGATTTTTCTCGGGAGCATCGGGTTGTGTTTTGTGCTCTTTGCGCGGCAGATCATAGGACTGTTCACTCAGGATCCAGACGTAGCTCGATACGGCATTGATTGCCTGCGAATCGTTGCGTATGGATTTTTGTTCTACGCGTATGGAATGGTCCTCGGCCAATCCTTCAACGGGGCCGGCGATACATGGACGCCTACGATTATCAATCTCTTTGTTTTCTGGCTCTGGGAGATTCCACTCGCTTATGTGCTGGGTGTCCACGCCGGTTTAGGACCGCGGGGCGTTTTCATCGCAATGACCGTTTCTTTTTCGACATTGGCCCTGGTCTCAGCAATTGTTTTTCGTCGTGGACGATGGAAAACAAGAACCGTGTGAAGACACGAACTGTGTGAAGACACGAACTGTGTCAAGACACAAACTGTGTGAAGACACCACCGACTTTATGTCGGTCGGAGCCTCAGTTTCCACCTAAAATACGCTACTGCTACTTGAAGACACCACCGACTTTACGTCGGTGGAGCTTCAATTTCCACCTAACCTAAGCTCAGCTATCACCACTCTCACTGCACCGGCGTAGGCAGAAACTGAAACTCCACGCGGCATAAAGCCGGTGGTATCGAGGCCAGTCGTCAGCGGGCGAATTAGCGAGAAACTGAAACTCCACGCGGCATAAAGCCGGTGGTATCTACGCAAGTCTTCAGAAGGCGAATTAGCAAAAGACTGCTCCACGCGGTCACTCATTTCAGAACACAATCTGCCTTACTTTATTACGCCTCGCTTCATCAACACCCCTTATTCACTGGAAGTTATGGCGGCACCCTGGTTGCTATTCGGTAGTTAGCTATGTTCTTCGATTAAGGGAGGGTATATGAACGATAAACAAGAGAAAGAGCACGACGAAGGTTGGAAACCCGATGCGCCATCAGGCGAAGAAGCGCTTCATACCGACGAAAGATCTTTAGATATCGGAGGCTCGGGCCAATTTGCTCCGGGCGGATACTACAACCAGCAAGGAATTACTCAGCCGCACCACACGTTGGATGACATTGATGACGTTGTTCCACCCGGTCGCCGCTGATTTAACAAGGAGGGCCTCATGAATCGAAAACTCGAGGGAAAGAAAGTCGCGATATTAGTCGCAGATGGATTTGAACAAGTCGAACTAACCGAGCCTAAACAGGCACTTGAAGCAGCGGGAGCAACTACTGAAATCGTGTCGCCTGCGCCGGATGAAGTACAAGGTTGGAACCACGACGAAAAAGGTGACGCCTTTCATGTTGATATGCCATTGGAACGGGCCCGGTCGGATGATTACGACGCCTTGCTTTTACCGGGTGGCGTACGTAATCCGGATCAGTTGAGACAACTAACGAGAGCACTCGAGTTTGTTGATGGCTTCTTCGCTACGGGTAAACCGGTAGCCGCAATCTGTCACGCATCGTGGACGTTAATTGAAGCAGGCGTGGTGGATGGGAAGAAGATGACATCGTGGCCCTCCTTGAAGACTGATTTAAGAAATGCCGGCGCCGACTGGGTCGATCGAGACGTGGTGGTGGACCATGGATTGGTGTCGAGTCGCAAACCTGCAGACATTCCGGCGTTTAATAAGAAGATGATCGAAGAGTTTGCGAACGGAAGGCAGCAGAAGCAAGTCGCGGCCTAATTGGTTTCCCTCTGTAACCTGTGCTCTCTGTGTTAAAAATTGTGGCTCGTATGCGACGCCCGATCTTTAACACAAAGAGCACGAAGACACGGAGACACAGAGAGGGAAGACGGAGACCTCACTCATGATTTATATTTAGATCATGGAATCCGCGATCTATCACCTGACAATGGAAGAGCTCGAAGCCGGGGTAGACCATATTCGCCAGTCTCCCAAGGATGAAGGGCTGCTATCGCTTATCGTTCGTCGTCCAGCCATTGATGAGCGTGAAGTTCTGGAAGAAGCGCAACTAGATACTGTCGAGGGCTTAGTTGGCGACACCTGGAAGATGCGCAGCAGCCGGCGGATGGTCGATGGCTCACCTCACCCGGAAATGCAGATCAACATCATGAATGTGCGTGCTGTAGCCCTGGTGGCCCAGGAAAAAGAACGCTGGCAGTTGGCTGGCGATCAACTGTTCCTGGACATGGACCTGAGTAAAGCTAATCTGCCGGTTGGCCAGCGACTGTCCATTGGGTCAGCTATATTGGAAGTAACTGAAATTCCGCACACTGGTTGCCAGAAATTCATCGCGCGGTTTGGCCTCGATGCAATGATGTTTGTTAATTCAGAAGTTGGCAAAGAACTGTGCCTGCGCGGAATCAACGCGAAAGTTGTGCAAGAAGGAACAGTACGCGTTGGTGACGTAGCGAAAAAGATTTGAGTCCTCAACGTCTCAGCGTTAACACCGACTTGACCAGACCACCGACCCCTTTCGTTAATTTCATTGACTTTTTACTTCTCTCGGTAATATCGTCAGCGCGTCTCGTACAGCGCTGAATCTCACGAGCCTCGCACACTCGCTCATTCAGCTAAGTTCCCCCCAGAACTTCAACCGAGTGCTTCTACCATGAGGCACGTTTATCTTTATTTCTTCAGGAGACTCCATAAAATGGTAACTGCCAAAAAACCTATCAGGGCTACAAAGACCCCAATTCTAAAATTCGACCCAAAATGGATCGTAGATCCAGGGCCTGAAGGCTTCAAACTCCTCAACAAAGCTGTCGTTAAAGAGATCGCCCAGGCCAAAAAGGAATTTGCGACCCGCCTGAAAGATATTCTCGCCAAGGGCCAACAGCGCTAATAGCTATTCATGGAAAGCGAAAGGGAGATCTCAGATCTCAAATTTAAGATCTCAAGCCAGGGTTCTAATCGATCTGAGATCTGCCATTTGAGATCTGAGATCTTCCTTTCGCTTCATCACTTGTCTTTCCTCTCTTATCGCCGCGGAGATCTATTATGAGGCAACTAACCCAACTGCCTGTTATTCAAGATCCTTCTGTTTTCATTCAAAATCGAAACACTACACGGCCAGTGATGCTCATTGGTTTTCAAAACCAGGGAAATCTCGGTCTTGGTTATCTCGCGGCAGTGCTGCGAAAGTTTGGTTATCAGGTTCACATCGTTGATATCGAACAGGAACCAGAGAAGATTCTTGAAATTGCGCTCGAGATCGAGCCGGTTCTGGTTGGCTTCTCGTTAATCTTTCAATTCTTCATCGATCGTTATGCCGCACTTCTTTATTTACTAAGAGCACACGGAATCACTGCTCACTTCACGATGGGTGGTCACTTCCCGAGTTTGAGTTATGAACAAACTCTCCAACTTGTCCCTGAACTTGATACTGTTGTTCGCTTCGAAGGTGAAACAACTTTATTAGAGTTAGTCGATGCCGTGAGTCAGGACAAAGACTGGCGCAACGTGCATGGCATTGCTTATCGCCAGGGCGAAGAGATCGTCACGACGCAAGCGCGCGCCCTGCTTGACGATCTCGATCAACTACCACATCCCGATCGTGATTACGAACCGGAGATGGTCCTGGGTCGCAGCATCATGCCGATTCTTGCGAGTCGCGGTTGTGCGCGCACCTGTTCGTTCTGTTCGATCCATACTTTCTATCGGGCCGCGCCCGGACGAATAGTGCGCACCCGTAAACCTGCTGAAGTCGTGCGTGAAATGCGGATGCTACATGAAGAGAAGGGCATAACGATCTTCCTTTTTCAAGACGACGACTTTCCGTTGTTTGGCCAGGTGTGGCGTCGTTGGGCCAACGAGTTTGTTGACGAACTTCATCGCCACGAGTTGCCGGGAAAAGTGATTTGGAAAATGAACTGTCGGGCCGACGCCGTCGATCGTGATCTGTTCATTCGCATGCGCGATGCTGGTCTATACCTTGTTTATATGGGACTCGAGTCGGGCAGTGAAGAGGGACTCAAAACGCTGCACAAGCAGATGACTGTCGAGCAGAACGTCAGGGCAGTGAACATCCTGAAAGACATTGGGCTCATGTGGGAATACGGTTTTATGCTGCTGGATCCATCGAGCACCTTCGACTCGATTCGTGAAAACATAAACTTCTTACGAACGATTCTCAACGATGGATGTTTGCCGGTCACGTTCTGCCGCATGCTGCCTTACGACGGCACGCCAATCAAAGACGAACTGGTCCGCACGGGTCGTATTCGTGGCGACATTTGTAATCCTGATTACGACTTCCTCGATCCAAAGATAGGTGAGTTCTATGAAGCACTCACGAAAGTTGTGAGTCTGACGGGTTGGATCCACGGACTGAAAGCGGTGACTTCACAACTCGGTTGGGCCTGGCATGAAGTGGCAACGATGGAAAGATTGTTTCCAGCCTTGCCTGGAATGACTCAGTACAAAGAGAGTCTGCGCCGTATCACCGGAGAAAGTAACGATTTCCTGTTGCGGGTCGTTGAAGACATTTCTTACGAGTTTTCAGATGGCCGGGAAAATGTTTGGGCTCCTGAAGTTGTCGAGGCAAACCGCAATCGTTTTCTTGACCAGTTGCTGGCCGAGCGCGACGGCTTTGTTTACCG
>DATDMC010000076.1:0-5090 GCA_036518995.1 Pyrinomonadaceae bacterium | reverse complement strand
CTATCATGGTCTGCAAGATAACTTGTAATTGGAAGAGCGGGGGTAAACCGCCCTTCCCAACTGCGCTAATTTATGGTTCGCTTTGAGTTGCAAGAATTGCATACCTCATCTCGGATAGATCGAGCACTACGCGGCTTTTGGCATCGTAGCCTGGACCGCCTTGGGAGCAGTTGGCTTTACTTGCTTCGCTAACGCTGACTTGATCTCGCGCCAATGGATCGCGATGTCGGCGAAGACCATCGACAGCGCAAGGCACGACCAGATGACTGCCTGAACAATCTCCAATCCAAGTTGTTCCCAGCCGGTTACTCCCATCACAAAGCGCGCGCCGATGAAGACGAGTGAAATAGCATAACTACGTATGGCCCACTGCCGGTGCAAACCGATTTTCCGTTTGACCGCGAACAAGAGCATTAAGGTTGTAGCGCCAATCAGCATGGCTGCATCAACAATCGACAGGACGGTGAAGGAACGTGGCCCACCCATGCGCTCCTGAAAAGACTGAATGTAAATACCCAGAGGAGCCAGGACAAACACACCTAAGACGTAGAACCTGCCCATCACGCGGTGTGCTTTAGTGAAGCGCTGGCGCAACCGGTCGGAAAACTGAAAAGGAGCGAAAAGCAGCACAATTGTGCCAAAAACACCGTGTGGCAACAGGGCCCACTTAAACGGTGCGTAGTGGTTCCACGCCGGGTGCGAGCCATTAATGAGAAAGCGTTCGTTGTGATAAAGGACGTAAAGACTGGCTAAGGCAATGGCGGTAAAGACAACATACTTCGCGTTGATTTTCTTCATCGAAGTGCTCCTCCTGATTCATAACGCGAAAAAAAGAGGCAAAAGTAACGCACTTCAAAAAGAAATTTTTTGTTTAGGAGCGCAGGCGTCCCCGCCTGCCTGACTGGGAAGGGGCGTTTTGGATCGCAGTAGGTCGTCGCGACGAAGGCAGGCAAGGACGCCTGCGGTCCTATTTACACGATCCGTTATTCTGCAATTCCGCAATTCCCCATTTCCGCAATTTTCTGCTTTACGAGATCGATTCCATTCGTCTTATCAAAGAAGAAATGGGCGCCGGAACGTGCAGCCTGAGTTTTATACGGAGGAGAGGCGTGGTTCGATAGGACCATCACAATGGGTGAGTGGGCGTCGCGACGAATGGTGTCAAGCACTTCAAATCCATTACTGCGTGGCATTCTGATATCGAGAACTACCACATCGGGTTTGAGTACACGGATGGCGTAGATTGCTTCGGAGCCATCTTCTGCTTCACCAACGATTTCGACTTCGGAGAGCTCCCGCAAGATCCGACTCAACTGGCTGCGGAGCAAAGCGGAATCGTCGGCGATAAACACCTTGATCTTTTTCACGGTTAAAGCCCGATTGCCGACGCCCTGTTAGCTCGCCCGCTTCCCAAGGTTTATTCGGCAATCGGGTACCCCCACTGGCGCGAGAGAATAGCGACGATGTTGGATCCGCGGTATAGGTGAAGGGTAAAGATTGAGTGGGTAAAATTCTGAAAAAGATGTAGGGGTTTGTCCTACAAGGGAGTCCCAAGTCCAAAGTCCAACGGTCTAAGTCAGTACCACCTCGCGGTAGCGGGTGGGTTTGGCTCCTAAGTAGGAAGTTACACGAGCTTATTGAGTATTGCGTAATGCGTCAGTTCGGCGTTAGTGCGCATGCCCATCTTGTCCAGGAGCCGGGTGCGGTAGGTGCTGATTGTTTTGATGCTGAGGAACAAAATATTCGCGACCTCGCTGACTGTCTTGCCTGAAGCCAACAAACACATGATTTCGAATTCGCGATCGGAAAGTCGTTCGTGAGGCATCTTGTCCGCATCGTCAAATTCACTTACCAACAATTCGGCGAAGGTTGCACTGACGTATTTGCCGCCATTGGCGACTTTTTCAATTGCCCTGGCCAATTCTTCAGGAGAACTATCTTTAGTAATGTAACCAGCCGCTCCCGCCTTGAATGCTCGTCGCGCATATTGCGTTTCCGAATGCATGCTTAAGACCAGGACTGGCAGCTTGGGCTTAAAGACTTTCAACTCTTTAACAACTTCCAACCCACTTCGATCGCCCAATGCAATATCCATTAGCACAAGGTCCCAATCCTGATCGCGCACTAGTTGCAACGCTTCAGGTGCGTTGGCGGCTTCGCCAAAAGTAACGGCCCGGGTATCGTCTGCGAAGATTAACTTCACACCGTTCCTGACCACTGCATGGTCGTCAACTATGAGAATTCGCAGCACAGAATAGTCAGTACCACCTCGTGTAACGGTAGTCGATCATTATTGATGCGCCCTTATTCAATCAGACCCACCGGCTACCGCGAGGTGGTACTGACTATCTATCCACTACGATCAAGTCAACGATCAGTCGCACCTGACAGCGGGATCCTGAGTGTCAGCACCGTTCCCTGGTCCAATTGGCCCAGAATATTTATTTCGCCACCAACCGCCTGCGCTCGTTCGCGCATTCCTAAAATACCGAGCGACTTGAGCCCTAAACTTTCCGCATCCGTGATCCCACGTCCATTGTCTCTAACTTCCAAAACAAATTCGTTGCGGTCCTGGAAGAGTAGCACACTCACTTCACTTGCGTTGGCATGTCTTAATACGTTAGTTAGACCTTCCTGAAAAATGCGAAACACCGCAGTGGCCTGATCGTCCTGAAGACTGACTTCCGTTAACGAATCCACGCGACAACGAAGCCCGGTCCGATTGCGAAACTGTTGTCCGTGCCACTCAATTGCCGATACCAACCCCAGATCATCCAGCACACTCGGTCGCAACTCGGAAGAGATTCGGCGCACTGAATTGATTGTGTTGTCGATGAGCATGGCCATCTCCTGGATTGTCTGAACGTCCGAACTATCCCGGTTCTTGCCCAGTCTCATCAAACTCCACTTCACGCTCGTCAGCGCCGACCCGAGCTCGTCGTGTAACTCACGCGCAATCCTGATCCCTTCTTCTTCACGCGCGCTTCTCAGTTTTCCTGCGAGGGCCCGTAACTGACTACTGCGTAAGCGCAACTGCTCTTCTGACTTTCTTCGATCATAGTCGGCGCGCAACATCTCAGCCAGAGTTTCGAGTAAGGCGCGCTCTTCCGATAGATACCAACCTTTAAAATCAGATGGACCATCCTTGGTGAAAACAATTTCAATACTGCCAACAAGTCCGTCAGCAGTTTTAAAATTGGTTTGTAACTTGGGCTTCGAGTCTACAAAATCAGTGGTGGCTGCCTGGTGTTTACCCAGGCGTACCCGGGCTGCCGTGTATTTGGGAAACTGAAATGCAGACGGCAACAGGCAAGCAAGCTTTGAGAGGATTGCGGTTAGATCGGTCCCGTGTTCTTCAAGCAGACGAGCGGTGTGATGGAGCACCGTGAGTTCTTTGACGCGCTCCCCGAGATCCTGAATAAGCTGGCGGTTCTCCTGTTCAGCACGTTTTTGTGCGGTGATGTCATGGTGCAAATAGAGATTGCAGAGTTCGCCGTTGACCAGTATCTGCTCCGCCGAAAGACTGATGTTGCGAATCTTGCCGTCTTTTGTGGTGAGATCGATGTGAGCGTTTCGGAAGCTTCCGTACTCGTCCATCAGCTTTCGAATTCGCATGCGATCGGCGTGAGTTGCAACGGTTAAGTCTACTCCCACCTGACCAATTACTTCTTCACGCTGGTAGCCATAAACTTCGGTCCAGCGCTGGTTGACTTCGAGCAGTTGACCATCGTGGTGGCGATAAATCGAAATAGGTTCAGGGCTCGCGTGGAATGCCTTGGCAAACCGTTCTTCACTCGAGCGCAACTCCGCTTCTGCGGTTTTACGTTCAGTGATGTCCTGGACCATCTTGATTGCATAGAGTGGTCCTCCATCAGGATCGCGAACTATCGAAGAAACGAGACTGGCCCAGATCGTCCGGCCATTCCTGGTGATAAAACGTTTTTCGATTTCATACTTGTCGTTCTCACCTTCGACGAGTTCGTTGAAAAGTGCCCAATCGAGATCGCTATCATCAGGATGGGTATATTCGGTGAAGGCCATTTGAGCGAGTTCTTGTTCGCTGAATCCCAGCAGCTTTTGCAGCGCAGGATTGCTTTTGACGAGGTGGCCTCCCAGATCGACTAGGGCCAGACCGCTGCCGGAATGCTCGAACATTGCCCGGAAACGAGATTCGCTTTCGATGAGTGCGTCAGTTATTTGTTTGCTCTCACTGACATCGAAGATCGCGCCGATCCATTCGATCACTTCATCGTCCTGCTTGATAGGAACGGCCCGGGCTGTCACTTCGCGATACGTTCCATCTCGAGCTCGAACACGAAACTCGATTTCCATGGGACTCGAAGTCGCGCGGGCTTCGAGCCACATCCCGATGACACGTTCGCGATCGTCGGGATGCACGACTTTCTGCCAGCCTTCGTCGTTTGCTTCTGCTTGAGTTTGGCCGGTTAGCTCGGCCCAGCCATTTAGATTGGATTTGTGTCCGGTGGGATCCGATTTCCAAACGATTAGGGAACTCGCCTCAACTAAAGCTCGATAATGATCTGGTTCCGCAGATTCGTCCCGCAACGTCTTCACGCTGTGATGGTGATTTTGGTTGAGGATGTTGACCATGCCGATCATCCAGCAAGGTTCTAACGCGCTATGAGAGGCACTCTCGATTCGGCACGTATCCTAACAGATTCGGTAATTGATCGAAAAATAAGGAATCAAAAGCGTGACATGATTGGCAGGATGAGATGCCCCCGACTTTACGTCGGTGGAGTTTCAACTTCAGGGCTAACAAAGCTACTGCGACATGCGCGGAGATCCCACCGACTTTACGTCGGTGGAGCTTCAACTTCAGGCTAACAGAGGTACTGCGATATGTAGGGATACCACCGACTTTATGTCGGTGGAACTTCAACTTCAGGCTAACAGAGGTACTGCGATATGCAGAGATACCACCGACTTTACGTCGGTGGAGTTTCAACTTCAGGCTAACAAAGCTACTGCGATATATGCGCGGAGATACCACCGACTTTATGTCGGTGGAGCTTCAACTACAGGCTAACCAAGGTACTGCGATAGGTGCGGAGATACCACCGACTTTA
>DATDMC010000075.1:0-95737 GCA_036518995.1 Pyrinomonadaceae bacterium | reverse complement strand
GCTTAACACCTCTAAGACTGACTTCTCAGTCCAGGCATCTAGCTGTGCCATGTAGCTTACTTTTTGTTCGGACATACTTGTCCCTTTCGCCAGCAATGGATAAATCTTTGCAGTGCGCTGCTGGTTTGCTCACTGCTGGCTTCAAGTGAGCAGTCGGGTACCTTTGCGGCGTCAGGGCGAAAGCCCCTCTGAGGTTTCGCAATCCGCGTACGCTGGTCCAAAAGACCAGCATCCCTTTGCGAAGCCTTGATGCCAAAGGGTGGCTGCTACACTGGAGAGACCTGTGAGCAAGCGGTCTAATTCGTTTCGGCTCAATACGTGCTTTTGTAGCTTGCGACATAACAGGCCCCGGGGCCACCATCAACTCAATCCTATATGTATCTCCACGATCAGATTCAAGGCGGTGGGTGGGTGAGTCGATTTATTAAAACAAGCGCGACAACTAAGGAAGGAAAAAGATTCGGCCCTTTCAAACCACAGCAGCGATCACCATCAGCAACGACGCACCTGCAACTACCGAACGGCAAAACGTTGAGCTTGTAACTTGCTCAAGTGCCGCGCCGCTTACGGAAGCCAACTAGTCCACTGGTTGCGGTCGGCGTTGGTTTCGCGATCTTCGGTTGGAGCGGTGCCATGCTGGTCCTGTTGATTGGCTACTCAAATAAAGGCTAGACCATGAACAAAAAACTAATTGATGACAAGCAACCAGTTTGCCGACACTGTTGGCATTGTCGGAGAGCTATCTATTTCATGAGGAGTGATAGTGTTACGAGATCGCAGAAAGTTGGCAAGCGGTGTAGCACTCGAATGAAGACGTCCGAGTGTTCAACCCTCAGATGGAAGCACTCGCCAAAATGCCACGAGCAAAGAGTGCGAAACTCTCAATCAAGCTCCTTGATCGTTCATTCACTGAAAGTGTAGTTTGAGCACTAGATATGATCACAGCGGCACAGTTGGCTCAAGTGCTCACGGCTGGCAAGGTTGTGCAGCACGCGTTAGACATTTAAGAAGTTGCGAGCGGGGGTGAAGGTGGCTCCAGCGGACAGGATTCGCCGGACTCAGAAAGGAATATCAATATCGTATTCGGGGCCTTCCTCTATCACAGGTTTGGGTACAGTGTCTTGAGTATCCGTATGTTCCAGAATGAACCTTGCACGCTCAAACAATTCATCGAAGGTTATGATTTCAGGATTCGACAGGTTCCTACGAAAAAGCTCAAAACTGTTTCGCTTGGAAATTGTGTCTAGTTGGCTGGTGTGACCAATAACCAGTATCCCTTTTGGTTGAAGGGTGTAGGTGCTTTCTCCCGATAAACGTTCTCTGTTTTCCTCCGTCTGAGCGCCTTCCTTCTCCCACTTACTACAATTTGCATGGAGTTGCGAAACACCACCGATTAATTCGCTACCAAGGTCGTGTGCGCCGTTTCGATATGTTGCTCGACCTACCAACTGGGTATCAGGTTTCTTGATCTCGACGAGCACCGTAAACTTTATTTCGGCGGATGTCCTTTGAAGAAAATCGCCTTTTTGCATTCCTCTCCCGTCTACCCTGGTTCCGCCATAACGAGGTTGAGTTTCAACAGTCTCTAGAATTTGATAGTTGAGGCCATAGCCGAAAATCCATTTATTAGATTCGAAAAATTCTTGCCAGAAATTTTCTGAACTTTCTTCGCTCAGTTGATCTTGAAACAATTCCAGTGCTTTCCGTCTCTCAAGTTGAATCTGAGCGTAAGATAACCGTGTGACAAGATCAGGATTGGTCTCAGCGAGTGCTGCCCAAATGTCGTCAGCATATCCCTGGGACAACAGCGACGTTATTACCGCCGCCTTATTACGTTCCGTCACGATGATATCTAAGTTCCCTGGCTGAACGCCTATGCCATCTCCGATTGTATAAAGGTTTAACAACTCATTGTGCAATTTAAACGTCTGCTCAGAATTTAGACTGAACTTTTTAGCCTCACCTGCTCTTAATGCCGAGAGTGGAACTGACATTTCGTTTTCCCATAACCCATTTTTGGCTTTGCGTTGATGAACCAAAGTAATTTTAACACTTGCTTCCGGTTGGTTAGGATTCTGAACAATCTCAGACATCAACGCCAGTTGCGTGATACTCGTTCTGCTCAAAACACGAGTCTCAACAGTCGCAGACTGGTTTGACGTGCTATGTAGTTTGTAGTGGTCGGACATCGCTACTTTGGAATGTACTTACTCGCCGAAGCCTTCGAGATCGCGTCAACAAAAATCACTTCGGGCATCCGCTTACCTCTGGCCTTGCTATCTCGAAGCAGGTCATTAAACTTTTTAACTCGATTCTGAGTCGTTGTACTTTCATCAACATCAATCACTAAATAGATCGCTGTCTTCGTTTTCTCGGCCTTTTGATATTCCTCTATTTGCACTTCAAAGCCGTGCAGTAGTTGCGGATTGGTTGTCAGCTTCGCCTCAACGACAACTCGGCCTTTGTAGCCTTTACTTACTTTGAAGTCGAACCGGCCCACGACCGGCATTTGCCTCGCGAGAGAGATCAAGATCGTTCGCTTCGCAGTAGGCATCCGCGATGCCGTAGAATAGCTTTTGGGCCGCTTCCTCTTTCTTCGGTTTTCCTGAGGAGTCGTATAGCAAGGAAGATAGTGCATTGTTCTCGACCAATTCCTTAAACTTGTCGCATATTCTATTAACGGTACTCAAAACATCACTGGCAGTCGGAGCAGCAGGCAACTTGATGCTTAGCGGATGAGCGCTTGCGAATTGCCGCGAAGCTCTAAACCATATAAATTCACCTGAACGATCGGAGTTAAAATCGTAAGTTGACGCAGGTTTCTTTTTATAAAGAGCGATCAATTCACGAAGAACGTCAGGATAGCGAAGTAGTACGTTACGCAAATCAGCTTTGCTAACTGATCGGGTGGCCTGTTTCCAAGTTCGCCCAATAAGACCATTCATCTTGGTACGCAACGCATCATTAAATTGACAAACCAAATCGACCTCAGACCAATCGTTCGCGATCGGTAGGTCTCGCAAAATATCAGCCGGAACCAAGATCAGCGGCTTTCTGTTAAAGGGGTTAACAATTGTCCGATGTGCACTGCCTTTGACGGGCGACGTTTTGACTTTTAGCGACTCCAAAATTCGTTGAGTGTATCGCTGCAAATCTTCGACGACGATGCGGCCCACCATATCACTGATGCGATCTGGGCCAATATCTTCTTGAAAGAGTCCTACCAATTCAAAAATCTCAGTGTCTTTGATACCCGCAGCGACTATTTCACTCGCTGTGGTGAGGATTTTGCCGCGCAGTGCTTGACCCATTCCGTTACCACGTGTGCCCTTCGCGGAGTATCCAATGCAAAGGCCTTCAAGCTCAGGGAAATCAAATAACCTAAAGGCCGCGTTCCAAAAAATATCACCCATTCGTTTAGATTTCTCTAACAATTTCAGAATGTCACTAAAGCGCTTCTGGATTGTTTTGTACGAAGCTGAAAGCTCAGGTGCGGTGCTCGACTGTAGCAAATGTGGGTCGATGAATAACTTAGAGTCAACATCTAAGATGGCATCGAAAGCGCCGGTATTATCGAATTGTTTGGCTGAGACGCCAATGTATTGGCTGATTGAAACTGGCAAAGGTGTAGTCCTTTAGTGGGAGTTATCGACTGACCGCCTTTTCTAATTTTTTTTGAGTTTTGGTCTAAGTCATGCAGTGAGAAGAATCTTCATGTTGATCTGAGATAGAGTTGAGTTCATTGCACAATATCGAGATTATCCCCCTCATTTGAAGAATGGTCAAATGAATGGATTACTAAAGGCCAGTAGTACTCAAACCGCCCTGAGCACCTTTCCAAGCCAGGTCCATCATTCGTTCCAGACCAGACCACAGCTTGACCCACGACACTAAATCCTAAAAATAAACACGAAGCCATGACCTTTGCTGCGGCGTCAGGCAAGGGTCTGCGCTCGCCAAGCCTCGCTTCGATGAACTCCGCTTCGCTTCGCCCTTGACTGCCGTCCTCGCTGCGGTCTTTTGAGCCTACAACGGCCGCAGCCGCGGCCACCTTTGAAATGATTCAAATCGGCTAGGTTCTTTGAGCGAATTTTTCGAAAAGTTTGCATTCTCCCTCCCCGCTGCCGAAGCGACAGCGCAGGCTACCCTGCTTGCAGGTCGCAGCTTGGTAGTCACCAAGCGGAGAACCGAAGCGACCGGAGAGTGGGACTGGCGGTAAGTCAGACCACGAACCGGCAACGGCTGGTAAGACGTTGAAGCGGAGCCGCCGATTCAAAGAGCAGAATCGGGCGGCGCAAGCAGGGTAGCCTGCGGTAAGCAGGCAGCGGGGAGGTAATAAAAATGGGCCTTTGAAGGCTCAGGGTTGTAGATACCTAGTATCTGCATAGTTATCAGCATGGTCTGGCTGAGCCGATGGAGAATTTTCTAATGACTGAACGAAAGAATGGCAAGTCCACGCTTGGACAGTTGCCGCATTCACCTTCCCACAGGTTAGTTAAGCCATTAATGACCCCTGAAGAGTGTGCCGCTTTTCTGCACATTGAAGTCAACACTTTGTACGTCATGAAGGCCCAAAAGCGCATTCCCTATCGCAAGGTTGGACACCTTTTGAGGTTCGACTTCGAGGAGATTGTCCAGTGGACAAAGCGGGAGGAGGAAGGTCTGGCATGACGAAAATCTGTACGTTAATATCAGTAAATGACCTCTGCTTTGGCTGCAACCTTGGGGAGGTTCTATGACAATCCTAAAGAGAGGAAAGAAGTACTACTACGACTTCACGCTACCAGGTTATTCCAGAATGAGAGGCGTGATCCCTGAGGCACGAACTAAGTGGGAAGCGGAACAAGCTGAAATAAAGCTGAAGCGGGAAGTCTTCGAAAACCGATATGACCTTCGTCAAATGGGAACAGATAAGTTCGGCGATTTTATCGACCAGACTTTTCTGCCATGGTCAAAACTTAATAAGCGGTCATGGCGTGACGACCTGTATGCCGCAAAGACTTTCAAGAGCTTCTTTGGTAGCAAGTGTCTTCGGGAAATGTCAGTAACGTTGATCGACGCTTTTAAGGCTAGTCGCGCTACTGGACTAACGAAGAAAGGTACCAAGCGAGCGCCTGCTACAGTGAACAGAGAACTAGACGTGTTGAGCAAAGTGTTGAGTTTAGCGGTCGACTACAAGGTTATGGATTCTAATCCTTGCTTAAAGGTCAAGCGCCTTCGCGTCAGCAACAAGCAATATCGCTATCTATTGCCCGATGAAGAGCCGCGGTTGCTGCTGGCTCTGAGTGGACCACGTGCTCACTTGAAACCAGCGGTTATTGTGGCCTTAGGGACAGGAATGCGGCTTGGTGAACAGATGTGTCTTCGAAGAAGACAGGTTGATTTTCTTCGTAACATAGTCTGTCCGACTGAGACCAAAAATGGTAAAGACCGAGACATTCCAATGAACACAGATGTTCGGCAGATTTTTGTCGGACTCTGTGAGGGTAAAGCAAGTGATGATTACCTTTTTGTTAATCCCAAAACTGATAATCATCAGAAGGAAGTTAAAAAGGGATTCAAGACCGCTTTGAAGATAGCTGGAATTGAAGGGCTCAGATGGCACGATTTACGCGCAACATTTGGTACTCGACTTGGTGAGGCTGGTTACGATGCCTTTACCATTGCTCAGTTGATGGGCCACTCTGATATCAGAATGACTGCCCGATATGTGCGGAGTACCGAGCGAAACAAACGAGCCGCAGTTGAGGCGGCATCGCTTGATTTTCAAATGGCACGCCACAACGGCGTCACAAATCAAAAACAGCCACCGCAAGCGATGGCTGTAAGTCGTTGAAACTAATTGGTGGAGCAGAGGGGGGTCGAACCCCTGACCTCCGCATTGCGAACGCGGCGCTCTGCCAAACTGAGCTACTGCCCCACACGCGTGGATGATATTAGGTAGCGACTTGAGGAAGTGTCAAGCGCCTCCCACTGACTCGCCGAATTACTTTGAATCAAGTCAATAGCCCTGCGGAACTCGGGTTGCCGAATTGCCTCGACACTGCTGAATCCTGCTTTGTGCACCTCAGGTTATTGTCGCGCCACCACTGCGTCCGTTGCTTCAGCTACCTCATGCGGTTATCATCCGCCGTCATAAGCTCGACGGCCCAGTTGGCCCACACGAGTTGAAGTCTAAAACAACACAAAACCCAGAAAACAAACCACAACCAACCAACGACGCTGCTACCAACGATCCAGAAATCCACGATCCAGAAATCAACTAGAGAACAAACCGATGATAACTCTTACGAAGGTCCATGTAGTGATCAGTTTGATTGCGATCTTTTCCGGGTTAGTGGTCGCGTTTGGCATGCTGACAAATCAACGATTGGACCGTTGGACCGTGCTCTTTCTTGCCAGCACGCTGGCCACGAGTCTGACTGGATTTCTGTTTCCCTTTAATGGTGTTACGCCGGGAATCGTGGTAGGCATTATCTCAATCGTCGTGTTGGCGATTGCGATCTTTGCGCGTTACAAAGCGCAACTCGCCGGCGCGTCACGCTGGCTTTATGTGATATCAGCGATCGTTGCGCTCTATCTCAACGTCTTTGTTCTGGTGGCCCAGCTCTTTCAAAAAGTCCCCGCGTTAAAAGCTTTGGCGCCTACTCAGACGGAGGCGCCCTTCGCAGCCGCCCAGCTCGTCACACTAATTCTTTTTGTAGTCATCGCAGTGTTTGCGACGCTCAGGTTTCGCCCCGCTGGTCTACACTAAAAACCAGGTGGCCCATGTTCGACGGGGACGGGCGAGACGACTGTATAGACGCGCTCCGACAGAAGAGGCCTTCCTACAGTTCGAAGCTAAGGGTTATCCAACAAAGACAAGGTCGCGAAATCAACCCTGGTGTTCCTGTTGATAAGCCGCGACTGCTTCGATAGCGCCTTCGTGCATTCTTTCGGGCCGAACGTAAAGCCAATGCTTGTCAAATTCCTCGTCGGTAATATTTCCCGCAACTGATCGTTCCTTATTCTTCAACCACTGCTCGGCCCACTGACGTAGTTCCGGATCTCGATTAAGGGCCATACGCGCGGTATGCATGTTTAAAGGTGCGCTCATAATTTCATTTCACTTTCGAAGTAGCGTTGTTCTTTGGTGATCGGATCTTGAAAAGATATTGATTTCGCCAGTAGCTTTAGCGGACTGGAGAAATCATCGTTTAAGACCTCGCTTATCGCCGGATACAGTTTGTCATTAACGATCGGAATTTCTAAAGCCGCGAGATGTAAACGTAATTGATGTTTCTTGCCGGTGACGGGCAATAACTGATAGAGGGCATACAGGCCGGCATCGTGCTGCAGAGTGATTTGGGTTTGCGAGTTTGCGATGCCCGAAACTTCCTTCATGCGAAAAAACGGTTCACCGCGCACAATACGACTTCGTCGAGTGGTTGGCATTTGCAATTCGTCGCTGCGTGGCGCGAGTGCCTCATAGACTTTTGTCACTTCACGATTACGAAAGAGCGCGGTGTAATGGCCCAGTGTTTTCGGGTTGACTGAGAACATTACCAGACCCGCTGTTTCACGATCGAGACGATGAATGGGTGTCAGAGTTTCGACGTCGTAATTCTTTCGCAGTCTGACCAGCAGCGTCTGTTGAAGAAATCTCCCCGACGGAACTACCGGAAGAAAATGCGGCTTGTCGGCAACGAGGATGTTTTGATCTCGATAGAGCACGCGCTCGGCGAAAGGGACCACTATCTCATCGGTAACCTCACGGTAATAAAAAATGCAGGCGCCAACTCGATAAGCTGAATGGGGTCCAATTCGCCGGCCCGTTTCATCGAGCACTTCACCTTTTGCCATTCGCGTGGTCCACGTTTCAACCTGGACGCGGGGAAATCTTTCGGCAAAAAACTCTAAAACAGTCCGCCACGAACCCGCAGGCAGCCACTGGGAACAGGGCCCAACACCATCAACGATGGGAAGTGGAAACTTCATGGACCCGGGCAATGTATCATCGTTTGGAAGTCATCGCAGTGAAGGTGGAAAGATAGAGTGCTATCATCGAAAGACAATGAAAGCCAAAGTGATTCAAGTCGTAGGACTCAGCCTCACTGTTTTGTACGCGATTTTTATCATCTGGATCTACGCCACTGAGCCGCGCAGTCTTAAAGATGTAACGAGGAGTGCTGAAGTTGCGGCGGGCACTTATCAGATCAACCAGGAAAAGTTTAACGCTGGTCTCGACCTCTTTCGTCGTGACGAGTTTCGGGCGGCGCGGGTCGAGTGGCAGCTTGCAGATCCGGCCCAGGGCGACGCGCGCACCCAGTTCTACATCGCGTATTCGTTTTATCGTGAGGGATGGGGTCGCGTCTATTTTGATCAGGAGTTGTTCAAACAAGGGTTGGAGGCAGTGAATCGAGCGGTTGCGCTTTCTTCATCGAGTTCGTTGACGGTGGAAGATGCAAATTTGCAGATGCATACGCCAGCGGAGTTAAAGGCGGAACTCGAACAAGGTACGGAGCAGAGTTGGCGCGACGTTAATCCGTTGAAGGTGTTGCGGACGAGGAAATGAGGGCAGGGGCCAGGGGTCAGGGGCCAGGGGTCAGGGATTATTTGTCAGTGGTGATTTGTCAGCGGTTATTGTTAGGTGATCGTGATTAGGCGCGATCTACCGCGAAGCGGTAACGACCCAGAGCCCAGGGTTGCCTCAACCCTGGGCTACTCGTCGAATCGAGCGTTGAACCCTGTAAGGGTTCCGTCTGCATGACAACGTGGAGCAGCCGCGACGTGTATGAACGAGGCCGGTGGTGGATGAACGACGCGACCGTGATTGAACAAGGCAAACCCGAAGGTGCAACCGCGTTGCGGTTGAAATATTTTGGCGCTTTTTCCCAGGGTAGTCGCTGGCGCGACAACCCTGGGCTTTGGGACGTCACCGCTTCGCGGTGATCAAATGACGACTGACGACTGACCACTACAAATGACCACTGACTACTGACTACTGACCACTAACTACTGACTACGAACCGACCACAACCGATGCTGCATCGTCCAAACAACCGCGCCTTGATCAACTTCTTTCTCCTGCCGTTTCTTTTCCTTACGGTAGCGCTTCTTGGTGGTCTAAGAGTCGACGCAGATACCCGGCAATTTATCTTCATCGCGCCTCCGCTCGTTACGCTTGTGCTCGCGGTTCTGTTAATGGTGCTCCTCGTTCGTGGTGGGCTGGTTAGGTTTCAACAATGGGTGAGTAGCGATCTCCCGCCGATCACTAACGTGGGGCACGTCTGGATCTTTCTCGCCTTGTTCTTTGCCTCGGCGCAAGCGTTTAATTCAGTCCTGCCAGAGCGTGGTCTATTTCACTGGATGTTCGCCTTCTTCTTTCTTTGGACGCTTTGGAACAACCAGTTTTCATCGTTCGACGCGCGCCGCCTTTTACGTAGTCTCGCCATACTTTTTGGCACGGCCTTCATCCTCAAGCACATGCTGCTAGCGAGTCTCTACAGTCCGGAAGGTGGTTGGCTCAAACGACTGGCAGGAACGTTATTACAAGGAGTTACTGAAGGCACACTCGACGCGCCGGGCTTTGCGCCGGCCACCGGCTACATCGCGTTCTTCACGCTGATACTCTATGTCGGCGGGTTGATTGTGTTAGCGCTCAGCGATCTTGATAGGACAGATCCACCTACGAGTATTGATGAACAGCGAAGTCTGCAGGCACGTGAGCGACTGGCCGTTCGAGAATGAAGTTGGAAATGTTGAAGGTTGACGGGGCGGCCGAAGACGGACGCGCTCCGACAGAAGGATTATAGATTTCCTCGAAGTCTTATATCTTCCAATAATGATTTGCTGACTATCATTCAATGATGCTCGCGCTACACAACTCCATGACATGGATCTTAATGTTTCTCCTACTTGCAGGATCTGTTCAGGTAGCTCCACAAACAGCAGCTCAACCCAAACCGGGAAATAGAACACAAAGTAAGGACATCACTCGCTATGTCGATCCGTTCATTGGCACTGGCGGACATGGTCATACTTATCCAGGCGCAACGGCCCCGTTTGGCATGGTCCAACTTAGTCCTGACACGCGGCTAACGGGTTGGGACGGCTGTTCCGGTTATCACTACTCAGACAATCACATTTACGGTTTTAGTCACACGCATCTAAGCGGTACCGGCATTTCCGATTACGGCGACATTCTTTTTATGCCGGCGGTCGAGTCGTCATTAGAGAAGTCCCAGACAAAATATTCAGCCTCATTCTCACACCAAAACGAGACGGCGAGTCCTGGTTATTACAGCGTCAAACTCGACGATGGAATTCGCGTCGAATTAACCGCCACTGCGCGTAGTGGTTTTCACCGTTACACCTTTCCAAAAAGTTCGAGCGAGCCGGTTGTTATTCTCGATCTTCAACATCGGGATCGTCTGCTCGATTCTTCGATACGAATCATCGACAGCACTCACGTCGAAGGATTTCGACGTTCGACAGCATGGGCCAAGGATCAAGTAGTCTACTTCGCGGCAGAATTCTCTCAGCCTTTTGAGCCGTTTCCAAAAACTGATAGAGAACCCTCCAAACTAGACTGGGTTAGTTTCAAATTTTCTCGGCTTCCACAATTGCTGGTTAAGGTTGGTATCTCGTCCGTTAGTGTGGATGGCGCCAGGAAAAATTTGCAGAACGAAATAAGCGACTGGAATTTTGACAGTATACGTTCTCAAACAGTCGCTGCCTGGAACAAAGAACTCAACAAGATTCAGGTCTCAGGCGGGACTGAAGATCAACTCAAGACTTTTTACACCGCGCTTTATCACACAGCGATAACTCCGAACCTGTTCATGGACGTTGACGGTCATTACCTCGGACACGACGCGAAAATTCACAAAACAGAGAACTGGAACTACTACACGGTATTTTCTCTTTGGGACACCTTCCGCGCGGCGCATCCGCTTTACAACATCGTCGATCAACAACGTTCGAACGACTTCGTAAAAACTTTTCTGGCCCAGTATCAACAAGGTGGACGACTGCCCGTTTGGGAACTCGCCGGTAACGAGACTGACACGATGATTGGTTATCACGCGGTGTCAGTAATCGCTGATGCGATCGTTAAAGGTATTCATGGTTTTGATCGTGAGCTTGCATTCGAAGCGATGAAGCACAGTGCCGAGTTGCGTCATTTCGGTCTCGATTCATACATGGACCACGGCTACATCGAAATGGGCGACGAGCGCGAGTCGGTTTCTAAAACGCTTGAATACGCTTACGACGATTGGTGCATTGCAGTAGTGGCCAAGTCGTTGAATCACCCTGACGACTACCAGCGCTACATGCAACGCGCGCAGTTTTATAAGAACGTTTTTGATCGAGAAACTGGCTTTGTGCGGCCACGCACTAATGCAGGTTGGTTGAGTCCGTTCGAACCGCGTGAAGTCAACTTTAGTTTTACGGAAGGAAACTCGTGGCAGTACAGCTTCTTTGCGCCGCAAGATATCAGCGGTTTGATTGAGTTGCACGGCGGTGAACAGAAGTTTGCGAAGAAGCTTGATGAGTTGTTTACGGCTGAAACTCAAACGACCGGACGTGAACAGGCAGACATCACCGGGCTGATTGGCCAGTATGCGCACGAGAATGAGCCGAGTCATCATGTTGCATATCTTTACGATTATGCGCGGCAACCCTGGAAGACGCAGGCGCGTATTCGCCAGATCATGGACCAGTTCTACAAGCCCACTCCCGACGGCTTGATTGGAAACGAAGACTGCGGCCAGATGTCGGCGTGGCTGGTGTTGAGTGCGGCGGGCTTTTATCCGGTCACGCCCGGCTCCTCTATATATGCGATCGGGACGCCGCTGTTTCCGGAGATACGAATCAATCTCGAAAGCGGCAAATCGTTTGTCGTTAAGGCGAAGAATGTTTCGACGAAGAATTTCTACATTCAATCGGCCAGGCTGAATGGAAAGCCGTACCGAAAGTCATTTCTGCGTCATGAAGATTTGATGAATGGTGGCGAACTGAGTTTTGAAATGGGCGACAAGCCGAATGTGGAGTGGGGAAGTGGCGTGAATGACGTCCCGGTTTCGGCAATAACGACGGAGAAGATCGTGCCGGTTCCGGTTGTTAAAGCAGCCGGTCGAACATTTACGGAACGAATGGAGATCGGTGTTCAGCCGATCGAGAATGTGAAAGTGTTCTATACAACCGACGGTTCGGAACCTGGTCCACAGTCATTGCAGTTTACGAAGCCGTTCACTATCGATCGATCGACGACAGTTAAAGCAGTGGGGATGGATGAGCGTGGCAGCATTAGCAAAGTCGCGATTGCGAATTTTCTAAAGATGCCGCACAACTGGAGTTTGACGTTGAAGTCGAAATACAGCCCGCAGTATCCGGCTGGTGGCGAGTTCGCTTTGATCGACGGGATCAGAGGAACGAAAAATTTTAGTGGTGGAGCGTGGCAGGGATTTCAGGGAAAAGATCTGGTGGCTGTCGTCGATTTAGGCAGGACGGAAACGATTTCGAAACTTGGCGCCGGCTTTTTACAAGATACCGCGTCGTGGATTTTGATGCCGGTGAAGGTTGAGTTTGAAGTTTCAATGGATGGTCAAAACTTTGAGCGTGTGCTGTCGATAGACACGGACGTTCCGGCGCAGAATTATGAACTCGTGATCAAGAACTTTGTTGAAACTATAAAACCCCGCCCGGCCCGGTATGTGAGAATGCGAGCACAGAACTTTGGAAAGCTGCCGGGTTGGCATCTTGGCACCGGCGGTGATGCGTGGATTTTTGCCGATGAGATACTGATTGAGTGATTGCTATGATTGGTGTTTTGCATTGGCTTTGCCAACTGTTGTGAGGAATGGCTAGGCCTTTCCGTAGCAGCTTTTTAATTTCCTGGGCTGCGCCCTCTTATGACAAAACAGAAGGCGGAGCCTTGAGCTTTAACCGCAAACTTATGGAAAGGCGTAGCCATTCCTCACAACAGGCGGCGAAGCCGAACACGCAGCCATACCTACAGCGTTACGGTACTGACCACTAGCGCGAGGGCTTCGTCGAGTTTGTCAACGTTTTTGCCGCCGCCCTGGGCCATGTCGGGTTTGCCGCCGCCACGACCATCGAGCAGAGTACAAGCAGTTTTCATCAAGGCGTTCATATCGCCTGTTGCATCAGTCGAGCGGGCAAAGACAAGTCGAACTGTTCCTTCATCTCTCGAAGCTAACAAAGCAATAGTCTGCGGGTTCGCAATCAGTGCGTGCGCGATCTTCTTTAGTGCTTCGGCATCTTTGGCAGCGAAGGTATGCGAGATCACACGCAAGCCGTTGTCCTGTTGTTTCGCGCTATTGAACAGTTCCTCTGCTTCCACGCGCGCCGCAATTTCTTCGAGCGCGCGCACGCGGCGATGGAGTTCCTTGTTCTCTTCCATCATGTGCGCCGCCAGCGATGGAGCATCGTCGCGTGCTGTGCTGAACAGAGCAGCGATGTCACGAGCGCTCTTGTTGGCCCGGCGATAATCAGCCAGTGCGCGTGTGCCTGCTACAAACTCGATTCGGGTGAGTCCTTTTGCGCGTTCCCATGAACGCACAGCAATCATTCCCACTTCCCCGGTCCGATAAGCGTGTGTGCCACCACAAGGCGTCAGATCAAAGCCCGCAATTTCAATCAGTCGT
Organism: Pyrinomonadaceae bacterium; assembly: GCA_036518995.1. Classification (GTDB taxonomy): domain Bacteria; phylum Acidobacteriota; class Blastocatellia; order Pyrinomonadales; family Pyrinomonadaceae; genus PSRF01. The sequence continues at coordinate 82,085 of DATDMC010000075.1, read as the reverse complement.
AATTCACCTTCACGACCCGGATCTTTTCTCAGTGGTAGTTGCGAAGCTTCTTCCGGCGAGACGCTCATGATCGTGATTTGTCGATCTTCCCAGATGACGTTGTTGGCGAGTTCAACTGCTCTTTCGATCACTTCATTACTCGGATTTTCCAGGTCGACATCGATCTCGCACGATTGGTCCAACACGCGAAAGCTTTTCGTCGGTGCGTTAAAAAGAGTTATGAAGGCCTGGGAAAGAATGTGCTGGCCGGTGTGTTGTTGCATGTGGTCCAAACGACGTGACCAGTCGATGCGTCCACTGACTTCAGCGCCAACCGCCGGTGTGGCGCCTTGAACTACGTGCAGTACGCGTTCGCCGTCATCGACGCATTCAACGACGCGCAAACCGTTGATTGTTCCGGTGTCACTTGGTTGACCGCCGCCGGTTGGATAGAACGCGGTGCGATCTAATACCACGGCAGTCCAGCCGCTGACGCGTTCGGTTAGATCGACGACGCGAGCGTTGAATTCGATAAGGTGTGAATCGGAGTAATAGAGACGTTCAGTCATAATTAGGAGCGCAGGCGTCCTCGCCTGCTGTGTGGAAATCACGGGACCGCAGGCGTCCCCGCCTGCTGTGAAAATAAGGGTACTGCATTTTACACGGGGCAGGCGAGGACGCCTGCGCTCCTAAGTCAGGACGCCTGCGCTCCTATGTTTTTGACAGTCATCCGCTAACTGAACATAATCCATCATCGTTTTCCGCAATCAATCATGTCACAAGTCTTCGGAGTAAACCCGCTAATGGTTAAGCCACGTCTGTTGCTTGCTTGCTTTGCAATCATCGTCATTGTTCTGTGTGGCGGAAGGTTAAACGCGCAAACGGAACCGCTTTCGTCGATCACGTACCGCCTCTCGATGTCGCGGCCTGTGTCGCATCTTTTCGAGGTGTCGATTGAGGTACAACTACCGGAGTCGTACAAGGAGCCGGCAGTTTTCTTTCAACTGCCGAAGTGGGCGCCCGGACGTTATGCCGTTTTTGATTTTGCGAAGAATGTGCAGGAAGTGCGCGCGCTGGCGGGTATTTGTCCGGTGCGCGCGCAATGCAAAATGGCGGCGCGAAAAGTGACCCGCATCAACGACCAAACCTGGAGTGTTACTACTGAAGGCAGCCGCTCGTTGACGTTTGATTACAAAGTTTTTGCCAACAACTTGTCCGGCACTTTTTCACAACTCGACGAGCGCCATGCGAATTACAACGGCGGCACATTATTTATGTACGTCGTCGATCACAAACCTGATCCAGTCAAACTCCTGATCGATCCGCCGGCTGGTTGGAAGATCATCAATGGTCGAACGGACCATGTGGGCCAAACGGAATGGAAGTTCCCGAACTGGGACATCATGATCGATACGCCAACGGAAATTGCTCCGGATTGGACAGTCGATAACTTCGAAGTTGACGGTAAGAAGTATCACGTGATGGTCCATTCGTTTGGACCAGAAGGTGGGAAGCGTCCGGCGCTGGTTAAAGATATAGAAAAGATTGTGCGGGCCGAAACGAGTTTGTGGGGACCGCCGGAATACGACGAGTATACGTTTCTGATTCACTTCGCTGCTGACGATGAATCGAGTGATGGAATGGAACATCTGACCTCGACGCAGATCATCGAGACGGGCGCGTTGGCCGATCCGGGAATGTACGACGACGCGTTAGGAACAGTAGCTCATGAATTTTTTCACGTCTGGAATGTGAAACGACTGAGACCATACGAACTCGGTCCATGGGATTTCACGAAGCCGGTTAGTACACGAGGTTTGTTTATTGCAGAAGGATTCACAAACTATTACGGCCATTTGATGTTGCGTCGGGCAGGATTAATCGACGAGTCGAGGTTCTTGCGTCGCGAAGCACGAACGATCAGTGGCATTGAAAATGCACCCGGAGCAGTTTTGATGAGTGCAGTTGAGTCGTCACTGTCGGCGCCGTTTCTCGACGATGCTCCACACGCGCAAAAAACAAATCTTGAGAATACGGCGATCAGTTATTACCCCAAAGGTGAACTCGTGGGCATGGTCCTTGATCTGCTGATTCGCGGACGTTCGAGTGGCAAGGTTTCTCTTGATGACGTCATGCGCGCGATGTATGACGAGTTTTATGTGAAGAGCTCGAACAACAGTTACTACCTGCATGGGCGTGGATATCAACCGGAAGATCTCGAGCGCGTGGCTTCAAGAGTTTCGGGAACTGATTTTTCGGAGTTCTTCAAGCTGCACGTATTTGACACCGCAACCCTCCCCTACGAAGAAGCGTTTCGTTATGTTGGTTTGCAGGTTATGCGCGTGCAACAGAAGGAGCCATTTAATGCTGGTCTGAGTTTACAGTTTGATAATCCGCGCGTGCCGATCATTGAGAGTGTTAGAAACAATTCGCCGGCCGAGAATGCTGGATTGCAGGCGAGTGATGAAGTGGTGAGTTTCGCTGGTGGCACGACTACGAAACAAACATGGTTGACGACGTTGGCGAAGTATAAGACCGGGCAGTCGATCCCGATCACGGTAAAACGAAACCGGCAGACAATAAAGACGAATATTGTTTTAGGTGAACCGGAGCGATTTGATTGGCTGATTCAGGAACGTAGTGATGCAACGCCGGAACAGAAGAAGTTGCGAGCTGCGTGGCTGAGCGGGAGATAGTGATTCTCTGCGTCTCAGCATTCTCCGCGTCTCTGTGTTAAAACCAAGTGCAATTACAGATACCTTCGATTTTTAACACAGAGACGCAGAGAACGCTGAGACGCAGAGTTAGGCAATGATGACCTCGAGCGAATGCGGGGAGATTTCGAAGGTCATTGGCAGATGACCGAAGAGTTCACCATCAATTTGCACTGGTGTCTCACCGAGCGCTCGCACATGTTTTGTTTTTATGAAGCGAATACCTTGTAGGTCCCGTGATACGCCACTCCTCATCGCGTGCGATAGAAACTGCAAATAGCGGATCCGGCTGAACGTCTCAATCACACAAACTTCAAACTCCGGCTCTTCCAGGTTTGCTCGCGGTGTCACCATCAAGTCGCCGCCGTATCGCGTCGCCTTTCCAATCGCGGCAAACGTTGCATTGTACTTCTCACTATTGATTTCGAGCGTGAATGGTTCCGGATTCCAGGTCGCGAGATGACTCAACCCCGATAACCAGAACGCACCCTTGCCAATTCTTTTCTTGAGACGAGGATTCACTCGTTTCACCACGGATGCATCAAGACCGATACCAGCCATCAACACAAAATGACGTTGCGTGTTAGTCGCATCTTCAGTCGCGATGCCAAAATGAATGCGTCTAGTGTTTCCCCGGGCCAACACTTTTATCGCTTCGTCGACATTCATCGGCAATTCGAGTTCACGAGCGAGAACGTTTGCCGTCCCGCGCGGAAGTAATCCCAGACGAGCATTAGAGCCAACCAGACCTTGAATCGCTTCGTTGATCGTTCCATCGCCACCTGCGACAATGACGTCCGTACTTCCATTGCGGGCTGCTTCGGCCGCTATTTCAGTTGCGTCATCTGGTCCTTTAGTTAGTTTCAATTCGACCTCAAGACCGAGCGATTGCAGATCAGACATCAATGCCTGGATCGATTTTCGTTTCGACACGTACCGTCCCGTTTTGGGATTGGAGATCAAGACTGCTTTGCGCGTTGACATAAGAGGTCATGAACTGGCAACTACAATGCCGTCGAATTCTTTCCTACTTGCACGAAGACAGGCAAAAGATCTTTAGCGCACCCGGACACGTGTCGGATAATTATGACGGCCAATCAAAAACAGATTCCATCACCACGCGAACTGGTCATCCTGCTTTGTCTTTACCTGATCGGTTTCGCACTACTTGCGATCAAACCCAACGATCGAGCTGACTGGGCACTGGAAAATTTATTTCCTCTTAGTCAACTCGTAGCAGTAATCATCTCGTACCGTTATTTCAAGTTCACTCGACTTTCATACTACCTGATCTTCTTCTATTTGTTTGTCCAGTCGTGGGGCGGCCATTTCACCTACGCTGAAGCTGCGCCATTCAACTGGATCCGCGATCACTTTCACTTAGGACGCAATCATTACGATCGCCTGGCCCACTTTATGTTGGGCTTTCTGTTAGCAATACCGATTCGAGAAATACTGATGCAGGTTGTCAGCACGTCGCGGCGTTGGCTGAACTTCTTAACGGCCTCGATCGTGCTGGCTATCGGCGCGTTCTATGAACTGATCGAATGGTGGGTGGCGCTGTTGGCAATGCCCGATCTTGGCGACAAATTTCTCGGCACGCAGGGAGATATTTGGGACACGCAGTGGGACATGTTTCTGGCGTTGGTGGGAGCCGTCATTGTCTTGGCGCTGCTTGGACGGAGACACTACAAGGAGCTCGGAATGTCCGATATGCTTTAGAGGTTTTGCAAACTCAACTACGCTGCGGCTTGGCCGTCTGTTGTGAGGAGTGGCTCTGCCTTTCCGTTCAGGGCGTTGGTTTTGGGCTTTGCCCTCTATCAATAGTTAGCGGCTCAAAGAAACGGATGTAGGGTATAGTACGCGCTTTAACGGAAAGGCAGAGCCATTCCTCACAACAGACGGCCAAGCCGCGCGTAGTTGAGTTTGCCAGAGATCCTGAAGCATATCCGACATTACTCCAACCGATAGTTCGGGGCTTCTTTAGTGATGATCACGTCGTGCACGTGTGATTCTTTTAGACCAGCGGACGTGATTCTTAAGAAGCGGGTCTTTTCCTGAAACTCACTGATATTGCTGCAGCCGGTGTAGCCCATTCCGGAGCGCAGTCCGCCGACAAGTTGTGTGACCATTTCCGCAAGTGTGCCTTTATAAGGAACCCGACCTTCGATGCCTTCCGGAACCAGCTTCGATTCAACCTGCGTTGGATCTTGTGCATAGCGATCACGCGAGCCTTCGCGCATCGCTCCGATCGAACCCATGCCGCGATAGCTCTTGAACGAACGTCCCTGGAAGAGAATCACTTCGCCAGGCGCTTCTTCTGTTCCGGCAAACAATGATCCGATCATCACCACATCCGCTCCGGCTGCGATCGCTTTCGCCACATCACCGGAAAACTTCACGCCGCCATCTGAAATCACCGGTACGCCAGTACCTCGCGCGGCTTTCACACACGTTGAAATCGCTGTGATTTGCGGAACACCGGCGCCAGTCACAACGCGCGTAGTGCAGATCGAGCCTGGTCCAATACCGACTTTCACTGCGTCTACTCCAGCATTGATCAACTCTTTCGCGCCTGCTTCCGTGCCAACATTACCGGCGATCAGATCGGTGTTTGGATGGCGTCGCTTTGTTTCTCTAACTGCGTCGATGACACGTGAAGAGTGACCGTGCGCCGTGTCGATCACGAGGCAATCAACTCGCGCGTTTACGAGTTCATCTGCCCGTTCGACATAATCACCGGTCGCGCCGATTGCTGCGGCTACGCGCAAACGTCCCAGGTCGTCTTTGGCTGCGGTCGGATACTTGATCGCCTTTTGAATGTCTTTGACGGTGATTAGTCCCTTGATGTGTTTGTCCTCGTCAACTACCAGCAATTTTTCGATGCGATGTTTTTGCAGAACAGCTTTCGCCTGTTCCAACGTTGTTCCCACCGGGACCGTGACGAGCGGTTGTTTAGTCATCACATCGGAAACGGGAATCTCGAAACGCGTTTCAAAACGCAAGTCGCGATTAGTGATGATTCCAACGAGGTGACCGTCTTCATCGACTACCGGAACGCCGCTGATATGAAATCGTTGCATGACCTGCAGCGCTTCGTGAACTGGTCGATCAGGCCGAATTGTCACTGGATCAACGATCATTCCTGACTCCGAACGTTTTACTTTGTCGACCTCTTCAGCCTGGCGTTCAATACTCATGTTTTTATGTACAACGCCAATGCCGCCTTGTTGGGCCAAGGCAATCGCGAGCGCTGCTTCGGTGACCGTGTCCATGGCTGCCGAACAGAGGGGAATCTGTAACCGGATGTTGCGAGTGAACTGTGTCGACGTATCGGTTTCGTAAGGCAGGACGTCAGAACGGTCGGGTACTAAGAGAACGTCGTCGAAGGTCAGTCCTTCGATAATGTCTGGGGTAATCATGTCGGTGGTAAAACTCCTTAAAATGAAATGGAATTAAAACAGCAGGCGGGACGCCTGCGGCCCTAATTAATAGGTGCCAGATGCAGAACTGCCCGCCTTTTGAGCGGGCAGTTTGGTAATTCTTTAGGCACACACTTTTGAGCGGCGCGCCCGAAAACGCGGACACCCAGCCAACGAAAACGCTTTATTGTAAGACTGCTTTATATTCAGTTTCCTGCAACCTTAATGTTGGTGTGGCCTCATTATACAGATAGCCACCGTGAACTTGCATCGCGAGCGGCGCATTGTTTGGTGACGGGCTTAGCGAAGCGCGTTTTTGGAACCAATGCAGGGCGGCCAGCGCGGCCACGGTTAGCAATGCAAGTATCAAAACAGAAAGTAGAACTGTTAAGAGAGGTGAACGCGTTGCCGGCGTTTCAGTGTAGACCTTCGAATGCATCGGAGTCGTATTTACGTCGTCCGAAGAGTCGCCGTGCTCGCGCAAATACCGGGTGTACTGCTCGATTGCTTCGCGTTCATCGAAGCCAACGCAACGCGCGTAAGCTTTAATAAAGCTGCGATTGAATACTCCTCCGGGTAGTCGTTTGAAATCGTTTGCTTCGATGGCTTCGAGATAATGAACTGAGATGCGGGTTTGATCGCAAATTTCGCGTAGGCCAATGCCACGCTCCTCGCGTGCGAGTCGCAATTGTTCGCCTATGCTCGCTGCCATCTCCAATCGCTCGATCCCAGGCGTTGGTTAAGACGGGACTGCCGTGCGCGCTGTGTTTGGATGTAAGAGCTACATTGCCTTGAGTGAACCGACCGCCACTTCGATACCGCTCTGCTAAAGCCTACAACTCCCACTGTTGCCGCAATATAGCTCGCCGTGCTAAACGCTGTCAAACTTTTGCCTGCGGAAAGATCGGCGTCTCTTGCTTCTTACTGCGCAGGGTGGTACGTTGGCGACCACAGTGACCCGGAACAGTCGCTTTCAATCTCTACAATTTTACAAAGTGAGGATAAAGAGATGCCCTTAGAAGCACTCGGTATGGTGGAGACCAAAGGATTCGTTGGCGCCGTTGAAGCAGCCGACGCGATGGTCAAAGCAGCTAACGTGCAGTTGCTTGGGAAAGAATATATCGGAGCCGGCTATGTAACGATTTTTGTGCGTGGAGATGTTGGCGCTGTGAAAGCTGCCACGGATGCAGGCGCCGCGGCTGCGCGACGAGTGGGTGAGTTGATTAGTGTGCACGTGATTCCGCGTCCACATGCGGAAGTCGAACGAGTTTTGCCAGTTAACGGAAAAACCGGATTGAGTCCTGATGAACGTGCGTTGCAAGGTGGAGCACGCGGTCAACTCGGCGAAGGCGATCAGGGCCGAGCGTTAGGGACGAGGGAAGGTAGCCGAGAGAAGAACCGGTAGATTTAAGATTTCAGATTGCAGATTTCAGATTGAAAGATCGTCTAAGAAGCGATCAATCTGAAATCGAAAATCTGAAATCTGCAATGGAGCGACTATGTCAGTCGATAAAGATCTCGTTTCGGTGCAACAGGCGCGTGACCTGGTCGAGGCGGCGCATCGTGCGCAAGCTGAGGTGGCCCAGTTTGACCAGGCGAAGATCGATCGCATTTGCGAGGCGATGGCGAAAGCGGCCTTGCAGGAAGCAACTCGACTCGGCGCCATGGCAGTTGAAGAAACTGGTTATGGCGTGCCGGATGACAAACGCGAAAAGAACCGCTTCGCTGCTGAAGATGTTTGGAACTACTTCCGCGGACTGAAGACAAAAGGCGTTGTTTCGGAGTCGAAGGACGTTGTAGAGATTGCGAGTCCCCGCGGTGTAGTTGCCGGCATTATTCCCTCAACAAATCCTACCTCAACTGCGATTTTCAAAATTCTGATTTCAATCAAGTCACGCAATGCGGTTGTGCTGTCGCCCCATCCGTCCGCCGCGAAGTGTATTGCTGAAACTGCGCGGATCATGAAAGAGGCAGGCATCAAAGAAGGACTGCCGGCCGACGCGATCGGATGTATGACTTCAGCGACCATCGAAGGCACCGAAGCCCTGATGAAGCACAAACAAACCGCTGTCATTCTCGCGACTGGCGGAACCGGGTTGGTGCGTGCCGCATATTCGTCTGGCAAACCAGCGTTTGGAGTTGGACCAGGCAATGTTCCGGTTTGTATTGAGCGGACGGCCGACATTCCTAAAGCCGTGCAGGACATCCTGACTGGCAAGTGTTTCGACAATGGAACGATCTGCGCTTCTGAACAAGCAGTTGTTTGTGATGCGCCAGTTCAGCAGGCAGTAAGAGAACAATTCAAAGCACAAGGTGCACACTTTTTATCAGCAGCAGAAGCTGAACAACTGGGCAAAATTGTAGCGACTCCGCAGCGTTCATTAAATCCGGCGATTGTTGGCAGGTCAGTGGAAGTGATTGCGAAGATGGCTGGCATTAGTGTTCCGGCCGGAACTCGCTGCCTGCTCGCTGATGTAGCTGGTGTGGGGCGCGAATATCCTCTATCGATGGAAAAGCTGTCGCCGATTCTGGCGTTCTACGTGGTTGATGGCCTGGCGGCTTGTGTGAAGTTGAGTCAACAAATACTTGGCTATGGTGGTATGGGCCACACTGCCGGTATTCATACTCGTTCACGCGAAGCCGCGGTGCAATTTGGCGCCGACATGCCAGCCTCGCGCATTACAGTGAACACGCCGACGACACACGGCGCGATTGGTTTCTCAACTGCGTTACCACCGTCAATGACGCTGGGTTGTGGATCCTGGGGCGGCAATGTGACGTCTGACAATGTTGGACCATTACATTTGATGGACATCAAGCGCGTCGCTTTTGAGACTCGACCGGTTAAGAGTGTTCGACCGGCAGTGAGTACGCAATCGGTAAGTCAACCCGTTGCGCCAGGCGGTTCGCCGGCGATTGCAGATGGAAAGATCAACCGTCAGGAGATCGCGGCTATTGTTGATAGGTTCTTAGCGGGCAAAGGCGGCGATGGGGCGTCACCATTACCAAAGGCGCCGGTTGTCGCAGAAGCCGGCAGCATGTATACAGCGCCAGCCGCACCGTCGAGCGCTCCGGCTGAGAAGCATGATGAACGCCCGCAACCTGTAAAGGCTCCGGCGCCGGCAACGAACGGTAAGAAAGCTGTCGACTTTGTTAGTGAAGACGATGTCCGGCGAGCGATTCAAAAGGGAGAGAAGATCTATATCTCGGCGAAAACGATCATCACTCCTTCAGCTCACGATATCGGTGATCCTGCAGAAGTGTTTGCGAAAGTGTAGTCAGTGGTTGGACCACTGACCGCTGACAACTGACTAATCAGATGTTTTTAGGAAAAGTAGTAGGTACAGTTTGGTCCACGAAGAAGTCGCCCGATCTTGAGGGCGTCAGGTTTCTGATCGTGCACCCCTACGATCTCGACAAGGAGCCAACGCGTAATATCGTGGTAGTTGCTGACCGGTTGGGCGCGGGAACGGGCGAAATGGTGATGTGCGCTTATGGCAAGGCTGCCCGCACTGCTATCGGAAATCAGGAGATGGCAATCGAGGCGGCAGTCGTGGGAATTGTCGATCGAGTAGACATCACAGACTCTCCTTCGTATGAAATGGTTGAAGCTGCGCGGAAGTTGGCACAGGACGGAAGAGATGTTTAAGATTTCAGATTGAAGATTTCAGATTTCAGATTGGCGTGTAGTCAAGAAGTTGTTAGATATGCTGAGTCTTGTTTTGTTCAAATGGTTGACGAGTATTCGCAAATTGACAATCGGCAATCGGAAATCGCCAATCCACTAACATCCCCCAATAAATTCATCGCTTAAAACACTCCATGGCCACTGAAGATTTGATCTATCGAATCACTCGAGCGGTTTACGATCGGGTTGGTTCAGCCGCCGACGAACAGACTATCGAACAACTAGTGACGGACATTTATCGGGTGGTGGAGACTGCGCAGCCGCCGGATAGTAAGCAGAACCTCAGCGCGTTACCCACTGCTCGGGTGGCGGCCCGTGAAGGTTCATCAGATCGAATGATAATCTCTGTATTTGGGATGGACCATCCGGGGATCGTGGCTGGGGTGGCGCAAATCCTGGCTGAGACCAGTTGCAGTATTATCGATATCAATCAAACCGTTGTGCAGGGAAAGTTCGCGATGGTGATCATCGTTGATACGACGCGTGCCCGTGAAAGCACGGCTGAACTGAAAGTTCGGTTGAAGCGGGGCGGCGAGACATTGGGTGTTAGCATCTACGCTCAACGCGAAGACCTGTTCAATGCGATGCACCGGGTGTGAGAATGGTTAGGTTAGAGTTTCAAGTTTAAAGTCTCGAGTTTTGAGTTGTTAGAGCGTATTTCCGGATTCGCAATCAGAGTGTTCGTATGCCTGAACCTGAAATAGATCGACGCTGTAACGTTTGTGGTGCGGCGGTGCGTCCACGGGCAGGATTCTGTCCGCAGTGCGGTCAACCTGTTTCTCAAAATAAGGCAGCGGATACCCAGGTTGAGCTTGGTGAAACTCAGGCAATCGTTAATACCAGTGACCCAGTCCCATTTGTTCGCGAACCAGTCCGCGATCTGTCAGAAACACAACCCCTGATTGCGGCTCCGGTCACTGTCGCCGAACAACCAGTGAAACCTAAACCCCAAACAGTTTCTGCCAAAGCCGGCGATGGGAAAGTTCCCACAGGTCGAGTGGGTAAACTTCGCAAAGCTTCGAGTGTGGTCCTGGACCAGGCGGCTTATGATCCGAGCCTGAGATTTATTCTCGTAGCTGCCGGGTTCTTCCTGCTCTTTTTGCTCTTATTATTCATGAGTAAGGTCCTGGGTTAATCACTCCTGATGGAATACAGTCAAGCTGAAATTTTCCAAACCATTGCGATGACCGAGATGGAACATCTCGACGTCCGCACCGTCACGCTTGGGTTGAGTCTGCGTGATTGCACTGGCGATACGATGGCGATCGTGGCTGAACGAGCGAGCAACAAGATTCGTTCAACTGCTGCCCGACTCGTCCAAACGGTCGATGAAATCGGTGAAGAGTATGGAATTCGCATCGCCAATAAGCGGATCGCGGTCACACCGATTTCGATGATTATTGAAGGGGCGAAGGGCGATCCGGTCCAGCTCGCACGCGAAATCGATAAAGCCGCAGTGAACGTCGGTGTGGATTTTATTGGTGGCTACTCGGCCCTGGTCCAAAAAGGCGCAACGCGTTCTGAAGCTGCATTCCTGAATTCAATTCCCGAAGCGCTTGCTTCAACTGAGCGACTGTGTTCGTCAGTAAATGCGGCAACAACCCGGGCCGGCATTAACATGGATGCCGTGGGCCAGATTGGCCGACTCCTCAAAGACGCGGCGGAAAGAACGCGCGATCGCGACGGTCTCGCCTGTGCCAAGTTTGTTTGTTTTGCTAACGCGGTTGAAGACAATCCTTTTATGGCGGGCGCTTTTCATGGAGTTGGAGAAGCGGAAGCTGTTATCAATGTCGGTGTTTCCGGACCTGGCGTGGTCAATCACGCGGTGAGACAAGCGGACCGCGACCTGCCGTTACAGGACCTGGCCGAGACGATCAAAAAACTTTCCTTCAAACTCGCACGGGCGGGTGAACTGGTGGGCAGGGAAGCTGCGCGTCGTCTTGGTCTACCTTTTGGCATTATCGATCTGTCACTCGCGCCGACTCCCGTGCCGGGAGATTCAGTCGCCAATATTATCGAGGCCATGGGATTTGAACGGGCCGGAACACATGGGACCACCGCGGCCCTGGCGTTATTAACGGACGCAGTAAAGAAGGGTGGCGCGATGGCGAGTGGTTCGGTTGGTGGCATGAGCGGCGCGTTTATTCCTGTATCGGAAGATGCCGGCATGATCGAAGCCGCCGCAATCGGAGCACTTTCGCTCGATAAGTTAGAAGCATGGACCAGTGTCTGTTCAGTGGGAATCGATATGGTTGCGGTGCCGGGGTCAACATCTGCGGAAACAATCTCGGCGATCATCGCAGACGAACTTGCCATCGGCGTGATGAATAACAAAACGACTGCGGTCAGAATTATCCCCGTCCCGGGCAAAAATGTTGGAGAAATGGTGGAGTTTGGTGGTCTGCTGGGCAGCGCGCCGATTATGGCGGTGAACGCGTTCTCCTCGCGCGACTTCATCCGCCGAGGCGGGCGAATACCAGCGCCGATACATTCTTTGAGAAACTGATCGAGTCAAGAGGTCAGAGGCAGTTTCAGAGGTCCCGGAGTCAGTGATTAGAGACTCAGTGATTAGGGAGTCAGTACCACCTCGCGCTAGCGGGTGGGTCTACTTGGGATTTTAGCGTGATCTACCAACCCGCTACCGTGAGGTGGTACTGACTCTCTGACCTTTGAGACTGACCTCGGACCGTATTTGTCTTGTAGTCCCGCAACTCTAATCAGCAAAGGCCTTTCAGGATGTTGAACTCGATCGATTCCCAGTTGCTGATGATCTAGTCGATCTATATATTTATCGTCTACCTGCAACGCGTAAAAAGGAAAGAATCATGGCTGAAGCTCTCGGAATGGTTGAATGTCGTGGCTTGGTGGCGATGATCGAAGCTGCCGACACAATGGTGAAAGCTGCGAACGTTCGCCTCGTTGGTTGGGAAAAGATAGATGCCGGTTTAGTGACCGCGATTGTACGTGGTGACGTTGCGGCGGTGCGTAGCGCGGTTGATGCCGGCGCGGCTGCAGGTAAACGAGTTGGTGAAGTGGTTGCGACTCACGTTATTCCACAACCACATGACGACGTCGATCTTGGTCTACCGGTACTCCATACCGGCGAAACTACTCGTAAGAAAATTAGCGGATCAGTTAAGGCGAAGTAGCACCGTTTGGTCTTCGGCCTGGTGTTCCGGTCGACGGAGTTGTCGGCGGCAATCGAACCGGCGGCGCCTTCGGTCCCTTGACGTCTCCACCACCACTCCTCGCCAATCGCCCCGTTCGCGTTAACGCAATTCTTTTCTCACCTGCATTTCCGGAATCTACCGACACTTTAATCGCGCGATAAGATCCATCCTGAGTGGAGTTGGAGGGGCTGTAAGAAAGAACGTACTGGGTGCGTAGATCTCTAATTATCTCGTTCGCAATTTCGGGAAGTTCGGAAATTGATTCAGGAAAGAACGCGCGTCCACCAGTTTCCGTCGCGAGCTTATTAATCAGCGTGGTGGCTTTGTCTTTCGGACTCTTTCTGATTAGACCAGCATCTTTGTCCAGTTCATTAACAAATCCGATGACAAAGATTTGTACGTCTTCTTCACGTAGCCGGGCAAACAGTTGTTCCTGCTTGTAGAAACTATTTCGATCCTCACCGTCAGTGATCACAATCAATGCGCGTCGTCTACGATCGCTGTTATCTCCTCGTTTGTATTCCGACACGTGTTCGGCTGACAGGTAGACAGCATCGATGATCGCGGTTTGTCCGCCTTCGATATAAAAACTATCGAGACCATCCATCAGGAGATCTTTATTGGCGGTGAAGTCCTGGACAGTTTCGATCTTGTCGCTGCTGATAAAGCGGACCAGAAAAGTCTCATCACCTTTCTTATTGCTGTTGATGATAGTCTTGCCGGCGTCGATAACGCTTTGTAGTTGCGAACGAAGTGATCCCGATGTGTCTACCGCAAGGCCGTAGCTAATCGGTACTTCTTCACGAGTAAAACTCTCGACTGTTTGCGGTACGCCGTCCTCAAAGATGTGAAACTGGGTTTGCGGCACATTATCAATCGGACGATTGTTTCGATCGATGACGCGCACGTGAAGTTGGACCAGGTCCGTGTTTGAAACGATCTTGTCGCCTTCATTGATCTCGGGTGGTGGTGTTGGTTCCGGAGTCGGCTTAAGTTTTGGAATTGGTGGTGCTTCGCCCAAACTCGGAAGACCGCCACCTGGCTTCGGACTTGGCGTGGGCGTAGCCGTTTGCTGTGTGGGGGTGTTAACCCGCGGTGTCGGCGTGGGCGATGGATTTGGCGTTACCGGTTGAGTGTTGCGTGGTCGATTCTGGCCGGCAGCCAGGGCCGAAGTCAGCACAACGGCTGAGATGACTAAGCCAGCCAGTAACACGATAGCCAGGCGTCTTAGTGTTTTTGGGTTTTTTCCGTCAAATCTCTTCATCGAATCCGTCTCTTAAAGTAAAACTTCAATGGACTCTGATCACCACTTTTCGGCGCTAACGGAAACGCTCCGATACCCGCTGATCGGGATCGGAGCGCTTTCGGGCTAATTACCAACCACCGTCGCGTGCGTGCTGGGGCAAAATGGCAAGAATAACATCGCGCAACATGACGACGAGTAAGCGCACACGAGCAAAGATGCTACTTGAGCGAATTAACGTTGCCGAAACTAACCGGCGTTACCGCGCTTAGCGTGAGCCAGCGGTGGCGTAGTAGCCTTCTTTTGAACGCACAAACAACCGCGGTAGACCTCTGGGCGGTGTCACTTTTACTTTCACACGGTGCCACTTACCGTCGTTATTAAATGCGTCGGGCTTATAACCGATTGAATACTGATGTCGCAGTTCGAGTGCTATCTGCTCGAAGATGTCGTCCATTTCAGCCGCTGAATGTGGAAAAAACGCTTTTCCTCCGGACACGCCGGAAAGTTCATCCAGCACGCCTTGTCCTTCCATACCCAGCGAACTGCCGGCGTCGTTTCCGCTCAGGATACCGATCGCATACAGCGTTACGTCAGACTCTTTCAACAATTTCCGAAGCTCATTGAAAGTATAACGAGAATCATTGTCCTGACCGTCGCTGATGAGTAATAACGCGCGTTTTGGATGTGAACCTCGTTGCACTTTCTCAACACCCAGGTAGCAGGCGTCGTAAAGCGCGGTTTGGCTTTTGGTTTCAACAAAGGTCAGTTTGTTAAGGACTGAATCGCCGTCGCGAGTTTTATCCAGCAGTAATTGGGCGCGAGAATTAAAAGCGATTAGGAAATACTCGTCTGAATCGTGGCTTGTCTGAATAAACTTGCTCAAGGCATCGCGCGCGCGCTTTACCTTGTCGCCGCTCATCGAGCCGGACACGTCAAAAATCACGCCTACTGATACGGGCGCATCGTCGTCGCTAAAGAACTTGATTTCCTGCTGTTGTTTGTCGTCAAAGATCGAAAAGGCGTTCTTACTAAGACCTGAAACATAGCGACCGTACGTGTCAGTAACGGTCACCGTCAGCGTAATAAGATCGGTGTTGGTGATGACTGATGGTCCATCCAACTCTGATCCCAATTTCTTTTCAGGCGGAGTTGGTGTTTGGAGAGCTGGACTGAGTACGGGCTTTTCTGGTGACGGCTGAGGAGTCGTCTCCTGGCTTCTGGCAACAACTGCGAAGCCCAGTATCGAAAGCACCATCAATGAAGCTAGCGATAATGTGGTGGCGTAACGTTTCGGTAAATACATCTCACCCCCGGCTACTTTTGCTCTGATTCGATTTTGTCTTACCGGTCAGGCTCGAAGGAACTACCAACACAGATGCTCACAGGAGAAAGAGTGATGCCCGACGTATCTTATAAGAGCGCGAAATCGCTTCGGGGAGACGACCGTGCTGTTTCAATTTTTACTGTATCGGCAGGATCATTCTAGGACAGTGTCTCAACGCGTGGCAAGAAGGGAGCGAGCTTAACTAAACTAGGCTTCGCCGCTGGTTGTGAGGCATGGCTCTACCTTGGCGTAAAGCTTTTTAATTAAATGGGCTATGCCCTTCTCCTTTACGACGGAAAAGGGCCCAGCCAATTGTTTTACAAGCTCGGTACGGCAAGGCAAAGCCATTCCTCATAGCAGGCGACGAAGCCGGATTTGGAAAGCTTCGCAGTTTTTTGGAATGCTACACCGGTTGGGCTTCGACAATGCAGGTCGGTTGATCGGTCGGGATCACCTGGAGAAGTTTGAATCCCGAGGCATTTAGTAAGCTCTCAAATTCCTTCGCCGTTCGTTCCTTACCGCCAGTCATTACCAGCATGTTGAGATCGATGAACTTCGAGAAGTGTGGTTCATTTGTTTCTGGAACTACACAGTCGACAATAACCAAGCGTGCATCGGGACTCATTTGGGCGCGGCAATTCTTGAGAATCAGGGTCGCCTGTTCATCGTTCCAGTCGTGAATGATCCACTTCATTACATAAGCGTCACCACCGGCGGGAACAGCTTTGAAGAAGTCGCCGGCAACAGCCTCGCAGCGATCATTTACTCCAGCCTCAGTTAATCGAGCTTGCGCGCCCGAGATTACTTCGGCCGCGTCAAACAGGATGCCTCTGGTATTTGGATTTGACTTCAGAATTTCTGTAATCAGCGCTCCGTGGCCGCCACCAACATCGACGATGGTGTTGAATTTTGAGAAGTCGTAACGCGATCGGAGCGTGTCGTTGACCGCGGCTGTCATTCCGGTCATGGAGTTGTTGAAAACCGCGGCGTCTTCGGGATTGTTTTTGAAGTAGGCCCAAACATCGGCGCCATAAAAGTTGTCAAAGCCGATTTCTCCGGTGCGCACTGAATGCATCAGATTGCCCCAGGCTGGATAGTGTTCCTGACCCAACTCAGAAATCGTGAACCAACGAAGTGATCCGGGCGCATCGGTGATCAATGTTTCAGAAAGCGGAGTGTTGCTGAAACGATTTTCGTTATCGCACTGCAAGACGCCCACGCTCACTAACGCACGCAGGACGCGAAACAGTGATGGCGTGTGCGTGTCAGTTGCGGCTGCGAGTTCGTCTGCGGTTTTAGAACCTGAATTAAGAAGATCAGGGATGCCGAGTTTGGCGATTACAAAGACGGCTCGCGAAACCCAAAATCCTGAGATGATTTGGAACATTGCTAGTTGCGGGGTTGGTTCTTGTTGTCTGGGCGCACTCATGGAGGCTTCTCCTCGGGTTTTGATGATTACATTTAATAACGCGTAGAGAGTAAGCGAAATGGTCCATTCAAACTTGGGAGCGGCGGTTTTAGGTGGACTTGAAGCATCCACAAACTCCCGTTGTGGAATTTCCCAACCATCTCGCATCTTTGCAACTTCTCGCTAATCAGCGCGTGTACCGGATGCGACGATCGCACAATCCGACTTGCTCGATCTGCATGCTATACTCCAAAGTCACTCTAGTTTATGGCTGAGTTTGTTTGTCGATTAGGAACGCCTGCTGGCGAAGTTGTTACACGTACGATTGAGGCCACAGGCGTCGGTGAGGCCCGGGCCCGTCTCGAACGCGAGGGCTTCCGTGTCTTCACCGTCATTCCGCCCAAAACATCCGGCGTCTCTGCTCTCACCCGATTCGGTCGCGGCGGTGCACCTCGAGTCAAAGCCAACGACTTCCTGCTTTTCAATCAACAACTCGCTGCTCTTGTACGCGCCGGTATTCCGATTCTGCAGGCGATTACGATGTTGCGTAAACGCGCAGCCTCGTCACGTTTGCGTGCAGTCCTGGGCGACGTCGAGGATAAAATTCGGGGCGGCGCGGCGCTGTCTGAAGCATTCGCTGAACAGAAACTTTTTCCCCGCATTTACACGGCTTCAATTCTCGCCGGTGAACGTTCAGGCGCACTCGACGATGTTCTTAGTCGCTACGTCTCCTATATGAGACGCAACGTTGCGCTGCGACGGAAAATTCGCGGCGCCTTGGCTTATCCATTGTTTCTATTGTTTGCGTCGGCGTGTATGGTCACTTTTTTGACTGTCTACGTCGTGCCCAGAATGTCTGACTTGTTTACGGGTTTCGGTAGTGAACTCCCCACCGTGACGCAAATCGTAGTCGGACTTTCACACTGGATGTCGTCCAACGTTGTTTGGTTTGGACCGCTCGTGATCGTTGGCTCAGTGTTGCTATTTCTCTGGTCGCGAACTCCGCGCGGCAAACTCCAGCTCAGCGCTTTGATTCTAAGAGTTCCGCTGGCTGGTAGTTTAGCGATTCAACTTTCGGTTGCCCAGGCTACTCGCTCGCTCGCAACTCTACTCGCCGGCGGCATCACGCTGGTTGAGTCGTGGGAAATTGCTTCTGAGTCGATTACCAATCTCGAACTCCGCAGACGCAGCTCCTCGATTCTTCCGATGATCCGGGAAGGGCGTTCATTTACCGAGAGCTTGGAAGAAGCAGGTTGGTTACCGCCGCTGGCGATCGATATGATCGGAATCGGTGAAAGGTCAGGCAGTTTGCGTGAGATGTTGGACGAAGTAGCAGTGTTTTATGATGCCGAATCAGAAGTCAGGTTGGAGCAGTTGACGACTACACTTGAGCCTGCGATTCTTGTCGTGATGGGCGGCGTGGTGGTAACGATTCTGCTCGCCATTTATCTCCCGATTATTCAATCAATCTCGAGTAGTTCCGGCATCACGGGCCATCACTAGTCTCACCGTGGTTATTAAAGAATGAGTGAAAACGAAACCGTAGCACTACAAAATCCCCCGGTTACCGGAGGGATTGACGATCATCAACCTCCCGAAATGAAGGCGGCGCGCGACCTAGCTCGTCGTTATCGACTTCCGTTTGTCGACTTGCTTCCTCCCGATAAAGAGTCGCCGATTGACTTCAATTTGTTTACCGAAGTCCCCGTCGATCTGATGGTCCGTTATCAGTTTGTTCCGCTGAAAAGAGACACAAGGGGCCTGCACATCGCGATGGCGGATCCGACGGATCTTGAGCGCCTCGACGATCTCGCCGGCACATTACGTACGCGGATCGTTCCGCACGTCGCTACGGCCGGCGCTGTCGAAGTCGTTTTACGAAAAGGCGATACAACTCAGCGGGTCTTGAAGGAAGCCGCATCGGGCTTTCGCATCTCACTCGTCAAGGAAACTGAACATGGCGAGGAAGTTCTCGATTTAGATCGGTTGGCGACTGACGCTGAAATGTCGCCGATCATCAAATTGGTCGATACGATCATTTACAACGCGATGGAGTCGCGCGCCTCTGATATTCACATCGAAACGCAGGACTCCCAGGTGCAGGTCAAGTATCGTATTGACGGCGCGCTTCATGCGAAGGTTGATCCGATTGACCTCGCTTATCACCAGACTTTGATTTCGCGTATCAAGGTCATGTCTGAATTAGACATCGCCGAGCGACGTGTTCCGCAAGACGGTCGTTTCCGCGTGCGTTACAAAGGACGCAACGTCGACTTCCGTGTTTCCATCATGCCGACCATTCACGGCGAAGACGCGGTCATTCGTATTCTCGATAAGGAACAGATCAACGAAGAGTTTCGCAACCTGAACCTCAATGTGGTCGGTTTTGCTGAAGATGATTTAAGAAAGTTTCGCCGTTACATCGCTGAGCCGTATGGGATGGTCCTGGTGACCGGACCTACCGGTTCCGGCAAAACCACGACGCTTTACGCGGCGCTTAACGAAATTCGAAACGACGAAGACAAGATCGTTACGATCGAGGATCCGGTCGAATATCAGTTACATGGCATCACGCAGATTCCGGTCAACGAGAAAAAGGGACTGACGTTTGACCGCGGTCTTCGTTCAATCCTTCGCCACGATCCTGACAAGATCATGGTTGGGGAAATTCGTGACAACCAAACAGCCCAAATTGCTATTCAGTCGGCGTTGACTGGTCACCTTGTATTCACCACCGTCCACGCCAATAACGTTATCGACGTTATCGGGCGTTTTTTGAACATGGGCGTTGAGCCTTATAACTTCGTCTCGTCTCTTAACTGCGTGCTGGCGCAACGCCTGGTGCGCATGTTGTGCTTGTATTGCAAACGCCAGTATCAACCTGCTGACACCGAACTTGCCGAGTCAGGACTTCAACCCGACCAATATCGCAACCATCCGTTTTATAGCAACGTAGGTTGCGACGCCTGTAATCACACCGGTTATCGCGGTCGAACCGCAATCCACGAACTTCTCGACCTTTCAGACAATATTCGAGAGATGATTATCGAGCGCCGGCCGGGTTCAGAAGTGCGTCGCGCTGCGGAGGCGGAGGGATTGAAGAGTCTGCGCGAGTCGGCGCTTCAGAAAGTCTTCAGTGGCACCTCAACGTTGCACGAAATTAACCGTGTAACCTTCGTTGATGAACTAAGTGTCGCCACTTAAGAGGCTTTGCAAATCAGATCAAGAGTCAGTACCACCTCGCGGTAGCAGGTCGGTTTGTCTGTAATTGGCGTGGTCGACCCACCCGCTACCGCGACGTGGTACTGACTCTTTGACCACTACAACGACTTTGCGAAAGCCACTTAAGGCGATTAAGTGCTAAAAATCGTAGGTTTTAGGGAACCAAAAATTCTTTTTTGCGTGTAAGGAAATCGGATGCGTTGATCTTGCATCTTAAGCGTTCCGGCGGCATTATTACCGCGCCGAATCTGTCCACCTCCCGACTAGAACGACAATGATAAACACTATGCGTACTCGAACAATTATTTCTTTAGTTCTGGCCTTCAGCTTGTTGTCGCTGCCGATGACGGCGTTTGCGAAAAAAGGCGAGAAGAATTTCAAGCGTGGAATGGAGCTGGAAAATGCTCAACAATGGGACAAAGCTGCCCAGGAGTTCACGCTTGCCGTCGCCGCCGATCCGGCAAACATGGAGTACCAGATGCATTTTCGTCGGGCGAGTTTTAACGCTTCGCAGACGTACATGCAGCAGGGTCGCTCGCTGGCTGAACAGGGAGATTTTGTTGGCGCTTACAACGCGTTCCGGCAGGCGTATGGTTATGACTCGGTTAACGAGTTGGCCGTAGCCGAGATGGAGCGGATGTTGCGGTTGCAGGCCGTTAAAGAAGGAAAGGCCTCTCCAAAACCAGCCGACCCGCAAGACACGATTTTCACCCCGACGAGTGCGACGAGCCAGGATCTTGCGCCCACGTCTTCGACGCAGATGCGCGTCGTTAGTTATACCGGTGATCTCAAATCGTTCATTCGTTTATACGCAGAGCAGTTGAATCTCAACGTTATCTTCGACAAGCAATCATTTCCATCCGGACAGTCGCGTAATCTCGACATCAATCTCCACGACGTAACCACCGCACAAGCGCTCGATTACGTGTTCCTGCAGGAAAGTCTGTTCTTCCAAAAACTTAGTCGTCGCACCATTCTCGTTGCGGATCAAAGCCGTCGCCCGCAATACCAGCAGTTGGTACTGCGCACGTTCTTCTTGTCGAACATGAAGCCGACCGATGCGCGCACACTTGTCCAGCAGGCAATTCCGCCGTCAGTTGGTCGACCGCAGACCATCGTTGTTCCTGACGACGCAACGAACAGTTTGACGGTTCGTGACACGGCGGAAAACGTACGACTAATTGGCGACCTGCTGCAGAGTATCGACAAGGACCGCGCTGAAGTCGTGATGGACGTCAACATCTACGAAGTCTCGAAGAACGATCTGTTCCAGTTTGGCAATCAGATTGGTACGCCGGGCAGCAACGGCGTCTTCAATATTGGTGGTTCGCCGGGTTTCTCATTGCTTACTGACAACGGTATTGTGAATGGAGGTGGTGGACGCGGTGTGAACCTCGGAGCGTTTGTCGGCTCCGTGCCGACCGCATTGGCGGCTGCCCTGGTCATTCCTCAATCAACCTTAACGGCATTTCAAAGTCGCGACAATACGAGGTTGATTGCGTCAACCCAGGTGCACGCGTTCAATGGTGAAGAATCAACAGCTCGTATCGGTCAACGCGTGCCAGTGCAAACTGCGCAAGCGTATCCGTTTGGTGTTCAGACCGGGACGACAACAACTAACACTGGCTTCCCGTCAGGTGGTTTTCCGGTTATCAACTACGAACCAACTGGTCTAACACTCAAGTTCACGCCACAAGTTTTCCCGAATCTTGACGTACAGGTAAAGATGAATATTGAGTCGAAGGATGTGCTCGGCGCCAGCACGCTAACGCCAACCTTCACCGAACGTACAATCACCGGTACGGCCCGCGTCCAAAACAATCGCACGATGATGCTGGCCAGCGTTTCGCAGGATGTGGAAACTCGCGGACGACAAGGTTTGCCATTTGTTGGCGGCTTCCCGGTCGTCGGTCGCTTGTTCACTTCGCCGACGCACAACAATCGTCAGATCGATATCGTGATTTCAGTGACTCCTCGAGTTCTTCGCGCGCCGACAGTGACTCCGCGTGACGAAGAGATGAGGCCGAGCGGAACTTTGTCGTCGCCAACCACCGGCTCGCTCGCGGAAATGGTTCGCGATGCAGACCGTGATGATCAAATTGCCGCCGCGAGGGCCATCCCACGTGAGGTCAATGTTCAGCTTCCGGATCGGGAAGTTGAACCTGTTACTCAAACTGCTCAGACAGTGACGCCAGTCGTGAATAAACAAGTGGCTGCTGTCGACAAGAAATCCACTGATACTGTCGAAGAACTTCCTTCTTTTGTGCCGGCGCCAAAATCATTGGTAAGCACGCAAGCTGCTTCTGAAGTGGCCACAGTAAATGCGAGTAATGCCGGAACACAGAATGCCGTATTGACGAGTTTACCGGCGGCGGTCGATACATCGCTCAACACCAGGTCTGGCGCACGTATCGCGCAACTGAGTTTGGCAAATGGTAACGAACCGTTGAAGGTTGGTGAAAAACGACGCTATGCAGTTCAACTGAGTTCGGACGTTTCGTTGAGCGTTGCGATGTTGGCGCTGCGTTTTGATCCGAAAGTAATCAAGGTAAATGCTGTTTCCGCTGGATCGCTTTTGACGGGACAGTCCGAAGGTTTGGGAGCGACTTTCGCTCAGCAGGTTGATCCCACCGGAGTTTGCATGATTTCGATCTCAGCGTTGAATAGTAAGAGCGCCATCAAGGGAATAGGTGACCTGATCTTTATCGACGTCGAAGCCATCGGTGCAGGTGATGCGGCATTGATCTTCGACAAGGAGACTTTGCACCTGGTAGCTGCTGACGCACGCGATGTCGTGACGGAAGTGAAGCAAGGGACTGCAACAGTTAAGCAGTAATGCGCAAACTAATTAACAGGCAAAAGACGGCCTGGAGACAACGCGGCGACTTGGTAACAGGAAGTCGCCGCGTTCTTATGTCGGCCGGAGGGAAGTCGAGCGGGTTCTCGCTAATTGAACTCGTAATTACGATTACTGTGCTTACGATTCTGACGATGGGCGTGATTCCGTTAGTAAGAGTTGCGGTACGCCGGCAGAGGGAACAACAGCTTCGCGATTCGCTGCGGCAGATGCGCACGGCGATCGATGAATTTCATCGCGACACGGTTGGCATGAATTGCTCCGGCACGGTTGGAATCGGGCAACCGCAGCCAGGTAATCAACCGGGTGGCCCGGGAAATTTGTTCGTGGATCCCAGAAGCAAAGTCGTAATCAGCGATTGCACGATTTTTGGAGTTGATAATCCGGACCGCTATCCGCCAACGTTGGAAATGCTGACGGAAGGCGTTAACGTTTTGCCGCGGGCGGGTTCAGGACAAGGTGGACAAGGTTTACAGAGCACGGGCACGAGTAGTACGAACACTAATTCCGTGCTTGATTCGCAGGCTTCAACGAAGAAGAAAGTTTACCTGCGTGAAATTCCGATCGATCCGATGACTGGTAAAGCGGATTGGGATTTTAAATCCTGTTACGACGCAGTCGACACCACCTCGTGGGGTGGCGAAAATGTCTTCGATGTTCGATCAAAGTCCAAAGAAAAATCATTAAATGGAGAGCAGTACAGTGACTGGTAAGATTGAAGCGCAACGCGAATTTTCGAAAATCAGGAAATCATTAGCGCGTGGCTTCACTTTGCTGGAGCTGATGATTGTGATTTCTATCATCATCATTCTGGCCGCTATCACTCTGCCTCAGTACCAGAAGACCATCACCGCCACGCGCGAAGCTGTGCTACGCGACGATCTGCACAAAATGCGGGAGCTGATCGATCAGTTTGCGGCTGATAAAGGTCGCTTACCACAATCGCTCGACGAACTGGCGAGCGAAGGTTACATGCGTGAGGTTCCGGTTGACCCGTTTACTTCGCAAAAGGATTGGGCCATCACGACCGGCGACGATCCAAATTCAAGCGAAGGCCAGTCAGGCATGACCGACATACACAGCTCGTCAGGCGACGTTTCATCTGAAGGAACGGCGTATAGTGAATGGTAGGAGATTTCGGATTTCAGATTTCAGATTTAAGATTTCAGATTGATCGCAAGCTGAAGTGACTGGTCGAAATAGTGGTGACATTCAAACAACGATCGAGCTCAAGGTGCCGTTTAGCTACCAAACAATCTGAAATTTGAAATCTTAAATCTCCCGTGCCCAATCTCATTTCCAAAATAATCGATCCGTGGTATCCGTCGACTGCTATTGGTTTGGAGCGTGGCGTGGCGTCGGTGGTCCATGTTGAAAAAGGGCGTGGCAACAGTTGTACTGTGCGGCGGGCGGCGACGTTTAATCTTTCCGAGTCAGTGGTTCTGCCGAGTTTTGATGAACAGAACATTCCTAACCCGGCCCAGTTAGCAAGTATTCTGAGCGAACTCGCGGCCAGTGCCGGGTTGATGAAACAAAAGCGCTGGTCCTTGAGTCTGCCCGAAGCCACGACTCGTACCCTCGTTTTGACGATAGAAAGCCAATCGCAGTCGTCTGCCGAAATGCAGGACGTAATGCGTTGGAAGATAGAGCGGGGTTTTGGGGCGTCGCTCGAAGAGCTCTCAATCTCAAAAGAGAAATTGCAGAAAGATCTGCAAGGACGCGAGCGTTACCTCGCGATCGCCACGCGTCGAGACGTTCTCGCTGAATATGAATCGGTATTGGCTTCGTTGGGCTGGCGAGCTGGTCTAATTCTTCCGCGCCATGTTGGTGAATCTCAGTGGCTGGTGCGGGTCGGCGGAGCTGGTGATTCGCTCCTGCTCAGTGGTACGAATGAAGGTTTTACGGCAGTGATTATGCGCGGCCGCCATCCTTTAATCGTGCGGAGTGTTACGTGTTCCGATCAGGACTGCGAAGACGAGTTTTATCGCTTGTTGTTGTTCTATCGCGACCGGCGAATCGGTGATGGCGGCGATGAGGCCTCCCCTTTACGTCGCATGATGGTGGTTGGCGAAGGCCTTACAAAAAAACGCGCCACCGAAATTGTGAACGAAACGACCGGCGATTCATTGGAGCCGATGGACGCCGAAGATCTGGGCCTAATGCTACCCAGCCGCGACTTGAGTTTCGACGCTATTGCTGCGCCTGCCGGACTCGCAACTCTTTCCTTCTAAAGTGGTTCGAGGCTTACATTTCGGTTGAAACTATTCCGTTTTTCCAAACGTAACACCCTTGCATCATGACTACCTTAGCGTCCCCTATTTCGTCCACTTTTGCCCGAGATTTAGCCGCTGAAAACGACCGCGAATTGGTTGCGAGCGCAGTTTCCGGAGTAGAAGGCAGTTTTGAAGAACTGGTCCGGCGGTATCAACGACCCATCTCCGCCTACGTTTATCGTATGGTCGGCGACTACGAATCGGCCCTCGACCTCACTCAGGAAATCTTCATCAAAGTCTACAACTCCCTTTTCCGCTACCGCTCGGAATTCAAGTTCTCAACCTGGATCTACAAAATCGCGCACAACTCGGCCGTCGATCATCTGCGACGAACAGCCACGCGTGAGCAGTCAATCATTGGCGGTACTGAGTCCGAAAGTTTTGAACTGCCGATTGAATGCGGCCGGCTAACTCCCGAACAGGAAAGCGAACGAAAGGAACGCCGCATCGAAATTGAAAGTGTCGTTCGCACTTTACCAGCCACCTATCGGGAACTCGTGATCCTCCGTCACTCCCAGGATTTAACTTATGAAGAAATTGTAGAGGTGACGGGCTTACCGCTTGGCACCGTCAAGAATCGTCTGTTTCGGGCGCGTGAAATGATGCGGCAGCAGTTCGTCCAGAAGGGAATTACGAGCATCTAGCTTATGAAGCGAAACAGCGAACAGCTTTGCAGTCAAAACCTGATTCCCGCGTATATCGATGGGGAACTGGACGATGCTGCTCAGTCGGTTTTCGAAGCCCATTTGGATTTGTGCTCAGAGTGCCGGGATGAATTGCGAATCCATCAGCAATTCATTTGTGCGCTCGATTCGGCGTTTACAAACGATGCTGAAGTTTCTGTGCCGGCCGACTTTTCGCGCATCGTTGCCGCCCGGGCAGTCAGTGATATGAGTGGAGTTCGCTCCGCGGCTGAAAATAAGAAGGCCCTGTTGATTTGTCTCATTCTGGCTTGTACCGGTTTTGGATTGATCGGTGCGACGACACGCCAGATGAGTGTCGGCCTCATTCGTAGTGTGTTTGCAAAAGTGACCGGCGTGCTCGAATTTCTTTGGCACACAATCTACGACTCAGTAGCCAGCGTCGCGATTATTTCTCGAGTCGTAAGCAGGAGACTCGTCGTTGAAACAGGAAACGTTGTTTTAGTTTTTGCTCTCTTTGCTTTAGCTCTGCTGGTGCTTTCCCGATTAATTTCCAACTATCATCGCACGGGCGCAATCGAGTAAGGGGCCGCCTGGTCGAATGATTACCTCGTCGCTAAAAGTTGTCGCTCCGTTCCCGCTTTCGAATTCACCTAAGCAGAACAACGACTTCCGCAATTCCGCATTTCCGCAATTCATTCACATCTGCCGGCTTGCTGCGTTTCTGGTCTGGTTAGTGGTTTTAGTTGGCGTGGTCCATGCCCAGGCAGCTAACGACACTACCGCTGAGCCCGAGGTTGTAATTAGCGGAGTTACTGACAGCACGGTCTTTGGAATGGGTAATCCAATTCGAATTCAGGGCACAGTGAAACAAGGGGCCATCGGATTTGGTAGCGATGTGATTGTCGAAGGAACAGTCGAAGGAGACGTGGCGGCGATTGGCGGTTCAGTCATTCAGCTTGCGGGCGCGAAGATCAATGGCGATGTGATTGTTATTGGAGGAGTTTATAAACACGTTGATGCCACGCCGCAGCGAAATCCGGCAGCCATGACGATGATGTATGCGGGCTATCAACAGGAACTCCGTAATCTAATGCGAACTCCTTCCGGTTTGTTGCGGCCAAGTTGGACCTCCGGTTATATCGGCCTGCGTCTGCTCGCGGTCTTATTCTGGTTCATCGTGGCGCTTGCTTTGACTGCCGCAATGCCGGGAACGATTAGTCGCGGAGTCACCAGACTGCAGCTAACCAGTTTACGAGTCGCTCTAATTGGTTTTACTGCGTCAGTGGTTATTGGCGCTGGAGTTGTTGCCTGCCTGCGAGTCTTACCAGAAGCCATCAGTGCCTTGGTGGGCATAATGGCGCTGATCCTGATGCTGGTTGGCTGGCTGTTTGGTAGAGTGGTATTAGCGGCGGCGACAGGACGATGGCTGCAGCGGAAGTATGTTTCGTTTGGTAAACAGTCTGAGTCGGTCGCTTTATTAATTGGTACCGCTTTCTGGGTCCTCCTTACTTCACTGCCTTACGTTTGGCCATTTGTCGTGGCAGTGATGGTAGTTTTAAGTCTCGGGTTGGCCCTTACGGCCCGTTATCGAGTGGGCTGGCGGCGGGCTGAAAGCGCTCCTTCCTTCTGAGCGATACAAATCTTACCCAACTTTGAGGCATCATATTCGTTCCGAACAGGCGTTCGGGAGGCTGGCGCAAAAATTCACCCAAAGGCGTTAATAGCGCACAGTTCTAATCGTTGCTTTCGTAAGAGGCGTAAAGCTGAACATTCTTCGGTTCAGTTGCGTACCAGTTCTGGCATTCGCCACGGAAGAGTTCCTCTTTACGATTTAGCAGTCATAAGACCGCAGCTTGCGGTGTTCACCTAAAAGGACAGAAAGGACGAGTAGATGAGGGCGCTCTTTTTAGCAGCCGCGATAATACTGGCGGGTTTCATTTCAGTTAATTCAAGCTTTTCATCGAAGGCCGCATCATTACCGCAAACGCAGGATCCCGGCATTCAGGCAAAAGGCGCAATTGGTGAAGTGAAGTCGATCGACGCGGCTTCCAAGTTAGTCACCATCAGGACCGACGCTGGATCCGAAGTGATGGTCCTTTATACGGACCGCACGACTTACAAGAAGCTGGCGCCGGGTGAAACTTCGCTAACGACCGCGACTGACATCGCGTTTTCGGACGTGGCCGAAGGTGATCGCATTTGGGCGCGTGGCACGGTGGCCGAGGATCGCAAATCGGTGTCTGCGCTTCAGATAGTCGTGATGTCGAAAGGTGATATCGCGAAAAAGCAGGAGGCTGAACGCGTTGAATGGCGACGACGCGGAATACTCGGAGTAGTTACGGCGTTGAAACCGGAAGCTAATGAGATCACCATTCAAAGCCGCACCATGACAGGTACGCAAAACGTAATCGTACCGGTTTCCGACAAGACCGAAATGCGGCGTTACGCGCCTGACTCGATCAAGTTTAGTGATGCCAAGCCTAGTGCATTTTCCGAATTAAAGGTTGGCGATCAGCTTCGTGCGCTCGGTGATAAAAGTGAAGATGGAACTCACTTCACTCCACAAAAAGTCGTAACCGGAAGTTTTCGCACGATTGCCGGAGTAGTCACCGCAGTTGATCCGGCCACCGGTGAAATCAAGATCAACGAGTTAGAGAAGAAGCATCCGCTCACGATAGTTATCAAGCAGGACGCTGTTTTACGTAGATTTCCCCCGGCGGGACAGATGATGGGAATGATGGGTGGTGGTGGCAATCGTGGCGGCGGTGCTCCGCCTGCAGGTGGTGGACAAGGTGCGCCGGCCGTACAACCAAACGGCGGAGGCCAGGGCGCAAGACCGCAGGGCGGCCCCGGAGGTCCGGGCGGAAATGGCGCGCGCGGCGGCTTCAACATTAACGACATGCTGGAGCGACTCCCAACCATTTCTGTCGCGGATGTTAAGGTCGGCGACACTATCATCGTCTCCAGTACGCAGGGAGTTGATCCAACTCGCCTGACGGCCATCGCCCTCGTGGCTGGTGCTGACACTCTTCTAACCATGATGGCTCCGCGACCGCAACCCGGTCAGGCCGCGCCAAATCCCGCAGCCGGCCTGGGTGGAAGTGGCATTTCGTTTGGCATTGGTTTGCCGTAATCACCCACCCGCTCCGCGAGGTGGTACTGACTTTTTGACTCGACGTTCAAAGCTCGCGGCCGCTCAGCGGTGGGCGCCCGCGGCTTTGGTAATTACCACTTAGGCGTAAGCCTGTTTCCCCCAAGGGTTTTTGAAATGAACTTTTCCCCCAGCTCCTTTCGCAAGTTTTTCGGCATTAGTCTGATCATTTTCCTCGCTTCGATTCTGACGTTAGGTCAGGCCCGCAGCTCACTAAGAGGCCTGATCACCGACGAACTCGGCGCAGCAATCGTCGGCGCCAACGTCACGTTGATCGATGCGACCGGCGTAGAGAAGAAAACTACGACCAATGCCGAAGGTGTTTACTCTTTCACTGGACTTGCTCCCGGAAAGTACACCGTCACTGCCTTAGCCTCCGGCTTCACGTTAACTGAACCAAAAGAAGTAGAGATTACAGGCCAGCGTGTTTCTCTCGATCTGACTTTAAAGGTCACGATTGAAGAGAAGGTGACGGTCGGCGCCGAAACGCCAGTCAGTACTGACTCCACCAACAACGCCAATCAGACAGTGATTGGAGGAAAAGATCTGGACGCTCTTCCGGACGATCCGGATGAGCTGGCGGCTGCTTTACAAGCGTTGGCTGGTCCAGCGATTGGTCCAAACGGTGGGCAGATTTATATCGACGGCTTCACGGGGGGCAATATGCCGTCGAAGGATTCGATTAGAGAGATTCGCATCAACCAGAATCCGTTCGCGGCCGAAAACGATCAACCTTCCGGACGCATTGATATTCTTACCCGGCCGGGCACGGACAAACTTCGCGGCGGCGCGTCGTTTAATTTCAACGACGAAAGTCTTAACTCCCGAAACCCGTTCGCAGTTACTTCAAAGAAACGCACTCCTTTCCAAATTCGTCAGTACAACTTCAACTTGAGTGGTCCACTCGTCAAACGAAAAGCTTCTTACTTTCTCGAAGTCAATCGTGGTGAAACTGATGACAACGAACTGATTCGCGCCACAGTTTTGGATTCGGCGTTCAATCAGAGGGAGATTGGCCAGGGCTTTCTGGTGCCGCGCCGGAATACCAGTTTTAGTCCGCGCCTTGATTACGCCATCAATACGAACAACACGCTGATTGCTCGCTACAACTATTTCCGTTTTCGCACTGAAGATCAGGGAGTGGGCGGATTCAATTTGCCGGAGCGTGGCTTCGACGTCGTGTCGACAAATCAAAATATCCAGCTCACCGAAACGGCAGTGTTGAATCCAACTACGATCAATGAAGTTAAGTTTCAGTACAGCCGAAACCGCAACGAAAACATTGGTAACAACCTGGTTCCGTCGCTAAACGTAAACAGTGCTTTCAACTCGGGCGGTTCTCAGGTTGGTCATTCGATCAACGTGCGCGATAGCTGGGAACTGAATAACTTCACCGCCAAACAGGTTGCTACTCATGCAATTAAATTTGGTGGCCGCATCAGGCATGTCAGCATTGATGATACGAACCCCAGCAATTTTGGGGGTTCCTGGACCTTTAACGGTGGTTTCGGACTTTCGAGTATTGAGCGTTATCAACTCACGCTTCAGTTGCAGAGTCAGGGAAAGACGCCGGCTGAAATTCGCGCCGCCGGAGGCGGGGCTTCGTCGTTCAGCATCAGTGCCGGTAATCCGTTTGCAACCGTCAGCCAGACAGATTTAGGCGTTTATGCGCAGGACGACTGGCGCTATAAACCGAACCTCACGTTTAGTTATGGTCTACGCTACGAAACTCAGACCAATGCACACAGCCGATATGACTTCGCGCCCCGCGTGGCGGTTGCGTGGTCGCCTGGCGCGGCCAATAGCGCAAAGCCACCAAAGATGGTGATTCGTGTTGGTACCGGTTTCTTCTACAACCGTTTTAGCGAGAACTCGACGCTGACGGCCAATCGTTTTAACGGCGTCAATGTGATCCAGACGTTTATCACCGAACCATCTGATCGTCTGAATCCGCCCTCGGTCGCTGAACAACTGCTGCCGGCTGTTGCGCAAACTTATTCGATTCTCAATCAGTTCAATCCGAACACCGTCCCTTCGGTGACGGGTGTGCCGACAACTCAGCAGACAATCTGGCAAGTTGATCCAAACCTTCAGGCGCCGACTGTGTTTGTTGCGGGAAGTCAGATCGAAAGACAGTTACCTCGCAACATTACGATGACGATTGGTTTCTACAACATTCACATCACGCATGTGATCCGCGCCCGAGACGTCAATGCGCCCATTCCCGCCACGATCACTGCGCTAACTCCGAATGGCATCAGACCAAACCCGAGTCTTGGTGAGGTCTATCGCTTTGAAGCGAGCGCCCAGTTTAATCAGCGGCAGTTCTTTATTGGTTTCAACAGTCGCTTGAGCCGATCGATAACGTTGCAGGGAAACTACTCGCTAAGCAAGTCGACAAACGATAGCGACGGACAAGGTAGCAGCTCGTTGTTTCCCATGAACTCCTACGACGCGACCGGCGAGTTTGGTCGTGGTTCGTTCGACGTTCGCCATCGCTTTAGTATGTTTGGCACGATCAGCTTGCCCTGGTACAAGGTGGTCCTGAATCCGTTTGTGGTCGCCAACACTGGTCCACCATTCAACATCATTACGGGTCAGGATCTAAATCTCGATCGACAAGTTAACGAGCGTCCGAGTTTTGCTGGGGCGAACGCCAACTGTAATTTAGTTACAATTCGTTGCACGCCTTTCGGTAATTTCAACCTGCGGCCATTGCCAGGCGAAAAACTGGTGCCGCGCAACTACGGCAATAGTCCTGGTTCGTTGAGCGTAAATCTTGGTATTAGTCGTACGTTCCAGTTTGGTGAAATACATCGAGCTAACGCTGCTCCCGCAAACGCAGCAGCACAAGCGCCGGCTGGTGCGGGACGAGGCCCGGGTGGACCGACCGGCCCTGGTGGACCAGGAGGATCAGGTGGTCCGATGGTTGCCGGAGGTGGTGGTGGCGGAAATGTTAGAGGCGGAGGAATAGGACCGATGCCGCAAGGTGGACCAGCGACACCGAGTGAGAAGCGTTTTACGCTGAACCTGTCCATCAATTTTCAAAACTTGCTCAATACCGTCAATCTCGGTACGCCAGTCGGAAATCTCTTGTCACCTAACTTCGGTCAATCGTTAGGATTGGCAGGTAGCTTTGGTGGATTCGGCGGCGGTGGCGGCAGCACCGGAGCAGGTAATCGCAGAATTTACGCCCGGGTTAGACTGAACTTTTAGAGGAAGACAAGCTATGAAAAGATTTTGGTTACCAGGAATTATTTTGATTGTCGCAGTTTCCGTAAGCGCTCAGGATGCGACGCAAAAGAATGCCAGCGCTCCTGCTGCAACTGCCGCGGCGCCGGCGATAGTTATCACGCCGACGAGTACGCCAAGTGAGTTGGCCCGGGCCGCATTTCTGGCACAGGGTGGGGACAAGTTTCGGAATGTGCAGAATATGATCCTGCGCGGTTCGGTCCAGCTATATGCGCCGAACAGTATTCAGTCGATTCCGGGATCGTTTTCGATCACGACGGCAGGCAATAAGTTGAGGATGGAACTCGACGCGCGTCCGGTGTTTGTCTTCAAGCAGATATTTGACGGACAAAATTCGTTTAGTTCCATGCCCGGTGTGGAGTTGCCGCCGCTGACGAAGTTTGGCATGGGCGCGTTGATGCGTTACGACCAAACGGGTTACAAAGTCACCGCGATTGCGGACAAGAAAAAACAACGTGGCTTTCGTATCGAGGATCCGGAAGGCTATACGACCGACTTCTATATTGATCCGGCGAATGGACGAGTCATGAGCTTCCTCATGTACTATCAGAATTACACCTTCGGCACTGAGAACAATAAGTTTAAAGACGTAGACGGAGTGTTGGTGCCGATGAGTTTTTCGCAGCGGTTCGAGATGGCCCAGGGTGCGTTCTTTGCCGAGTATAATGTGAAGGACGTGAAGTTGAACCAGACGTTAGGCGATGATGTGTTTGTGATTCCTCACTAAAATTGGTCACCACCGACAAATCGGTACCACCGACTTTACGTCGGTGGAGTTCTCAAGTTCTAGCTAACACCACGACCGCCGCTACTCTGCAGACACCACCGACTTTACGTCGGTGGAGTTTCAATCTCTGGCTAACACCACGACCGCCGCTACTCCGCAGACACCACCGACTTTACGTCGGTGGAGTTTCAATTTCCCGCTAACACCACGACCGCCGCTACTCCGCAGAGACCACCGACTTTACGTCGGTGGAGTTTCAATTTCCGGCTACTCTGTGGTGCTGTGGTGTTAGCTAGAACTTGAGACTCCGACCGACATAAAGTCGGTGGTATCTGCGGGGTAGCGACGGTCGTGTGTTAGGTGGAACTTGAGACTCCGACCGACATAAAGTCGGTGGTATCTGCGGAGTAGCGATGGTCGTGTGTTAGCTGGAACTTGAAACTCCACCGACATAAAGTCGGTGGTATCTGAGGGGCGGGACAGGGTCGTGTGTTAGCTGGAAATTGAAACTCCAACCGACATAAAGTCGGTGGTATCTGCGGAGTAGCGATGGTCGTGGTGTTAGCGGGAAATTGAGACTCCAACCTATATAAAGTGTAAAGAGCTTTGGTCAAAGAAAAGGCCGCCGTGATGGCAGCCTTTAAAGGTCAACTAGCAAGTAACTTAGACGCTGGTTAGTTCAACTTCTTTCGCTTTCGCGAGTTCATCGATCCTGGCGATATAGCCATTCGTGAGTTTCTGGATTTCCTCAAGGCTATCGCGTTCGGCATCTTCCGAAATGGTCTTTTCCTTCAGCATCTTCTTAAGCCGGTCGTTGCTGTCTCTCCGGACATTGCGAACTGCCGTCCGATGATCTTCGGCGATGTCGTGCACCTGCTTGGCGAGTTGTTTACGGCGTTCTTCCGTGAGTGCGGGAATCGGCACGCGCACCAGCTTGCCATCGTTCGAGGGGTTCAACCCTAAATCAGAAGTGCGGATTGCTTTCTCGATCGCGCCGATCTGCGACTGGTCCCAGGGCTGCACCGTTAACATTTGCGGTTCGGGTGCATGCACTGAAGACATCTGGCTGAGTGGTGTCGGGGTGCCGTAATAGTCGACCAATACGGTGTCAAGCAGACTAACCGCGGCTCGACCGGTCCGAACTGTGGCGAGTTTTCTTCTGAAATCATCGATCACAGTTTCCATTCTGGGTTTAGTTTCTTTGATTACGTCTTTCTCATTCATCGTCTTCGACTCCGAATTCTTATTTACCTAACCAAACCTTTGTTCCTACTCCGACTTCGCCCATTACTACGCGCCTGATGTTTCCGGCTTCGCGCATGTTGAAAACAATTATGGGTAAATTATTGTCCATGCACAAAGAGATTGCCGACGCATCCATCACCTTTAACTGTTTTTCGAGCACCTTTTGATAAGTGATGTCGGTGAATCGTTCCGCCGTCGCGTCGGCCATCGGATCGGCAGTATAGACGCCGTCGACCTTCGTTGCTTTCAGGATAATGTCAGCTTTGATTTCCAACGCACGTAACGCGGCCGCTGAGTCAGTGGTGAAATACGGATTACCAGTACCGGCGGCGAAGATGACTACCCGCCCTTTTTCAAGATGGCGTACAGCACGCCGGCGAATAAACGACTCGGCGAGTTGCGGGATGTCGATTGCTGACAGCACACGCGTGTCGACCTGGGTCTTTTCAAGGGCGTCCTGAAGTACGACGGCATTCATCACGGTGGCCAGCATCCCGATGTAGTCGGCTGACGAACGATCCATGTTGCCGGCACTCTTCGACACGCCGCGAAAGATGTTACCGCCGCCCACGACAACCGCGACCTGAACACCCATCTGATGAACGGCCTTCAGCTCTTCAGCCACACTCCGCGCAACGTCGACATCGATGCCGTAGTTCTGTTCACCCATCAATGCTTCACCCGAGATCTTCAAAAGAACTCGGGTGTAGACTAATGGTTTGCTTCCTGATTCAGTGTTTGCTGTGGTCATCTATCTCTTCCGCAACAAGACCTGTTAACTAGCTCAGCAGGGAAGCGACTTCGTTGCTGAAATCCTCGCCACGTTTTTCGAGTCCTTCACCCATCTTGTAACGGGTGAAACGCCGGACGGTGATACGCTCGCCAGTCTTCGCAGTTTTTTCAGTGATGAGTTCGCCGACAGTCTTCGCCGGATCTTTCACGAAGGGCTGGTCCACCAAAACAGTTTCCTCGTAGTACTTATTGAGGCGGCCTTCGACGATCTTCTCGATGACCTGTTCCGGCTTATTCGCGTTTTTCGGATCGTTCAGCGCCTGGGCTTTTGCGATTTCCCGCTCTTTATCGATCACCGAAGTGGGCACTTCGTCACGCCCCACGAAACGAGGTTCCGCGGCTGCGATGTGCATCGCAATGTCTTTGACGAGTTGGGTGAACTCATCACCACGAGCGACGAAGTCTGTCTCGCAGTTGAGTTCAACGAGCACGCCGACTTTGCCACCCATGTGGATGTAAGAGCCAACAATACCTTCGGCGGCAATTCTTCCTTCGCGTTTCTTAGCTGAAGCCAAACCACGCTCGCGGAGAATGTCGACCGCTTTCTCTTCGCTACCACCTGCTTCGACGAGTGCGTTTTTGCACTCCATCATACCCGCGCCAGTCTTTTCTCTAAGCTGCTTCACGGCAGCTGCAGTTATTTCTGCCATAGTTCCCCAATCTATTTTCTAGTTGATGGGCGCCAACACTTGGAGCCGTATTAAGGTTTCAACGAAAAACGCAGCCCCGCGGGTTAACCGCTAAGCTGCGCTCGCCGGTGGGTAAGAATATCGCTTAGCTAGCCGCTACGACCGATTCAGCGCTTTCAGTTGGCGCTGTGTCCGCTTCATTGCTTTCGGCTGCTTCGGAAGTCGTTTCGGTTTGCGCGCCACCTTCGGTGCTCGACTCGCTGCTTGCTTCCGCAGTCGCTGTTTCAGCTCCACCACTTCCCGAGTCGCTGCCACCTTGATCGCCTTCTGCAGCAGCCAGGCCGCCTTCAGTCGCGATTTGATTGCCTTCGGCGATGGCGTCAGAGATTCTGGAAGCGAATAACCGCACTGCACGCAGCGCATCGTCGTTACCCGGAATAACGTAGTCGATGCCTTCAGGTGAACAGTTTGTATCGACAACTGCGACGATCGGAATACCAAGTCGATTGGCTTCGGCGACCGCAATCTCTTCCTTCTTGACGTCGATAATAAAGATCACGTCGGGAAGGCGAGTCATCGATTTGATACCCGACAGGTTTTTGTTCAGTCCTTCGCGTTCACGATCGAGCTTGATGCGTTCTTTTTTGGTCAGCTTTTCGTAGCGACCATCGGTTTGCATGGCCTCGAGATCTTTGAGGCGCTTGATTGACTTCTGAACGGTTTGGAAGTTTGTTAATAAGCCACCCAGCCAGCGCTGATTCACATAATACTGGCCGCATTTTTCCGACTCTTCCCGGATAGCGTCCTGCGCTTGTCGCTTGGTGCCAACAAATAAAACTGTGCGACCTTTGTCTTCGGCGATCAGGTTAGTAACGAAGCCAATAGCTTCGCGAAACATCCGCTGCGTTTTCTGCAGGTCGATGATGTAGATGCCGTTGCGTTCGCCGAAGATATATTCCTTCATCTTCGGGTTCCAACGTCTTACCTGGTGGCCGAAGTGAACACCGGCCTCCAGCAATTCTTTCATGGTTACGGAAACCAAACTGAACTCTCCTTCTGCTAATTGGTTTAATGTACTCGCCGCAGCCTCTCGACTCTTTTAGCGAAAAGCAACCAACCGTGCTGCGACAATGGATTCTTAAAATTGCGCAATCTCGAAAATTCGAAATTGCGCAATTTTTTTATCGTTTCGAGAACTGGAAGCGCTTGCGTGCTCCCTTTTGACCATACTTCTTGCGTTCTTTAATTCTAGGATCGCGAGTTACGAGACCTGCATGTTTGAGGGCCGGTCGCAAATCAGCGTTGTATTCGAGCAAAGCGCGGGTGATACCGTGACGAATCGCCCCAGCCTGTCCTGCCGGACCGCCGCCCGCGACGTTGATCAACAAATCAAACTTGCCGGTTGTTTCCGTCAACTGCAATGGCTGACGAATAATCATGCGCAGCGTTTCATTTGGGAAGTAACGGTCAAACGGTTTACGGTTAACTTGCACTTCACCAGATCCGGGTCGGAGATAGACGCGCGCAGTTGACGTTTTGCGCCGTCCGGTTCCGTAATACTGAATATCAGCCACAGTTATCTTCCTTACTTCTTAGGGCGGTTATGACTTTTGAGTGAGATTGTAGACTTGCGGGCGTTGAGCTGAGTGCGGGTGATCGGCATCGGCATAAACCTTCAGCTTCTTAGCCATTGCTTTGCCGAGCTTATTCTTTGGCAGCATGCCTTTAACGGCCAGCTCAATAACTCTCTCGGGTTTCTTGGCAATCATCTCACGAGCTGAAGTTTCTCGAAGTCCACCGGGATAAAGCGTGTGATGGCGATAAACCTTCTGTTCGACTTTATTCCCCTTCAATACTGCTTTACGAGCGTTGATTACGACAACGTGATCGCCGGTATCAAGAAACGGTGTCCACTGCGGATTCCGTTTGCCGGTTAGTATTGAAGCAACCTCAGACGCCAGATGACCAAGCGTTTGGCCGGCTGCGTCTACCACGTACCATTTTCGTCTTCCAGCGAGTTCCTTACCGCTGGGAAAGTATGTCGACATAGTTAACTATCTCTGTTTTCAGCGAATAAAACGCGAACGGCTAGAATACAAAACGGCCCAAAAAAATGTCAAGCTGAGCGGGGTTACTTCGCGATCCTCTATTCGCGTGGAGTCTTTCGAGCCATACCTCACAACAGGCGGCAAAGCCGATTACTGGAGATTTTACAAAAAGGCCCTTCGGTAACGAGACCGAAGAGCCTTGGTTTCGACGGTTACAAAATATTGTTAGGGCTTGTCGGGCGGCTTCGTCGTGGTTGTCGCCGGGCCATCGTTGCGTTTCAGCTTAGGCGGCTGCGAATCCGTCGGCTTTGTATCCGTGCTGCCGTCCGTTGTCGTTCCGGTTGTATCGTCAGGTGTTGGCTGACGACGTTTCAGCGTCGGACGTCCCGGTGCTCCGTTGTCATCACCGGCAGCGATCGTGCCGGACGAGCTGGCCCGGGCATTTGAAAGTCGGAGCAGTCTGGATTTGACGCGTTGAAATTCGGAACTGCTGATTACATATTCATCGTGTTCCGGGAATCTCGCGGCCAACGCCAGCGCAGCGGCACGTCGATCTGGTGGCGCGGGATGGGTTGAAAAAGCTCTTGAAATAAAGCCCGGTTTCTTTTTGTTCTTGGCTTCGAGTTTTTCAAACATCGTGGCCATGGCGCCGGGGTCGTAACCCGCAGCGTACATGTACTGAATGCCAAGCCGGTCAGCTTCTTCTTCGGCACTGCGGCTGAACTTCATGAAAATACCCAAAAGGCCGATGCCGGCAGTGTTTTGATAAATCATTCCCGGAATGCCACCCAGGAAAATCGAAGCGCCGAGCGCGGCGTATTCAAGCAAACTTGCCTTCGCTTGGTTCTCAACTGCGTGTCGAGCGGCGACGTGCGCGATTTCGTGGGCCATGACGCCGGCTAGTTCGGCTTCGTTATCGGCCGCCAGCAGTAGTCCTTTATTTACGTAGAAGAACCCGCCCGGAAGTGCGAACGCGTTAACTTCATCAGAATCGATGACCTTAATAGTAAAAGGCACTTTCGCGTCCGAGTGGAGCACGATGTTCTGACCGACGCGATTGACGTATTCAGTGATCAGCGGATCTTCGATAAACTTTGCCTGACGGTCGACTTCAGCGGCTGCCTCACGACCCTGGCGAACTTCCTTTTCGGTCGAGCCAGCCAACTTTGGAATTAACAATCCACCATTAATATTGCGTTTGCCGATCATCGCCGGGTCTTCGTTAGTCGCGAGCGGCTTGTTTGAACGCGCCGGAGTAGTGGCCGTCGTTTGGGTTGCCGGCGTCGCAGCTTGCGTAGTCTTCTTAGCGTCGTCGTTCTGTGTTTGAGTGTTTGCTGGATTCTGGTCGGTCGACTTTGTCGTCTGAGCGACCACGGCCACGGAACCGGTTAACAGAGATGAGGCCAATACCAACGCGGTAGTGGCACGGGAGAAACTATTCATTGAAAACCTCCAAGTACTCAAAAGGATGGTCCGGACCGATAGAAAAAATTAGAGCTGTTTTTCGATTTTTCTCAGCGCTCTGCAAAAACTGTCAAGATTCAACTTCTGGGGTAGGGGTCAAACTGTGTTTTCGCTAACTTTAGGCGCGCAGTCTATGATGCACGAGCTCGGCGGCAAGGTTGCGCGCCTCAATACTTTAAGTGACCAACTTCGCCCGGGAGGGGAACTTAGACTGACGCGGACTAGAATATTGGCGCTGCAGGGTTCACTATACTGGCAATCTAAAAGCGAGTAAACCAAAAGCGAGCTAAGCCTAAAATGAAAAAGAACATCAGCCACTCGAAACCCGGCATAACGATTGTTGGCCCCGGTCGCGTGGGAATGGCCCTCGCCATCGCCTTGTCGCGACGCCGCTATCCAATCGAGACGATAGTCGGACTTCGCTTGTCGAAAACACAAAAGTCGACTGCACTGTTAGACGCGCAACCCCGAGTTCTGGCCGCAAAAGAAATTCAAAAGCTGGCGCTGTCCGAAATTACCATCATCGCAACTCCAGACGATCAGATCGCTTCAGTCGCGGATGAGCTTGCCAAACTCGAAGGCGCGGCGACCGTTTTTCACACCAGCGGCGCGTTATCGTCTGATGCGCTCATTAAATTAAAGGAGCGTGGCTGGCAGATCGGTTCAATTCACCCGCTCGTTTCCGTTAGTGATCCAATGAGCGGCGCGGAACAGTTTAGCGGTTCGTACTGGTGTGTTGAAGGAAGTCGAACGGCCGTTCAGGTGGGCAAGTCTTTGGTGAAAGATCTGGCCGGGACGAGCTTTTCAATCGCTTCCAAAAAGAAGCCGCTTTACCATGCGGCCGCGGTAATGAGCGCAGGAAACATTGTGGCGCTGTTCGATGTCGCGATCGAAATGTTGATGAACTGTGGATTGAAGGCGGGGGACGCGAAGCGAGTTCTTTTGCCACTGCTCGACTCGACGGTCGCCAATTTGAGCCGGACAACTTCTGAGAAGGCGTTGACGGGGACCTTCGCAAGAGGAGACATCGCGACCATAGAACGACATCTCCGGGTGCTTTCCGGAGATGATTTGACTGAGGCCCTCGAGTTGTATCGCTTGTTGGGTCTTCGTTCTCTCAAGCTCGCTAAACAAAACGGACTGGATCCCAAAACCGCGAAGTCAATAACTGAGCAACTGATAAGTAAAAGAAAATAGCGTATTGCTTGCGCCACTTTTTTGTTTTATCGTTAAATTTCGTTGCAGGCACCTTCAACAGGAAAGAACCACCAATCAAACTATGCAGCCTACTCCAAGCGCGAGCTACAGCTTGACCTTACGCGTCAAACTTTCTTCGCGAGCTGGTTCACTTGGCGAACTGACAATGGCCATTGGTCGCTCCGGTGGTGATATTGGCGCGATCGACATTGTCAGCGTCGGTAACGACTACATCATTCGCGACATCACGGTCAGTTCCGCTTCCACCAAACACGGCGAACAAATTGTCCAGACCGTCAAGGATGTTGATGGCGTCGAGTTGGTCCATGTTTCGGATCCGACATTCCTGATGCACCTCGGTGGCAAGATCGAAGTCGTTTCGAAAGTACCGTTGAAGACGCGCGCTGACTTGTCGATGGCTTACACGCCTGGCGTTGCGCGTATCTGCGACGCAATTGCCAAAGATCCGGAAAAGGCATTCACCTTAACGATCAAGAAGAACACGGTCGCAGTGGTAACGGATGGGACGGCAGTGCTCGGGCTTGGTGATATTGGACCAGCGGCCGCGCTGCCCGTGATGGAAGGCAAGGCGATGCTGTTCAAAGAATTTGCGGGCGTCGATGCTTTCCCGATTTGTCTGAATACAAAAGATCCGGATGAGATTGTTCAGACAGTGAAGGCCATCTCCACGGCTTTTGGCGGCATTAATCTGGAAGATATTTCGGCGCCGCGTTGTTTCCAGATCGAGGAGCGGTTGAAGGAAGAACTGGACATCCCGGTTTTTCATGATGACCAGCACGGCACTGCAGTCGTCGTGTTAGCAGCTTTGATAAATGCTTTGAAGATCGTTGGCAAACGAATGGACGAAATCAAAGTAGTCGTTAATGGTGTCGGCGCGGCAGGTGTGGCGTGTTCCAAGATCATCATGGCTGCGGGTGTGAAGAATATAGTTGGTTGCGATCAGACTGGCGCACTCTATCGCGGTCGAAGCGAGAATATGAACTGGGTCAAGGATTGGTACGCTCAAAATTCCAATCCGAACAATGAACAGGGAACTGTGCATGACGTAATCAAGGGAGCGGATGTATTTCTCGGGTTGTCGGTGCCGGGTGTAATCAACGAACAGGACGTTCAGAATATGGCATCACAACCAATCGTGTTTGCGATGGCGAACCCGACGCCTGAGATCATGCCGGAGGACGCTGATCCTTATGTGGCCGTGATGGCGACCGGACGTTCCGATTATGCAAACCAGATCAATAACGTTCTCTGTTTTCCTGGCATCTTTCGCGGCGCGCTGGCGTGTCGAGCTTCAAGGATCAATGAGCAGATGAAACTCGCCGCTGCTAATGCGATTGCGGGAATCATCAGCGACGCAGAGTTGCATCCCGAGTACATCGTGCCGTCTGTTTTTGATAAGCGAGTTGCGGAAGCAGTTGCGCGAGAAGTTGAAGCTGCAGCCTACGCGACAGGAGTTGCACGCAGAGAGCGTGGTTCCGATATCGGCGAAAGCTAATTGTGCGACTTATGTGCCCGTTAGCAAGTGCAGTTGGGAAGGGAGGTTTACCCCCGCTCTTATACATTGAGAGCCCCTTTAATTTGAATAAAAGCGGGGGTAAACCACCCTTCCTGACCTGCACTTGCTAACGGGCACTGATCTTCCAGGAGAATCGATGGTCCAGATTAAATGCCGAAGAAGAAAACGCTCACGGTAAGCTCAACCGTTACTCGTCACATGCCGCAGTTTTCACGACTGGTCACGATCCCGCTCGATGTCATCGCGCCCTGGAAAATTGATCAAACAACCGTCATCGAAGGAACAGTCAACGGCGTAGATTTAGGACGACGTAGTTTGAAGCGTTGGGACGATCGTAATTGTTGGTGGATTGATCTGCCGGATCCGCTTTGTAAGAAGGCGAAGATCGATGATGGTGACGAAGTGGAATTAACGATTAGTCTCGCCTCTGAAGACTTGCCTGAAGAACTTCAGCAACTCCTTACCGAGAACA
Source organism: Pyrinomonadaceae bacterium (assembly GCA_036518995.1). GTDB lineage: Bacteria > Acidobacteriota > Blastocatellia > Pyrinomonadales > Pyrinomonadaceae > PSRF01. The sequence goes on along the minus strand of DATDMC010000075.1, from coordinate 39,624 downwards.
AGTCGGCGAAAGCTCAATGGGACAAACTCACTAACGCACAGCAGCGAATGTTGCGTGAAGAAATATTCGCGGCAAAGAGTTCCGAGACGAGAATGCGACGTGCACAGAAGTATTTGTGCTAGGTTTCCTCAGCATCTCCGCGTCCTCAGCGTCTCCGCGTTGAAATCGATGTTTCGGTTAGATCAAGTTGATTTTCAACACAGAGACGCTGAGAACGCGGAGACGCCGAGGAAACCTTAACTCGAAATATGTGCCTTAGTGTCTTCGTGGTTAAGCCCGCCTGCCTTTTTCAGTTCCCTCGCAATCAACGGAACGATCTTGCGCGGGACGTCGATCGCTTGCTTGATGTGGCGAGCGTGAGTGAAGTGACCAGCCACATAGATCCCACGAACATTGGTTTCGAATGTTTCAGGATCGTAGACGGGAACTTCGCCGCCTTTACCTGATTCAATTTCTACTCCCAGCCTGTTCAGTAAACTCAAATCGGCATCACTTCCCACCAGCACAAAAACTACATCATTGGCGATTGTGATCTGCTCGTTGTCTTCAGTCGTCAGTATTACGTCACGCTCATGGATTTCATCGACGTGACTGAATAACACAATCTTCAGACGTCCGGCTTGAACTTCTTTCTCGAGTGGCGTGCGCACCCAATGCTTCATTGCCCCCGCTTTAGGATCGCGGTTCTCCCAGTCTTCACGCCAGATCGCCATCGTTGTTCGCGCGCCTTCTTCTGCTAAAAACAGCGCCGCTTCGGCAGCGCTATTACCACCGCCAACGACCAAAGCTTCCTTGCGCACAAACGCGTAAGGATCGACGAATATGTGATGCACCTTCGGCAGATCTTCGCCGGGAACGTTGATGCGTTTTGGTATCTCCATCGCGCCGATAGCAAACAAAATTCGAGCTGCGCGATAAGTGTCTTTGTCAGTTTTAACTTCGAACCCCGAATCTATATTTCCGGAAACCTCAATCACTTCTTCGCCCGTGTTCACGTTGAGATCACGATCTAGAACGAAGTGAATGTAATGCGACAACAACTCCTCGCGAGAAGGTTTGTCGCGCAACGGTTTTAAGGTCCCTTCGTGCATCTCGACTTCATTAGGCGTCGAGAACATCGTGCGTCCGACTGGATACTGGCGGACGGTGTTGGCGATCGTCCCTTTTTCGATGACGAGATAGCGCAGTCCTTCATTAGCGGCAACTTCCGCCGCAGAAAGACCGGCTGGCCCGGCGCCGATGATTAATAAGTCAAAACTCATTGTTTTTATGTCCGATATGCTTCAGCTTGTTTAGCGGTCAAAGAGTCAGTTCCACCTCGCGGTAGCGGGTGGATCGTTCATGCTAAAACGCACCAGTATTTCAGATAAACCCACCCGCTACCGCGAGGTGGTACTGACTCTTTTGACCACTAGCCCAGAGTTTTGCAGGAGCCTCTAAAGCATATCGGACACAGTTACTTCTCCTGCGAGAACGACAACTGACTTTCCACCAACTTTCACTTCTTCAACTTTTCCCTTTGCGCCCTGGACCGTCAGATTGATCCGGCTGGGCCGATGCATGAAGTCGCCTTGTTCGATCACAAACTTATAACTGCCGGCTTCAGGTTCCAATGAAAGTCCACCATGATGGACCAGATAACCGCCGAGGGCGCCACACGCGCTGCCGGTTGCCGGATCTTCAGCGATGTTGTCCGCAGGCGCAAAGAAGCGTGCGTGGGCCCGCGACGCGCCGACTTCGATCGTCTCGCGCGTAAAGGCGTGGCAACCACTGGCCCCATGTTGCGTGTAAATCTCGGAGAGTAAAGTTGAATTGACTTTACAGTCGCGCAGGTCAGCTAGCGATCGAACGGGAACGGCCAAACAAGGTAAGCCAGTCGAGATCGTTTGAATTGGCAAACTTTCGTCGAGGTCTTCGCGGGCCAGTCCCAACGCTCTGGCGAGTTCAGCTTGCTCCTGCGCGTCGTCAATATCGTCGATGATCTTAAACTCACCTTGCGTCATCACCACCTGGACGGGCTGGCCATCTTTGAATTCAATGTCGACGGGCAGAATTCCAATCCCGACCTCGTGATAGATACGCTTCCAGCCATTGCCATCTTCGGGCAACTGCACAACTCCTTCACGCGCAAGGCAATTCCATGTTCCCACGACTGGATGACCGGCAAAGGGAATCTCGCGCGTCGGAGTGAAGATGCGAAGCTTTCTCAAGACGGAAGGTTTCGAGCCGATCTCGTCTGCCGCCGTCGTGGGAGTTTGAGTGTGCTCTTCCGGATCGAGCACAAAAACTGTTTCCGACAGGTTCATCTCGCGAGCTATCTGCATCATCTGTTCGTCGGTCAATCCTTTAGCTTCCGGAAAGACAGCGAGGGGATTGCCGGTGAACGGGCGATCAGTAAACACGTCGAGTTGTATGAAGCGATATTGCGTCAAGAGAATGGTCCTCCGTTTGTGAATCGAGCTACAAGTCTAAATCAGAGTCGGGAGGAAATGTAAACCGGAAAGAGGGAAACGGGGAGGGGGAGATGGGGTGAGTGGGAGATGGGGTGAAGGCCCTCAGCGTTCCTCTGCGTCTCTGTGTTGAAAATGAGGGATTAATAAACGAGGACCTGTTTCAACACAGAGACGCAGAGAACGCTGAGACGCTGAGAAGACTGCCCTCCCTATTGCACCGTTCTGATGCCCAGAAACATGATCTGTTCCTCGGTTGGTCGCGCGACTGGAGCGGGTTGGTCACTTGCTTTTCGTATTATGTCATCGAGTGTCAGCGGATCAGTCCCGGATCCACATAACTGATCCATGATGTGTGAACCTAAAATTCGATAACTCTCAAACTGCGGCTCATCGAAAAATTGATCAGCCGTCGTTTGATGCGGGAATGAAGGATGACTTTTCTTGTACTCGAGCACATCACGCGGTTCTTTGCCCAATAGCGTCGGCTTGATGTAAAGCAACCAACCATCCGTGCCTGGTCCATCCATACATGAATAGCGAATTTTGCCGAGCGCCCAATAGTTGCCTCCCTCGGTTTCGCCCGGCCAGCCGGGAATTATCTCCAAACGCGTAAATTCGATTGGTATTCCGAGGTCGATGCGAACTTTGCGAATCGCGTTTCCGAGATCGCCAAACTTGTAATCACCATCCGCAGCAGCGTCTGAAACAATAATGATGTGATTACGCCGCAGGACCATTTCAAACAGTCCGAGATTTTCAAAATGGCCGCCGTCAGTTAAATAGACATATCGATTGCGATCGTCGGTTAGACCCAAAGCCTCTTCGAGGATGGGTTTCACGGAATACTTCGGAGCATCCAGTTCAAAAGTATCTTTGCCGGCTGGTCCAGGATTTCCCAACCACCAGCCCAGTCGAACATTGAAGAACGTAAGCACCAGAGACAGCACCGCCGATGTCGTGTAGTAACCCATGTTTGAACTTGCGGCGGCCCCTGAAATCGCAGCGGCAGTGCCGATCGAAACTCCACCATCACTGCCGCCATAGAGTCTTGAATCACGGTAACCAAGGCGGAAGCAGCCTGAATGCAAGGGCGTAAAACTGAAAGGCTCGGCTCGTCGCTGTTGCCACGCGAGGTTTTTTCCGCCCACCAAATTTAGCGTGGTATTGATCACCGGCAGCATTCGATAAGGGGCGGTAGAGCGCTGCGGCATGATCAGTTTCGGATACGCAGCTTCAAGTGCTCTTCTATTTTTCTTGATATGACTGGCCGTGCGCCTTAGTTCTTCACGCGCTTTATTTCCCTCGACGCCATCTGACGATTTGGTGTGGGTCACAAACTCTTCAAACTGCAGATAGAGATTTTCATCCTGCAGAGCACTATTCAGATCTTTGCGAAGCGCCGTCACTAATCTAAGTGAATAAAAATCTCGATTAGGAACGTTTTCGATATTGGTAAGCAGCCCGTTGTCGGCAAGATACTTCGAAGTGGGTTTCGTAACATCCATCAGGGCATTTGCGAGTTCGATTGGCTTCGGAAAATCGCCCTCATTGAAAAGTCCAACCCGCAATTCATGCATGCTTAGATTGTCGGCCGGATCAAAACCGGTGAAGGGATTTGGTTTTCTTTCGCGCGCGGTGCGGCTGGCCCCGAGGAAGGCCCTAATCAACCGGTTGCGATAGCCGCCGTGTAACGAAAAGATGTTCAGGTTCATTATGCGCGAAGCGAATAGACCAAAACCGAAAAGCGCGGCGAGCAAAGCGAGCACTGAACGAGTTGACGTCTCGTCAAACACGTTCATGTGAACGATCTTCGCTTGCAGCCAAAAATCCTTATTCCCCGCAAGGAGATAAATGTTCTGCATATACGCTTCGACGTCACCTTGCAGCGCGGTGAACACCCACCAATACACCGAGTGGGTCGCGGTCGGCGTGTAAAGAAAGATCGCAATGGCTTGAATGATGGGCGTGAGAGCAAGTGATAACCCGATAAGCAGAATCGCGATGAAGATCGTTGCGAGAGCAGGCAGTAGAATTCCGGAGATCGAGCTTAGTAGTCCACCCTTTTCGTTATTTGGATCTTTGGAGCTGGCAGTCTTAGCGCTCTTACCAAGCAGGGCCGCCAGAATTCCTGATAGACCACCAGCCGAGGCAATAATTGTAGGCGCACTGAGTAAGGCAAGCGGTCCGAAGATCGTAAGCGTTGTAAAAATTGCCCAACCGAGAATGACGATAAGTGCCCACGCGCCTAGTCTGGCCCCCCATTCACGATCCTCGTCGTCAATCCCTGAACTGGCTGCACTCGTAATTCCGATAAATAGAGTAGCGCCCAGCAGAAACACCAGCATGAAACAGGGAACTGCGAAACAGGCGTAGATTTCAGTGTGCCACGTTAACGAAGTCCAATCAGTTTCGGACCAGTAGTGCCGGGGAAACTCGATGTTCGTCTGCAGCGGCTTGAATGACGTCAGAATCCAGAGCGTCAAACCGCCGAGGATACCAGCCACCATCAACGCCACTAGTTCAGGAGTAATAATCCGGTTGACGCCATCTTTTTTGGACAGGACGCTAATACGACCAAGTACAAACCTCGAAATCAACCAGGCAGGAATGGTAATACTCAAGCCGATGCCTGGTCCAAAGACCAGGAGCCAGAACGTGCCGGTCTTTTCGGGTGTTCGTTCGATGGACCAGGCCCAGTAAGTAGTGACAAAAAAGGCGGCGAGTACGAGGGGCACCAGGCACCACCTGAGAAAACCGCGTTGAGTAGTTCTTGATCGCCAGAATGGACTTCGCTGTCGTAACTGTTCTCTTACTGTGGGGCGATTAAAAATGATGTAAGCGAGGGCCCAGACTGTGAGTATCAAACCCGCAAACAGGAGAAAGTGGCGATCCGCAAACGGAAACGGAAGGCCGAGCTGCCTGATGCGATAAGACAACTCTTTGTTCGGGGCCGGCTGCGCGCGCGTGAAGGCAACTATCAGACGCGGCACGATGACCACTGAAAGCAGAAACGGAATAAAGACGACCCAGTTCAAAAACAGGTTGCGAAGATAGATGCCGATGAAGGTCCAGGTGTCTGCGCTAAGCAGGCCAACTTTGGGAGTGATGAAATTACTGTAGCGGCGCAGGTACCTGATTGGACCAGGATCGGGATCCACTTTTCGTAGCGGATGGCTGTTCGCCAGTTCGGCCGTTACACCTGGCAGACCGAGTTGGTGACGATTGATCCACGCAGCTAACCAGCTCCCGATATAGCCGCCGCCGGAAACAGTCGAAAGATAGTGAAACTTACCAAGTAGATTGTGACGTGAAAGTCCCTGCAGCAATCCCAGCGCAAAAGTGCCGCTGCGAATGCCGCCACCAGAAAATGCCAGCGCCGCTTGTTTGGCTTTGTGAATCACCTGGTAGATTGCCCCCAGGCGAATGTCATAGATTTTGAAGAAGCAACGATTGAATGCGTCTTCAATAAGAAGACGATTAAAGTGGACGAGATCATCACCTGCAAACTGGTCACTGTCAGTCCGGCAGGCTTTTAGATCTTTAGTGGCATCGCTTAACCAGTACGAAGAAAAGCGTTCCTCGGCGAAAAGATCCGGATCTCTTAAAACTGTATTCAGCGCCTCACTGATAAGTTTTGTTTGTTCCGGTGTTGCTTCTCTTTCCTTTGCGACAGCCTGAAGGACCGACTTCGTTTTCTCGTCCAACTTGTTCCACAAGTAATCCCGAAATTTATTTCTCGCGTCTGTATCCGGGTTCACTGTGACGTTACGACGGCGTTCATTTACCAGACTTTCGGTCGCGGGTGGAACTAGTTTGGAAGCAAGTAACGAAGGATTTTTGATATGACTGGAATCAAAGTCCCACAGCAATCGCGAGACAACTTTCTTTTTCGGTTCAGTAGCTACATCGGAGTCCGGCAGTTTTATCTCTTCCGTCTCATAAATGGCGCCGTGGAGCGCGATGTATTCTTCTTCCAGCACTTCAAAAACAGAGAGTGGAACTTTTGTTGAAGCAGGCATCAGCTTTCCTTCAGGCGACAACGCAAGATTGATCGATCCATGAGGTCCTATTCTTTAATGACCAATCATCAAGAAATATTTCGCGCCAGGTGAATCCAAGTGAATCAGTGGTCGTAGCGTTTGTTAGACCCGTCACCGGACAAGCGAAAAGACTAAGAAGCGGAATGTTTTCCGGAAGTTGGAGAGACGAGGAAGATCACTCCACCGGACGGCAAATCATTGGCTGATCGGCCGGACAATAATTTGGTGCGGGCTGAAAGTCAATGATGTTTTATCGCTAACGTTTACCCGGATCACAACTTCGTTGACAGACTTATCGCAGGAAGGTATAAGGCTGCGTCCCTTGCAGGATTGAAGTCGGACCGTATCTTTTCTTACGGCAACCTCGCACGAGTTTTCTTCTTTGGGCCAGTCGTTAGTGAAGGTCTGAAAGGAAACAGCCTCAAATCGCATTCAACATAGCAGGATTTTCTGACTATAGTTGAGAGGAGCACCCCCTATGTTCAATACAGCGATTCTTGATGTTGTTATCGGGATGATTTTCGTTTACCTGCTGCTCAGTTTGATCTGTTCGGCGGCAAACGAAATGCTCGAGTTGTGGCTGAAAAACAGGGCCACCGATCTGGAACGAGGTCTGCGGGAACTGTTGCTGGACCCGAATGGAAACGGGTTAGTATCCGAGATCTACAATCATCCACTGGTTAGTGGTCTTTATGCCGGCAAATATGAACCGAAGGTCGTCGGAATATTTCGTCGTTTTTTCGGTCGCGTGAAGCTTCCTTCATATATCCCGGCGCGCAATTTTGCGCTCGCGTTGTTAGACACCGCACGCCCAGCCGCAAAAGACTCAGCCGGCGGAACTGCGGCTGTTACGAGTTCCCGCGCTGACGACCAACCACCGGATGCCTTCACCAGTCTAAGAGACAGCATCGGCAAGATCGATAATGCTGATGCCAGGCGCGCGCTTCTGGCACTTGTTGATGCTGCGGATAACGACGTCACGAAGGCGCGAGAGAACATCGAAAAGTGGTTCAACTCGGCCATGGACCGGGTCTCAGGTTGGTACAAACGACGATCGCAAGTCATTGTTTTTATCATTGGAACGTTTGTGGCAATTGGGGTGAATGCAGACTCAGTCTTAATTGCCAGGCGACTGTCAGCCGACAAGTCGCTACGTGACTCGGTCGTTTCGGCAGCACAAGACTACGCAAAGGTTAACGCCGCTCAGAGTGCGGAAAATGCAAATGCGTCTTCTAATAGAACCGAGACTACACAACCCAATTCAGCAGCGTCACCGTCTCCCACACCTGCCACGCAAACAGCTACAGGTAATGGGAAAGAGAATTGCGAAACTAAGCCCGACACGCCGCAGTGCAAATACGAGGCGAGTCTTGAGGAAATCAAATCGCTCGCTTTGCCGATTGGTTGGGATTCATCAGTCGAGGGACAACAGTGGCCGGGACTGCATTTCTGGGAAGGCTCCTTTTACGCTAAGTGGGCCGTTCAAATCAGGGTGCACATTTTTGGTTGGTTGTTGACTGCGTTGGCGATTTCCCTCGGCGCACCCTTTTGGTTCGACATGCTGAACAAGTTCATCGTTATTCGATCCACAGTGAAACCGAAAGAAAAAAGTGGGGAAGAGAAGTCGAAGGATTAAGTTCCTGGACCAACACGATATCGGGAGGTAACACATGGCAAATACTTCAACCATAGTTGCGATCAAAGTTCACTTCGAACTGATTACGAAAGACAAGCTCCGGCGCGTGATCTTTGGTCTTGAGAAAGACACTCAGGGCGTGAAGGTGACCTGGAAGATCAACTTCGATCTATTCGAACGCGAAAAGAAGACTGATCCATGGGGCGATGCGATGGTCCATGTCGACATAGAAGTCGATAAAGAACTACATCCGAAGGCGGAGACCGCGGCACAAAGCGGCTTGACGGCTGGGCAGCAAGCTCATGCACTTGGACCAGCGGCAGACGATCAAAAACTTGCGTCGGCAGGTGAGATACCACAAGACGAAGCAGACGATACAACGCAAACAACTCTGAAGAAGAAGTAGAGGCATAATCTGTGGCTGCTCTCCGACAAGCTAAAGAGGGGTTTGCAAAAGTGGTTGTGTGGTGAAGCAGGCGACCGGACGGGCGCGCTCCGACAGAAGAAATTCGCGCGTTAACTGGCCTTCTGTAATTTCGACAAGTAGGATCTGGGAATTCAGCGGGCGCTCTTCTATCAGAGTGCGTCCCGGCCGCACCTGCAAATAGAGGCTCCTCGATTGTGCGCCTTCGGAAGTGGCACTTGGACATCCGATCTAACTTTGCAAAACGCTCTACAGCCATATCAGATATTGAATGCATGAAACGTGAAGTTAAGTTTTGGTGGCGGTTGGCGCTTGCAAGTGTGATCTTTGCGAGCGCCGCGATTGTAGTTGCGGCCCAGACTCAAAAGCCCAATGTAGTTGATACGAGTTGTGCCGGAATCGATCTCGAACGTGAACAGTATTCAGTTCGCACTTCAAAGATCTCCGATCCATTCAAATTCCTGCCCTGGGTCAAAGCCCGTGAGAAGCGTGCGTCTACAAAAATCGGCGCACTCATCGATGGCAAGCCATTTGTCTATAGCGCCGTTAATTCGGAAGCGCTGAAGATCATCGAAGACGAAAATTTCCTTCCCGACACAACCGAGACACGCCTGAAACTTCGCTTACTTGTCGTTAGAGTTAGTAACTGCACTAACAAAGCCGTTGATGTCACTTATGGTGTTTACTCGACCCAGTTGATGCCAGTCCTGAGTGGGTCACCGGAGAGCAGAATCCAGGAACGAAAAGACCCTGCTAAAAGTGCCGGCCTCATAAACGTCGATGTTCCGGATTCCCATTCTTATCGCTTCACTCCACTTTTCGGTTACGACTCGACTGACAAGTTAGCGGTAGGCGGACAGTTCGAATTTGCCCGAAAACGGGGTAACAGTTTTATCAGCAGCGGAATTATCGATGGACAAGCCTCGTCGCAAATGCACCAGGTAGCGGCGCGAATGAAAGGATTTGCTGACGACTGGAAAGGGCTGGCCCACCTCGAGTGGAATTTGGAGTTTGACAGTTTTCGACTACCAACCAGTAGCGGCAAGTTGAAAGGTGGAAATCTTTCGGCCCACATCGCGGGCACAACCAAACCGCTTGGACCAGGCGCGATTGTGCTGCGTTTTGGCGGACTGATTGAAGGCGGCAATCGTCAAAGCGATCTGACCAACGCGCACCTTGCTACAGATACAGTTGCTTCAAGTCCTTACACTGGGGCGAAGTTCTTTGTTGGCGCGACGACCCGTTTTAATCACAACGCACTATCGGCCTCGTATGGATTACAACTGGGTGCCACGGCCCGTACGGTCCGTGTTGATTGGGCCAAACAGATCGGCGACCTTCATCATGAGTTTTGGTATTCGTTTGGTGAGCATCGCGCTATCGACGTTGAGTCGCGCCTGAATTTCGGCAAGATTACTACTTACGAAAAAATTCCTTTAGCTGAACGTTTCTTCGGCGGCAGTAATGAACAGGACTTTATCGCGTTGGATAATTGGGAAGTGCGGGCCAATCCGGTGATTCGTTCGATTCCTGGAAGCTCTTTTTTTCGCACCCCGAACGGCGATGGTGGCAACAAGTTTTTCAGTTACAACCTGACCGCGGCATTTTCGATCTGGCGCAAGCCACTCGTCCCTACTGAACTTTCGCGTGACAAGGAATTCGAAGACTTACTACAAGGGCAGTTGGTTAGTGCCGAGGAGTTTGAAAAGCTTTACTTTCTTACGAAAGATCCGCACTTCGCCGCTACGGCTGAATTTATCAAGAAGCCCGACGGCGCACCGCAACTTCAGTCATCTTTAACGTCTTTAACGAATGCAGTGAATTCCGCGCAGGCAGCGCAGCAGGGACAACACCCAACTGAATTTCGGCAGTGCACTTCTGCGCTGAGACGGGCGACTTCCCGCGCGACCAGCGGTGAAACAGCCAAAGGTGAGCAACTTTACGGATATGTCGCGTCACTTCTTTCAGCCGATGAAGATCTGTTGACGGAGGTGCACAGTAAATGTGTTACGACCCTGAACGGAGCAGACATGCTTAATGGCGATCAGGCGATTGCAACCGCCGGAGCAAGTGTGGAAAAAATTCGCGTAACGATGGAGAGCGAGTTTAGTAAGATCGACGAAGCGGCTGCGACGCGAAAAGCTAAAGAAGACATGGCGTTTGCGCGACGTACAATCAACACGATTCTTTACGATGTAAATCTCTATTCCGTAAGTCCGGTTTTTGTGTTTGACATGGCTCGACTGTCTGCGAAGAAAGCCGGACTTGGTGGAACTCGATATGGACCAGGTGGTGGATTGCGCTTCGAGTTGGTGAGTGCAGTGAATTTCACGGGCGGTTATGCATGGAATGTGAATCGTGGTCCAGGAGAGGCGAAAGGAACGTTCTTCTTTTCCATGGGTGTCCGCGATCTGTTCCGGTGAAATTTAGTGTCCGATAGGCTTTAGCGTCTTAGCTTGTCTGCAAGAGAGTTTTTAACAATATGAAAAAGCCGAAAGAAACAACCGACGAACTCAAAAAACGCACGCGCGATATTATTCGTAAACTCAAACGCACTTATCCGGCCGCCAAATGTTCGCTAAATCATTCGAACGCATTTGAATTGCTGATCGCAACGATTCTTTCCGCGCAATGTACTGATGAACGCGTGAACATCGTCACCGCCGATCTTTTTCGAAAGTATCGTCGACCGGAAGACTATCTGAAAGTTTCACCGCACGAACTCGAGAAAGACATTCAGTCGACAGGGTTCTTTCGCAACAAGACGAAGTCGATTCAGGGCGCGTCGAAAATGTTGATCGAGGAATACGGCGGAGAAGTTCCAAAGACGATGGACGAGTTGCTGGAACTCCCCGGTGTTGCGCGCAAGACTGCGAACGTTGTGCTTGGCAACGCATTCGATATCAAAGCCGGGGTGGTAGTTGATACTCATGTGACGCGATTGTCTCATCGCCTCAATCTGTCTCAGGAAAAGACGGCGGAAAAAATTGAGCAGGATCTGATACCGATTGTGCCGAAAAAAGATTGGGTCATCTTTCCGCATCTGATCATTTATCACGGTCGAAGAATTTGTAAGGCGAGGAACCCGTTGTGCGAGGAATGTGAGATTGAGAAGTTTTGTCCGTCGTCGTTCTTAAAGACCGGTGTCCCACCAGGAATGTAGTGTCCGACATTGCTTTAGAGTCTCTTGCAAAATTCACTTTGCGGCGGCTTTGCCGCCTGTTGTGAGGAATGGCTCCGCCTTTCCGTTAAAGCGCGCCCTACAACTGGGCTACGCCCTTCCACCTGTATGTTTTTTACCCGACTAAAAGAGGGCGCAGCCCAGAACTAAAACGCCCAACGAAACGGAAAGGCGGAGCCATTCCTCACAACAGGACGGCCAAGCCGTGTGGAGTTGACCTTTGCAAGCGGCTTAGCTTGCCGTGAGTGAACACTAAGGCGCCCGCCGATTCGAACCGGATCTTTGTGATGATCCAGCAGGAATTAGCGGGCGCTTAGTGTCTACTTACGACAAGGCTAAAGCATATCGAACATTAATTATCGCTTTGTGGCATCAACGATCGCCTGTGCGGCTTGTTCAATCACTGGCGAGATGATGTCTTCACCCGCTGATTTCGCTTTCTGTTTGTACTGCTTCGCCAAAGTCGGCGTTGATGAACCAGTCGCCTGCAGTTTGATGTCGAGCGTTATCTCATCCTTCGCTTTAATGTTTTCAGACATCGTCGCTGCCATCACTGCCTGAGTTGTTACTTGCGCCGCAACCGCCGCTCCTGTTCCGGCGCCATAACCAATGCTGCTGCCGAGCAGTGAAGCACCCGTTCCACCAAACATGCTTCCGAAACCTCCGCCGCCACCTTTCTTATGCGAGACGTTGGTATAGATGATGAAGTCGCATTGCTTCTCTTTGGCTTCAGCATCAATCGCCGACGCAAGTTTCGCTTCGAGTGGCACTACTTCGAGGTTCGGCATCTTCAAATATTCAGTCAATGAATTCTGCACTGCAGTTGCCAGGTCGCGGCGCTCAGTCCTTCGCCAACCGAACCAGTCTTCACAGTCGCCAAGCCAAGACGGACCACACCTTCTTTCTTCGCAGCCGGCGCGGAAGAAGTCGTGTCGCTCGCCTGCGTTCCCATGTTCTTAACGTTGGCGTTGAAACCTGATTCGCTGTTAGTACTCGAATTAGTTGTGTTGCCCGCACTCATGGTTGAAGAGTTGCTGGACATTGCATACGCACTCGCGAAGTCTTTCACTTCGTGATAACCGTCGGGAATTTCAAACAACGCCTGGTCCAACGTTGCTTGTGACAATTCAACTACTTCGTTGAGCGTCGAGAAACTGGGATTGCCTGTTTGATCGAACATCGTGGTTTTTTCCCAAACTGCATAACCACGCTTCGCGGTACCTACCTGTTTTGTCTCGTAACGATCGTGACAGCCGCCATTCACCTGGCTTTTGTACGGCGTGTAAGTCTGACTGCCACAGTCAAGCGCGAATGACGCGTCGATGTACCAGCCATCGAGTTCCATCTTGCTCTTGACCGGTGAACACGCATCCGGAGTTGAATCCATAACGATAGTGGTGATGATGTGACGCGCGGTGTAGCCAAACATTTGTTTGCGTTCGCCGGTGTCTTTAGTTGTAACGGTTGACGTGATCACACCACCTTTGGTCGACGGCGTTGAGACTGTGGCGCTCGCGTTAGTGGTCGGCGTTGTCGGCTGATCGTAAGGTTGAATCATGTATGCCCTGGCTTGCGGCAGGATTTGAATGTTTCGTCGCAGGTCACACTGCTGCACGTTGATCATCTGGCCGCCACCCATTTCGGTGCGTTGCCGTTTGCCCTTGATGTAGCTGGTATTCTCGACAGTTTGACCCCCACTGGTCTGTCGCGACTTCACTTTGACGTCAGCGTGCGCGACGCCAATCATTAATAATAAACAAGCAAAAGTTGTAATTGCGGTTTTAGTAAATGTGGTTGTCAGCATCGTTCCCTCTTTTTCTAACTGTGTGCGTCTCATTGTCGGGAGACGCTACCGAGTTCAGGCACTCAACTAAAACGCGCAAGGTCGTGGCAAAAAGGGCCACTGCCGAAGGCCGAAGGCGGAAGGCAGGAAGCAGGAGGAGGAAGTAGGAGAAGGCGGGAAGCAGGGTGAAATCTAGTCTTGGAGCACGGCTCTGCCGCCTGTTGTGAGGCATGGCTCTGCCTTGCCGTAATGACCTCCTGAAAACTCCTGGGCTATGCCCCTTCAATAGATCCAAAAATAAGGGGTCAAAATAGGGGCGCAGCCCCAACATTATCGAGTAACTGCTACGGCAAGGCGGAGCCATGCCTCACAACAGGTGGCGGAGCCAGAACTCCACGTCCGCCTATTTCAAAGCCTCACAACTTAAAGCCTCATAACAAGAAAGTGACGTCCGCTATAAAATCCACAGTTTCAGCGCTAACTTAGCCTTCATTTCCACCCTTCCTCTGGCATGCTATAAAATCACTCACCTTGAACCCTATGAACGTGAAAATCCCTACGCCTGACGCGGGAAAGGAAGCTATGTCTGAGTGAGCTATCGTTTTCCCTGGCACCGGTTGACTGACGACCAACTGCTCGATCTGCGTATCTGTGATCTGCCCATCAAGATCAAGGGGTCGTTCCTTGAGCTGCACATTAAGCGTCTTTACAGCGAACTCAACAGTCGCGGCATTCGCTTTAAACCTCACGTCTGGCTGTCCGAAGAGTGGTTTTCACCTGATGGTGTGCCCGGAATCGCGATCCCGTTTTATCTCGCTCACCCGCGCTTAATAAAGCTCGAACGAAAACAGATGCTCGAGGTTGAGGGTGGGTCGGATTACGAGTGCATGCGCATTTTGCGACACGAAGCAGGTCATGCGCTCGACACGGCTTTTCGTCTTCACTTCAAACGTCGTCATCGAGAATTGTTTGGGTCGTTCGCGGTCCCTTATCCGGACTTCTACAAACCAAAACCGAAGAGTCGAAAGTTTGTTCTGCACTTACCCGCCTGGTATGCGCAGGCGCATCCGGCGGAAGACTTTGCCGAGACGTTTGCGGTTTGGCTGACACCGCGTTCGCAATGGCGACGTCGTTACAAAGGCTGGCCGGCGTTGAAGAAGTTGGAGTATCTCGAAGAGTTGATGACAGAACTTGCCGGGACCAAGCCGCGCAATCGCACGCGCACAAAAGTTGAACCACTCTCGGCGCTGCGAACAACGCTGCGTGAACATTACCAGCAGAAGCGTGAGCGTTACGATTTCGAGTGGCCCGCCGTTTACGATCGGGATCTCTATCGCATCTTCTCGGATGAACCCGCGACAAAGTCACGACCAAGTGCGGCCGGTTTTATTCGTAAGGTGCGTCGTGAGGTGCGGCAGATCGTGGCGGAAGGTACCGGCGTGCATCAATACACGATCGATCACGTGTTGCAGAACATGATCGATCGCTGTAAAGAATTAAAACTGCACATCACAACACCTTCACGAGAAGCCCGTCGTCGTGTCATGATAGTGTTGACAGTGCAAGTAATGAACGTGCTCCATTCAGGTTATCACCGTATCGCGGTATGACGTTTGAGCCACGAAAGAAACTTCGCATCATCGTTCTCGTTCACGAAGACTTCGTGCCTCCGGATTCGTTGGACGGTCTTTCCGACAAAGAAAAACTCGAAATCAAAACTGAATACGACGTTATTTCGACGTTGAAGAAGATGGGCCACGAGGTCTATGCCGTTGGGCTCTACAACCACCTCAACGCGATTGGTGATGCGTTGCTCGCACATAAACCGCACATCGCGTTCAACCTGTTGGAAGAGTTTCATGGTTATCCACTCTATGATCAACACGTGGTGAGTTATCTCGAGCTGATGAGACAAGCCTATACAGGTTGTAATCCGCGCGGGATGACGTTGGCCCATGACAAGGCGCTGACAAAAAGTATTTTGTCGTATTACCGCATCCCCGTTCCTAACTTCGCTGTCTTCCCGATGAATAGAAAAGTGCGTCGGCCGAAGCGATTGAAGTTTCCTTTGTTAGTGAAGTCGATCAGCGAAGAAGGTTCGGTTGGCATCGCCCAGGCGTCGATTGTTCATGACGATGAGAAGTTGAGTCAGCGGGTGGAGTTTATTCATAACAAGAACAAGACCGCGGCGATCGCCGAGCAGTACATCAAGGGGCGTGAGATTTATGTCGGCGTTATCGGGAATACAAATATTCAAACGTATGCACCATGGGAACTGGTGATGGAGAAGTTGCCGGAAGGCGCGGAAAACATTGCGACGCTCAAGGTGAAATGGGATCCGAATTACCAGGAGAAGGTAGGCGTGGCGACGCGCGCGGCCGAACTCACGCCCGAACAGCATAAGGCGCTGGGACGACTCTCAAAGCGAATTTATCGTCACTTGTTTCTGAGTGGCTATGCACGTCTGGATTATCGAATGACGGAAGACGGCGTGTTCTATTTACTCGAAGCGAACCCGAATCCGCAGATCGCCCACCAGGAGGATTTTGCTGATTCTGCGGAGTACAGCGGCGTGGCTTACGATCAGTTGTTACAGAAGATTATTACAGTGGGACTGAATTACGCCGCCCGCGGGGTATGAAAATGTGGAATTGCGGGGATTTGACGGGCTTTCGCAATCGCGCAATTCCGCATTCTTTTTTCTGGGACTCGGGTCCGATTCTCACTTTCTAACGAACATACAAGTAAAATTGATTATTCGTCAGGAGTAGCGCCCATGACTTTGGCTATTACTGTGCTCTTTACGCTAACGCTCTATTTCAAACTCCAGCGAGCTTAAAATCCGTTCTGCAAAGACGGTTGTGGATTGACGGGGCGACCGGGACGGGTGCGCTCCGACAGAAGAGCGTCCTCGAAATTCCACGATTTCTTTCCCGCGATAATTACAGGATGTCGATTGACACGGGGGACGCGCTTTTGTCGGAGCGCGTCCGTCCCGGTCGCCCCGTTCGAATAAAAGCTCTCTATGTGATCTATTTCTCTGGTATCGCTATATTTATTTTCTAGCCTTGAAACCTGAAACTTCGTTGGTCCTGCCCAAATCTTCCGGCCTTTTCTTTCAATCTGACCGTTTCGTGTTTCCATATCACGCACAAGCCGTCATTTCTGTCCGTCAGTTAACGACCTGTAAACGAATCGTGAACTCTTTTAGTCCGAACTCAACAGAGGCTGACCGTTTCGTCACGAAACAGTCACATTGGTTGTTGAAGCATGCTCCTTCAGCCGTTAAGATGCCCGTGCTTTCAGCGGTACTCCTCATTTAGAAATACAAAAAAGTAAGAAATTCACGAAGGAAGAAGGTACTTCCCCGCTTATGGTGTTTCGTAAATTATTCCCTCGGGCCTTGGCCGCAGTTGCGACGATAGGAATTTTGTCGACGGCCCCAATGGCTCAAACACGACCTCGCGTAACGACCCCGGCTGACAATAACGAAATTACTTGTTCCCTTGATGATCCTGCTTTTGTTGCTTCCACAGCCGTAGTTGAGTCGAAACCGGTCTCCATTGAGGTGAAATCTGCGAAACCCGTTATCGATGTAGCTCCGAGTCTGAGCTTGCCAAGATTCCAGCCGTTGTTGCTGGCCGCTATCGATGAACGTCTCGGCTCGCCGTATCACTGGGGTTCAACCGGTCCAAGTTCCTACGATTGTTCGGGCTTCGTTTGGAGCATTTACCAGGCGATCGGGGTGGACTTCGAACGCAGCAGCGCCCGCACCCTCTACTCCCGTTTCGAAGTGCCGACTGAGGGCGAACAATACAAGTTTGGAACTCTCGTGTTCTTCAATGGTCTTTCGCACGTAGGTGTGGTTGCTGACGAGAAGGGGTTCTATCACGCTTCCCGCCACAACGGCGTTGTTTACGCGACGTTTGAAGGATATTGGGGCAAGCACATCGACGGGTTTCGTCGCGTGCCGCTACCGACAAATCGGTTGACGGACTAACGCTGTATCTCGCAGCTTGTTCACCGCGAAGCGGTGACGGCCCATAGCCCAGGGTTGCTTCAACCCTGGGAACCTCAACAGAACAGATGCCAACCGCAACGCGGTTGCGTCACCACGTTCCTCAAATCAAATTCAATTGAATACGATGATTTCTAAACCCGAGGGTGTTTCGGAGCGCAACCCGTTCCGGGTTGGCTTCGTGTTGTGACCCACCCAGGGTTGCTTCAACCCTGGGGACCTCAGCAGAACAAATGCCAACCGCAACGCGGTTGCGTCACCACGTTCTCAAAGTCAAATTCAATTGAATACGATGATTTCTAAACCCGAGGTGTTTCGGGGCGCAACCCGTTCCGGGTTGGCTTCGTGTTGTGACCCACCCAGGGTTGAGGCAACCCTGGGCTTTGGGGCGTCACCGCTTCGCGGTGAAGACGCCTGGCTTGGGTTAGTGTGGTGGCCCACCCAGGGTTGAGGCAACCCTGGGCTTTGGGGCGTTACCGCTTCGCGGTGAAGGCGCCGCCTAATCTTTATTCATTGATGGTGTGAAGCCGGCCCGGTGCGTGTCGTCTTTTGCTTCCCAGACAACTACGATCTTATCGACGGCGATATAACAGCTCTTGTTTTCACTATCGCGCAGGTGGAGTACGCCGTTTTCAACCTTGATCACATCACCGCGTAGACTCGCTGATCCGCCGCAGTAAACGTCGATTCGTTTTCCAACAAATCTCGATAAGAAATTTTCCATGTCCTACTTCCTAAACGTAAGCTGCACGAGTGGCAGCACCTTCGGATCGTCCTGTTGCTCTCGTTCGAATACCAACAGATCGTAATACGCGCAACGACTGGTCGTCGGAAACTCGCGACACACGGCCGGACGCGCATGATAGATGCCGCAGCCTCTCGTCGTGGTGTTCATGAACTGGCAAGTCTCTTTGAAGAGCGTGTCTTTCTTTCGCCGCAGGACCCGCTCTTTGCCCCACATCTTCGTGAACTTGAGCTTGGCTACTTCTTCATCAACACCGAAATGTTTGGCGAGTCTTCGTACGTCGCGAGGAGTCACCTGGACCCGGTCATATACGGAACAACAGAACGCAGGGCAATCATTACAATCGAAGTACTTCTTTTTTCCATTAGTGGAAACAGTTCCCATGATCGCTAATACTCTCCCGTCACACTATCGTCGTTTGGATTTCTGATATTCGGCCATTAACAACTTCATGAAATCTTCGCGGTGATCATAAAGTCGTTTTGGCGGGCGTGGTTCGTGTCGCGTTAAAGCATAAGCTGTAATCAACGGAAGCGCCACAGTTGAATCAACATAACAAACGACTGCGTCCGGTAGACGATCCGGATCCACCTTTCCCCACGACACTGCTTCACCCGGAGTCGCGCCTGAAAGCCCTCCAGTATCAGGTCGGGCATCGGTCACCTGCAGAAAATAGTCATGACCACGTTCGTCAATTCCTAACACTTCCTGAATCTGAGGTTCAGTTTGCAGCATAAAGTTTTTGGGCGAGCCGCCGCCCAGAATAAAAACTGCTGACTGACCTTTCTTTTTCTTGCCAGCAGTCTTCGCTGAAACCGCGCCCCGCTTTGCAGCCAGAACGATAGATGCTGTTTCGTTGACGTCAAGCGATGGATCGAAAGCGAGTTTGTTACCTTGCAGTGCTTTGGCCGCGACGTTCATCCCGATGGAAGAATCGCCGGGTGATGAAGTATAAATCGGGACTCCATATTCATAAGCTACTGCCAGTAAAGACTTGTCTTTGATTCCCAATTTCTGTTCTCGTTCGTGCACATAACGACCGCAGAGATAGTGAAACTCCGCAGTCGACATCGATCGCTGAAATTCCGGGGCTTCAATGATCTTGCGGAAGAAAGCATCCGTATCCAGCAACACTGAATAATCGAAAAAGATATCGTAGATGCGGACCACTTCTTCTTCGCGCAGAACAATGTCGGAAGTAGAGGCATTGCCCATGTGCATCTTCAGACCGATGCCGAAATGTGTATCGTGATAAAGATTGGCGCCGGTAGAAATAATCCAATCGACAAAGCCCGCTTTGATTAAGGGAATGAGAGCCGAGATACCCAGACCCGCTGGAGTCAACGCTCCGGTGATCGATAGACCCACGGTAACGTCAGGCTCGAGCATTTTTTTCGTGAACAACTGACAAGCTTCACGAAGACGCGCGGCGTTATAAGCCAGGAATGATTCATCAATAAGATCGGCAACCCCGATTCCGTTTGTTATCGGGGCCGGGTCGATGCGCCGTCCTTTTAGAAATTTACTCTTATGCTTTGCCATTGAATCAGTTCTCTTGTTTACCTTGTTTTTCGAGACAGTCTTTACATAAACAATCTTTGTAACGCACACGCATATCGGCGCGAGCTTCGTCAGACACCGTCACGTCTGAACACCAGCAGCCTTTGAGCGAAACGCCGCAAACAAAATCGTTGCCGCAGGCTTCGCATTTCAAATCTCTGCCACCAACAACGATAGTCTTTAGTGTTTTGAGGACTTTAGTCATAATTTGTGGCCTTCTTATCTGGCGATGGAATCAGTACCGTAACGCGCGTACCCGACGCTACCGCGTTACGGTACTGACTTCATTGCCACAAGATACTTGTCCGCTGGCAACTAAGAACGGCGGCGCCAGAGTCAGTTTGCACTTACCTCTGAAGCGGTTTCTGCTTTACCTACGAGGAGACGTCCGATACGACGCTCGTCTGCTTCGAGCACTTCAACTTCCAAACCACGAAACGTGAATTGTTCACCAACCGGCGGTACTTTGCCTGACTCGTTAATTACCAGACCGGCAATCGTCGTGAAATCGTCGGCCTCGATTTCCATATCAAACAAACGTTCGATCTTTCCGATCTCAGTCGAACCGATGACTTCGTATTTTCCTTCGCCGGCTTCGACGATCTCTTCGAGTTCCTCGCCCGCGATATCTTCGTCTTCAATTTCGCCGACAATTTCTTCGAGTATGTCTTCCACCGTGACCAGTCCGCAGACACCGCCATATTCGTCGATAACCATCGCGAGTTGCACGTGGGCCTTCTGCATTTCTTTGAGCAACTCATCGACCGGTTTGGTTTCCGGGACGAAGTATACCTGGCGAATCAGCGAGTGAATGTTTTGCTGTTCAGTTCCTTCGGACCAACACTGCAGCAGATCGCGGACGTAGATGATGCCTTCGACATTGTCCATGTGTTCGCGATAGACCGGCAGTCGCGAATATTTAGACTCGAGCATGATCTCGCGGGCTTCGCGAACGCTGGCAGTCAACGGCGCCGCGACGATATCAGGGCGGGGCGTCATGACTTCGCTAACCACAGTTTCGCCAAACTCAATGATCGAATGGATCAGTTCACCCTCTTCTTCTTCCAGGATTCCTTCGGCCTCACCGACATCAATAAATGCCTGGAGGTTATTTACGTCATGGTCCTCTTCATCTGCGTCCCCGGTCTCAGTGACGTGTTCTCTTCGTTTCGAGCGATCGAACAGTTTCTGAAACGGATCGGCGACGAACGTCATAATCGGAAAGAAGGGACGCACGACCGGCATTAGAAAGATTAGTGTGCTCTCCGGGTTATGGGTCGAGATAAAGAGTGGAATCAACTGACGAAAGACGCCGGCGAGAATTAGTCCTGTTACCAATCCGACCAACACCCATCTGGGATTGGGAAAGAGACTCAAAGAGATCGACGTTACCAGGACCGCAACAACGACGAGCAGCATCTGAATCATCGCCGAGAGGGCGAAGCTAAAACGAGGTCGATTATGTAGCGCTTGCCTTAAAAAGGCGCGGCTACCACGCTCGGGTTTGTCACCATTCTCTCCCAGCAACCGCCGCAGGCCGACGTCGCTCAACTGGTCAAACGCCATGTCGACCGTTGCCAGTAAAGACAGAACAATGAGCAGCAGGAGTGCAAGTCCTATTTCAACTTCCATCGATTAAGGAATAGTAAATGGTCAGAGGCGAAATGGTAAATGGTGAATAGCGCTTTGACGTCGGCTTTGCCGCTGTTGTGAGGACCGGCTCCGCCTTTCCATGAGCCGATTAACTAATTCCCTGGGCTGCGGCCTCAAATCTTTAATTTCTTTCGTAACCGCAACTCTAGCTTGTTCATTTCTCCGTTGTCGGTTTCGTGATCGTAGCCAGATAAGTGTAGCAAACCATGAAGTATCAATTGCGCAATCTCTTCATCGAGAGTTAGACCATTCTCGTTGGCTTGTCTGGCAGCGGTTTGAACTGAGATGGCGATGTCACCCAGTTCATTTATTTCATCGCTGGGAAAAGAAAGGACATCGGTCGCTTTGTCGATCCCGCGAAACTGTCGATTCAATTCACGAATCTTTTTGTCCGAAACAAAAGCAATTGTTGCCAGGGCTTCGTGATGACCGATAGCCTCAGCCATTTCCTCCGCTCGTTTGGACCATGAAGCAGTCGCGATCTTTATACCGCGTTGTCGATTGACTACTTCGATCATCGATTACTAGATCTGGTTCTTCTTGCCTTGATCTTCATAGGCGCGAATGATGAGTTGCACCAATTTGTGGCGGACCACGTCTTTGTCAGTGAAGTAGACAAACTCGATCTCTTCAAGACTGGAAAGGATTCGTTCCGCCTCAATCAGGCCACTGCGTTTGCCGGTTGGTAAGTCAACCTGGGTAACGTCGCCAGTGATCACGGCTTTTGAACCAAAGCCGATGCGTGTGAGAAACATCTTCATCTGTTCGCTGGTCGTGTTCTGGGCTTCGTCAAGGATGATGAAAGCATCGGCTAGCGTACGGCCGCGCATGAATGCCAGCGGCGCGACCTCGATCACGCGCTTTTCAAGGAGCCGAGTAACGCGTTCGTAGTCGATTAGATCGAAGAGCGCGTCGTAAAGAGGACGCAGATAAGGATCAACTTTGTCTTGTAAGTCGCCGGGCAGGAAGCCGAGTTTCTCACCAGCTTCGACGGCGGGCCGCGCCAGCACAATGCGATTGACCTGTTTCTGCATCAACGCTTGTACGGCCATCGCAACGGCGAGGTAAGTTTTGCCGGTGCCGGCCACCCCGATTCCAAATACAACGTCCTTCTCCTGAATAGCCTGGAGATACTTGCGTTGATTGGCTGACTTTGGCGCGACTTGTTTTTTGCCGGCCGGACTAAAGCGGGCCTTGGTAAAGTAATCGCGGAGGCTAAAAGCACGGTCCTCGGCTATCTGCGCAAAGGCTTCACGCAGTTCCTTGTCTGTGAAGTGTTTCCCTTCCTTAAAGAGATCGGAAAAGTCCTGCAGGATTCTTTGGACTGTTTCTACATCGGCGGGATCACCGTCTATCGAGACGTCCTGGCCACGCGCGTCGATGCGTACATCAAGTAAGGATTCGAGGTATTTGATGTTCTGATCGTGAACACCAAATAATGTTTCCAGACCACGAGGGGGTAGTTCAATTCTCTTCAAACGCTGTTAACTTTCTCCTTCAGACAATAAGACAAAATGGGGACAATGCTCGCCGAGATAAGAAGGTCGAAGTGTCTGCATGGTTGCAAATTGACGCTACTACAGTGGTCGCGGCAGTGTCAATGATTGAAGATTTAAGATTGCCGATTTCAGATTTAAGATTGGCTCCGCGGCTCAGCGTTCTCGGCGTCTCAGCGTTGATTTGAGTTCTAGTAATAGGATCATGGTTTAA
This sequence comes from Pyrinomonadaceae bacterium, assembly GCA_036518995.1. Lineage (GTDB taxonomy): Bacteria > Acidobacteriota > Blastocatellia > Pyrinomonadales > Pyrinomonadaceae > PSRF01. The sequence continues at coordinate 16,421 of DATDMC010000075.1, read as the reverse complement.
CACAGCGACGCCGAGACGCGGAGAGTTCAATCATTGGACCTAGAAAGCTTTAATTGTTTACTCTCAGCCCGGTAAAGAATTAATGCATCAATTATGACCAAATGCTAAACTTCGACTTAGGAACTACGCTATGCAGCCTAACAAAGTTTACGATGAAGTCATCGAGTTCATTGCCTCTTCAAGTCCTCAAAATGTAATTGCATTTCGGCCCTCGAAGGAGGCCAAAGCTCGCGTAGCAGAGTTAATTGAGCGAGAAAAGAGCGAAGAGCTTTCTGAGGAAGAGAAGTCTGAGCTTGACCACTACCTGCAGATCGAGCACTTAATGCGTCTGGCCAAAGCTCGAGCTCACCATTACCTGGCGAATGGCTAGAAGGCTCAGCATCGAAGTGCGGCGCCTTGTCGCTGAACGGGCAAACCATTTATGCGAATACTGCCTGATTGACGAGGTCGATACCATTTACGGTTGCGAGGTAGATCACATCATCAGCATAAAGCACGGCGGTTCGTCAGAAGTTAACAATCTTGCTTATGCCTGTGCTGCTTGCAACCGAGCCAAAGGAAGTGATGTTGGCTCAATTTCAGCAACAGGAGAATTCATACGATTCTTTAATCCGCGTGTTGATGATTGGGTGGAACACTTTCGTCTACAGGACGCCATCATTCAACCGCTTACAGTTATTAGGTGAAGTTACTGCTCGCATTTTTGGCTTCAATGATAGTGTGCGGCTTCATGAACGTGAGGAAATGATTCGATTTGGGATCTATCCAGGTAGAAATGTCCCGAAATAACCCTTCCTTGTTTGACAATCCAGTTTCCTGACTTTTATACTCCCTCACTTGCGCCTGGGTGCAGATTGTTTTCAAGCCAGTTTTTCTTAAGTTTTTGGAGAGAGTGAATGCCTAATCACAAGTCATCTGAGAAGCGTGTCCGCCAGAGCGAAAAGCGTCGCGACAACAATCGCGGTCATAAAACGAAAGTTCGCACCTATATTAAGAAACTCCGGGTAGCGATTGCGAGCGGCGACAAGCAACTCGTTGATACGCAGTTGCCGGAGACGATTTCCGTGATTGATAAGTCGATTCAGAAGGGCGTTTTGCACGCAAACGCGGCGGCCCGTTATAAGTCACGATTGACGGCGCACGCGAATCAAGTCGGCAAGTAGAATCTAAGCTAAATTCAGAATTAAGCGGGGTGGGTCGAATGCGGCCCACCTCGTTTTTTATTGTCGGAGGGGATTAACCACGAAGGCGCTAACGCACGAAGGGAGTAGGCAAAGGCAGAAGGCAGCGCCATTGGTTTTTGTGACTTTGTGACTTTGTGGTTAGGTACTCGTAGTTAAAAAGGATGGCGTTGATGACATATGAAACAGAGAGTGAAATCGCCAAAGTCCTTCAAGATTTTGAGAGTTGTACTACAGACAAAGGCGAGTTCAGGCATCGAGAGCATCTAACGGTGGCTGTCTGTTACCTGCAGAATTCAACAGTTGAAGTTGCAGCCGAAAAAATGCGAAACGCTTTACTGCGATTTCTCGATCATCATCAAGTTGACCGTCAGAAATACAGCGAAACGATTACGATCTTCTGGTTGGAGTCAGTAGCAAGGGAACTGACGAAATTATCGGGCTGGTCGTTAGTCGAACAATGCAACGTGGTGATTGATTCTTTAGGCGACTCGAATTCCCTCGGAGTGAAAGAGCCGCGAAATCGACGGAATCCTTAACCAGCTAATTCGCAAATGAGCATTTCGAGTTGTAATCGTGGCGTAGCTTGTGAAGTCTTGATTGCCAGATCAGCGGCGGCGATTAACTGCAGACCGTGGGCGATTTTGGCGGAGTCGCTTCTTTGCAACGTTGCGATGTAGCTATCGCGTTTAAACGGCGGCAGAGCAACAGCACGAAAAACTTCATCACGACCACCGCGAGTCAGTAAATATTTGCCCAGAGCCAGCCGGTGGTAATTACTCGCAATCAGTCCCACGAGCATCACCGGCTCCGCGCCGTCATCGAGTAAGCGATAAAGAGTTTCGAGGGCGCGTTTGCGGTTCTTTGCCAGTAGATGATCGGCGAGTTCGAAATTCGACAACTCACGAGAACGTCCGATCAAATCATCAACCAGACCGAGAGTAATCTTTTTCGTATCGAGTGCGGCAGAAGAGAGTTTGTCTAATTCACTTGCTAGTGTCTGAACATCGGTGCCAACCAGTCGGACCAACTCACTTAGCACCTGATCGTCCGCAGTTATCTTCAATTCCTTGAGTCGCGATTTACACCAGGCTTTCGCTTCAGCGTCTTTGATCGGGGCGAAGTCGACGACGGTGCAAGTATCAAGTAATACTTTGCTCGACGCCTTTCGTTTATCGAGATCGTCGGCAACAAAAATCATCACAGTCGAGGGTAACGGATTCTTCAAGTACGCGATCAGCACTTGCTCGTCGTTATCGCGCAGTTTCGCGAAGTCTCTTATCTTGACGACTACTTTGCTCGACATCATCGGCAGTTGCTCTGCTGCCGCAATCGCAGACCTCACCGAATCGCTGACCAAGCTAAAGCTCGATTCGTTAAAATCCCGCAGCATGGTGTCAGTCAGCGCGGCATCGGCGATCGCCTGCGCTGCGACGCCACGCAAGTAGCTTTCAGGTCCCAGTAGCAAGTAAAGCGGGTTGACGCCCTGCTGGAGCGAGCGATCGAGTTCGGCGCGCGTGAGAGTTTTCATTTCTTGTCGATCTCAACGGAGTTGACCAGCGTTGAGACGATGCTTTCGGCGAAGCTGCGCGCCATTCTCAGCACGGCTGGATCCTCTTCATTAAAGAAGCTGCGCGGGTCGCTCGCAAATTCGTATTCGCCGCGAAACACGAAGTTCTGATTATCGTAGAGCACACGATTCTCAGTTTGATCTCTCACGGTCACGGCTGCGGTTACGGTGACTTCAAATATGCGCGCGCGTCCTTTGTCGTCGAGTAACACGCCGCCGAAGTTGAAACTGCGAATCACGCCTTCAATCACCGCATCGGCGCCTTCACGATCTCCCTGGACGCGTAGTCCCCGGCCGCGATGGACCAGTTCATGCATCACTGCTTCCGTAAAGCGCGAGCCGATTTTGTAACGCAGCGCCTGGCTTTCGAGTTGAAATGCCGGGACTGCAACCGTCTTGATTCGTGCCGGGAGTTGGTTCTTGGTGACCGGCTTGTAGCATTCAGCAAAGCCGGAGACGAAAAAAAGCAACAAGCCAAGCGCGGCTAGACGCACACTATTAATGATTGCTGTTTTCATTGAGCGTGGATTCTCTCGCACGAGGTGTAGATAGGCAAGTTTGAGCGGTTGCGATGAGATCAGTACTGACATGCGGTAGCGTCGGGTCGCGTGGCAATCCATACACGTCAATATCGAGTGGACCCGATGCTACCGTGTGTCGGTACTGACCTCATCGCCACTCCGCTTTAGTATTGTGTCTAACACCTTCACAAATTCCACCGTCTCCTTCACATCGTGTACTCGCACAATATGAGCGCCGCGAATGACGGCTGCAGCGATAGTCGCTAATGAGCCACTTAACCGCTGATCAGCAGGCGCGGGTGCGCCGTCTTTATCGGCGAGGATTCGGCCAATAAAAGACTTTCGGGAGGTCCCAACTACGATCGGCAAGTCGGGGAACACATCCATCAATTCGCCAGTCTTGGTGAGTAGTTCCAGGTTCTGTTCGTGACTTTTGCCAAACCCGATTCCCGGATCAATCGCGATCGATTCACGGACCACGCCGCGTCGTTGGGCCATCTTGATACTTGCCCCGAGACTGCTTTTCACTTCGTCCATGATGTCGGCAACTGGCGGCAGGCGATGCATGGTCGCGGGTGTGCCACGTGAATGCATCAGGACCAGACCGGCATTGAATCTGGCGACTGCATCGGCTACGTAAAAATCAAAACGAAGCGCAGAAATGTCGTTGACGATCGAGGCGCCGGCTTCGAGTGCGGCGGTTGCTACTTCTGACTTGGTTGTGTCGACGGAGATTGGGACCGAGGTCGCCTTAGATACTGCTTCGATAACTGGAACGACGCGCTTGATCTCTTCGTCAGCAGATACGGGACCTTCGCTACCCGGTCGGGTTGATTCACCGCCAACGTCGATTAGATCGGCGCCATCGTTAATCATTTGCATGGCGTGTGCGATGGCCTTTTCGATTGATAAATAGCGCCCACCATCGCTGAAACTGTCGGGCGTGACGTTGAGTATGCCCATGACCAGCGTGCGTTCGCCGACTGGAATCGAACCGTCTTTAATGCGCCATTGAAGAGTCATCGTGGGAATGATAAACAAAATCTCCGATATGTTTTAGAGTCTCTTGCAAAACTAAACTAGCTGCGGCTTGGCCGTCTGTTGTGAAGACTGGCTCTGCCTTTTCGGTTCGCGGGCCATTTGGTTCCTTTAGGCGCGTCATTAACAATGAATACATACGAGTCGAAGGGCGTAGCCCAAAGTGTGGTGCGCGCTTTAATGGAAAGGCAGAGCCATTCTCACAACAGACGGCCAAGCCGCAGCGTAGTTACAAATTCTTCCCAGGCTTGAGTTGGGAGAGAATGAGACGTCTTACAAGGTCTCTAAGCATAACGGACAAATAAAAAGGGGAATGAGCTTTAACTCATTCCCCTGATTTGCCGAATGGCAGGTCCATCTAAGCTGGCGCCGGATTACCCCCGGTGATGGGTGGCAGAATCGGCTTCAGTGGTTTCGAAGAAGGTTCCTTCAACTGCGGTCTGTCTTCATCATTACCATCCGAAAGCGGTGTGCTGTCGTCGAGCGGTAGTCCTGCGACAATGCGGCGAATTTCAACGCCATCGAGTGACTCTCGTTCGAGCAGGCATTCAGCCAACCGGATCATGATGTCGCGATTCTCTTGAATGATGGACTTGGCCCGGTCAAACTGCACCGTGACGATCTTCTTAACTTCCTGATCGATCTTGATGGCCGTGTCTTCTGAGAAGTCGCGATGTTGGGCGATTTCGCGGCCCAGGAAAATCTGCTCTTCTTTCTTCCCGAAGGTCAATGGTCCCATTTCCGACATGCCGTATTCGCAAACCATCGCGCGAGCGAGTTCAGTTGCTCGTTCGATGTCGTTCGACGCGCCGGTTGTAATGCTGCCGAGGAACGACTCCTCCGCGATGCGTCCGCCCATCAGGATAGCAATCTGGCCCAACAAGTATTCCTGGCTGTAATTGTGTCTGTCGCCTTCCGGAAGTTGTTGAGTGACGCCGAGTGCCATACCGCGTGGAATGATGGTCACTTTATGAACTGGATCGGCGTTAGGAACTTTCAAGCCCACCAGTGTGTGACCAGCTTCGTGATAAGCCGTGACGCGCTTCTCCTCGTTCGAAATGACCATGCTCTTGCGCTCGGCGCCCATGAGCACTTTGTCTTTCGCCAATTCGAAGTCGTTCATGGCGACCAGTTTCTTGTTATAACGGGCCGCGTTCAAAGCAGCTTCGTTAACAAGGTTCGCGAGATCAGCGCCGGTAAATCCCGGAGTGCCGCGGGCAATCACTGAGATGTCGACGTCTTCGCCGAGTGGAATCTTTCGCGTATGGACTTTGAGAATACCTTCGCGTCCACGCACGTCAGGTCTTGAAACAACTACGCGGCGATCGAAACGTCCCGGTCTCAACAACGCCGGATCGAGTACGTCCGGACGGTTGGTTGAGGCGATCAGGATGACGCCGTCGTTTGACTCGAACCCGTCCATTTCAACCAGCAACTGGTTCAACGTCTGTTCGCGTTCGTCATGTCCTCCGCCGAGACCGGCGCCACGATGACGACCCACCGCATCAATTTCATCGATGAAGATGATGCAGGGCGCGTTTTTCTTGCCCTGTTCAAATAAGTCGCGAACACGGGAAGCGCCGACGCCGACAAACATTTCTACGAAGTCAGAACCTGAAATCGAGAAGAAGGGAACATTGGCTTCACCCGCGATTGCGCGGGCCAACAGCGTCTTGCCGGTTCCTGGCGGTCCCATCATGAGCACGCCTTTAGGAATTCTTCCGCCCAGTTTCTGAAACTTCTGCGGTTCCTTTAAGAACTCGATGATTTCCTGCAGCTCTTCCTTCGCTTCTTCAACTCCAGCAACGTCTTTAAAAGTGACCCGTTTCTGCTGATTGTTGAGTAGCTTGGCGCGTGATTTTCCGAATGACAGTGCTTTGTTGCCACCAGACTGCATTTGCCGCAGCATAAAAATCCAGATGGCAATAATGAATAGAAGTGGCGCCCACGTCATTATTATGGGCCAGATAGGACTGCTGCCCGCCTCTTCCTCAACTTTTGTCACGCGGGGTTTGCCGTTGACTAGTTCACGTGCTGATTTCAGCAAGTCGTTCTTTGCCGGATCATTCGACAAGGCAACATGGTACTCTTTGCCGTTCATGTCGATGGCAACGGTTTCGGCTTGCTTGACGGTGAGCTGTTTCAGGCTGCCCGACTGGATCATCTGGTCCAGCCTGGTCAAATCCACGTTCTCATAACTGCTGCCACGAGGATTGACTAGTTTATAGAGCAAAATTGCTCCCGCGATAATGAGGAGCCAGAACACAATTTGTCTTGCTGTAGAACTCAAATTCATTAATGCCTCCGCCGCCGATAATAACTGATCCCTGCGCCTTTGTCGCTCTCCGGTATCGTCTCGCTGAAACCCAACTCAGCGAGTTTCTTATCGGCAAATTCCAACCAAAACTTCGATGCCAAAAATCGTTGTCCGATATGCTTCAGCCGATCTGAGTCGAAACTCAAACTGTCGAGCAGCTCCGACAAGCTGAAGCAAATCGGACACGTCTTTTGACTATAAAGATTGAATGCGCCTTTTTCAATCGTTTTTAGCTTGAAATTCCAGTCTTCCTCGTTTTCGTCGAACCGTGGCGCCGCCTGGTAGTTCGACGGTTCGTCCACCAGCATCGCCCTCGACCAGGCGCTCAACTGCCAATAGATGCACCATTTCAATGCGGCGCGCATCTCCGCGATTGTTGGAAACCCACTGCCGGAGAGCTCTGCGCCTGAGTGCCGCCGGCGCATTTGCCAACACCTTTACGCTCAGCGTGCCCGAGGCGGTCTCGTCGTCTTCGCCAGCAGCCTTTAATAAGGCGTCCGCATTGGTGACGAGGACAGCGCCGTCTTCCGTTAGCAAAGTCGCGGTCCGCGAGATAGCTTCCACGATCTTATTATTAAAAGACTGCATCAACGGCAACAGTTGTTTGCGGACTTTGACGCGCGAAAAACGCTCGTCGTGATTCATCTCGTCGTGCAGAAAGTCGGACTTGTGTTGGTGACAATAATCCTCGGTTTGGTTTCTCCGGGCCCACAGAATTGGCCGAATGAGTTGGATTTGGCTGCCTTTGGAGATTGGTCGGAAGGTTTGCATGCCGCCGAGTCCTGCTGCGCTGGAGCCACGCATAAGCCGGAGTAGTACGGTCTCGGCCTGGTCGTCCATTGTGTGTCCGGTCAGTACGAACTCGGACTTGTAGCGTTTTGCGGTTCTTTCGAGGAATTCATAACGGGCCTCGCGAGCGGCTTGCTCGAGATTGTCTTCATTCTCGTCAGCTAACTTGGCGCGACCGATGACGGCTTTGAGTCCGAGATCTTTCGCTAGTTGCGACACCCAGCGCGCGTCTTTTTTGCTTACTTTGCGAATCCCATGGTCTAGATGAGCGACGATTGGAGTGATTGTTAGTTTTTGGGACTTGACGAGTTCGTTGGTGGCGAGCAGAAGGGCGGTTGAATCGGCGCCACCCGAGACGGCGATGATCAGTTTGGCGCTGGACGTTGGAAGTTTTAGTTTGCGCCACTCGGCGAGTAGGAGACGGGCGAATGAAGATAACCGAATTTTGTACATTGCTCAGTATGGTAGCAATTCGGAGCCCAGGTTCGGAAGAACCCCGCCGACGAAGTCTGTTCAATTACTTGTCGTTTTGAATCACACCTGATAAAACTCAGATCGACTGCTTATACAAATTCGCAATTCGAAATTTACAATTCTCTCGGGAGCATCCATTTGACGGGGCTACGCGTTCTAAGTCTTCTCCCACAACTCTATTTTTGAGGAATCACATGAGATTAAGAAAACTCTTTGCTGTGTTGTTACTTGCGCTCTTTGCTTTGCAGGCGCTTCCGATCACCGCATTCGCGGATGAGGGAATGTGGACATTCAATAATGTCCCGCGCGCTGAAATTAAGAAGAAATACGGATTTGAAGTTACTGACGCCTGGCTAAAGAAAGTGCAGATGGCTTCGGTGAGATTTAACAACGGCGGTTCGGGTTCATTCGTATCCCCGAATGGTCTCGTGCTCACCAACTATCACATCGTCGAAGACATCGTGAATGAGGTCAGCACTCCTGAAAAAGACCTTGCCAAAGAAGGTTTCGTCGCACGCACTCGGGCCGAGGAGATCAAGTCTCCGAGTCTCGAATTGAACGTGCTGATGAGTATTGAAGACGTAACGGCGCGAGTTAACGGTGCAGTGAAGGCAGGAGCAAGTGATTCCGATGCTTTTGCCGCTCGGCGGGCAGAGATTGCCGCGATCGAAGGTGAGTCGACGAAGAACACCGGACTTCGCTCGGACGTGGTAACGCTCTATCAAGGCGGTCAATACAATCTTTACCGTTACAAGAAATACACCGACGTTCGACTGGTGTTTGTGCCGGAGTTTCAGGCTGCCTTTTTCGGCGGCGACCCGGACAATTTCAACTTTCCACGTTTCAATATCGACATGGCGTTGGTCCGGGTTTATGAAAACGACCAGCCGGTTCATCCTGAGAGTTTCTTCAAGTGGTCCACCACTGGCGCCAAAGAAGGAAGTTTGGTTTTTGTAAGTGGCAACCCGGGTTCAACCTCACGGCTCGACACGGTTGCTCATTTAGAGGAACTACGCGATACGACTGTTCCGGTCATTCTTCGTTTGTTGGAACGACGTGAAGCGATGCTCAAACAGTACATGAGCAAAGGCGACGAGGAAACACGGCGCGCACAGAACGAACTGAACAGTGTGCAGAACAGTTTGAAGGTCTATCGTGGCCAGCTTGAAGGACTTAAATCTACTGCATTGATGTCGCGTAAGATGAAAGAGGAGTCAGCGCTGCGTAAATCAATTGCTGCCAATCCGGAGCGACAAAAGATGTACGGTGATGCGTGGGACGCGATCGCAAAAGCCCATGCGAACTATGCGACTTACATTAAAGACCGCCGAATCTTCGAACAGATGGGTGGCTTTAACAGTACGCTGTTTGGATTTGCACGCACGTTGGTGCGCCTGGCTGACGAAAATGCAAAGCAAAATTCAGATCGACTGCCCGAATATACTGACGCTCGTCGTGCTTCGTTAGAACTTGGCCTGTATTCGCCGGCCCCAATCTATTCGGATTTTGAAAAACTCAAGCTGGCGGATTCACTTGCTTTCATGGTTGAGCTGCTTGGACCAGAAAACGCGCTCGTTAAGCAAGTTTTGAACGGTAAAACTCCGGAAGCGCGCGCTGCAGAAATGATTGATGGAACGAAGCTGGCCGACGTCGATGTCCGCAAGGAATTGGTGAAGGGCGGCAAGGAGGCAATTGCCGCGTCAACTGATCCGATGATCATCGTTGCTCGTGAGGTCGATGCAAAAGCGCGTGAAGCTCGCAAGCGTTATGAGAGTGAACTGACTGGTGTTGAACGAACTAACTATGGAAAGATCGCTCGGGCGTTGTTCGAAACGGAAGGCACGAAACTCTATCCTGACGCTACGTTCACGCTCCGGCTTTCTTATGGCGCCGTTCAAGGCTACATGGAAAACGGAAAGAAAATTCCATCATTCACCACGCTCGGTGGACTTTACGCACGCGCCGATTCATTCAAGCAGGAATTTCCCTACAACCTCCCACCGCGTTGGGTTGATAAGAAGTCGTCACTCGATTTGAACACTCCCTTCAATTTCGTGTCGACGAACGACATCATTGGTGGCAACTCAGGTTCACCGACGATCAATCAGAACGGGGAATTGGTTGGCCTGATTTTTGACGGAAATATACAATCGCTGGTTGGCGATTTCATGTACGATGAGTCAGTCAACCGGGCAATATCAGTGGATTCACGCGGCATGCTCGAAGTGCTGAAAAAAGTTTTTGGCGCGAATGACATTGTTGCCGAGTTGACTGGTAGCTAATTTGTAGGGGCGGCCCTCTGTGGCCGCCCTTGTTTCGTATTAGATTTTTAGCGGGCGGCCACAGAGGGCCGCCCCTACAAACCTCATCCTCTCATTAGTAGAATGCCCAGAACGCTGAATGGATGTTGTTGGTCCTGAAGCGTTGATCTAGAATTAGCGCGAACCAAACAATTAACCCAGCCGGAACTTGTCCCCTTCTACAAGTTGCCGGGGATAATCCAGGTTCAAGCGGCAACAGTCATAAACCCGACAATTCAAGGTTTTCAGGGTATTTTGTTAACGAGAAGTCCATGACGTGTCTCTGCGTCTCCGCGTTCTTTGTATCTCTGTGTTGAAATCGACCTGACTCTATTCGAATAATAAGGTTTCAACACAGAGACGCAAGAACGCGGAGACGCAGAGAGGAGATAAGAGTTTACCCCTCGTTAGAACGGAGTTCCTTCATTGTCAAACGCAGATATCAAACACACACTCTCGATGTCGAGTTATGCGGAACCGTCAGCTACTCGTGAATCTGAGGCACCTTCAAGCCTGACTCACTTCGAAACTCTTTCAGATGAGCCGGAACTTCAATCTGAACTCGATCAACAAGTGGAAGCGGCCGTTCGTGATGTTGAGAGTTGGTTTGTGCAGCGTCCCGAATCCGGTTTGCGCCAGTCTCGATCGGAGATCGACTGGAGTAGTCCCCATTTCGTTAATCCGATCGCCACCACAGAAACTGCGATCGAGAATCAGGAACCGATCTACCAGGATCCCTCAACGTCTTTGGAGGAACGGAAGTTACTCGATTCAGTCAGGACACTCGAACTGCATATCGTTGAGGTTGCCGAGGTTCGTCAACAAGTCGAGAGTCGTTTACTGGTTCGACTGGAAGCCGAAGCAAAGTTTCAGACTGAAGCTACCGCGCGGCGTCGTGAAGAGGAGCTGATTCGAAAACAGCAGGAAGAGGAGGCTGCGCAACGGCGAGAAGAAGACGATTTGAAATTGCGAGCGTATTGGCAGGAAGTAATTCACACCGAGCGTGAGTTGAAAGAATCGTGGGAGGAAGAACGACGTTTACGTGGTGAAGTAGTGCGGTTGAAACAACTCGCTCACGAAGCGTTCTTAAAACGATTGCGTGAAGAAGAAGAAGCGAAGTTGGCGTTGTTAGCCGAGGCGCAGCGCAGTCGAAACGAGGCCGAAGAGATTCATGTTGATAGTTTGGCCAAACTTCACAGCGAGGAAGAATACCTGCGACGTGCGGTTGCGCGGTTTAGTGTGAGACGGACGGAAGTTGATGCTCAGCGGCAAAACCATGAAGCTGAGGCGCGTAAGCTTGAAGAAGAAAAGCGACGCGTTGCAACTGCCGAAGCCGCGCGACTGGCCGAACGTAACCGGCTCAGGCAGGAAGCTGAATTACGATTGAAATTTGAGCAAGAGCAATTACTTTCGGAAGAGAACGAACTGACCCGTTTAACTGAAGCGCTCGCTCAGCAGCGCATCGAATTGGAGCAGGCGCGACGGATTGCCGACGATGACGCCCGGCGTTTAGCTGAATCTCGCGCCCGCATGGAAGCTGCACAGGAGAAGAGTCAACAAGCGGAACGGGAACGTTTACAACTCGAAGTGGAGATTTTTCAACGGGGAGAAACCGAACGCCGGCAGCTTGAAGAGGCTCGCGCTCGCGCTGCTCAACAACGACAACAACTCGATGCGAATGCTCGTGAACGAGTTGAATGGCAAACCCGAAGAGTCGCTGAACTCGAGTCGACTCGTTTAGGACTTGAGTCAAACATTCAGGTCCATATCGATCGTGAGGCGATCCTGAATAGTGAATTGGAGTCGCTTCGACAATCAGAGCAGGCCACGCTCGAACGCATTGAAGAACTCGAAACCCAAAATCGAGCGGCAAGTGAAGCTCACAATCGCGTGCTCGATAAGTTGAAACGAGTAGAAGAAGAACTTCAGATTCGCACGGCGCAGGAAGCGCAATCGAGGGCCGAGCTCGAACGACGTGTTAAGGAGGAGACGGACCAACTGAAGCGTGTCGAGTTAGAACACAAACAGCGAATCGATGAGGAGATTGCTCGTCGCAAAGAAGTGGAGAGTCGTGTAGCCCAGGAGAAAGGTCGCTACCAGGTCGAACGTGATGCGCGAATTAAGGCAGAGTTTCGTGCCGACCTGGGTGGCTCCAATGGACCAGCTTCGACTCCGGATGTACTGGCCGGTTTCGATCAGGCACAAACACTGCGCGCTGAAGCGGCACGATCAAACGGAAATGAAGCGCCTGTTTATCAGGTTGGCGATTTGAGTAGTAAAGATCCACGTCGCCGGGCCGATGCTGTCACTGCGTTAGGTCGTTTAGGAAGTGACGATGCCTACAACTTGATTGTCGATTGTTTTGATGACGAGTCGCCGTTGGTTCGCAACGCCACCGCGCGTGCGATGTTCGCGCTCGATCCGACAAGACCCGCCGAGCCGTTCACCCGGGCATTAAAGGATGCGGCCGAAGAACGAAAGACACGAATCGGGAAGGCAATGGCTGAATCGGGCATTGCGAGTCAGGCGTTACAGGATCTATGTAGTCAGGACCGCGAAGAAACTTATAACGCGTTGTGTTTGCTGTTCACGATGGCGCGCACCGGTGAAGTTGAACCGCTTGTAACTGCGGTTGAAGAACATGACGATGCCGAGATTCGTTTGGCAGCAGTTCGCTTGTTGAAGATGAGTGGTAATGAAGAGTTGGCGACTGACGCAGTGAACCGCAGGCTCCGCCCGAATAGGACAGTGTAGTTTGCAACGAAGTGGTTTCATCGCGTAGCGATGTTTGAGTTTTAGCCAGCCGTTTCAACGGCTGGAAAGCAAGGTCTTACCGGTTCATGCGTCACTACGTGACGCGCATGCGCCTGCGGCACATTCCAGCCGTTGAAACGGCTGGCTAAATTCATCCGTCACTACGTGACGCGCATGCGCCTGCGGCATATTCCAGCCGTTGAAACGACTGGCTAAATTCACCCGTCACCTGGCTAAATTCATCCGTCACTACGTGACGAATACCGTCGGCTATGCCTTCTCCAGGTTCGCGTACTTCTCAACCAGTTTCTTCTGTCCGTAACCTGGAAAACTAACTGTCAACTTCGTTGATTCGCCAGCGCCTTCGCGTCGCAAAACAAGTCCGCGGCCATACTTCGAATGCCTGACGTATGAGCCGGGAACAAAATCGCCCGTTGCGGCGGCGGCGGCGGCGGCGGCGTTCGACGCGGCGATCGGCCGTGATTTTAGTTCGGTTCGCTTGTCTCGCTGGTCTCGTTCCCAACGGTTTGTGGAAGTCCCCGTGGTTTGGCCCATCTGCTGATTGCGTTGTTTGAAGAACTCCGCGATCGAGTCTGCACTGTCGTAAGTCTTGCCCGAGTATTTTTTCTTCTCTTTGCGATACTCACCTTGTTCGTAGTCGATTGCTGTCGAGCCGCGCGCAAACGATAACCAGGATTTTCCCAGCGACAGATCTTCAATCAAGTCAATCGGCATCTCGTTCAAAAACTGAGACGGCTCGGACGCCAACTCTTCACCGTAAACGCGACGTTTCATCGCGTGCGTGACATAAAGAAATCGCTCCGCGCGAGTCATCGCCACGTAAGCCAGACGTCGCTCTTCTTCCAACTCAGCAGGATCGGTGGCCGAACGTGAATGAGGAAACAAACCGTCTTCCAAGCCGACGATAAAAACGAGTGGAAACTCCAAACCCTTCGCCGAATGGATTGTCATCAGCGTGACGTGTGCATCCCGTTTGTATTCATCCTGATCGGAAACAAGGGCCGAATGGTCGATGAACTCCCGCAAGCCCTCGAGACCGTCCTGATCGTAATCGACTGCAGCGTTTACAAGTTCCTGCAGGTTCTCCAGTCGACCATCAGCTTCATCGGTTTTCTCTGAGCGCAAAGCCGTCTCGTATCCGGTGTCGAGAATTGCTGCTCGCACGATATCGGAAACAGGCGAATCTGAATCGCTCACCTGTTCGGGATCTTCCGGTTCACGATCTTCAGCTTTGATGGACCACATCCCCGCTGTCAGCGCTTCGTCTTTGGCGGCGGCACTCATGTCAGTGCCCGCCATCTCACCTAACCTGATAATCGTCCGGCGAAAGCCGCGCAACGCATTGACTGCTCGTGGATTCAAACTGCCTGGTTGTTTGATGACTGTCCCAATCGTGTCCCAGAGTGACAGACCGAAATCTTTGGTGCGCTTCTCAAGCTCATCAAGTGTTTGTTTACCAATACCTCTCGGTGGACTATTGATTACACGTTGCAGCGCGATCGAGTCGTTCGGATTAAGTGCCAACTTCAAGTACGCGATGATGTCGCGCACTTCCATCCGCTCATAAAACGAGAAGCCACCGATGATGTTGTAAGACAGACCGGCGCGCCGCATTGCTTCTTCAAACACGCGCGACTGCGAGTTTGTCCGGTAGAGAACAGCCGCGCGAATATCGAGTTCTTCACGTCGATGCTCAACTATTTTGTTGGCGACCCAACGCGCTTCTGCTTCAGCATCCAGAGCCTGGTAGTAGCGGATTTTTTCGCCGCGCGGATTTGAGGTCCAGAGGTTCTTACCTTTGCGCGCCGTGTTGTTCTTCACTACTGCGCCGGCGACGTCAAGAATCGTTTGCGTTGAACGATAGTTCTGTTCGAGCCGGATCGTGTTGGTGTTGGCAAAGTGGTGTTCGAAATTCAGGATGTTGGAAATGTCCGCGCCGCGCCATTTGTAGATCGACTGATCCTCGTCACCAACTACGCAAATGTTCTGTTGTTTCTGAGTAAGAAAACTAATCAACGCAAACTGAAGTGAATTTGTGTCCTGATACTCATCGACGAGGATGTAACGAAACTTGTTGTTGTACTTGTCTCTAACTTCCGCCGTGTCGCGAAGCAGGCGCACTGTCTTGATCAGGAGATCGTCAAAGTCTAAAGCGTTGTTCGTATGTAAACGATTCTCATATTCCGCGTAAATTCTCGCGATGGCGGCACGGCGGTCGTCTGCATACTCAGCGCGGGCCGCAAACGCTTCCGGGTCTTCACCACGGTTCTTCGCTGAACTGATTGCCGACTGTGTGGCTCGGGGCGCCAGTTGCTTTTCGTCGTAACCAAGATCACGAATGGATTGCTTGATTAGGCGTAGCGAATCGTCCTGATCGTAGATAGTGAAGGTGCGCGTGTACTTGTCGTTTAAGTGCTCGATGTCCTGGCGAAGAATGCGCACACACAGACTATGAAACGTGGAAATGCGTGGCCACTCAGGTAACTGATGGTCCTTCAAAAGTCGCTGCACGCGCAGTTTCATTTCTTCAGCAGCTTTGTTGGTGAAAGTGACTGCGAGGACATTCCAGGGCGCCACCTTTTTTTCTGCGATCAGGTAAGCGATACGATGTGCGATGACGCGCGTTTTCCCAGAGCCCGCGCCCGCCAGAATCAGCAACGGGCCTTCCGTGGTGCTGACAGCTTCACGCTGTTGATCGTTGAGTTGCGAGAGAAAATCGGATTCCACTATTTAATCAGTCCTTGAATTGCTTTGAATTGTTCGTGCTTGGCGTCTCGCATCAGTTCGAAGAGGGCCATTTCAACTGAAGACGAGATCGCGCCGCTCGCCAGCATCTTCGCCAACGCGGCTTTGCGATCAGTTTCATTTCTCGAAGTAATACCGTCGTTCAGAAGGTGGGCCTGATATCCGGCGGCGAGTAGATCGTGCACTGTCTGGTTGACGCAGATATGCGCCTCGATGCCGCAAACTAAGACGTGCTTGATGTCGGTCTGCGGTAACTTTTCCGCGAAGTGTTGCGCGCCACACGAACTGAAAGTCGTCTTTTCGAGCAGCGCCACATCTGCAGGTAAAACTTCGGCTATTTCTGCGACTGTGTGACCGAGTCCTTTTGGATATTGTTCAGTCACGACGATCGGGAGCTTGAGTAACTGTGCGCCCTTAGCCGCAACGACTATTCGCTGAACGAATTTGTCGAAGTCTTTGATACTGGCACGAAAAGCTTCCTGCATGTCGATGATGAGGAGCGCCGACCGCGGGAGTTCGAGAATATTTGGGTGTTGCATGTGAACAGGGGATTTAAGCATACGCGCGGGGCATTTCAAAGTTGCCGAAAGTCACAACCCTAGTGGCGATGAGGTCAGTACCGTAACGCGGTAGCGTCGGGTCACTCGCAATAGATTAAGCGCCCACAAAATCGAGCTAACCCGACGCTACCGCGTTACGGTACTGACCTCA
>DATDMC010000074.1:65000-97587 GCA_036518995.1 Pyrinomonadaceae bacterium | reverse complement strand
GGCAAACAGTCTCTGAAGAATTGATCTTGATCCGTTAAGAAGCACCTATACCCCAAGCTGAAGCTTGGGGAGAATGACACCGCCGTGAATGAATTAATCAATCATGGAATCGCCACCAGGGAGAATTCACTGAACGTGCAGTTTCACGTACTCGCGTTTCGCTTCCAACAACAACGGCACATCGCCGTCAGCACTCTTCCATAATTGAAAGAACGATTCATATGCTTGCCGACTTCTCGCGATGTCTCCTTGCAATGCAAACGAACGCGCGCGACCAAGTTGGGCCAACGGCCATAATGGCGAAAGAAGGTCCCAACCGCGATGGTCCACAATTCTCTGAAACTCGGTCGCCGCGTGTGCTCCATCTTTCGCTTCAAGATAACTTTGCGCACGCACCCATTCTGGTTTAAAGAACGTCGCCGCTTCGTATTGACGCGCGCCTTGCAGAAGTTGAATAGACTTTTCCGGATTCGACTCAAGCGTGGCGCGCACAACGGGTATCCAAACTGTTTGCTGTAAAGTGTCCAACGGCACTCGCCCGGCAATAGCATCAATAAGAATCTCGGCTTTCGGAAAGTCGTGACAAAGCGCCAAAGTCCACCCGACACCGGGTGAGTCGAGTTGTTGAATCAACGATGGCTGCAATTCTTCCGGCGCAACGCTCTCTGTCTCCAACAACTTCAATACTGTTACCATCTGTTTTTGCGCCAATTGTATTTGGCCAAACAGCGCGTTCATGTTCGCTTCATTAACGAGTATTCGAATTCTCTCCGCCGGCAGACCTCTTTGTTGGGCCATAGTCGCCGCCTGCTCAAAAGCCTCAGCAGCCTGGCGACGCCGTCCACCAAATGCAAAGGTGCGCGCCTGAATTTCGCGCATCTGATACTCGTCAGGTTTCCCCACAAACCAGTTAACTTGACGCTGCGCTTCTTCATAATCGCCCTGCATTACCGCAATCAAGTAGAGTCGATTGTGAAACCCACTCGTATCCAAACCACGCGCCAACCCCTGGTTGATGACCTCGCGCGCTTCATCAAATTTATTCAATCCCATCAACGCGAGCGCCAGGTTCGTACGAGAAAGCGAATACTCAGGATCCAGATCTAATGCTGAACGATAGGCCGCAGCCGCTTGCTCAAACTCGCCACCAATCATCAGCGAGTTTCCATGAAAGTGAAACGAATCAGGTGACTGCGGATAAGTGGTGGTGAGCAATGCAGTAGTTTCAGTTCGCTTGTCTAATTCGCCAGTGATATAGCGGAAATACGTGGCCGAAATTTCGAGTCGCTCTCGTTCGCTCACACGCTCACGCAGTTCATAGGCTTTCTTCAGATAGTCGTTACCTAACGCAAGACTTCGCATGTCGCGATAAGAATTTCCGAGATTTAAATAAGCGAGGGCAAAATCTTTGTCCTGTTCGATGGCCCTTTGAAACAGCGGAACCGACTGCGCATAGAGACCTTTGCGACGCAGTTCAACTCCCGCGGCAAAATCCTTCAACGCTTCGAGCGACGACGTCGTCGCTTGTTCGATCGGTGCGTCAAACTTACTGATTGACGCCAGCGACTCACCTAGTTCTTCCCGCATCGCCGTCGACGCTTTACCAAGTGCTTTGAGCACCTGCTCTTTACCTTCCGCTTCCGTCTGTTGATAAGCAATCGTCTCGCCGCTTTGACTGTTTACAGCTTCGAGCGTGATGACATAGTTGTGACCAAGCGAAGAGATACTTCCAACCAGCAGCGCTTTGATCCCGCGTCGTTGACAAATCTCGCGGGCCACACCGCGCGTGATTTTTTCGTCACGCGAACGCTCCATTAATCCGAGTGTTTCGCGGGCCCGTTCTTCAGGAAATAAGTTGAGATAAGGAGACTGGGCCAATTGGACCGCGAGCCCTTGTTTGAGCGTGTTGTCGAAAACCGGTTCGCCGGTTTCGTTAACAAAATCGGCCAGCAGGATCGTGTCTTTATCAGTAAACCGCAGTGGTCCAACTCGCGTTGAACGTCCATAGTGATAAGAAGCAAGCGTCGCAACCACGACAATTAACAACCCAACCGCAAATTGATACCACTTGTAGGGGCGTCCCTCCGTGGACGCCCTTTCCTTCTTCCTATCACCTTCGCTCTTTAGCGAGAGATTTTCTTTTCCTACTGCAACAGTACTTAATTGACTAAAATTAGTTCTCGTGTAGGGCGGCCACGGAGTGCCGCCCCTACGAGTCAACGCCCCGCCTGCCGCTCTTTCCACTCGCGTCTCATCTGAAAGCTTTTCCTTCAGCGCCTCGAGATCGTTCAACAGATCGCGCGCAGTTTGATAACGATGCTCACGCTTCTTCGCTAACGCTGTTGAGATGATCCGCTGTAATTCGTTGGGGGCGCCACTCACTTCGGCGGCAATCGGACGTGGCTCAACATCCGTGATCGCTACCATCGTGTGATGCCACGTCTCACCTTTGAATGGACGTTGTCCGGTTACGAGTTCGTAAAGAATTATTCCGAGACTAAACAGATCGCTTCGTGGATCGACCTTGTGACCACGCGCCTGCTCCGGCGACATATACTTGAACGTTCCGACCAAAGTCCCGGTCCGCGTCTCAAAGTTTGAATTAACAGGATTGCAGTTAGGACCGCAGGCATCCGCGCCTGCCAGTCGTCGCACACTTTGCTCTCCACTCTCCTCCTGCTCCGTCAATTTCGCCAAACCAAAATCAAGCACCTTCACGTAACCATCCGGCCTGACCATGATATTTTCCGGCTTGATATCACGATGTACGATTCCTGCAGCATGAGCAGCTTCGAGCGCACTTGCTACCTGAATGACAAGATCAAGAATCTTATTAAGTGTGAGATCCGGGTCGTTAATAAAACTACGCAAGGTGCGGCCATCAACAAATTCCGAAACTATGTAGTCGCGACCATTAGCAACTCCAAAATCATAAATCGTGATGATGTTCGGGTGATTGAGTGAACTGGCAGTACGCGCCTCGCGTTGAAAGCGCATCACGCGTTCCTGACTCGAATGCTTCGATGGCAATACTTTCAGCGCTGCGATTCGTCCGAGACGTGTGTCGTAAGCGCGATAGACTTTACCCATCCCGCCTCGACCCAACTCCTTGATCAACTGATATGGACCAATCAGCGCTCCACTCAGGCCTTGAGTCTCGATAAAAGAGTTCGCGGATGGAAACGCACTTGCCGCAGGAACGATTGGACGATCAAGCAACAAAGAATTGCGCCCATCCGCAGCAAGCATCGCCTCGAGACGTTGCCGTCCGCTGATATCTCCCGCACAAGCATGGTCCAAAAACGCTGCACGTTCACCAACCGGACGCTCCAGTGCCTCCTCAAAAAGATCAAGGATTCTTTGCCACTTGTTTGGACTCATTACTTCGGTCGTCTTTCTGTGACCGCCATTTCAGTTAGCGCCCGTCAACTCCGTCTGCAACCATGCACGTGCTGCGCGCCAACTTCGTTCCACCGTTGCTGTCGACACACACATCACTTCCGCGGTCTCATCGATTGTTAATCCACCAAAAAATCTGAGCTCAACAATGTGACTTCGTTGTGGATCAACTTCGGCTAACGTCTCGAGTGCTTCGTCGAGTGCGAGCAGGTGGGCGCAATGTTTGAGTTCACCATCGGCCGCAGATAGGGAGATCTGGTGCTGGTCGCCGCCGCGTTTTAGCGCGTGGCGCGTGCGGGCACTGTCGACCAGAATTTGACGCATTAGTCGCGCGGCGATGCCGAAGAAGTGGGCCCGATTCTGCCAATCTACCGATTGGTCAACCAGCCGGAGATAGGCCTCGTTGATCAGGTCAGTAGTCTGCAGATTTTGCGACGCAAATTCACCACGTAGACGATTGCGCGCAATGCGACGTAACTGTCCGTATACCAACGAGATAAGCTCGTCGCCCGCCACCTCATCACCTCGCCTCCAGGCGACCAGCAGTTGCGTCACGTTGTGCGAAGCAGAAGTCATCAATAGCTAACGCGTAATCCGGCACTCGTTTGGACCAGGCGATATCTGATTTCAGATTGAAGATTTCAGATTTCAGAGCGGAATCTTCTGTCGGAGCGCGTCCGTCTGTCGGAGCGCGGCCGTCTGTCGGAGCGCGGCCGTCTCGGCCGCCCCCTTCGAATAGGAGGCCCACCAATCTGCAATCTTTTTCCCGCCTGACGGAATCCACGCTCCAAATCCGCACTTCAAATTGCGCAGGGATCGCGCGTTAGTCAGCTTGAATCAACGAGGTGCTTATGAACAACCAACTCACCAAACGACTCGCTTTCTTCAGTTACGGTCTTCTTTGTTACCTGATCTTTTTCGCGACATTCCTGTACGCGATCGGCTTTATCGGTAACGTGCTCGTCCCGAAATCCATCGACACCGGACGGACTGAATCGCTACTCAAAGCCCTACTTATCGATGCGGGACTACTCGGCGTGTTTGCCATTCAACACAGCGTAATGGCCAGGCAGTGGTTCAAGCGTGCCTGGACCAGAGTAGTCCCGCAGGCGCTCGAACGAAGCACCTATGTTTTGCTTTCAAGCCTCGCGTTGCTCCTGTTGTTTTGGCAGTGGCGCCCAATCGGTGGCGTCGTTTGGAACGTGAAGAGCGCGATCGGCCAGCTTTTACTGTATGGAATGTTCTGGGCTGGCTGGGTGACAGTGCTTTGGAGTACCGCGTTGATTAGTCACTTCGATCTCTTTGGCCTGCGCCAGGTTTATCTCTATCTCCAGAATCGTCCCTACATACCATCCGGCTTTCGCACACCGTCGCTCTATAACATCGTGCGACATCCGCTTTATCTCGGTTGGCTGATGGTGTTTTGGGGCACGCCAATCATGACGGTGGCCCATCTCGTTTTTGCACTGGCCACCACCGCGTACATCTTCATCGCCATTCAACTCGAAGAGCGCGACCTCGTGAAAATTCACGGCGAAGACTATCTGAAATACCGCCGGCGAATCCCGATGATCCTGCCACTCAAATTCAACAAGACGAAAGTTGAAGTGCGAATGACTGGACCCACGAAGGTGAACTGAAACGAACTTCGACCCCTGGCCTTTGGCCTTTGGACTTTGGACTTTGAACTCGAAACTCGAAACTATTGAGGAGAACTCACATGCGTAGCTTACGAACAAAACTAATTGCGCTGTTGCTGATGCTCAGCGCTACAACCTTGACCCAAAGCTTTACTGCAATCACGAAGGCTCAGGAGAAGAGTGTTTCAACCACCGTCGTTTCGAACGAATTACCAAATCATGACAAGCTTCCGAACCTGCCTTCGCCAGCCTGTGACAGCATCGAAGTGCAAAGCGGCGCTCGCTTCGCGTATCGCGCATACGCCACGGGTGTGCAACGTTATCGTTGGGATGGTTCAACCTGGGTTTTCGTTGAACCAGTTGCGACGTTATTCAAAGACGCTGAGTATCATGAAAAAGTCGCCGTGCATTATGCTGGTCCAACCTGGGAAGCGAATAGCGGCGGGAAAGTTGTTGCAACGAAGATCAAGCAGTGCACTCCGGATGCGACCTCAATTCCGTGGTTACTGCTCCAGTCGACTTCGAACGACGGTCCTGGATTATTTGGCGTAGTGAGTTACATCCAACGCGTCAACACCAGAGGCGGTCTGGCGCCAACAGCTCCGGGTTCGCAAATCGGCACGTTAGCGGATGTTCCTTACACCGCGGAATACTATTTCTACCGACCGTAAAGTTGTTGTAATGGTCAAACAGTCAGTACTACCTCGGGGTAGCGGGTGGGTCGATCATGTGCACAGGCGTCATCACTGCAAATCGACCCACGCGCTCCGATAGAAAGTTGTCAGCACCACCTCGCGGTAGCGGTGGTCGATCATGTGCATTTCAAAGGACGATCTTCTGTTGGAGCGCGTCCCGGCCACCCCCTCCGAATAGATGCCCGTCGTGATCCGAAGCTTGCCAAATCAGCAACCTCAGCTAGAATACTCACCTTCCCCCAAACGAAAAGTAGATCAAAGGAACCATCATGGAACGAAAACAAGCATCCGACTATCCGCAGGAACTATTAGACCTCTTTCACGAATATCAGCATGGCGACATCACCCGTCGCACCTTTCTCGATCGCGCCGCGAAGTTTGCCGTCGGCGGCGTTACCGTCATGGCTTTATTCGAGAGTCTTCGTCCCAATTACGCGTGGGCCCAACAAGTAAAGCCCGACGACAAGAACATCAAAGTCGGCTACGAAGTGGTCCAATCGCCTGATGGTAATGGATCGATTAAAGGTTATTTAGCGCGTCCCGCTAAAGGAAAGAACCAGCCGGTCGTACTCGTCATCCATGAAAATCGCGGCCTCAATCCATATGTCGAAGACGTTGCTCGTCGTTTTGCCGTCGCCAACTTCATCGCGTTTGCTCCTGATGGTCTAACTTCAGTCGGTGGCTATCCCGGCAACGACGAAGACGGCGCTGCGGCGTTTCGTAAAGTTGATGGCAAGAAGATGACTGAAGATTTCGTCGCTGCAGGGAAGTGGCTCAAAGCGACTAAAGATTCCAATCACAAACTCGGCGCCGTTGGTTTCTGTTTTGGTGGCGGAATGGTGAACCAGTTAGCGGTGCGACTTGGACCAGACCTGAACGCCGGCGTCGCGTTTTACGGACGACAAGCGGCCGCAGCCGATGTCCCGAAAATTTCCGCGCCTTTGTTGTTTAACTACGCCGGCAACGATCAGGGCGTCAACAGCGGCATTCAGGCTTATGAAGCAGCGTTGACTGAAAACAAGAAGGTATTTCAAAGTTACACTTACGACGGCAAACAACACGGCTTCCACAACGACACCACTCCGCGTTACGACGCCGACGCCGCCAAGCTCGCCTGGTCCAGAACGATCGAATGGTTCAATAAATATTTACGGTAAATGCCGAAGGTGTTTCGTCTCAAAGCCCAGGGTTGAGCTTTGGCAACTCTGGGTGAAGCGGCAATGCCGGGAAGACTTTCGCCCTCAAGGCTCCGCGTCGCGTTGCGACGTCTGAATTTAGTCCGGCATTTCAATGCCGGGCAGACTTCGCCCTCAAGGCTCTGCGTCGCGTTGCGACGTCTGAATTTAGCCCGGCATTTCAATGCCGGGAAGTCTTCGCCCTCAAGGCTCCGCGTCGCGTTGCGACGCATGAATTTAGCCCGGCATTTCAATGCCGGGAAGTCTTCGCCCTCAAGGCTCCGCGTCGCGTTGCGACGCCTGAATTTAGTCCGGCATTTCAATGCCGGGCAGACTTTCGCCGGCTTGGTCATGATCGCCACCCTTCAGGCGTCGCTACGCGACGCGCTCCGTTGTCCACCCTTCCCTGGCGTTGAAACGCCAGGCTAAATTCACCCGACGCTACGCGTCGAAAACCTTGGATAAAATCACATCTCACTATTAACATGTTGTTGCTCTAGTGCAGCACAACATGAACGAGACGCTCTTCTCTTGTGACCTAAGCAATTTCAACGAGCTATCGGCGCCGCGATGCTTGATTTTTCCGATATTCAATTAGGTAAGAAGTATGATCGACCTTGGTTAGCCACTAAATGGGGCTTTCGAGGTTACGAAGCCATTTCGAGAGGGGTTTTCTGTCCTAAAGGTGGTGGACAAATCATTCTGTTTGTCACTCGCATCAAACAGGAAAGCCTCGAACAATATAACGATTACATAAGCGGCGAGTATCTCTTTTGGGAGGGCGAGAAAGGCCACAGGAACGATAAGAGAATAATTGACTCGTCTCATTCAGGCGAAGCGATCCATCTTTTCTACCGCGAAATCCATCACTCACCTTTCGAGTATCGGGGCCTCATTACTGTTTCTGGAAGCGGATTCATACCGGATCGCCCGACAAAGTTTATCTTCCATCTCGAACATGATCTCGGTGCGCAAGATGATGTTGCCACGCATCAAGCTGAAATCAGAAACCTTCCCGAAACAGAAAGGGATAGCATCGTCAAAGCGCGAATCGGCCAAGGCGTCTTTCGTCAACAGTTGCTCGAAATTTGGGAAGGTTGCGCCGTCACAGATGTGCGACTTCCAAATGTTCTACGCGCTTCACATATAAAACCTTGGCGCTTCAGTACAAATGTCGAACGACTTAATCCTTACAACGGATTATTGCTGCTACCACAATACGATCAACTATTCGACAAGGGCTTGATCTCGTTCTCCGACAACGGCGCGATCATATTCTCTCGGGCCATTGAACAAATAGAACCTACGAAATTGGGGATCGACGGGAAAGACAAACTCCGCTCCATTACGAAACATCATCTTCACTTCCTCGAATATCATCGATCGGAAATATTCGTCCGCGCGTCAGACTAAAGCTCTATTGAACTCGTAAATACTTCGCTTAACATTGGCGTCTTCAAAAAATTAATTCGGACATACACAACCGAAAATCGCCAGGGTAGACTCCTCACATGTTTCCGATTCTGACTAACACCTATTTTTCTGGCGCGGGGCTTATGGATATCGGTCTCGAAGCTGGTGGTCTAACTCTTCAACAAAGTTTCGAAATCGAATCGGTTTGTTGTGAAACGATGCGGAGAAACTTCTCTCATGAAATTGTTCAACGCGACATCACGCGAAAGCTCGTTTTGGATGACAAAGAATGCCACGTGATGGTAGCCACTTATCCGTGCACTAAGTATTCACCAATCGCAGACCTTCATGGCGCACGTACCGGAGACGATCTCTTTCTTCATTTCTTTCGGCACGTCGCCATTAGAAAACCGGAGATTTATGTCGTCGAAAATGTTCCGGGCATGAAGAAGTTCCCCGTTGTCATGGAGGCGATGACGAAACTGCCCGACTACTATGTCCATGTCGCTTGTCCAGTTAAAACTTCAACATGGTTGCCACAAAAACGAGATCGACTAATCATCATCGGCAGCCGGCGTAGCTTTGCATGGCAAGAAGGAATAGCGAAGAGAGCCATCACGCTCGCTGAGATCCTCGAATCAGAACCGGATCCACACATACCTGATTATGTGAACCGGCGACTCGCTGGTAAGTATCGAGACAGACCGATCATCAGCGATCCAAAACGCGGAGACATCGCACCGACTTGCGTCGCGCATTACGCCAAAGACTTAAGTACGCGGCTTGTTGCCGATAGCCGGTTTCCACGAGGTGTTCGTCCTTATACAGTTCGTGAGTACGCACGCTTGCAAGGGGTGCCAGACAAATTCGAGTTTGAAGGCCGCGCAAACGATGCGTACAGGATGATTGGAAATGGGGTTTCCGTTCCTATCGGAAAATGGATTGGTAATGAGATCACACGATATTTCAGCGCCTCATAGTTTTCTGGAAAAAAGTTCTTCACAACCGAGAGTCTAAGGAGTAGAGTGGGGCATCCACCAAAAAAGAAGCGGGCCGGCTTGTGCAGACACACAAGCCGACCCTAAACCATCAACCTTTGCCAAAGAAAGGATGACGATCATGGCTAAGAATAGTAGCGCAACCGCGCGCGTAGAAACACCTCACGCAGGCTTCAATCGAAACGACATCACACAAAATTCAAGCGGGCCCGACAGTACAGCCGCTGGTCCTACTACAGCCGACGGTTCAACAACAGACGTCCAACAGCAAACCCAGGACGTAATTAAACAACGAGCGCGGGCGCTGATCGATAACGAAGCGATCGACACTGAAACACGTTCGATCTTGAAGTATGGATTGGAGATTGATGATCCGGTACTTGAAGAATTGGTCTGTATGGTGGAGCAGGGTGAATCGCTCGACGATAATTTGCCAACGACAAATAGCTATCCAGACGATGAGTTCATAACAACTCATCGCAGCCGAAACGAGCTAACGAAATCGGAACGTATTGAGGAACGATTAGATGCGATGGACGCTCGTGAGGATTATTCAATCGAGTATGAAGCTACTGAACGCGAAAGTATGTTGGCCCACGAACGGGACGACGAGTTTCCGGAAGAGTCTGCGGATGATTTAGCGACAGACGCGGGAAACGGAAATCGAGGTGGATCAGGTGCAGGAAACGTTTGTAGTTCTTCTGAGGATGAGCCTGAGCCATTTGGCCGCTTTAGCGAGTGTGAATCGTTTGCTTTGTTTGAGAATGGCTTAATCGAAGATCCGCTAGACGATGTGGAAGAGATTGACGCCAAGCTCAAGAAGTTGATTTCGTTGATTTGCCGCGCAGGTAATGAACCTGACATCAAATCTGCGGCGTTGCTTAGCCTATTAGCGACGCTGTGGTATGCACCCGACTTCGTGAACACGGCAAAGCACCTCGCATTTCTGCATTGCTGCGAAGTGGATCTGTACGGTGTTGTTGATCGTCAAATCGAGATGATCGAGCAGGCGTTGATGGCGAGCGAAGGAACGTAGATCAAGAAATAGGGAGTCAGTACCACCTCGCGGTAGCGGGTGGGTCGATCATGTTAGGAGCCCGCCCTATCGAAGTAGACCCACCCGCTATTCGAGGTGGTACTGACCTTTGTGTTCACTATGTCGTCAAGAAACGCAGTGATGCTTGAGCCAGAAGTTGACGGCGAACAAGGTAAATCTGAAGGCGTAGCCAAAAACAAAACTAAGCGCTTACGGAAAGGCGTAGCCATTCCTCACAACGGTCGGCGAAGCCGAGGTAAATGAACACCAGTTCACAATAGTTACGAAGCCGTATTAAATGAAACGACCTTATCCGGACGGCAAGGCCGAATTAATAAACACGTCATCAACTCTCAAGTGCTCTTAAAGCTAAACCTTTTGCGACGGTGGTGAGTTCCTCGCCGCCGCGTAGTTTCTCGGCGCCGAAGGTCTTCGCGAAGAAGCGGCGGACATAAGGGACGAACGATGAGCCGCCGGTGAGGAAGACGCTCCCGACCTCGTTGTAATTAACATTGTGTTGGGTAAAGAGTGACTTCACACACGCGGCGATCGATTGGATGTCTGGCTGCAGCCACGACTCGAATCGCCAGCGTTCGAGTGTGTCCTCCAGGAGTATTGAAGCGTGCGAAAAGAGAAAGTCTGCTTGTTCGTTGGGCGTGAGGTCTACTTTTGTTTGTTCAACTGCGCGATAGAGTTCGTAACCCAGATTTTCCGTGATGATGTGAATCAGCGATGCGACTTTTTCAGGTTCAGAAGCCTGGTTCTTGACCTCACGCAACACCGACATCGTCTTTGGTTCTTTGAGTAGAAACGTACGATGCCAACTCGACAACTGCGAAAAGATCCAGACGGGAACGGGAAGTTCTTTTCCCAGCGAGATGTAATGAGAACCGAGGCCGAGTTTCGGTGCGACGAGGTTCATCATGATGCGACTGTCGAAAGTGTCGCCGGCGATTGCAACGCCTGAAGTTCCAATAACCGGATTGTGGCCGTCGCGCTTTCGACCTGGACCAAGTTGGGCCAACGTGAAGTCGCTCGTACCACCGCCGAAGTCGCCAATCAACACTAACTCATCGTGGTCCAGTTGCGTCTCGTATTGATAAGCCGCGGCAACTGGTTCGAACTCGAAGGCGACTTCAGAAAAGCCGGCTAACTCGGCGGCCGTACGCAAACGATCGAGTGCGAGCTTTTCATCGGCTTCGGTGTCGGCGCCGGCAAAACGCACGGGTCGACCCAGCACAACTTTGTCTGCTGAAACACTGAATTGATCGATGACGGCGTTGCGTAGTTGACGAAGGATGATGGCGATCAGGTCTTCGAGTGTGTAGTGACGGCCGTTGACTACGGTGGAAGTGAACAAACGACTCGCGGCATACGACTTCACCGAGAGGATGAGACGGCCCTTTGTGTCGGAGTCGAGATATGAACTGATGGCGTCAGGACCAGCTTTGGTTTCGGCGACAACTTTTGATGAGCGCTCGCGGTGCGGGAAATAAAGTATGGACCTGAAGCTCGAGGCGTTGCCAAAGCGCGCGAGTGTCGCGTCTTTGTTTGGTTCGGCGACAGCGATGGCGCTATTGGTTGTGCCGAAGTCGAGACCGATTACTTGAGACATGTGATGTATTTAAGCAGATTATTGGGAGTTTTCTCTCTGTGTCTCCGCGTCTTTGTGATCTCTGTGTTAAAAATTGATCTTTCCATCGGTTGACTTCAATTTTTTAACTCAGAGGCGCTGAGAACGCAGAGACGCTGAGAGAGCGTTGTAATCAGGTTCTCGCTATAATCAGTCTATATGACATCAAAGGATCCGTTTGCGACGTCGGGACTGCCACCAATCGAACCTGAACCAGATAACCCATCGCTCCATCTTGAGCTTGATCATGTGGCTGAAGCGGACCCGAAGTTTTTGATTCTTGTCGCTGACGATTCTGCCGATAATGCCGCGCTGATCAGTCTGTTTCTGCAACAGGAAGGTTATCGGGTAGTGAACGCGAGCAATGGCGAGGACGCAATTAAGCTCGCTTCGCAAACTTTGCCAAACCTCATACTGATGGACATTAGTATGCCGGCACTCGACGGGCTTGCCGCAACCAGACGCATCCGCGAGGACGAACGGCTACGCTCCATTCCAGTAATTGCAGTGACAGCGTTTGGCACTGAAGGATTCAAACGTGCGGCGTATGACGTTGGAGTGTCGGGATATTTAACTAAGCCGATCGATCTGGATCGCATGCGAGTCTTGATCGCGCGGCTGTTGTCGCCGTTGGGTTCGGGAAATCTGACGGCGTAGCGATTCTTTATTGATGGATGTTATTGAACGGGCTATCATCACCGGGTATGACCGAACTCACTCTAACAGCGATTTATGAAGAAGCCGACGAAGGTGGCTACATAGGATATGTGGCCGAATTGCCTGGCGCCAATACCCAAGGCGAGACGTTGGAGGAAACGCGGCAAAACCTCACCGAAGCAATCGAATTGATTCTAAGTTCTAACCGCGAGGAGTTCGAAAGAAATTTCTCGACTAAAGCGAAAGTGATGCGAGAACAGCTTGTGCTGCGGGCGGCCTGACGGCTGACTTATTTAAGGCTAACTAATGAAACGCGCCGACCTCATACGGCACCTCACCATACACGGTTGTCTTTTTGTACGAGAAGGCAGCAAACACACCGTGTTTAGAAACCCGCAAAACGGAGCCACAACCACAGTGCCGCGGCATCGCGAAATAAAGAAACAGCTCGTGCGTAAGATTTGCCGGGACCTCGAGATACGAGAACCTTAAGCATTGAACAAATCTAAAAGAGGGATAAACGTGCAGACAAAACTGAGACTATTGCTCATATTTCTACTGTTGATGTTGTTCTCATTAAGTACGAACGCACAGGTTGGCTTCTCGCCATTCCGGCAGGATTTTCCACCCGAAGAATTCGCAGCCCGCCGCGCGAAGGTCTTCGACTCAATCGGTTCTTCCGCGCTCGCGTTGGTCCAGGGCGCGCCAAGCCCGGCGGGTTATACGCGCTTTCGCCAGTGGAACGACTTCTACTATCTCTGCGGCATCGAAATTCCGCACGCATACCTGCTACTCGACGGCTCAGCGAAGCGAACGACTCTCTATCTTCCACATCGCAACGCCGGACGTGAGCGTGGCGAAGGCAAAGTGCTGTCAGCCGAAGACGCCGACGAAGTGAAGAAACTGAGCGGCGTCGATGATGTCTTTGGCACCGATTTGTTGGCCGAACATCTCGCGCGTTATGCACGCGGCACCACAGTGCGTGCCTTGTTCACTCCGTTTAGTCCTGCCGAAGGGACAGCGATGTCGCGAGATCTCGCAGTGCGCGTCATTGGCGACTACGCTGCGGATCCGTTTGATGGACGCGGCTCGCGCGAAGGTGAGTTTATTCAGTTAATGCGCACGCGCTTTCCGCAGTTTTCAATCAGCGACTTAACTCCGATTACGGATCAACTGCGTCTGATCAAGAGTCCTCGCGAAATCACGATACTCGAAAAAGCGACGCGTCTCTCGGGTCTGGGATTGATGGAAGCAATGCGTTCGACAGTCCCTAATATCTATGAATACGAATTGGACGCGGTGGCGAAGTACGTTTTCTATCGCGGTGGTGCGCAAGGCGACGCGTATTTCTCGTTAATCGCGAGTGGACAAAATGCGTTCTGGCCGCATTACAACGCAGGTCAGCGAAAGATGCTGGATGGCGATTTTCTGCTGATGGATTACGCGCCGGATGTTGGCTATTACGAATCAGACGTTACGCGCATGTGGCCGGTGAATGGAAAATTTAGTCCGTGGCAACGCGAGTTATATGGGTTCTATTTGACGTGTTATCAGTCGATCCTGAAACACATTCGGCCGGGTGTTACGGCGCAAGTGATTAGACAGGAAGCGGTGAAGGACATGGAGAATGCGTTGACGACGGCGAAGTTTTCGAAGCCTGAATATGAACGGGCCGCGCGCGAGTTTGTGACGAGTTATAAACAAGGGAGCGCGAGTCCGCGAACGAGTTTGGGCCATTGGGTGGGCATGGCGACACATGACGATGGAATTGACTTTGGACCACTGCGCGCGGGTATGGTGTTTACGATCGAGCCAGCGCTCGTGGTCCCGGAAGAGAAGATTTATGTCCGGCTCGAAGACATGATCGTCATCACCGACACAGGCGCACGCATCATTTCGGATTTCGTGCCGATGGACATCGACGGGATTGAAAAGGTGATGCAGGAAGAAGGCATGCTGCAACGAGGACCGAAGTTGTAAAACCCCTCTCGTATTTCTCTGCGTCTCCGTGTCTCTCTGTGCCTCTGTGTTGAAAATGAAGATCCATTTAATCGGAAGCAAGTTTTCAACACAGAGGCACAGAGAGACGCGGAGACACTGAGAGTTACTCGTATCGCAGCGCGACTAATGGATCAACTTTTGTTGCGCGACGCGCCGGAATTACGCTGGCGATAAGCGCCACCACAAACAACAACAGCGGTACCGCGACGAAAGTAAATAGATCAGTCGGCGTGATGCCAAACAATAATGTCGACATCAGTCTCGTGGCGACATAAGCCCCTATTAATCCCAGTCCAGCTCCAACCAAAACCAACCCGAGAGCGTTTCTAAGAACGAGTTTTAGAACGTCTTTCATCTGCGCGCCTAACGCCATGCGAATTCCAATTTCCTGTGTGCGCTGGGCGACTGCATAGGAAGTAACGCCATAAATTCCCATTGCCGCCAACACAAGCGCTGCAACACCAAATACACTAGCAATCACCAGACTAAATCGTTGTCGATCGAGCGATGAAGAGAACACCTGGTCCAACGTCTGAAACTTCAAGGGCAACTGCGGATCAATCCCTCGCACAGCTTCGCGCATCGCCGGCACTAACGAACTGACTCCAGCCTGACTTCTGGCGACTACTGTGTAACTTGACGAAGGTAACCGCTGAAGTGCATTGCCATAAACAGTCGGGACCGGCGGCTGATCGACACCATAATCGTGAATGTCGCCCACCACTCCCACGATGTGTAGTAATCGTAAATCGCCGTCCATATTTCCAAACTGAATCGTCTGGCCAATCGGATCTTCGTTGGGCCAATACTTCTGGGCCAATGACTGACTCACAACTGCGGCGTGCGGTGCGTTAGGCGCATCGCTCGAATCAAACATTCGTCCACGCAGCAACGGCAAACTGAGCGCTGAGAAATAGCCGGCACTCGCTAAGCGATAGTCTGCATTTCCCTTCTTCGCCGGATTGTTGTTGATCAGAAAAGTCCCGTCTGGTCCACCTCCGGTGAGTGGCAAATCACTGATCACACCACTGGCTACCATTCCCGGGGTCGCCGCCAACCGCTGCATCAATTGATCCTGAAATAGTCGTTGGTGTTCTTCTTCAGCGGTTAGTTGGATGTTAACGTCCGGCGCAATTCCCTGCTCCATTAATCCCTTGTACGACTTCATGAACTGCTTATAACGCTGTTCATCCATCCGCACACTCGGCAACGATACGTCCATTGCCACTACGCTTTCAGTGCGAAAACCCGGATCGATCTTCAAGAGAAGATAAAAACTCTTCGCCAATAATCCGGCGCCGATCATGAGCACCAAGGTCAACGCCATTTGCGCGATCACGAGCGAACTGCGCAGATGTTTACCGGCAAAACCTCTTGCTCCCGTACCCGATTCTCTTAACGTTCGCTCCAGATCCCGCACTGAAAACCGGACCAGTGGTACAAAGCCGAGCACAATCGCAATCACTGAGGACAAACCAAGCGTGAAGAGGACCGCGCGTGCGTCGACGCCGATTTCAGTAATGCGCGGCAAGCTTTGTTCATTCAAACTGAGCAACAACTTCACGCCCCAAAATGAAATCACTACGCCAAGCGCACCTGCAGCAATTGCCAACAACAAATTCTCGGTGATGAACTGTCGCGCCAAACGAAAGCGAGTGGCGCCTAAGGCTGAACGTACCGCGAAGTCACGTTGGCGAGTTGTTGCCTGGGCCAACAACAAATTTGCTACGTTTGCACAGGCGACTATCAATAAAAATCCGACCGCGACCAGAATCATTATTAAAGGACTACGGACACTGCCCACCATGTATTCCTGTTGTGGAATGAGCGTGAACTCCACACCGTCCATGTCTTTGCCGTTTTCTTGTTTGAGTTGTTTGCCGATGCCGCTAATTTCGGCGCGCGCCTGCTCCGGCGACGTGTCTTCACGCAAGCGAGCAATCACACTCCAGTTATGCGCAGACCGCGAGACTTCTGACGGAAACATTTCACGCGGTACCCAAACCTCTGCGTTTTGCGGAAAGTTAAGACCTTGCGGTAACACACCGACAACTTTCACGGTCTGTTGCATCACGCGCAAAGTTGTCGACGAAAGATCCTGATTCGCGCCGAGCAATCGCTGCCAGAATCCGTAGCTGACCACTGCGACTGGAGCGCCGCCCGGTTTACTCTCGTCCGCGCTGAATAGACGGCCCACCGCCGGCTTGGCATCGAGAACTTTGAAGAAGTCAGCCGAGACGGAATAAGTAACTGCGCGCACGGGTTCGGCGCCGCCGGTAACAGTAGTCAGCGATCCGTTGTACTGCGCGATGGCGTCGAATGATTTGCTTCGATTCTTCAGATCGACAAAGTTGGGCTCGGCAAAAGCCATCCGGCCGCCACGCGCGCCCACTTCACGAAGCTGAAAAATTTGTTCCGCGTGCGGGTATGGCAAAGGACGAAGGAGCACGCCGTCAACGACGCTAAAGATGGCGGTTGATGCGCCAATCCCCAAAGCAAGCGTGAGAATGGCGATAACACTGAAAGCGGGTCGTTTGCGCAGACTGCGAAAGCCAACGCGAATGTCTTTGAGCAAGGTGTCCACTGAGCGTTACCTCTCTTGTGGTTTCGAGTTTCGAGTCTCTAGTTTTGAGTTTCGAGTTTCGAGTCTCTAGTTTGCAGTCTCGAGTTTCTAGTTTTGAGTTTCTAGTTTCGAGTTGGAGCTTGGAAAGTATGTCTTCAACTCGAAACCCAGAACTCGAAACTCGAAACTTAGAACCCAAAACTCAAAACTCAGGACTCGAAACTTTAAAACGTGGGGCCTTTCTTGCGTGGCAACTTCTCATCACGCATCGCCGTGTCGTAGAGAAACGCCGCCATGATCGTTGCGGCTTGTTTCAGATCGTCTTCCTGAATTCGATCAAAGACATCCTGGTTTGAATGGTGGGTGCGCGAGCCGTATTCGATCTCGTCCTGGATAAACTGAAAACCAGGTAGCCCAATCGCATCGAACGACAAGTGGTCCGTGCCGCCAGTGTTCGAGGCACTCACTGTCTCCGCTCCCAGATCACGAAACGGTTGTAGCCACTGCCTGAAGATCGGACGCAACGCTTCGTTGCCCTGCAAGTAAATGCCGCGAATTTTGCCGGTGCCATTGTCGAGATTGTAGTAAGCCGACAACTTGTCGTATTCCGGTCCGCGGGTAATTTTCTCTGCCATGCCACCCTGGACCATCCGCATAAACGCGGCGTCCTTGTTGTCGTTCATCGGCTCACCAAAATGTTTGTTTACGTAAGCGATCGAGCCAAACAGGCCTTGTTCTTCTCCACTCCACAATCCAATGCGAATCGTACGACGCGGTTTCAAATCCAACGCCTGAAGAATGCGAACTGCTTCCATCGCCGTTGCTACGCCAGCACCGTTGTCAGTCGCGCCAGTGCCGGAATGCCACGAATCCATGTGACCACCAATCATCACCAGTTCGTCGGCTTTGTCGGTACCAGGAATTTCAGCGATCGTGTTGTAGGCATTCAGATCGTCGCCATAAAACTGACCAGCGATGTTTACCTTCATTTGCACTTTCTCGCCGGCCTGGATAATTCGCACGAGTCGATTGTATTGCTCACTCGAAAGCACCATCTGCGCAGGAATCGGTTTGACGTTCGCGTCCCACGGTTGCGCACCACCAATGAACAGACTGCGAATGGCAGCGATGGGTGACGACATGTCCAACTCTTTGGGAACGACGGCTTCGTCGACGAAGATGGTGCCGTCGTCTCCTTCACTAGGAAACACAACTAACGCCGCGCCTTCATCACTGATGAACCGCAACTCCTTCGCCGCAAATACTCGACTTCTAATGAATTCCTGGATACGCGGATTCGCCAACGGCGCGGCCGCCGTAGGTGCATTTGGATCGCCCGCATTTGCAAGCGTCAGTAATTCCTTTTCGTCGTAACGCGATCCTTGCGCCTCAAAGCGCGCAGCCACATTCTGCGTGAGACCTGCCAACACGACCTTCCCTTTCAGTTGACCTTTGAACCGCGCCAGATCCCCTTCGTCTTTGGCATCAAGATAAACCACCTCGGCAGCGGAAAGATTGACGTCCGGCGACCAGGCCCGTGGATAAGCTATCAACGGTATCGCTTGCGGTTCGACTACAACGGCGGAAAAATCTTTCAATGCCCAACCGCGACCGAATGGTCCCCATGATTCGAGATGCGCGTTTTGTAGACCCCACTTCGTGAGTTGATCGCGGGTCCATTCGTTAGCACGTTTCAAATTCGGTGAGCCCGTCAAACGTGGTCCAATAACGTCGCTCAAATAACTCAAGGTTTTCATTACCTGCGATCGTTTTAATCCTTCTTCTCGAATGCGGGCGATTGGATCGTTTGGATCGAGTTGCGGTTGGGCCGCAGTTGCCGGTTGTTGTGCAAATACCGGAAGCGCTGAGAGCAGTAGGACAAAAATTAGTAAAGGAGCAACAAAGTGACGCCTCATAATCGTGGCCTTTCAATCTGATTAATTTTGCGAAGTGTTGTTAGGACAGCGGCTATTCTATCCTTAGACGCGACACGCTGTGGGAATTTTGTTCGGGCACTTCCTACGAAAAGCTGGAAAAATAAGGGAATTTTTGGAAAAGTCGCTATCGCTCGGAGAAGACTTAACTACCAGGGCCCGAAGATACGAACTTAATAAATAAGGTTTGTGGCTTTGTGCCTTCGTGGTTCAAAAAATTTCGCCCGATACAAACCGGCGTGGACAATGTTATTGTCACATTTGCCCCTCCTCTAATCATCTCCCCCACTTGACGCAACATTTGTGGTGTGAGATTTCGCCGAGTGCTCAAACAATCTAATCGGGACACACATGAAGATGAAAAGATCGCGCGTAGCGTTACTGCTGGTAATACTTGGCGTTGGGTTGTTAATTTTGCAGCGTTCGAGCCGTCCTGTCGCGGCTCAATTGGGAGTGGTGCCGTTAGTAATCATTGAGTTTCGTCTTCGTGGCCCAAACGGCCCGAACGATGAGTTCATCGAAATCTATAACAACAGCGACTTTGCGCACGTTGTCAATTCAGTTGACGGCAGCGCATCGGGTTATGCATTGGTTGGTTCCTCAAATTCGATCATCAACGACAACTTGCCAGCCACTCGCTTTGTGATTCCCAACGGTACCGTGATTCCCGCGCGCGGTCATTATCTCGCCACCAATTCCAACGGATACAGTTTGGGAAACTATCCCGCCGGCGCTCCGTTCGGTGGTGGAAACTCGGCCCAACCAAATATCACTTACACGATTCAGATTCCCGACAACTCAGGCATCGCATTATTTGGAACGTCGGTAAATTTCAACTTCAACTTTGCGAACCGCGTCGATGCGGTCGGTTCAAGTTCCGATACGAATGCACTCTATCGCGAAGGAGTTGGTTATCCGGCGATTCCGCAGAACGCTCTCGAAGGAAGTTTCTTCCGGCGGTTTCCTGGCGGTTGCACCGGTTCACTCTCCGGAAACTGCAACACGATCGCCCTCGTCACCACTACACTTGGACCAACCAGTTCTTATCCTCAGGACACGGACAACAACGCAAACGATTTTCTCTATGGTGATGTCAGCGCCACTGATGTCGGCGTAAGTCGTCGTTTGAGTACGCCCGGTCCGGAAAACTTGTTTTCGCCGGTCACTGGAACGCTTAGTCCCGGTTTAGTTGTGAGTCGAATCGATTCGACTGTTCCTGAAGACGCCGCGCCCAATCGTATCCGCAACACCACGCCTGGCTCACTGCAAAATTCGACTTTCGGAACGGTAACTTTCCGACGTCGTTTTACCAACAACACAGGTCAGTCAATCGCGAGGCTTCGCTTCCGCGTCATCGATATAACAACACTGCCGTCGATCGGTTCCGGTTGTAACGTCGAACCTGCGCCCGCTGGTTGTGCGGCAGATCTGCGAACTTTATCGGCCGTTAATTCGGTTGTTTCAACCAACGATCCTTCCGTATGCGGTTCGGGCTCGACGCCTTGTAATGTGACGGCGTTTGGCGCGTCACTCGAAGGACCGCCAATTCAGAATTTCGGTGGCGGCTTCAACAGCTCGTGGTCTGCCGACAACATCACCACAGCGGCGCCTCTCTTAAATGGCGCAAGTATCAACCTGCAATTCGTCGCCGGACTTCAACAAACCGGCGCTGATCGTTTGTATGTCCTCGTTGAAGCGTTACCGCGGTCTGGCCCGGCAACAACTGCTGTAGTCAGACTCGCTGGACCAGTTGCTGGTTCGGCTTTTCAGTTTGATCAAGCCGTCTATTCGGTTCAGGAAGACATCACTTCGACTGTCGTCACCGTGCGGCGTTCGGGCAATATCAACACTGCGGCTTCGGTCGACTTCGCGACTGCCGATGGCACGGCCACACAACGACAGGACTTCACGATCGCCAGAGGTACGTTGAATTTCGCTGCCGGTGAGACGACCAAGACGATCACGATCCTGGTCAATGAAGATTCGAAGACTGAAGGAACGGAATCCTTTTCAGTCAATCTAAGTAATCCCACTGGTAACGCGGTTGTCGACACACTCGGAAGCACAACCATTCAGATCATTGACGACGTAGCAGAACCAGCCACAAATGTTAACGACGATCCCGCAACTTTTATTGGTCAGCACTATCACGACTTTCTCCATCGCCAACCCGACACAGCCGGCCTGAACTTCTGGACCAACACGATAACTTCGTGTGGCGCCGATCAAGACTGCATCCAGTCGAAACGCATAAACGCGTCCGCAGCGTTCTTCCTGTCGATTGAATTTCAGGAGACAAGTTTCTTTGTCCTGCGATTACAACGAGTCGCGTTTGGTCGGAAGTCTGAAACAGCGGCAACTCGTTTTGGCTACCTTGATTTTGTGAAGGACGCGCGTCGCGTCGGAAACGGAGTCGTTATTGGCGAGGCGGGAGCGGAGCAACAACTCGAAACTAATAAACAGTCTTATGCGACTGACATCGTTACCAGTGCTGCGTTCATTGTGAGTTTTCCACTGACGCTCACGGCTTCGCAATTTGTCGACGCACTGGCAGCTTCAGCTACGATCACTTTGACTGCGAGTGAGCGACAGGCCGCTATTGATGCGTTTGGAGCGGGCGGAACTGCGGGTCGAGTAGCAGCTTTACGCAGTGTGGCCGACTCGGCGACGCTGAAGAATGCCGAGTTCAACCCAGCGTTCGTCCTGTTGCAGTACTACGGCTATTTGAGAAGAAATCCTACAGACGCGCCTGACGTTGATGATAGTGGCTATCAGTTTTGGTTGAACAAGCTAAATCAATTCAATGGAAATTTTGTCGCAGCAGAAATGGTGAAGGCGTTCTTATTGTCGGGTGAGTATCGCGATCGTTTCGCGCCGTGAGTCCTTAGCTATTCGCCCAGAGCGCCAACAATGTCGGCACG
The DNA here is from genome assembly GCA_036518995.1 of Pyrinomonadaceae bacterium. Classification (GTDB taxonomy): domain Bacteria; phylum Acidobacteriota; class Blastocatellia; order Pyrinomonadales; family Pyrinomonadaceae; genus PSRF01. The sequence continues at coordinate 75,522 of DATDMC010000074.1, read as the reverse complement.
AGGAGCCAGAGCAATCCCTTCGCTAAAAAGAAGAGGAAGCCCCAAAAGCCTAATCGTTTGATCCACAAGTTCGTCTTCATCGTGTGCTACATGATCTCAAGAATATCGATCTCTGGCTAGTCGCGATTCTTCTTCTGTTAACGCGTAATTTGAGCGTGAAACAGACCACCTCTTCGCTCCGAACGAGCGACATATTTAGCGACATATTTATAGCCGCCGAATTCAAGTAACGCTTTCCGTAGGAGCGCAGGCGTCTCGCCTGCTTGTCGCCGGAGATCACCGTAGCCGCACTCCAGAGCGAAGATATCGCGTCGTATCGACATAAGCGCTGGCGTTGAGAAACGGATCTCGCTACGATGTCGCCACGCTCTTCTCCCCTCTATAATCGATCGTTTCTACGAACTAATCTGATGGAATTACTCGACGGCAAATATCAGATTGAGCAGCTTCTCGGCGAAGGTGGAATGGGCTCCGTGTACCGCGCCACGCACCTGGGCACCAAACGGACCGTGGCCGTTAAAGTCATTAGCTCACAACTTTCAGCTAATCATGAGTTTGTCGCGCGCTTCCAAAGAGAAGCCGAAGCTGCCGGACGACTGCGCCATCCTAATGTTGTCGATGTAACAGATTTCGGTTTCGCGCAAACTGCGAACGGCCCGGTCGCCTATCTCGTCATGGAGTATCTCGACGGTTGCTCGCTCGCAGAAATTGTTAAGGAAGAAGGAATACTGCCGACTAGTTGGGTCGTTGACATACTCGAACAGGTTTGTGCAGCAGTCGAAACTGCTCATCGCGCCGGGATAATCCATCGCGACTTAAAGCCCGACAACATTTGGTTGGAACCAAACGGCCGTGGTGGCTACACGGTAAAAGTATTAGATTTCGGTTTGGTCAAGCTCGCCGAAAGGGTGGACCACGGCCAGCAGCACAGAACAAGAACCAGTGCGCCGCGGCTCAGTCCAAACATCACCGAAGCTGAGACATTTATTCGATCGGAAGCGGAAGATCAAACACAAATACTGCCGGCCAGAACAAGCGAACTGCTCGGATCGACCCAACCAGCAACGAACACCAATTACGAAAACCTGACGCGCGTAGGTTCAGTTATGGGCACACCGTTTTATATGTCGCCTGAACAGTGTCGTGGTGAAGTACTGGACGCCAGATCAGACATCTACAGTTTGGGAGTGATTTCCTACCGCTTACTAACAGGCCGCACGCCTTTCTCCGGCGCCATCACGGAACTGATGGAACAACATAAGACGAGTGAGCCAACTCCCATTCGCAAACAAAATCGTAAAGTGTCGAAAAAGCTGGCTGCGATCGTGATGTCTGCGCTGGCAAAAGATCCAGCCGATCGACCGCGAAGTGCCGCGGGGTTTGCCTCGGCGCTTCGGTCTGCGTGGGAAGGGCCGGGACACCTGCTCCGCCATGCCTTTGCACTTTACAGCGAGCACTTTCCCACGTTTTTCAAGATCGCGTTACCGGCTTACATTCCTTTGCTGATTGTTCTTGGCTTCACAATTCTTAGCGGCCGGATGGTTGAACAAATGGACCAGATCGCAATGTTAAAGGTTGCGATTGCTCTTTTTGTCGGAATGATAGCGTCGTTACTTTTCGCGTTTTTCGTCATCACTGCAGCAACTGTCCCGGTCGTGGTCCAACTTACGCTCGCGCCTTTACGTCCGGTGCGAGTGCGCACTGCAATCACTGCACTACGTCGACGTTGGCGGGTCTTTCTTATTACGTCAGTAATTGTGATGCTGATGATTCTCACCGGTTCGGTGCTGTTCATTTTACCCGGATTAGTAGTTGCGATTCTGTTTGCTCTCTATGCGCCGGTAGCGATTATGGAAAATCATGGCGTCATGGAAACATTGCGACGAAGTAAGTCTTTGAGTCGCAGGGCGGTTCTTACCGTGCTGATCACCACGCTATTACAGTTCGTGTTGCCAGCGCTGGTTTGGCGCGCCAGCGTCATTTCACATTTTGAACTTCAGCTTGGTCCAGACTGGGCGCCGAAGCAATTTGGTTTTAACTTCGCGATGTCCGGCACCTCGATGGCCTATCAATTATTGAATGTGTTTGTAACACCGTTGTCCGCCATCATGGTTTCTCTGCTTTATTTGAAGACCAGAAAAGCAGGCGGTGAGTCGTTGGAGGATGCCTCCGAGAAGTTTGAAGCGATCGATCTGCCGCGAAGTAAATGGCAGGCACGAATGCGGAGTCGCTCAAGAACCACAGGGAATATCGATGTCAGTACCACCTCGCGGTAGCGGTGGGCTCGTTAGATTTAAGATTGCCGATTTCAGATTTCAGATTGATCTGTTTTCGGACTAATCTGCATTCTGAAATCTGCAATCTTAAATCTAACGGACCCACCCGCTACCGCGAGGTGGTACTGACTCTGCAAACACCTGGACTCGCGTCTTACCTCAATTAACTCCGCTACAAGGCTGTAGACAAACTACAGCCTATGATGTAGATTGCCTACACCCCTACGTCAACGGAGATCATTAACCTTGAAACGACGCTACGAAAATCGAATCGAACTACTCCAGGGCACACTCGACTTACTAATTCTACAAACACTGCAATGGGGGCCGCGTCACGGCTATGGTATCAGCCAGGCCATTCGCACCGGCTCGGGTGAGGTACTACAAGTTGATACGGGATCGCTTTATCCAGCTTTGCACCGGCTCGAACGGAAGAAGTGGATCAAAGCGGAATGGACCATCTCCGAAAACAATCAACAGGTGAAGTCGTACCAGTTGACCGCACTCGGAAAAAAAGAACTGATTGCGGAACGTTCAAATTGGGATCGACTCTCTGCGGCAATGGCGGGAATCCTTCATCATGCGCCACAGGAGGGTGAATGATGAAGTTTTGGGAATATCGCAAACAGAAGAATGATGAACTTGCGGCCGAGATTCGAAGTCATATCGAACTCGCTATCAGCGAACGCGTCGAACGAGGCGAGGATCCTGAGGAAGCGCGATTGGCAGTGCTGCGAGAGTTTGGAAATGTCGCCCTCGTGGAAGAAGTCACTCGCGATATGTGGGGTTCAGCTTTTTTGTCGCGTTGGCTTCAGGATATATGTTTCGGCTTTCGTATGCTCCGCAAAAGTCCCGGCTTCTCCCTCGTAATCATTCTCACCCTCGCTCTTGGGATTGGCGCTACCACTGCAATCTTCAGCGTGGTTTATGGTGTGATCTTACGACCACTTCCCTTCGGTGAACCGGATCGTCTAGTCGCAATCTGGACACATACTCCCCAGGTCGATCGATTACCGCTGGCCGCTGCGGATCACAAAGACATCAAAGAACAAAGCACGGTCTTCGAAGACATTGCGCTCCTGAGAGGAGGTGCAAATTACAACTTGTCCGGTGATGGACCACCCGAGTGGCTGCAGGGTTCAAGCATTGCCGCAAACTTGTTCCCGCTCCTGGAAGTTCAACCTGCGTTAGGCCGCAACTTCACTGCTGAAGAAAATCAGCCAGGCCGCGACCATGAAGTGATTCTCAGTCACGCTCTGTGGCAACGTCGTTATGGAAGTGACCCAACCGTTATTGGACGCAACATTCAGTTGGAGAACGTCCCATATACGGTAGTAGGAGTGATGCCTCCTGAGTTTCAGTATCCGAATCGGGACGTTCAAATCTGGACCCCGCTCACTATTAATCCGGCCGACTTTCAAACTCACACGGGTTACGGCCACTTAGCTGTCGCACGGCTCAAGCCCGGCGCCACATTAACGCAGGCACAAAATGAATTGACGATAGTCGCGGCCCGACTGGCCCAGGAATATCCCGCGGTCAAAAAATTTGTCAGCTTTGGAGTCGCGCCTCTGAACGAAGAGATCGCCGGCGCTGCAAGCAGACCGTTGTTTACATTGTTAGCCGCATCGTTTGGCTTATTGTTGATTGGTTGCTGTAACCTCGCGAACTTACTGCTGACCCGAACCCTAAGTCGAAGTCGTGAAAGTGCCGTACGTACAGCTCTCGGCGCAACTCATAGTCAACTCTTGCTCCAGTCAGTCACAGAGCTGCTTCCTCTTTTAATCATCGGGGCGACTCTTGGTCTACTCGCTGCCAGTCAGAGCATCAAATTTCTGCTTCCATTGATGCCGGCAACTGTGCCACGAGCGGATGAGATCTCGATCAATCTTCCGGTGCTGCTGTTCAGTGTGATCCTACTGGTAGTGACGTCAGCGCTGGTTTTGATCGTCCCGCTCTATCAAATGAGACGGTCGGATCTTGCAGCTACGCTGCGACATGATTCACGGACCTCAACCAATTACAAAACACGAATCAGAAACATGTTAGTCGTGAGTCAGATTGCGCAGACAGTAATATTGCTTACTGGCGCCGGATTGTTGATCCGGACCTTTACGGCGCTTAAAGAAATCGATCCAGGATTTGGCTCGAGCGGCGTGTTGAGCCTGCGCCTGGCGATCCCGCGCAATAAATACAAGGAGGACCAACGGGTTGCCGCGTTGTGCCAGACTATTCTGGATAAAGTACGAGCGTTGCCCCAGGTCGAAGTTGCCGGCATGGGTAATCGTTTGCCTTTATCTGGTCCAAGTGGTCTTTCGACAATTGATTTTGAACGGGGTGGAGGCATGGAGCCCGGGAGTCTGAATGCGACCGACGACACAACCATAACGCCAGATTACTTGCGGACAATGAACATCCCATTGTTGAAAGGTCGCTCCTTCACTGAACAAGACAATATTGACTCGCCTCTCGTTGTCATCATCGATCAAGAGGTAGCAACTCGCGCCTGGCCCGGCGAAAATCCCATCGGGAAACGCGTGCGAAGTGGAGCTGCTAGTCCGTGGGCGGAAGTGATCGGCGTTGTCGGACACATTCGTCATGAAAAACTCGAGAGCGACGATCGCTTACAGATTTATTGGAACTACTGGCAACGCGCACGCGACCGCATATCGTTAGTTGTACGCACATCTGTTGATCCTCACACACTTGCCACTCCAGTGCTCAACGCGATCCAGAGTGTCGATCCAGATCAACCTGCATTTGCAGTCCGAACTATGAGCGAAGTCATAGAGCAATCTCTTTCGTTGCGCTGGTTCAACACACTTGTAGTTTCACTTTTCGCTGGTTCGTCGCTGCTGTTGGCAGTTGTCGGCATCTATGGAGTTATCTCGTGGAACGTCAAACAACAGACGCGCGAAATCGGCATAAGAATCGCGCTGGGAGCAAAACGCAGTTCAGTGCTAAGGCTGGTCCTGTTAAAAGGACTAAAGATAACGGTGATCGGGATAGCAATCGGACTAGGCGGCGCCTGGCTGTTGGGCAGATTTATTCAAAGCTTACTCTTCGAAGTAAACAAAACAGATCCCTTTACCTTTACGGTTGTGACAATGCTATTGATTGCGGCGGCTACGTTGGCATGTTTGGTTCCAGCGATCCGCGCGATCAAAGTCGATCCGGTGATTGCCTTGAGGCACGAATGAAGATCTTAGTGAGGCTTTGTTAGATCGGCGTCTTTGAATTTGAATTCAGCCTCAACCGGCTCCGCGCCATACATACCTTTGATGTGGATCCTGGCCGGCAACTTCATCCCACCGATGTCGGCATATTCGATAACTGTATTCATCGTGGTCCTATTGCCTGGGCCAATGGGTTCGAACACTGTGTGATAACCGGTTAATACCAGACCGTCGGTTGTCTTTTGAAAAATTGGTTTAATGGTTCGCTTTGATTTTGGATCTGTCAGCAGTCCTTCAGTGATCAGGAACTCGGATGTCATCTTCAACCTGACCTCAGTGGTCAATACCGTATAAGAGAGGCGCTGTTCTTTCTCGAGATTTTCAATCCTGGTTTCGATTTCTGGAAATGGAGAGCCGATCATGAAGAAGGACCACGTGCCAAAGAAACTTGATAACAGGCGTTGAACATTCTTGTGGATCTGTTTCACTGACGGCGCCAGGCTCGCATTTGGCGCCTCGTCAAATTCCTGATTAAGCGTAACCGCGCCGCTTCCACTCACACTCATCGAGAGACGCTGTCGACGAAAGACCTTTAGATTCTCCGCAGTCGCAGTGTCAGCGAGGATAACTTTCCAGTCAGGCTCGATCGTTGCGCTGAAACCGTTGAAGTTATGACGAGTGAGGTTGTAATACGCGGCACGCGCACTTTGAATTAACTCTTTGTCTTTGTTTGTCTGTGCCAGTGCTGCTGAGTTGAGCGCGGCAACGAGCGCTAAAGCTGGAATTAATCTGACGGTTAACAATCGACAACCTCCGGTGAGTTTGGCGAAGGAGTAAACAATAAGAGCCCGCGTGAACGCAATGCTCTCGCGGGCTCTACTTTTTACAGGTAAAAACTATCGAGATGCGATTTGCACTTTCGTTCCATAGTCGAATGAAGCATAAAAGGTTCCTCGACCCTGTGGAGTCAGATCCAAAATATTCCAGATTGGCACATACTCATCGATACCACGCTCTTTAATATTGTTATCGAGCCACGGATGAGCAGTATAGAAGTGTCGCACGTCGCCGTCACTGTCCTTGGTGAATACCGACAGCGTGGAGTCCTGATGACCTTCTTCGTCTTCACTGCCTAAATCGTATTTGAAAGCGCTGTCGCCGGCACTTAACAAGCGCAACTTGTCCCAACCTCTTTCGCGTGCAAATGTTCGGAGCTTTGCCGGATCAGCAGCCGCAACGATCGCCACATCAATATTTTCAGCCAGGTGATGTGCAATCCCATTGAAAGAATCGATCCATGCGGTACACATCGGACAGGCTGTCGTCTGTTTTTTGCCAAACATGAAATGATAGATCACGAGGGCACGATCTGGCGCGGTGAACAACTCACTCAAGCGCGTCTTTTTGATCGACTCATCACCATCCTTAAGTGACGCTGGACCTTCAAGGAATTCGTAATCTTCGATCGTGGCGCCTTTCGGCAAAGCACGACGCAGTTCAGCGACGCGTTCACGCTGCTTCATCAGCTCAATTTCAGCCAGGCGCAACTCTTCGCGTTTCGTTAAGTATTCCGGCGATTCATTTGTCAGATTGGTTTGACGACAAGTCCCGTCAATCGTTTCACGGACCATTGCTCTCCAGCCTTTCATTGTCTGTTTATAGATGATGTTTTAGGGGTTATAGAATCTTACTCGTAATCGACCGAGAGGCGAAACGTGCAACTTGGCAACGCGCCAGGAAAGAGATCTATGAAGAACCTTAAGCGTAAATCAGAAACAGATCCTACTGTCCGCAACTTGGGTTATCAAATGAAAAAGCCCGCTCGAATTAACGAGCGGGCTTTAAATTAATCCCGGCGACTTCCTACTCTCCCACGCAGTTTCCCGCGCAGTACCATCGGCTCCAACAGGCTTAACTTCCGTGTTCGGGATGGGAACGGGTGTGACCCTGTCGACAAAATCACCGGAAAAGCGGTGAAAATTTCGATTTGCGGATTTCGAATTGTGAATTCTTCTATTCACAACCAGGTTCCGAATCGAAACTTAAACTCTAAAATCGAATAATGACTGCATAAGACAAGTTGCAACCTCTTACGATTGCACTGTGCAAGCTAATTCAAATTCCAAATTCGAAATTTGTTTTGCTTGTTGCTTGAGTAAATTTTATGGTCAAGCCTAGGGACTGATTAGTAGTGGTCAACTTAGCACATTACTGCACTTACATACCCACCCTATCAACCTCGTGGTCTACGAGGAGTCTCACTGGCAGGAATAATCTTGGGTCTGGCTTCACGCTTAGATGCATTCAGCGTTTATCCATGCTCCACTTAGCTACCGAGCGCTACGGCTGGCGCCATAACTCGTACACTAGAGGTGGATCCATCCCGGTCCTCTCGTACTAAGGACAGATTCCCTCAATCCTGCTCCGCCCACACCAGATAGGGACCGAACTGTCTCGCGACGTTCTAAACCCAGCTCACGTACCGCTTTAATTGGCGAACAGCCAAACCCTTGGGACCTTCTTCAGCCCCAGGATGCGATGAGCCGACATCGAGGTGCCAAACCCTGCCGTCGATGTGAACTCTTGGGCAGGATCAGCCTGTTATCCCCGGCGTACCTTTTATCCGTTGAGCGACGGCCCTTCCATACAGAACCGCCGGATCACTAACTCCTACTTTCGTACCTGTTCGACTTGTTTGTCTCACAGTCAAGCTGGCTTATGCGTTTACACTCTACGGCTGATTTCCAAACAGCCTGAGCCAACCTTCGAGCGCCTCCGTTACATTTTGGGAGGCGACCGCCCCAGTCAAACTACCCGCCTGATAGTGTCCCTCCACCGGATATACGGCAGTAGGTTAGAGTCCAGACAAACGAAGGGTGGTATCTCACCGTTGGCTCCCCGAAGCCCAAAAGCCTCGGTTCAAAGCCTCCCACCTATCCTGCGCATCGTTTGCCCGAACCCACTATCAAGTTGTAGTAAAGGTGCACGGGGTCTTTCCGTCTAGATGCGGGAAACCGGCATCTTCACCGGTACTACAAGTTCGCTGTGCCTCTCGTTAAGACAGCTCCCAGATCGTTACGCCATTCGTGCAGGTCGGAACTGACCCGACAAGGAATTTCGCTACCTTAGGACCGTTCATTTGTGTTAACGAATGAATTTAATTCATCGTGGCTAACAAAGCCTGAGCTTTATTACCCCTTCATGTCGCCATGAAGATCGGACTATATCATCATCACTTTTTGGTGATGCTTGGCGTGTAGTCTCTGAGGATTCTCTTAATTAAAAGTCAACTAAAAGCCTTTCCTGCTGATTGTCCGCACCGAACGCATTGTCACTGCTCATAAATTCTGAGCGAGTAGCGTCGGATACTAACCGGATATTCCAGCATATAGCCAAGTTTGTTCACGGAACTACAATCTCCGCTCGCAACTCTATAGTTACGCGCGGTGTCCTGTTCATAGTTACGGCCGCCATTCACTGGGGCTTCGATTCGTAGCTTCGCTTGCGCTGACCACTCCTCTTAACCTTCCAGCATTGGGCAGGCGTCAGCCCCCATACGTCGTCTTCACGACTTTGCGGAGACCTGTGTTTTTAGTAAACAGTCGCCTGGGACATTTCTCTGCGACCCACCCGGAGGTGGGCACCCCTTTTCCCGAAGTTACGGGGCTAGTTTGCCGAGTTCCTGAACGAGAGTTCTCACAAGCGCCTTAGGATTCTCACCCCACCTACCTGTGTCGGTTTGCGGTACGGTCACATCGCGTGTATAGCTGAACGAGAATTTTCTTGGCAGCTGGGGTCAACGACTTGGCGGGCCTAACGACCCTTCGTCCCTACTTTTACCCTGATGTCGCCCGGATTTGCCTAAGCGACGGGATATAGTGAGTTCAACGGCACATCCATCGGCCGTCTCGCCTACCCTACTGCGTCCTCCCACAGCACACGTTAGTGGTTCCGGAATATTAACCGGATTTCCATCGACTACGCCTCTCGGCCTCGCCTTAGGTACCGACTAACCCTGAGCAGATTAACTTTACTCAGGAAACCTTAGGTTTACGGCGCGCGGGGTTCTCACCCGCGTTATCGCTACTTATGCCGACAGAGTCTTTTCCGATCGCTCCAACGGCCCTTTCGGTGCCGCTTCACAGCTACGGAATGCTCGCCTACCATCCACGCATTGCTGCGCGAATCCGAAACTTCGGTACGTAGTTTAAGCCCCGTTATATTGTCGGCGCAGGGCTGCTTGACCAGTGAGCTATTACGCTTTCTTTAAAGGATGGCTGCTTCTAAGCCAACCTCCTGGCTGTCAGTGCTTCCCCACTTCCTTTTCCACTTAACTACGATTTAGGGACCTTAGTTGTCGGTCTGGGCTGTTTCCCTCTCGACCACGGAGCTTAGCCCCCGTAGTCTGACTCCCGGATATGCGTTCATGGCATTCGAAGTTTGATTGGGTTCGGTAACCTTGTGAGGCCCCTAGCCCATTCAGTGCTCTACCACCACGACGATTCATCCGAGGCTAGCCCTAAAGCTATTTCGGCGAGAACGAGCTATCACGAAATTTGATTAGCCTTTCACCCCTATGCACAGCTCATCCAAATGGTTTTCAACCCAAACTGGTTCGGCCCTCCACGTGGTGTTACCCACGCTTCAGCCTGGCCATGCATAGATCATCTCGCTTCACGTCCGAATACCACAGACTAAACGCCCTATTAGGACTCGCTTTCGCTTCGGCTCACTTATCGTTTAACCTTGCCTGTGACATTCACTAGCCGGCTCATTATGCAAAAGGCACGCGGTCAGTCAGGACGAACCTTGACCTCCCACTGCTTGTAAGCACACGGTTTCAGGTACTATTTCACTCCCCTCACCGGGGTTCTTTTCACCTTTCCCTCACGGTACTGGTTCACTATCGGTCACTTCGGAGTATTTAGCCTTACCGGATGGTCCCGGCGAATTCATGCAGGATTCCTCGTGTCCCGCATTACTCGGGTGCCAAAGCATAACGGAGAGTTCTAAGTTTTCGGGTACGCGACTATCACGCTCTATGGTCGGCCTTTCCAAACCGTTTCCCTA
>DATDMC010000074.1:0-60000 GCA_036518995.1 Pyrinomonadaceae bacterium | reverse complement strand
CACCTCCAGTCATGTTTGCGCGCCAGTTACGCGCGCCGAACGTCTCATTGTCCTGAACCTGATGGGGATAGAGATCGCGAAAACGATTGAACAAGATGGTCGCTTCCGATCGGGCCTGAGGCTCTGTTACGCCCGGTTTCAAGCGACCGATAACCGTGTAGTTGTGGCCTTCATTTTTGCTGGTTGGATTGGTTTGCATGGGAACAAAAACATCATGCATGCCGAGATATTCGAAACCCGCGGGCATAACTCCGACGACGGTATAAGCCTCACCATTAAGTGGAATTGTTTTTCCGAGGATGGCTTCATCCGAACCAAAATAACGTCGCCATAGACCATCGTTGATGATCGCAACCGGTGGTCCACCGGGAGAATCTTCTGCTTTGCTGAATTCCCGACCGCGAACGGGATAGACTCCCAACACCTTGAAGAAATCAGCAGAGACAGTCATCCCGCTGATGAACTCAGTTCGATTTCCGTCAGAGAGAAAAGTGTTCGGGCCCATTCCCTGCGTGGCCATGAGCGCGGAAAATGATTTGTTCTGATCGTGCAGGAAAACGAACTTGGGTTCGCTGAGATTGTCACCAAAATCGCTCTCCGGAAATGCGCGTCCCAACTCAACTAATTGTTCCGCATCCGGATAGGATAAGGGACGTAAAAGCACCGCATTTACGACGCTGAAAATCGCGGTGTTTGCGCCGATGCCAAGCGCGAGTGCGAAGATCGCCACGGTGGAAAACGCGGGCGACTTAATCATCATGCGAAGCGCGTAACGAAAGTCCATGAGGAACGTTTCGAAGAATACAAAACTCCAAACGGCGCGACTATCTTCACGCAACAAAAGCGGGTTGCCGAATTCACGTTGGGCCAACAACCGCGCTTCCTCGGGCGACATACCGGCGGCCTCATTCTCGGCAGCTTTCATTTCGAGATGCAGTTGAATCTCGTCTTGCAGGTCGCGTTCGAATTGTTCACGACGCAAGTAAAAATAGAGCTTGCGCCAGAGTTCGGTGAGTTTATTCATGGCTGATACCTCGATCAGGCCGGACGCATCACGAGTAAGATCGCTTCCAATAAACGATCAAAGTCGGCTGTTTCCTGGCGCAGTTGTTTACGTCCGGCAGGAGTTATGCGATAGAAGCGCGCGCGGCGATTGTTCTTCGACTGTCCCCAATCAGTCTTGACCCAACCTTTGAGAGACAATCGCTGCAGGGCGGGATAGAGCGAACCTTCTTCAACTCGCAATACTTCGTTGGAGATGAGTTTGAGATAGAGCGCGATGTCGTATCCATGTATCGGCTCCTCATTTCGTTCGAGCGATTTGAGGATGAGCATCTCCAAAGTTCCGGGCAGGAGTTCGGCCTTTGGCTGCGTTTTTCTTTCCATAGACTCTCTTCCCTAGATGAACTATGGGAAGATAGAATGGGAATTCCAGCCTGTCAAGAAAATTAATGTCCGATATGCTTTGTAGCCCCTTGGATCAACTACGCTGCGGCTGGGCCGTTTGTTGTGAGGAATGGCTATGCCTTTCCGTTAAGGTCCGCACTACGACTTGGGCTACGCCCTTCGGTTGCCCGCCATTTGTAATGACGTGCCTAAGAGGGCACAGCCCAGGATCCTAAACCGATGAAACGGAAAGGCGGAGCCATTCCTCACAACGGACGGCAGAGCCCCAGCATTCCGTAAATGGGGGGGCTCTATTATGGGGCTCTATTAAGAATCTAGAGTTGGTAGTGAGTTTGCAGAAGGACCTAAAGCATATCGTACATTGGAGGATTAGACTTCGTAGTAGGCGCCGTGAGAACAAGCGCGACACTTTGTTTCGCCGTTCGGCAGGATTACTTCGCGACCGTCATTAATTCCTTCACCACACTGAACACACATTACTCGTGAACGCGGGCTACCCGGTAGATCCATTTCTGAAAGTTGAATCTGAACTTCGTCAACCCGAAACAGTTCATCGTCTGCGGCTTCCGCGTAAGTACGAAACTGGCGATCGCGTTTACTTTCGATCTCCGGATAACGCGTGTCGGCTAGTTGCCGGGAAGTTTCTAAAGCGACAATGCGCACAGCTTTGTTCGTCGCCGTGTTGAAAAAAGTCGCGGCCACTTTGCCGTAATCAACATACTTCAAGCTGCGCTTACCAAGTCTTACGCCGGTCACCGCGCTGACTGCATCGGCCATACAACGATCAATCTCCACCCACACAATCAGCTTCTTGCGATCGACGCCGCGTGGATCTTCGATCCCAATGAGTGAACAGCCCAACACCGCCATGCGTGCGCCCAGCAGTTGACCTGCGCACATATGACCGTGAAGAGTCTCACACTCCTTCAGCAGTTGGTCCAATTGGTCCATGAAGATTAACGAGTGAACAACGAGGTGCGTAAATTAGAGACAAGCGAGCCATGACTTGGCGAGCCAAAAACTGGGGGCGAATCAGAAACAAGATCCGTTTCATGCAAATCCGAAACGTATATCGCAGATACTTTCGGTAAAACTTCCTTTGCCGACTTCTTAATCGTATTACTCTGGGCGAGTTTCACCATCACGAAATAGTCAGGCTCAACAAACCGGGAAAAGCTGTTGCCTTCAACAAAAACTCCTTCGGCATTCACCCGACTCAGCGCTTCAGTAATTCCCTTTTCCACCTGCTCTTTGGTGGCAATGACCCAGTGCACATTCGCTGCGCCTGCGTCCCAATAACGCCCGGTATCTTTGCCTAAAGCGTAGGTAGCGACACGCCCCGACTTGATTAACGGTTCGTCTGACAACAAGTGACTGACACAACAAGCTTCAGAATCTTTGCCGCAGGATCGGTAATGTCCCTTGGTAACCTTGATTGCTTCCCAACCCGGAAAAGCGTGGAGCAATTCACACATCAAAGTCGTCTTGCCAACGTTTGAGGTGAACCCACCTACTCCAACTACTAACGGGCGCTTCATGGGCTACTTCTTCTTTTTGTCTCGCGGCGCGACATTCGGAGCGGTAACTTTCAACACACCGCGCGCATCCTTGTAAAGACTGTACTGCACATCCTTAGGTTGACCACCCTCTTCCTCAAGTCGAAGAGTGAACGTCTTATTGTCTCCCTGTCCTTCAACTTTCGCCGGCAGGAAACCCTTAAGATCAGGACTACGATACGCCGTGTAATGTTCCTGATTTCGCTTGTCGTATCCAAGCACGTAGATTCGATCAAAATCCGGTTCGTCCAGCGTGTGCGGTTGATTAGAACTGCTCTTCTCAAGAATCAACCAACTACCCGGTTTAACTTCACGAGCAGCGTCCTTGTCACTACTCGTATTTTGACTTTTCGTTTCGCCATCGAGTCGTTGCCAGGCGACGAACTCGCGTCCCGTTCGATAGAAGATGATGTCGCTGGGCACAGTCAGTTCAACTTGTTTGCCATAAATCCAACCAGCCGGCGCCGGTGAACTCGCTGCTGGAAGTCGAACTTTGTACCAAAGCTCATTTGTTTCTTCCGGCTCGTCATTGTCTTTGTCATCGCTTTGCCGCGCCTTAGTACTCCCCGGTTGAGCACTTCCCGCTTTGGGAGCAACGTCACTCTCGATTGTGTCGGACGACTTGGGCTTTGGAACTCTTTTCCAACCAACAATGTCGAAACTCGATCCACTGTCGAGTCGCATCATGATGTTTTCGTTGCCACTTCGATCCGGATTCAAGCGCAGATTCGAACTCGCCCGCAACTGCCCGGTCGCTTGCGAGGGCACGCCTTCGTCTTCCTTCGCCAATTTCTTTGACGAGTCCAACACATCTTCAGGCATTACGTTGCGTGATTCGATCCAACCCTCAGTTGCTTCTTCATCCGCGGCCCGAACATGCAGCCAACGCTCTTTTCGAGTGTTGTCGTTTGGGTCGGTAACATCCACTGAATCCAGGATCTGAACCTGATCACCGCGGTTCACTTGTAAAAGATCCGCGGCCACCACTGCAGTCGAACTGCGAATCTGCGCACGCCGCGCCACGACAACACCGCTGCTACTCTGCCGGGCCAACGTACTACAACCCATCAAAGCCAAAATGGGGGTAAAAATTAAGAGAGTCTTTAATGAGCGCATCAAGCTCTTTAACCTCACATTCACTTGCGATAACCAAGTGATTGAATCAAGTGTCTTTGGGGATCGGTCAAATCTTTGCGGACGGACAAGTGCGATTTAGGACCATCAACGTTTATGTTAAAACCAAATGCGGGTAAAATCTTTTCCAACTCGACCCGTCCTGAACCTTCAACGTATAACTTAAGAACTTCTTCCGTAGCAGGCGACGACGACAGCGCCTTGATTATAACTTCATTTCCATCTAACGGCTCGCCGGCACGCTGTCCAAATATCTTCGCGTACTTATCAGTTAACGACTCCGCGCCATTTGATTCAAGGCGGCTAGCCACATCGTAGATGAAGGCCACCAACATTCCCTTGTCATAAACGAGAGGCACGGCAGAAGTCCAACGTCTCTCCGAAGCCGCAATCAAGCTCTGTTCGTCGGGGTACGATAAATACGAATCATAAACACGGCCTAGCGTGTCGAGATACTCCTGGAAGTTGATCAACTTCAACTTCAACGCCGTCTGCAGAGCGACATATAGCGTAAATCCTTCAAAGAACCAATCGTAATCGCCCGTGAATGAAAGTGAGTTAGGCACCCAGAGATGAAACAACTCGTGCGTGAGGATTACGCCCACCTGGCCAACCCAGTTCTTTACCTGAGCACGAGGATTTAACAACAACAGAACGGTGTTTCCTCGCGTCTCCGCTTTCCAGACAGCAGTCGAATCTGACGTTGGCAGTGAAGCGATCAATACCGTGGCCGGCTTGTTTAGCGGCGCTCCCGTCAGTTGTTTGTACAACTCGATCAGTTTAGCGGCCAACTTCAAAACGTCGTTACTTTTAAACCGCCAGCGATCACTTAAAACAACTTTGCAACTCGTTCCGTCATGCGATTTCGACTGATTCTCAAATTCACTTCCCACCAGAAACAATGCTTTCGCAGGATCAGCAACAACAAAAGTGTTTCGCGCGTCTTTATTAAAAGACGATTCAACCCCAAGTCCAACCGGTAACTCAAACTCAACCAGTGCCGGTCCTTTGAAGAAGGATTCCGGCAATAGATCTGCCAACATCAAGACGCCGTGATCACGCGTCAACCACGAGATGTGGGCCAGGTCACCGGGACGCTGGGGCGCGATCTGTATCGTGTAACTAATCGTGTCGGCGGTTGTTTCAGAGCGATATTCACCCGCAGCGACCTGCTTAGTTGTAACAGGCTGGTTCGAGTTGAAAGCAGAAAATGTTTTGATGCGTTCGCCTAAACCAACGGCGCCAGCATAAGCATTCACGAAGGACCAGGTGTTGCCCGGCAGCTCTTGCTTTAACTGAATCCTAAGCTCCGAATTCCCGGTGATAGTAATCGTCGCTTTCGAATTTTGCGCACTGATCGACACGCAGCTAACAACCAAAAAGGAAATGACGACAACAAACTGAAACAGAATCGATGAATCATATTTAGGACCGCAGGCGTCTCCGTCTGCCGGTTGAAATACAAAGGCCCTTAAACAAAACCATGCAGACAAGGACGTCTGCGGTCCAGTTGCTGATTGCGTTTTTGACTTCACTCTCGGTAGAATTTCGGGCGACTCTTTCGTCGGTCGGACTCTAGCATAGTAATTTAGACAGAAAACAGCATGTTTGCTCAGCCACATCAGAAGCGCAAAACTTTCTCGCGCATTGTGAGTTGGGCCCTGCTCGTTTTCATTATCTACGGCACAACTGCTGAAGCCGCTCACCATCATGGCCGCGTAGTACCTAACACACCAAGCGCGGCGTCGTTTACTCAAACTGGCAATTTAGATGGCTCCGCTGGAAACAAGTCCAGTTGCAACGACTGTCTAATCTGTCAACTTCATCAGAATGTTTCCACCACATTAATTGCGTTTCGTGACAGCAGTGCTCCTGTCTACAGCACGACTCTCTTTACCAACACTGTTGTCGTTGCCTTTCACTCACAAACAGGCACTCCGCAATCCGGACGTGCCCCACCTGTACTTTCCTTCAGTTAACGCAGCATCGCTCTTCCACGCGCATTGCGCGTAAGGGTGCTCACTCAATTCAGCGAAATCTGCTCAGCACGAGAGATAGCGCGGTTGAATTGTTTCAACTGAACAAAGAAAGGTACAGACATGATCGTTACGACTCTCCGTAACAAAGCAATTCGCTTTGTTTATCTCTTCGCTTTAGTTCTTATTTCGGCGGCCGCTATCTTTGCCCAGGGTCTGGGTTCAGGAACTGTAGACGGCGTTGTTGTCGATCCCAACAACGCAGTAGTGACAAATGCATCGGTAACTATTTCAAATCCAGTATCCGGCTACAATCGAGCAACGGTAACAAATCAGGACGGCACTTTCCGTTTTGATAACGTCCCATTCAACAACTATCAAGTCAGTATTTCTGCCAATGGATTTTCGCAGAATACTCAGAACATCAGTGTTCGCACTTCAGTGCCCATCTCCCTGAAATTACCTCTGGCCGTTAGCTCTGCGACAGAAACAGTAACCGTAACCGGAGGCACGGCTGATGTTTTAGAGAATGTCCCTTCGGCCCATGTAGACGTCGACAAGACCCTGATAGACCGATTGCCGCTGAGAGATCCGGGAAGCGGACTGAGCACCGCTGTCACTTTGGCGGCGCCTGGTGTAGCGGCTGATTCAAATGGAGGGTTTCATCCCCTGGGCGACCACTTCGAATCAAATATTTCGCTCGACAACCAGCCCATCTCGGACCAACAAAGTAAGTTCTTCTCAACTCAGATTCCGGTGAACATCATTCAGTCAATGGAAGTAATCACTGGGGCTACGCCTGCTGAGTATGGAGACAAAACAAGTCTGATCGTTAACGCAATTACTCGCTCAGGTCTAAATCAGAAAAAAGCAACGGGAAACTTCAACGCCTTATACGGAACGTTCGGAACCACTCACGAGGATGCAGCGCTGGCTTATGGAAATGCTAAGGGCGGAAATTTTGTTGCCTTCAATTTTGAGCGTTCCGGCCGTTTTCTTGATGCGCCCGAGTTTACGGTTTTGCACGATCGAGGAACCGCAGGAAACATCTTTGACAAAATTGACTACAGCCCAAATTCGAAAGATACCTTTCATTTGAACCTCTTCGTGGCCCGAAACAATTTCCAGACGCCAAACGAGTTTGACCAACAAGCTTTCCAACAGGACCAGCGACAACTGGTCCATACGATCAATATTGCCCCAGGCTATGTGCATATCTTCAGCCCCACTACGGTATTGACCGTTAGCCCTTACTACCGACTGGACAACGTAAAGTATTTCGCTAGTCCAAATCCTTTCGCAGATCAACCAATCACTTTTACCGAATCCCGTCGACTGAATAACGTCGGTATCAAGACTGATCTGTCTTATGTCAAAGACAGGCACAACGCTAAGTTCGGCGTGCAGTTCTCGCACACGTTTCTTAGCGAAGGTTTCCAGTTTGGCATCACTGACCCGGATTTTAATGATCCCGCAAGTCCGGATTTCCTACCTGGCCTGTTGGCGTTTGATCTTACACGTGGAGGAAATCCTTTTGTTTTTCATGGTCGCACCGACATCAAGCAAGAAGCACTGTTCGCTCAAGACAACATCACGATGGGAAATGCCACTATCTCTTTGGGTCTGCGCTTCGATAACTACAACGGCATAACGCACGACAAGTTATTGCAACCACGCGTTGGTCTTTCCTATCTCGTCAAACAGACAAACACGATCCTGCGCGGGTCTTACACCCGCAATTTTGAAACTCCCTACAACGAAAATCTAATTCTCTCGAGTACAACCGGAGCTGGTGGATTGGCTAACGGTCTCCTCGGCGACACGAGCAATCTTCCTCTGTTACCCGGTCGTCGTAATCAGTTCAATGTCGGTTTACAACAATCTCTGGGTAAGTATGTAATCGTCGACGGCGAATACTTCAACAAGCGAACGACCAACGCTTACGACTTCAACGTTCTCTTCAACACTTCTGTGGTCTTTCCGATTTCGTGGCAGAAATCAAACATCGATGGGGTTAGCACTCGTATCAATTTCACGAACTACAAAGGCTTTTCAGCTTTTATGGTCGCCGGTCATACGCGGGCGCGCTATTTCCCACCTGAAAGCGGCGGGTTGTTCTTCAATTCCGATCTTCCGAGCGGTGTTTTCAGAATCGACCACGATCAGGCATTCCAACAAACCACTCAGGCTCAATATCAGTTCGAGCATTGGAAAAAACTGTCGCCCTACCTGGCATTCACGTGGCGATACGACAGCGGTCTCGTTTCAGGCGCCGTCCCGGACTTTGATACGGCCTTAACGTTCAGCGCGGATCAGCAGGCTCAAATCGGGCTTTTCTGCGGGGACGTTTTCGCGACGCCAACGTCACCTATCACGTCTTGCTCAAACGCCAATCGAGGTGCTTTGCGGATTAGAATTCCGGCCGATGGAACGGAAAATGACGACACCAATCCACCAAGAATCGCCCCGCGTCACCTGTTTGACTTCAGTGTCGGAACGGACAATCTGTTTAGCAGTGAGGGCACGAAAGTTACTTTAAGGTTCACGGTTATGAACTTGACCAATAAACAGGCCCTTTATAATTTCCAATCGACGTTCAGCGGGACCCACGTCGTGACGCCGCGCGTGTTTCAGGGGCAAATTGGAATCACCTTCTAGCTCAAAGAGGCTCCGGCAAAGTCGCTTTTAGTGGTAAAGAGTCAGTACCACCTTGTAGTGGTCAGTACCACCTCGCGGTAGCGGGTGGGTCGTCTATACTAAAACGAGCCCGTAGTTCAGATAAACCCACCCGCTACCGCGAGGTGGTACTGACTCCGGTTAATCGAGGTGGTACTGACTCCTGTTATTATCGAAAGGTGGGAACTCTAGCTTGACTGCAGGCGTACTCATCTCAGTTTGAGGTTTAACTTGACTGCCGATCTGATTAAATTGACAGTCATTTATCGACGCTTTTAGAATACGCTCTCGTTAACAGCAACAAGTTGTTTAGTTCTCGGCTCTGAAATACCAGAGGATTGGCCGTGAGCCTCGTCAAAATTATTGTTATTACCATCCTGGTGCTGCTAAGCATTCTCTTCTTCGGTAGGTTTTTCGTCTAGCCGAAGGCGTTGATGTCTTCTCCTGCCCACTTCCTCCGCTTTGCTCACCTTTGCAACAGCGTTAGTTTTCCGTCGTCAATTAAGCCTGCGCTCGTCCTAATCGTTGTACTTTTATTCATCTGCGTGGATTCAGCGCCTGCCCTCGCCCAGGTTGATGATGACGACATCATTCGCGTAAACACCAATCTGTCGCTCTTCCCGATTCGCGTTAAGGACAAAAAAGGAAAATCAGTAGAAGGACTGACGGAAGCGGATCTGTCGCTGAAGGATCCAGACAAAGCGACTGCCGGATTTTATTTTTCAGCCGGAGTTGATCGCGTTGCGTTAGTCTTTGCCCTGGACCAGTCAGGAAGTTTACGCGATGTCGTGACCCAACAACAGACAGCCGCACTCGCGTTGTTTTCGCGTTTCAGTAACCGGTCGTCCGTTGCAGTCATCAGATTTTCTGACACGCCTGAAGTAGTAGCGCCATTCGATCAGGATCCGGCGCAGGCAAGCTCAGCTTTTCATTTTCCGGCAATCAATAATCGACATACTGCGATCTTCGATGCTGCCGCAAAAGCAATTAGTACTTTCGACAGCCTGCTGCGAGTTCGCGGCGAACGTCGCATCGTCATTCTCATCAGCGATGGGCTGGACAACGCGAGTCGCGCGCGTCCGGATGACATCATTCGTAGCGCGATCGCAAATCAAGTATCGTTTTATATGATTCACATTCCGCTGTTCACGCCACGAGATGGACGGCTGGCAGTGCGTCCGGCGGCAAAAGGTTTTCGTGAGTTGGCTGAAAAGACTGGTGGTAAATATTTTCTGGTCGGCGATGTACGTTCAGCGTTATCGCCCTCGAGCAATCAGGATCTCAGTCCCATATTTAATGCCATCGAAGAGGACTTGCGAAGTCAGTATGTCGTAGGATTCTATGTCGCTGAAGATTTGCAGGAAGGCGTAGCGCATCGTGTGTCGATCGCATTGACGCGGCCGGGAGTTGTTTATTCGGTGGCCCAATTTGGTTATGCGCAGTCACACGACTTCTTCGTAAGTCCAACCAAAAGGAAGGCTTCACCTGAGTGATCTTCTCTGCGTCTCTGCGATACCTCTGCGTCTCTGTGTTGAAAATGAGTTCGCATTCCCGCCTCCGATTTCAACGCAGAGACGCAGAGGTATTGCAGAGACGCAGAGTTATCGCGGAGACGCAGTGGAATTGCATAGTCGATAGGGAGAGAACAGCAAACAAATGCCGGACGGATTGAGAAAAATTCAACGAGCACTGATCAGTGTTTCGGACAAATCGGGAATTGTAGAGTTCGCGCAGGAGCTGCAGCGGCTTAACATAGAAATTATTAGCACGGGTGGAACGGCGCAAACGCTGCGTAATGCCGGTCTCGAAGTAAACGACATTTCCAGTCTGACCGGATTTCCCGAGATGATGGACGGTCGCGTCAAGACACTTCATCCGCGCGTTCATGGCGGATTGTTGGCAATCAGAAATAATCCGGAACACGTGGCCGCGATGGAAGCTCACGACATCAAAGCGATCGATATGGTCGTAGTAAATCTTTACCCGTTTCAGGAGACAATCAAGCGGCCCGGAGTTACTCGCGCGGAGGCAATCGAACAGATCGACATTGGTGGACCAGCAATGATTCGTTCGGCCGCGAAAAATGCCGACGATGTCGCCGTGATCGTTTCCACCGGCAACTACCAAAAAATCGTAGCTGAGCTTAGAGAGACCGGGGGTGAGTTGTCACTCAAAACTCGACGAGATCTCGCCCGCGACGCATTCAAACATACTGCAGCTTACGATACTGCGGTTAGTGCTTATCTTTCCGAAACGAGCGATAACGCAGACGCAACAACCTCGTTGCCGGATCAGACAACCTTCTCGTTCACTAAGATTACCGACCTCCGATACGGTGAAAACCCGCACCAGCTTGCTGCACTCTATCGAACGTCGGCCAGGGCTGGATTGGCGAATGCTGAAATACTTTCCGGCAAAGAGATGTCGTTCAATAACTACATCGACGCCGAGGCCGCGTGGCAACTGGTTGCTGACTTTAAAGAGACGGCCTGCGCCATCATTAAACACACGAACCCGGCCGGCGTGGGTTTAGGAACAACTCCTGCCGAGGCTTATCAGCGGGCACTCGCGACCGATCCAATTTCAGCTTTCGGTGGCATTGTGGCTTTTAATCGTACCGTCGATTTGGCCGCCGCGCAGGAAGCCACAAAGATCTTTACTGAAGTTGTAATTGCACCCGCCTACGATTCTGATGCCCTAGAAACATTTAAAACAAAGAAGAACTTGCGAGTCTTGAAGATGTCGTCAACTGAATCGACGTCCGGGCTCGAATACAAACAGATCAGTGGCGGCATGTTGATTCAGACGAAAGACACGCATCAGCTAAATAAAGAGGATCTAAAAGTAGTAACAATCAGACCGCCCACCGACGAAGAGATCGACGCACTGTTATTTGCCTGGATTGTTAGTAAGCACACCAAGTCGAATGCGATCGTCTATGCGCGTAAAGACCAGACTGTCGGAGTTGGCGCCGGTCAGATGTCACGTGTCGACTCAGTTAAGATTGGCGCCATGCGCGCACAGCTTCCGGTCGCCGGATCAGTGCTCGCGTCCGATGCCTTCTTTCCGTTTAGAGACGGCCTCGACGAAGCCGCAAAACATGGCATCACCGCGATAATTCAACCCGGTGGATCCGTTCGCGATGATGAAGTGATCGCGGCTGCCAACGAGCACGGAATCGCAATGGTGTTTACGGGCATTCGCCATTTCAAACACTAAGTTGACTTGTCTCCAAAGAATGATTGACTGATACTCAGAGCAGAGGTTAGATCGGGCGGGCAAAGAGTCAGTATCACCAGCTATTAATTAACGAGCAATATCATGGCCGAAAACGAAGAACCAATCATCGATCCCAGTGCCTCCATCCGCTGCCGCTTTTGCGGTCAACGAAATCAGATTCGAACCGACGGCGGTGAAGCGCGTTGCGGGCGTTGTCGTCTCCCGCTCTCTGATGCGCCACACAAGAAATTCGCGAAGCTCGATAAGAACCAATACATCCATCCGGACGATCGCCGCGCCTTAGCTGCCTTGCGCGCAATCCCCGGCATTGATTCGGCGTTGAAGAAACTATTGGCGGTAACCGGTGAGTCGGCCATCCGGGTTATTTTCACGGCGAGCGCAGTGAAAGTAACGCCAACGCAATGTCCCGATCTCTACGCGAAACTGCAGATCGCCTGTTCGACTCTCGGCGTCGACATGCCCGAATTGTTTGTACAACAAAACCCAATCGTCAACGCGTTCACTGGCGGCGTCGAACGACCAATTATCGTTTTGTATTCACAACTGATCGAGCGTTTGAGTGACGAAGAAGTTTTGGCCGTCGTCGCGCACGAAGTTGGGCACATTCATTCAGAGCACGTGCTTTACTTGACGGCCGCTCGCTTGATCGAGTTTCTCGCCAAGACCGCAGTGCTTGCTTCGCCGTTGACCTTTATCGTTAAAGAATTGCTGACCATGAGTATGCGTGCGGCTTTGATGGCCTGGGCCAGACGAGCCGAGTTGTCGTGTGATCGCGCTGCGCTTTTAGTCACCCAGGATCCGCATATCATCGGGCGCACGATGATGAAACTTGCCGGCGGCACGTTTGCTTCTCGGGTCGACTACGATCAATTTCTTGCGCAAGCGCGTGACTTTCAGAAGAACTACGACGAAAAAGCCCTCGATCGTTTTTGGGCCGATGTGATCACTTCAGGACTTAGTCATCCATTTCCAGTCTGGCGCGTTTCGGAAATCCTGCAATGGGTTGAGAGTGGCGAATACAAAGCTCTAATAAACTCTCCGGAAACGGCTGCAGCGTAATTCCCGTGAGCAAAATTTTTCTATTCGCTTGTCTATTGGCGTGTCTACTACTTTGCCAGGCTGCGCCAGCGCGTGCGCAAACGAATTACTCCTGGCTGCCGAAAGGCGCAATAGTTTTAGAAACTCGCCAGCTTAATTCCCCGAATCAACCAAACCGAATGCTGGTCCTATGGATGATCAATCCAAAGAAACAGCCTGACAATTACAAGAGCGACGATATATATACCTGTCCCGACGAAAGCCGGGGCAGTTATTACTCTGGCCCAACTCGCGTTTCTCTTGTCGACTCTGTAACGAACACACTCATCAACACCATCAAAGTCGCAGAAGACGACGGCGAAGCTAACGATGAATTTGATCTGCCTTACGCGATCCGCAAAGGTTACTATTACGAAGTCCCGAGCCGATCTCCAGCCAAACTTGAAGTGAAGCCAACGATCATGGCGTTGAAGGACTACAACGGTGATGGTCGAGTTGCGGAGTTTGCTTTGTTTGACGCTGAAGCATGTATGGGTCTGGCAACGGCGTTGATTGGCTATAGTGAGACGCAAGACCGCGTGATCCAGTATCCAGTTGAACTGGTTGTAATCGAAAATGGTAAGCGGACCACAACTACTAACCTTTGGTCTGACTATTTGCTGAAGAAACAGCCCTTGAATCCCGGCCATTGGAAATATGAGATCGATTATCGTGGTCGTGGCGGCACGTTGGATAAGTGGGAAGTAAACTATAACGCCATGAAAGAAGTATTCGAAGGAACTTTGACCGTCGTCAATGACGAGCCATAACACTCCCGACAGGAAAGTAAATAATGCTGGAAAATAAAAAAGGAATAATCTTTGGTGTAGCAAACAAACGCTCAATCGCATGGGCCACGGCCCTGTCACTCCACGAAGCAGGCGCGAGGCTTGCTTTCACATATCAGGGCGATCGACTTAAAGAGAATGTGGAGAGTTTGACAGCCGATATGCCAGGTTCGTTGTTGCTGCCCTGTGACGTTACTAATCAAAGCGAAGTTGATGCGACGTTCACGAAAGTTGGTGAAGAATTCGGCAAGCTCGACTTCCTGATTCATAGCATTGCCTTCGCTCCGCGTGAGGCTCTTGATGGCGAATATCTCGATACGAGCCGCGAAGCGTTTTTGACCGCCATGGAGATTAGTGCTTATTCGCTTCCGCAACTTGCGCGGGCCGCTGCGCCACTCATGACCGAAGGCGGCAGCGTAGTTTGTATGTCTTACTACGGCGCGGAAAAAGTGGTCCCGGGTTACAACGTGATGGGGGTTGCCAAAGCCGCGCTCGAAGCGAGTACCCGTTATCTTGCCTACGATTTAGGACCAAAGAACATTCGCGTGAATGCGATCAGTGCCGGTCCAATTCAAACACTGTCC
The DNA here is from genome assembly GCA_036518995.1 of Pyrinomonadaceae bacterium. Taxonomy (GTDB): domain Bacteria; phylum Acidobacteriota; class Blastocatellia; order Pyrinomonadales; family Pyrinomonadaceae; genus PSRF01. The sequence goes on along the minus strand of DATDMC010000074.1, from coordinate 45,562 downwards.
GCGCGCGGTGTTTCTGACTTCACTACCATGCTCAAACATCACGCTACGCGCGCACCATTAAAGAGAAATGTTGAGCCGCGTGAAGTAGGGTCGACGGCCGTCTTTCTCTGTAGCTCAATGTCATCGGGAATCACCGGCGAAGTGATCTACGTCGATTGCGGTTACAGCACCATCGGAATGTAAACTACCCAGCAAAAATGTCAGACGAAAACGTACAACGACCACACCCACCCGGCACAACTCAGGATGAACAACTACTCGAAAGTCCACGACCGGACGAGTTTACTCATACGGACACGTGGCGGGTCTTTCGCATTATGGGCGAGTTTGTCGAAGGCTTTGACGAACTCGCTTCGCTGACGCGCGGGATTTCAGTCTTCGGCTCAGCCCGCACTAAACCAGATCATCCCGACTACAAAGCAGCCCAAATAACTGCGGGTTTACTGGCTAAAGAAGGGTTCGCCGTGATCACCGGCGGTGGTCCAGGAATTATGGAAGCCGCAAATCGCGGCGCCTTTGAAGCGGGTGGACTATCAATCGGCTGCAACATCGAATTGCCATTCGAACAAAAACCAAATCCATATCAAACGCGCGGGGTCACCTTCAAATACTTCTTCGTTCGTAAGATGATGTTCGTTAAATACAGTCTCGGGTTTGTGATTTTTCCCGGGGGCTTCGGTACATTCGACGAATTGTTTGAAGCGTTAACGTTGATTCAAACCAAAAAGATCAGAGACTTCCCGGTGGTCCTGTTTGGTTCGGCTTATTGGACGGGGTTATTGGATTGGCTGCGCGCCGTGGTTCTGGCTGATGGAAAAATCGGCGAGCACGACATGAAGTTGTTTCACATCACCGACTCACCTGAAGAAGTGGTTAGCATCGTAACGAAGAGTGCGGTCTCGCAGGACAAGTTCGTGTCGGACGAAATCAGGCTCCCAACATAATTGAATAACTCTGCGTCTCCGCGCGCTCTCTGCGTCTCTGTGTTGAAACCTCTTAACGAACCTCGATTTTCAACACGGAGAAAGCACTGAGACGCAGAGTTAATAAGACATCAGCAAACTCTCGCCAAGCCATTTTAGATACGGTTCGGAGACTGCTGCGGCAGGCACGGCGACAATCTCGGGAGTTTCATAACTGTGTATCGCTCTCACTTCACGATCCAAGTCAGCAAACTTTTCCCGAGTTGATTTAGCGAGCACCAGGACTTCCGACTGGCGCTCGACCTTTCCGTCCCAACGATAGACAGATTCGATTTCCGGTAGGATTTGGACGCACGCGGCGAGGTGGGCGTCCACCAGCATATCAGCGATACGAACAGCCTCTTCGCGGTTGGCCGTCGTCATAAAAACTACGATCGCGTCCATGGAGATTATGGTCTCCGCGCTAAGGGAGTTTACTCTGCGATGTCTTCATCAACTTCGCCACCAGTCAGCGGCGTAGCATCGTCGCCAAAGAAAGCACTATAGATTTCCTGTGCTCTGTCGACATCGCGTTCATCGACCACAACCACGGCCCCGTCTGACGTCGAGGCTAACAACGGAGCAAACGCATCGTTGCCGCCAGACTGCACTGCCGAACGAATTCCGTTATTGCGAAAAATATCATTGACCATTTCGGCTTCGGCAGGTGAGCCAAGCGAAAAGAGCGGAACGAATCTCGCCTCGCTCGTATCGTGACTATTTTCAGAAGTCAGACGATCAACTAACGGCGTGTCGTCATCAGGGCATATAGTAATACCGGCTTCGTATTCAGCTTCGCATGTTGGACAGAACATAAATTCTCCGAGAATGAGCACCGCAAAGGGTGCATTGTTTCGTGATTTCGTTGCGGCTCTTCACTCCGGAGAGTGAAAACTAGCCCGCTTTCGCCACTCGCTCAAACGGAATCTCGTCAAAGTAAGTCATCTTCTTAAACGCTTTGAAGCGTTCATTGATTTCTTCATGAGTGAGTCGACGAACGCGATCAGTGCCAAACTCCTCAACATTAAACGAGGCCATCACTGATCCGAAAATCATCGCGCGTCGCATCGCAGCTTCATCCAACGTTTCCTGACTGGAAAGATAGCCCATAAAACCGCCGGCAAAAGTATCACCAGCACCGGTTGGATCAAAGACCGACTCAAGCGGATAAGCAGGGATCGCAAAATAATTTTCACTCGTGAATAGAGCAGCGCCGTATTCGCCACGTTTCACAATCAAAGCCTTCGGACCCCAGGTAAGAATTTCGCGCGCGGCTTTAATCAGATTGGGAATGTTGGTTAACTGGCGTGCTTCCGCATCGTTAATAATCACCACATCGACGCCATTGATTGTTCGAATCAGCGAGTCGCGCGTGTTTTCGATCCAGAGATTCATCGTATCGAGTGCGACCAACTCCGCGTCGGGCATCTGCTCCCTGACTTCTCTTTGCAGGTCAGGTTGAATGTTGCCCAGGAACAGAAGTCTGGAAGATTTCGACTCGTCAGAAAGCTTTGGTTTGAAATCGGCAAAAACGTTCAACTGTGTGTCGAGTGTATGCGCGACGTTGAGATCGTATTCGTATCTGCCGCTCCAACGAAAAGTTTTTCCGTCTTCAATTCTTTCGAGATCGCGAGTGCCAATATTTAGCTGTTTGAAAACTGCGCCATCGGCTTCGGTAAAATCGCCACCGACAACGCCGACGATGTTAACGTCAGTAAAAAAACTGGCTGAGATTGAGAAGTGAGATGCCGATCCACCCAGCATCTGATCACACTTGCCGAAAGGCGTCTCGACCGCGTCGAACGCTACTGATCCAACTACCAAGAGAGACATATTGTAACTGTTAGCCTTTTATGTTTGTTCTTAGAGCTTAAGAATTCAAAACTACGGGGTCGCTGATTTTGGCAATGGACCACCAACGGCCTGCAACGCTTCCGCTGCGTCTTTCGTAAACTGGCCATTCGGATAATCGTTGACCAGGTGACTCAAGTATTCACGACCCATTTGCCGAAACTGCTCCGCGGTCAGCGTATGCTTCACGCCACCTTCCATCGTGTAATACTGATCGGATTTCTGCTTCCCTTTACCGTCGGCAAGCCACAAACTGCTTTGGCCCGCCATTAAATAGACTTCTTCGATTTTGGCAAAGTTTGGGTTGCCGGCAATGATCTCTTCCAGACGCACGAGCGCGGCGACATAGGCCTTCTTCAATTTGAAATAGTTGCGCGCGACTTCGAAGTTGTGCAACGAATCTTTTTCGAGATCCGGGTCGCGCAGTGTCGACGGATCAGGCCCGGTCTTTACGCCCTGCGCATAAACAGCGGGACCGGCAACTAATGCAACCAGAAAAAATAGAGACGCGAGCAAGACCTTTTTTCTCATCTTAAATCCTCTCAAACTCTTAGTACTTTGTGCCTGGTATTTTGTACTTAGTACTTGTTCTTTAGGATCCTCTTTGCAACTAAGGCACGCAGGACCAAAGCACAAAGTTCTAAGCTCCGAGAACCAAGTTCAGCGACTACCGGTACTTTTTGATGATCGCGTCCAACTTCTTAGTTGTCGCCGCGGGCCAAAGATCCTTTGGAGTAAAGATGGCGCTTTGTAACGCCGATCCGCACTTACAGCTTCGTTCCGCACTCTTCAGTTGCTTAATCGACTCGCGCATGATCGTTTGCGCGTTGCGAACGTTCTTATTCAAATACTCGACGACTGTTTCCACGCTCACTGCATCATGACCAGGATGCCAGCAATCGTAATCAGTCACCAGGGCCAGCGTCGCGTAACAGATTTCCGCTTCGCGAGCGAGTTTGGCTTCCTGAAGATTGGTCATCCCGATAATATCCATTTTCCACGAGCGATATACATTCGATTCAGCCACTGTCGAAAACGCCGGACCCTCCATGCAAACATAGGTACCACCGCGATGCACTTTCACGTCAACTGCTCCACACGCTTCCTGCAAAACATCGCCTAAAGCGCCACAAACGGGATGCGCAAAAGAAACATGGGCCACAATGCCTTCGCCGAAATAAGTCGACTCTTTAGCACGCGCTCGTGTTCGATCAAAAAACTGATCGGGAATAACCATGTCGAGTGGCGCGTATTGTTCCTGCAGTGAACCAACCGCCGAAGCTGAAAGGATTCGCTCCACGCCGAGCAACTTCATCGCATAGATGTTTGCTCGATAAGGAACTTCGGTTGGCGTGAACCGATGCCCGCGACCATGACGAGGCAAAAAGGCAACGCGTTCACCTTCAAGCGTACCAACGATAAAAGCGTCGGAAGGATCGCCAAACGGAGTGTCTACTTTTACTTCTTCGATGTCAGTCAATTCGGGCATCTGGTAAAGGCCGCTGCCACCGATGATGCCAATGCGCACTTGAGAACTCATCATTCATCCCTTAGGACCGCAGGCGTCCTCGCCTGCCGTATTGTAGGGGCGGTCCTCCATGGCCGCCCGTCAGTTTATGTAACTATTTCGGTGGTTAGCTTGTCGTGGTCCATCACCACACGACAGAAGGCATTTTCCGGTTCATGGTAGAACAAGCACAACCAGCCTTCATTCAATGCCTGCGGCAGCAACTTCTTTTTCGATTCCAAAGTTTCAACCGGATAAAGATCGTAGCCCATGATCCACGGCAACTTCACATGCGCTCGCATGGGAATCAAATCGGCAAAACCGAAAATTGTTTGCGCGCCACGATGCAACCGCCAACACTGCATCGAACGATTGTGACCCGGCCACGTTTCCATAGTCAGGCCAGGCACGACTTCATAATTCGCTTCCTTCGTCTCCAGTTGTCCTGAATCCAACAAGGACTGCCAGTTGTCACTTAGATAACTGGCCCGATCTCGTTCACTCGGATTTTGCGCGTGGTCCAACTCGGCTTGCGAAACAAAGTAACGCGCGTTGCGGAAGGCAGGCACAACCTCGCCGGAGTCATCCACTCTGGTGTTTCCTCCGGCGTGATCGAAATGAAGGTGAGTGTTTACGACTATCGTAATCTGATCGGGATGGATACCGGTGATCTGTTCGAGCGTTTCTCCAAGTGGACGCTCGCGCGTGATCCCGTACATGGCCGCGAACTTAGGTGACCACTTTTCGCCAATCCCCGTTTCGATTAGGACCTTTTCAGCACCCGTATTCACAAACAAACAGTTCATGTTCATCCGGATACGATTTTGATCGTCGGGAGGAGCAACTTCGGCCCAGAGATTTCGTGGGATCACTCCAAACATCGCTCCTCCATCGAGATGGAATTCGGTGTCAGGAATGATCTCCACGCGATAGTCGCCTAATTGCATCGGCTCTTATCTTGAACTCCGCCAACTCACTTCTGCTTCTTCGGCGTGGCCTTAGGCGCAGGCGTTCCCGCTTTAGGTTTCTCGGGATTCGGTTGCGGCTCCGGGGCTTCAGGATTTTGACCTGGTGGCTGTTCAAATCCTGGTGGCAATCCCGGCTGCGCTTGCTCGGGCTCCGGCGCCTTCACTGTGTATGCGTCCGGAACTTTGACATGCGAATGCGCGACTATGTCGTCAAGCACTTTCTTGGCTTTGTCCTGTTCCACTGCGGCGCGCGCTTTCTCACGAGCTGACTGTGGCGGCGCAAACGGGTTCGAGTTTGGATCGCCAAACAGAATGTGACGGGCATGGACCTTCTCTTCAGTCTTGCCATCTTTGGTTTCGGTCTTGCGCTCTTCAAGCTTGATGATGTGAAAACCGAACTTGCTCTGCACGATGTCGCTTACTTCACCGGGCTTGAGTGCATAAGCAGCTTTTTCAAATTCCGGCACCATGTCGCCGTGACCAAACCAGCCGAGGTCGCCGCCTTTGTCTTTGCTGCCGTCGGTTGAATACTGTTTGGCCAGAGTCGCGAAGTCTTCACCGGCACGTAGACGCCTGAGGACGTCTTCTGCCTGCGCGCGTTGCTTTTTGTCGGTGTCTAATTCAGGGTGGCTGGCGAGATAGGCATCGATTTCCGCATCGGTCGCCTTCATTTTGTCTTTCAAACTATCCTGCGCATATTGTTGGGCCAACACTCGCGCTTCCTGCAGAATAGTTTGCAACCTGACCTGCGGTTTCTTGTCGAAGCCCTGTTCCTTGGCTTTGCGCTCGGCGATGTAAATGCGACCCAGACGCTGCTTCAACATGTCCAGTTGCTCTTTGGGAATTTCCTGTTTAGCAAACTGTGGATCCTGGGCCTTGGCGTCGTTGATGATCTGATCGAATCGCTGTTGATTGCCCGGCTCTTTGAAGTAGTCTTCGACTTCCTTGTCTGGAATGTCGGGTCCTTTGTCGCCGAGCTGCTCAAAATAAAATTGGGCCAGCACCTGCGCATGTTGAAACTCAACCTGACGTCTGACTTCCGGCTTCTTGTCGTAACCGTGAGCGCGCGCTTCTTCCGCAACGGCCAACAGACGTCGCACGTCCTGAGCAAAATCCTTACGCGCCGTTTCGTCGGTGGCGAGCTTCGCACGCATTTGGGGTGGTTGATCTTCAGCGATCAATGCCATGTCTTCCGGAGTCAATACGAGTGGACCAGCGGCGTGATACTTGAGCTGCCAGAAGATCAGGCCAACGCCAAAAACTAATGCGACTGCCGCCGCGATGTATGCCTTATTTGTTGAGTTCAAAATTACTTTCCTTTCCAATTAGCTACTGGTGCTGAACGAGCTCGAGTAACACCCCGTTTGTAGTGGAAGGATGCACAAAAGCAACCAAACATCCACCGGCGCCAACGCGCGGCGTTTCGTCGATTAATCGTACCCCTTTGCTTTTTAATTCTGCTAACGAAGCCGCGATATCTTCAACCTCTATAGCAATGTGATGCATTCCGGGTCCCCGTTTGGCGAGAAACTTTCCCACTGCAGTATCGGGTCCCAAAGGCTCCAACAATTCAACGTGCGTATCGCCCACGGCCAGCATGGCGACTTTCACGCCTTGCTGGTCAATCTCTTCCGTGTGGTCAACCTTCAATCCAAGCGCATCCCGCCAGATTGCCAGTCCCTCATCAAGGCTACTGGTAGCAATACCAATATGATCGATTTTCATAACTGAATCGGAGGCTGGAGAGCGGGGTCAGAGGTGTATCTGCTGCTGACTACTGTTCCTGCTTCCTTAATGCCAACATCTCTTCTACGGCAGAATAAGGATCTCGACGCCGCGTTGCAACTTCATCCGCCAGTCGTTCCAGCTCAGTCTCGGAATTATTTGATTCGAAAACCGAAGCCAGGAGTCGTTCCCGTAACAACTCTATGATGCGCCACCGGGCGATCGCGCGACGACGTTCACTCGTCATGTCCACATTTCTTTGGACTTTGCAATAACGCTCTATCGCGTCCGAAAGCTCGTCGATACCACTATTTTCTGTAGCAACTGTCTTTACTATCGGCGGATCCCATCCATCCGATCTGGATGACAACGAAAGGAGTGACTCGAGTTCCTTTTCGGTCGCAAAGACTCCGTCGCGATCCGCTTTGTTGATAACGAAGATGTCGCCGATCTCCATTATCCCGGCTTTGATCGCCTGAATATCGTCACCCATTCCGGGAACGAGCACGACTATTGAAACTTCGGCTGCTTTAACGATCTCAACTTCGTCCTGTCCAACACCGACAGTCTCGACGATTATCTTCTCGTAACCAGCCGCGTCGAGAACGGCAACTGCGTCAACAGTGGCGCGCGACAAGCCGCCCAGGTTTCCGCGCGTCGCCATCGAACGAATAAAGACTCCCGGGTCGAGACCAAGCGTCTGCATTCGGATGCGATCTCCCAGGATCGCCCCACCTGAAAATGGACTTGAGGGATCAACCGCGATGATTCCCACTCGTTGATCGCGTTTGCGATAATGAAGTGCGAGCTTATCAACTAACGAAGACTTACCCGCGCCTGGCGCTCCGGTTATTCCCACCACCAGTCCCCCACGTGACGACTGATAGATCTGCTTCATTAAACCGGCGGCGTCTTTCGAGCCGTCTTCGATTTTTGAGATTGCTCTGGCAACTGCGGCGGCCTCACCAGCACTGACACGCTCGCTCAAACTATTTACTGATGCCGCCATCGTTTTCGAAATCAAAACTGCCGTAATACTTCGCGGGCGATGATAATGCGTTGGATTTCCGAGGTGCCCTCGCCAATAGTGCACAGCTTGGAGTCGCGCCAGTATTTTTCGGCCGGATAATCCTTGGTGTAACCGTAACCGCCGTGGATCTGAATCGCTTCTTCACAAACTTTCACGCTGATTTCAGAGGCAAACAATTTTGCCATCGATGATTCGCGGGTTGTTTTCTTGCCGTTGTCCTTCAGCCACGCGGCGCGATACATGAATAGCCTGGCTGCATCAATCTGAGTTGCCATGTCGGCCAACTTAAACTGAATCGCCTGAAACTCTGCGATCGGTTTGCCAAACTGCTGCCGCTCTTTCGCGTAACGGACTGCGGACTCGAAAGCGCCTTGTGCAATGCCAACAGCCAGCGCGGCGATAGAAATTCTGCCGCCGTCTAGGACTTCCATCGCGTTTACAAATCCATGTCCTACTTCGCCCAACAAGTTCTCTTCCGGAACGAAGCAATCTTCAAATACCACACTCGCTGTTTCAGAAGCACGCAAACCGAGTTTGTTCTCTTTTTTGGAAGGTGAAAAACCTTTCATCCCCTTTTCGAAGATGAACGCCGAAATCCCTTTGCTTCGTTGCGACTTGTCGGTCACCGCCATGGCCACGCACGTATCAGCATGAATCGCGTGCGTGATGAAATTTTTCGAACCGTTAACGATCCAACCGCCTTCAGTTTTCACTGCGGTCGACTTAGTACCGGAGGCATCGGAACCGGCACTCGGCTCTGTCAGTCCCCACGCGCCGAGATGTTCACCTGAAGCCAATGGAGTTAAGAACTTTTTCCTTTGTTCTTCCGAACCGTGTTTGTAAATGTGATTGGAACAGAGCGAATTGTGCGCAGCTACCGAGATACCGACCGAACCATCCACGCGCGAGAGTTCTTCGATAATGGTTGCATACTCGACATATCCCAGGCCCGCGCCGCCATACTCCTCCGGAAAGATCACACCAAGAAACCCGAGTTCCGCCATCTTAGGTTGTAACTCAACCGGAAAATGCTGCGACTCATCCCATTCCATTACGTGAGGTGCGATTTCGGATTCGGCAAACTCGCGCACACTCATCTTGATCTGTTGTTGTTCTTCCGTTAATTCAAAGTCCATTTTTAATCTCTCAAACTTTTAATAGTTCACTCAATAGAATTTATGATACTTAGAACCTCTATCAAACAACAAAGCGACTAACTATGTTTTGATGATTTCTTCACTGCGGGGCGGGCTCTTTTCGGTGCGGGACCTTTCATTAACCTGCGGACTTCCAACGGATTCAGATAACGCCAATACCCGGGCTTGAGATTTTCGTCAGTTAAAAAGCCAATGCGGGTTCGCCGAAGTTTAATGACTGAGTTTCCGATCATTTCAAACATTCGACGCACCTGCTGATTTCGACCCTGGTGTAGCAGAACTTCGTACCAGGCATTTGTGTCCGTCTCGGCCAATAGATTTATTTTCGCGGGCGCCGTTCGCGTTCCATCTTCAAGAGTTACACCTCGTCGTAACTTATTGATGGCGGCCTCGTTTGGTATACCTTTGACCTTAACTTCGTAAACCTTTTCGACTCGATTCCGCGCTGCGGTGACGAAGTTGGTGAGGTCGCCATCGTTGGTCAATAACAACAATCCTTCAGTGTTGAAGTCGAGTCGACCAACTGGATGAAGTTTACCGAGTGCCGGCGGCAACAACTCTACAACGACTGGACGACCTTCCAGGTCCGAAACACTGGATAGATAACCTTTTGGTTTATTCAACAGCACGTAAGTCTTTTCACGCGCTTTTAGCTGCGGGTTGATCAGTTTGCCATTGACCTTGATGTGATCTTTATCGGGATCGGCCTTTGTTCCTAGTTCCGTTGCGACCTTGCCGTTAATAGAAACCTTGCCTGAAACAATTAGTTCTTCAGCGTGTCTACGCGAAGCGATTCCGGCGGCGGAGATGAGTTTTTGTAGTCTCTGGTTCATAAAATGGTTTTGTCAGTACAGTACCGACTTCACGACTCACCCACTATGTTCTCACGCGCCACCGCTTAGATCTTGAAAGTCTTCAACGCTAGGCAACTCTGTTAGATCTTTCAATCCAAACTGCATTAGAAAATCTTTCGAAGTGCCATACATCATCGGCCGGCCCACAGTTTCCTTTCGGCCCTTCGCAACGATCAGTTTTTTATCCAGCAGTGTCTTGATCGCTGAAGGAGATTGCACGCCACGGATTTCGAGAATCTCGGGAACAGTAACCGGCTGCCGGTAAGCAATCACCGCCAATGTTTCCAGCGAAGCAATCGATAACTTTGCGCTCGGACGAGTACGCAGCAATCGACGCACATACTCATGATGTTCGGGCCGCGTGGCAAACTGCCACCCGCCGGCAACTTCGCGCAACTGCAAACCACTGTTACGACCATTGAACTCTTTGGCGAGTTCTGTAACGGACTGCAGCACTACATCCTTCTCTTCCTTCAGAACTCCGGCGATGTGCCTGAGGCTCAGTGGCTCGTCGGAAACAAAAATCAGCGCTTCAATAATTGCCGCACGCTCAGCCTGACTCTGCGGCGCGACAACTAACGATTCATCGTCCTCGCCCGACTCTTCGCCTACACCCGTCGCCTCGACTTCAGCGACCATCGCGGCAAGTTCGCGGCTGGCTTCTTCGTTGAGTGCGGCTTCGTCCTGAGTTTCAACGATTGCTGGTTTTTCGTTTTCGTCGTTTTCTGCCATCTCTTTTAGCCGGATACGCGCGCGATGATGTCTCCAAAGGTTTCGCGCTGAAATAATTTGACTTCAGTGGTGCGGACTAATTCGAGTACCGATAAAAACGCGAGCACCAACTCGCGACGCGAGCGAGCGCGTTCAAAAAAGACGCGAAGATTTAGTTCGGTGGCCGACATCACCATGTTGCGCAAGCGCTCGAGCATTTCCGCCATGGAGATCTCTTCGCGTTCGATCTCCATCATGACTTCTTCTTTATGGCGGTCCAGAATCTCCTGAAATACTTTCAAGAGATCAAAAACGCCAACCGCAACTTCCGGATTGTTCTTATCAGTCTCGAGTTCTGCGCGATGGAAAACTGCCTGTTCAACCGTGGCCCGCGACCAAAGCATTTCAGCCGCGGCTTTGTACTTCTGATACTCCAACAACTGATTGACCAGATCTGCTCGTGGATCTTCGACTTCCTCAGGCGGCGCAAGCGGATCGCGCGGCAAAAGCATCTTCGTCTTCAACTCGATCAGCGTCGCGGCCATCACCAGGAAGTCGCCAGCAACGGCGATATCGAGTTCCTGCATCAACCGGAGGTAACGCAAATATTCGTCAGTGATACGAGCAACAGGAATATCGTAAATGCTCACCTGTTCCTGTCGAATCAGGTGCAACAAAAGATCCAAAGGACCTTCAAACTCACCAAGCAGGATCTTCAGATCATCGGTGACGTCGTCCTCGACGATCCTCGGTACGGCGCCCGCGACGTTTAGTTGAGGAGTCGCCTCCTTCGTCACCTGTCTTCTTGTTTCTGGTGATTCGTCTTCCAAACTACTTTCCTGCTCCGATCAATTCAGCCCCAAACTCCGGTGCGCTCGCGTCACCGCGTACTACTAAAAATTGTTATTGGCACTACGGCCTTTCGCGAGGTTGTTAGGTTCCCCAATAAAGGAGATAACCGATGATGTTGATAATCGGAGAAATGATGATCCTGAAGAATCCCAGATAGATGAGAATCATGAGGATGATGTAACCGTATTGCTCAAACAGGTCCAGCATCGGTCGCATGCTCGCCGGCAGAAACGTGTCGAGAATCTTGCTGCCATCGAGAGGCGGAAACGGCAAAAGATTAAATACTGCCAGCGACACATTCATGATCAACATTTCGCCGAGAAAGATACCCACCGGATCGTGTGGACCAACCTGCACGTCTACACCGGCCAGTAACAAAATCTTGAAAATCGTAAACGCGATCGTCGCAATTATCAGATTCGCCAGGATGCCGGCAATCGAAACCATCACATTGGCCAAATCCTTGTTGCGCCAGCGCAAAGGATTGACCGGGGTGGGTTTTCCCCAACCAATCAAAGGAATCGAGGCTAACGGACCGCCGATGCTGCTAAAGACGAACATCACGATCGGAATCAACAAAGTTCCTACCGGATCGATATGCGCAATTGGATTTAACGTGACCCGACCCAGCAGTCTTGCGGTGTCGTCGCCAAACTTGTAAGACATCCACGCGTGCGCTGCTTCGTGCGCCGAGATGGCTAGCAGCAACACGACCATGTAGATCAATAGTTGTGGGATGAGCTGTTCTGGATTCACTCGGAGTCTCGTGCTGCCCTTAGTGCAGTTTTAAAACAGAGGGTCAAAATTAGCATTCTGGATAGTGGCTGTCAAAAGACGATTAACGCTTTCGAACCCGTTATTATCGAGGTAAAAGTGTTCCCCTGATCTGCATCGGGAGACTGTAGACGGAGTCGATCGAGGCCACTGCCATTTCACCCTCCGAACTGAATGCCAGTCCAACGAGGTTGACGCCGGCAACAACAATTTCGGCCTGGCCCTCGGGAGAAATTCGGACTATTCCTCTTCGTCCCTGATAGGACGCAGCAACATAAAGGTTTCCCTGCCGATCAAAGGCCAAACCCTGCGGACGCCCTAATCCCTTGAAAAACAGATCAGCGTCGCCGTCCTTATTGACTCGCCAAACACAGTCAAAACTCGTAACTGTTGGTCCAGTCACATACAAAGAATCGTCAGGACCAAAAGCAAGGTGGTAAGCGGCAACTGAAGGTTCAAGCTGCGCCCAGACCTTCTCTTCTCCGATTCCATTAACGCGATAAATTGTTCCCGACCGATCGCCGACATACATCACGCCATTGCTATCGAAGGCGATGCCAGTCGCAACCCCGAGGTTACGCGCGAACGCACCTGCCTCTTTGAGCGCCGTTACTCTGTAAACAGATCCGTCTAGACGACTGGTAACAAACATTTCACCGTCGGCGCCGAAGGCGATCCCGGTGGGATTGGCAATGTCACCCGAAAACTCACTAACTTCGCCTTCAACATCAACCCGAAAAAGCGTAACTGCCAGTTCCTCGCCACGCGATCCGGAGCGCGTCACAAACAACGCCCCGTCATCGGGATCGTAAGCCGGGTTCGAAACGGGATGAACATCTCCAACCAGTTTCTTACCAACCTGAAACGGGACTCCCTCACTCGTCTGATTGGCAGAAGCGATTCTGACCTGAACTTCGCCACTGTGACTTTCTTCAGGAACCAGGGCAAGCACTCGTTCTGGTGAGAAGGCGACAAGCGGAGCGGGTGTATCTCCAAAGAGGACTGCACATGAATTGAGGTCACTCGTATCGACATTGGTGCAGTAAATCACCACCTCGCCGCCGGGAAGTCCGTAGCGTGGTTCGATGCGAGTGATTTGGGGTATTTGTGACATGGATTCCTATAGCTCAACCGGAGGTCGTTGCAAAAGCGACCATGATAGCAATAGCGGAACAACTAACGGTAGCCAGCACGCGCTCAGGCGCTAAACAGCCGGGATTGGCCGTGTGTTATAATCCGCCACAGTTTTGGTGAGTGCGGACATTCCAAAGATCCTAGCCTTTCGAAGCAGGACGTTACGCACGGTAAAGATTTCGATGCAAAGACGACTCTGCGACCAGGTGTCGCCGAGGAAAACAGTAAGATCACTTCAGCGTACGACACCTACCGCCCGCAGTAGTAATCCTGTAATCGGCCAACAGCCAACCACACACTCCCTCGAAAACTCGAATAAACAAGGAGGAAACGAGTATCACTAGTGCGTTAGGCAACACACTGGGCCTTAAAACGAACCAGTTGCGCCGGATTGAAAAACTTTACACCCGCCGAATTCCTCCCACTCAAATCGTGACTCCGGAATTTGCGCGGCAATTGAGCGAACTGTCACATGAGACGCGCCGGCAGATTGGCGTGCTGATCGACCGTAAAGGTCACATTGAATATGTGATGGTCGGCGACAATCGAGGAATCGAGTTACCCGATTTCAAACGCGTTCGCGTGGCGACCGGGCGCTTTCGAGGTTTGCGCTGCGTCCACACTCATCTGCGGGGCGAACAACTGACGCAGGACGATTTAACCGACCTCGCGCTGCTGCGACTCGATTTGATGGCGGCCATCAATGTCGACGCCGGCACGGGTCTACCAGGACTAATTCACGCGGCCCATCTTTTGCCACTTCATGCCGGCGAGTTAGAGAACGGCATTGAACCAGAAGTGTACGAGTTTCTGGAACCACGACCAGCATCACAATTAGATCTGGATTTCCTCGCGTTGATCGATTCGCTTGAAGAAGAGATGACGAGGAACCGGCGCAATGTTCGCCTCGCAGGCGGCCGCGATCGAACGATATTGGTCGGCGTGGCGACTGGACCATTAAGTGACGCTGAAGAGTCAATGGCTGAACTGGCCGAACTGGCATCGTCTGCCGGTGTGGTGGTGCAGGACAAGATTATTCAACGTCGCCAGGCAATCGATCCGCGAACAGTTCTTGGTAAAGGCAAGTTGGACGAGTTGATCATTCGCGCGCTTCAACTCGGCGCTGACATGTTGGTCTTTGATAGTGAACTCACGCCCGCCCAGGTACGATCGCTGTCTGAAACAACCGACCTGAAAATTATCGATCGTTCACAGTTAATACTCGACATCTTCGCGCAACGAGCGCAATCAAAAGAAGGAAAGATTCAAGTCGAACTCGCGCAGCTTAAGTATCTGCTTCCGCGCTTGATTGCCGGTCAGGATTCAGCTTTCTCGCGTTTGGCAGGCGGCATCGGTGGACGAGGTCCCGGTGAAACGAAACTCGAGACTGATCGCCGTCGCGTCAGGGACCGCATCAATCGATTAGAGAAAGAGATCGAAGAACAACGGCAGCGTCGTCAGGAACGACGCAAAGCGCGAATGCGTCAGAACCTGCCGGTCATCTCAATCGTGGGTTACACAAATGCCGGCAAGTCGACCTTGCTTAACGCGTTGACTAAGAGTGAAGTGCACGCCGAACAACGAATGTTTGCCACTCTCGATCCGACGTCAAGAAGATTGCGTCTACCACGAGATCAGGAAGTAATCATCAACGACACAGTAGGATTCATTCGCGACTTACCTCCGGATTTGCTTTCCGCATTTCGCGCAACATTGGAAGAAATAAGTGGCAGTAGCTTACTAATCCACGCCGTGGACGTTTCGAACCCTCGCTGGCCGCAACAGATTCAATCGGTAAAGCGAATTCTGGAGGAGTTGAAGTTAGCGGAAATTCCGGTTGTATTAGCTTTAAATAAAGCGGACCTGCTCGATCAGGATGAACTCAACGCCGCGGTAAGACAAAGTCAGACTGAAGCCGGCGAGGTTGTTTCAATCTCGGCGCTTAAACCTTTAACTCTGACACTTTTGCTGGAGAAGGCGGGCGCGATTCTGGCCCGCAATCTTGGTGCTGAGTTTCGCGCAGACGAACCTTACGGACTGGCGGTTTCGCGTATCGCATAGATGCCCCGTCGCTTACGTTTTAAAACTCCATTTAACCAGGCTCGCGATCGCATCGTGAGTTACGCGATACGTCCATTCATGATGTTTGCGCCGCGTAACAGGTTCCTCATCCTGTTTGGCCTGCTCGTAATCCTGACCACGCTGCTGCTGCTCAGCAATCATTCATCCGGCTTTAATGAAAACTATAAAGAAGGTGATGTACTCAATCGAGCGATCATTGCTCCCGCCGATATCACCACGGTCGATTTAGGAGAAACTGAAGGACGTCGGATTGCAGCCAGACGAGCAACCCGGCCGATATTTAACTTCGATTCGAGTCGGGCTGAGAACACGGTACAGAGTTTTCGCGCCGCCTGGGAAGAATTAAAGCAAAGCAAAACGAACTGGAACGGCGAAGGTGGACCAGCAGTCGCACACGCAATCACTGCCCACAATTTTAACGAAGCCGATCTGGATCGTGTTACCGGGATTCTTCGCGAAATCGCAGCCGGCTATATCTACGACGATAACGACGCAGAACGCCTGCAACAAGAGATCGTCCTGGTTGATGTAAGGAGTTCAGTCGGGCAAATGATTATGCCCGCCCCGCGCACGCAGATGGCTGCACTGTCTGCCGCGCGGCGCAAACTCGAGCTACGCATTCCCGATCTGCAGGGTTGGACACCCGAACAAAAAACAGCCCTGGCCCTCGCCCTGGTTCCGTTGCTCCGTCCGAATGTAGTTCTTGATCAGACTGCTACTGCTGCTGCTCGCGAGAGTGAAGCGAACCGGATTCCGCCAGTCGTTATTTCTTTAAAACGTAACCAGGTACTCGCTCGCGAAGGTGACAGGGTTACGTCAAATACGCTTGCACAAATCGCTGCCATTCGCAGTACCGGACACATTGGCCGACCGGTTCAAAACCTGATTGGTCTCTTGCTGGTAGTGATCGCCATTTACTGGGCAGCCTGGAAGTTTACCGAGCATCGGAGTTCGAGCAGTTCTGTGATGCTCAGTAAACATAAAGCTTTTGCATTAGTTGGTTCGGCGATTCTGGTCGAAACAGCGTTGATGAAAGTCGGCTTTATTTTTGCTGACAGCATTGCGGCGCAACGAGTGAACGCGCCTTTCAACGACCCAACGATTTGGAGTTTCGCAATTCCCTTTGCTGCTGCCGCGCTGCTGGTAGCGATGCTGGTTGATACTCAACTGGCATTTCTCACCGGAATAATTACGGCCTTGTTTGCCGGGATGCTGGCGCCGAGTGGTATGCAAAAAGCAGTTTTTGCAATGGCGTCATGTTCAGCAGCGGTCTACGGAATTGGCCGTTATCGTGAAAGACAATCGGTGACGTTGGCAGGACTTCTGATTGGCGCCACCAACTGCATCATGGCGCTGGCGATGGTCGCTTACGCAGAACAGGCCATGACCATCAATACGGTCCTCCTGGCGGTTGGCTGCGGAGTGGCGGGTGGTCTGCTGACGGGAGTGTTTACTGCCGGTGGCCTGCCAGTCAACGAATCAGTGTTTGGCATCCTGACTGATGTCAAACTTCTGGAACTATCAAACGCCGATCTTCCGGTGCTTGGACAACTGGCCTTGCGCGCGCCTGGTACGAATCAACACTCGCACGCAGTCGGTCAGTTGGCAGAAGATGCCTGCCGTGCAATTGGGGCAAATCCACTCCTTGCCAGGATTGGCGCGCTCTATCATGACATCGGCAAGCTCGGCGCGCCGCAATACTTTGTTGAGAACCAACATGGGCACAATCCTCACGATGCCTTGCGACCACAACACAGCGCGAAGATCATTACCAGCCACGTCACTTACGGATCACGACTCGCTAAAGAGATAGGCCTGCCCGAAAAGATTGCCGACTTTATTCCGCAACATCACGGCACCAGGACGTTGCACTATTTTTTACGCAAGGCCCAGGCCCAGGCTAAAGCCGATGAAGTGATCGACGATGCGGACTTTCGTTATCCTGGTCCAAAGCCGCAATTCAAAGAAGCGGCCATCATGATGCTGGCTGATTCGTGTGAGGCTGCGGCGCGATCGCTCGCGAGACCTGATCCTGAAAACATTCGGGCCATCGTTGTAAAAATTGTCGATGCCATCATCACCGATGGACAATTGGACCAATGCAATATCACCCTGCGAGAGCTGACTACAATTCGCGAAGCCGTCATCAGCGCACTCACTGCTATCTATCATGCCCGTATCGATTATCCCGGATTTAATCCACCACACCTGACTGGACCACTACCGCCATTACCAGCCGGCGATCTGGACAGCGAAGAACGCGGCATTACCTACAACAGACCTTCGGAAGTACCCATTAGTATTGGTGGCGAAGTTGAAGATGAGGCGCTACCTCGAAAGTAGCCTTCATTGCCGGAAGGGCCAGCTTCCTTGCCCGAAGGGCCAGCTCTTCATTGCCCCGAAGGGGCATCGCCCCAAAGCCCAGGGTTGCCTCAACCCTGGGAAACGGAACGCGATAATGACCAACCCCGAAGGGGTTGCGTTGCATTCTCGAATCGCTAAATTTAAACGTCGTGTGATTGTTCTGCTCAATTAACGCGATGAACGTCTTACGCGGATCGCCGGGTCGCAACCCCTTCGGGGTTGCTCAACATCGCGTTCCGGTTCCCAGGGTTGAAACAACCCTGGGCTTTGAGACACAACCACTTCGTGGTTGATCTAAAATTTAGCGCGTAGCTTTGAATACGTTGTTTCCAGGCTCTCCGGAATAACACGAGTGTCCGCGACGGTTGTCATGAAGTTCGTATCGCCTGACCACCGCGGCAGGATGTGAAGATGAATGTGGTCCACAATCCCCGCGCCCGCTGCCGCTCCCAGATTCATTCCCAAATTAAAACCGTGCGGCGCGTACACGTCCTTTATCGCGACCTGGGCACGCTTGGTTAGGTCCATCAGCTCATCAGTAATCTCTTTCGCAGTTGAAAAAAGATTTCCCAGATGTTGATAAGGAACAACCAGCAAGTGGCCCGTAATGTAAGGATAGAGATTTAAGGCCACAAAATTGTGAGTACCACGATGGACCACCAGGTTGGCGTCGTCATTTGCAGCGTCTTCACCCATCCGACAAAAGACGCACCCTTCTGATTGCGCATCAACGCCGGAGGCAATGTATTTAGCACGCCACGGGCTCCACAAACGATCCAAGATTGATTACCTCGAATGGAAACTTAAAGGATAGGAGGCTGACGTCCTTCATTCGGAAGAGTTGTTGGGCCATTACCAGCCGCTGGGGAACTCGGAGTCTCATCGTTGATCAACTCCTTCAACTCTTTTCCAGGCTTGAAATAGGGGACGCGCTTGGCGGGAATACTTACCGGGTCTCCGGTTTTGGGATTTCTACCACGACGGGCGCCGCGCTCACGAACCCGGAAACTGCCAAAACCACGGAGTTCGATCTTCTCGCCCTGGTTCAAAGTCTCAATGATGCTTTCAAAGACAATTTCGACTAAACGTTCAGCGTCCTTCTTAGTTAACTCCGCTGCCCGGGCCACGTCTTCGACGAGTTCTGCTTTTGTCATGCATCACCTCGGTTGCTCAATAAATAGTTTGGGCCAAACCGTATAGTCCCGGCAAAATATATATTTAAACTCTTGATGTTGGCGAGATAAGCTAGGTCGTACACTATCAGAAAATGA
Organism: Pyrinomonadaceae bacterium; assembly: GCA_036518995.1. Classification (GTDB taxonomy): domain Bacteria; phylum Acidobacteriota; class Blastocatellia; order Pyrinomonadales; family Pyrinomonadaceae; genus PSRF01. The sequence continues at coordinate 26,320 of DATDMC010000074.1, read as the reverse complement.
TCTGGTCGGGCAAGACTCTCATCGAACACAACGACGAGCAACAGATCGCCAGTTGCCAGTGAATGGGCTTAGCAAATGGCCCCAGGTCAAATCTAAACTTAAGTCAGATTTGAAATGGGGCCAATTCAAAAGCGAAGCAGTTATTCGTCGTTCGAGTCTGACTTGCTGCTGCCAAGACCGAAGTCAGCAAGTTCACCTAACGAGGCCATGCCACCACCGGCCTCAGACGAGTAAATCTTGGTATCGATGATTGGTTCATCCTTGCCAACCGCGCGGGCCGAAAGACCAATCTTTTTGGTTTCAGGATCGATACGCAGAATCTTGAAATCCATCTCCTGTCCGAGTTGGACCACATCCTCGGGTTTGTTGACCCGTTCTTCAGATAATTCGGAGATGTGACACAGACCTTCAAGATTGTCGTCGAGTTCGATGAAGGCGCCAAAGTTAGCAAACCGCGCCACTTTGCCGTGAACTACATCGCCCGGCTTATGTTCGGTAGTGAATTTCTCCCAGGCGTTTGGCTCGAGGTCTTTGATCGAAAGTGACAGTCGACGGTTCTCAGTATCGATACTGGTAATGACCGCATCGATCTCCTGCCCCTTCTTCAACACTTCACTCGGATGCTTGATACGACGCGACCACGAAATATCTGAAACGTGGACCAGACCGTCAACGCCGTCTTCGATTTCAATGAAGGCCCCAAAGTCAGTCAGGTTACGGACGCGGCCGTGGACCCTCGTGCCGACCTGGTAACGCTCGTGCAAAGTCTGCCACGGGTTTTCCTGGACCTGCTTCATGCCGAGGCTAATACGGCGCGCCTTTGGATCCACACTCAGCACTTCGACTTCGACACTGTCGCCCGGATTCACAACCTTGCTCGGATGCTTGACCCGCTTGGACCAGCTCATCTCCGAAACATGGACCAGGCCTTCGACACCGTTCTCGAGTTCAACAAAGGCGCCGTAGTCAGCCACACTGGCAACTTTACCATTGACGCGAGTGCCAACCGGGAAACGTTCTTCAACACTGGACCACGGATCCGGTAACAGTTGCTTGTAACCAAGTGACACGCGTTCGCGGTCGCGATCAAACTTAAGGACCTTGACCTGGATCGTGTCGCCAACGTGGAATAGTTCATTTGGATTTTGCAGTCGACCCCATGACATATCAGTCACGTGCAGCAATCCATCGACGCCTCCCAGATCTACAAAAGCACCGTAATCGGTCAAGTTCTTGATTTGACCCTCAACTACAATGTCCTCTTCGATTTGTTGCAGCGTTTGATCTTTGCGACCGGTGTTCTCGTGCTCGATGACGGCTTTGCGCGACAGGACAACATTTGATCGTTTGCGATTCAGCTTGATGACTCGCGCTTCGATAATCTGATTACGCAGGCTGTCCAGGTTTCGCACCGGACGGACATCAACCTGGGACCCGGGCAGGAAGGCGCCAATGCCGTCAATATCAACCCGCAGGCCGCCTTTGATTCGATCCAACACACGCCCCTTGACGCTCGTGCCGTCGCGATAGGCTTTCTCCAAATCGTCCCATGCTTTCATGCGCACTGCGTCAGCACGCGAAAGCACTGGCAAGCCATCAGCCGTTTCCATACTCTTAACGAGCACTTCAACTTCGTCGCCAGGCTTAACCGTCAGTTCACCATTCTCGGTAAACTCGGCAGGGCTAACAATGCCCTCCGACTTGTAACCGAAGTCGATCACGACTCCGCGTTCGGTTATCCCAACGACTGTGCCACGGACCACTTCACCCTCTTCGAGAGTGGCTTGTTCCTGTTCGAATTGATCCAGTAGTTGACCAAAGTCGACATCTCCGCTGGCGCGTGAGTCGTCGGCATCATCATTCTCTGGAGCCGGAGCAGAAGAAGCAGATACTGGTTTAGTAGCGACTTCGGACGATTGCGGCGTAGTCTCTGACTCGCCGGAGGTTGGTTTATTTTCGGCCTCGCTGTTATTCAGCTTGGGTTGTTCACTAGACATGCAGACTCCTGTAGTTCCCGATAACTTTAGCGCGTTGTTCGATCATATCGCGCTTCATCCGGCCGGAACAATCATCGTGACCGGATGATCGCCGGACAGCATTTCAGCGGCCTCTCTATATTGGTTTGAGCTGGCGTTGTCGATTGGAGCTGGCGAGGATGCGAGCCGTTTGGATTTGGAAATGTCGAGCTAATTTGTTTCGAATACCGCCCTGCCGTAGTCACCCGCTTGGTCCGACAACACCCGCCGCCTTTTTACCGGGTAGGGCGGGAATGTACACGCCATAATAAGCGCATGTCAAGGCGGCGCAACGATTAGGAAGGTCTACGCCAAACAAAAAACAAACGCCGCGAGCACTAACTCACGGCGTTGTTTCATCAAGTTATCAAATTAACTACTGACTAGCCGATATGTTGTCGGATGTGCGCGGCACAACATATACACCTGCAGAATGTGATCCGACAAACAACACGTTCTGATCCTGCGAATCAAAAGCCAACGCCCAGATTCGTTGACTCGGTAATCTTCGCCCTTTCGGATCTATTCTGGCCCACGTGACTCCGCCGTTGACTGTGCGATAAACACCACCGCCAACTTCACCAGTCTGGTAAGCATTACCGGCAAAGATCTCATCACCATTTCTAGCGTTGATGAGTATGCTGGTGAAGTCGCCAAACGGAAGATTGCCACCACGACGAGTGAAGGTGTTGCCACCATCACGTGACATGTAGAAGGCCTGCTTTGTTCCTACGTAAACATAGTCAGGACGCTGTGGGTCCTGGGCGATGGTGTTCACCGGGAAATCGCGGGGAATGCCATCAGCAGCTCGCCAGGTCTTGCCACCATCATGGGTGACCATTACTCCGCCGGCAGGAGTACCAATCCAGATAGTATCAGGCTCGCGAAGATTCGTTGAGATGCACGTGGTCCGCGGATCGCCTGTGCCGTACGAAAGCTTCTGCCAGCCTTTGCTGACATCGAAACTGCGATATAAGCCGGTATTCGTTCCAGCCAGATACCCTGGTTTTTTCGTCTCGGGATCGATTGTTTGCACGAGAGCATTAACGGCATCAGCCAGAATCAAATCAGCATCACCAGCCTGAGTTTTCGAAACACCCAACGCAGAGAGCGTGATGTCATCAAACTTTCCTGTGACAGGTAAATGACGATCGCCCTGAAACCGCTTCAGCGCAGCCAGGGTTGCCGGACCACCTTTCCCATCCGGAAGACCGAGGTGGTAACCGGCGTTGTTCAATGCTTCCTGCACCTGAGTAATCGTTTGCTGAGAAAGACCAGGTTGCCGCTTTACCGGTGCTCGTTTAGCAGTTCCCTTAGTTGCACCTTTTGCTGCCGGCTTCTTTGCAGGAGCGGAAGTCGGCGCCCAAACCGGGGCCCATGAAGTGCCGCGATCCGGGGAACGATATACTCCGAGATTTGTACCAAGATAAATAATATTTGCGTCCTGAGGATCTTGAACGATAGCGTACGTGATCAATCGCGATGGCATACTGCGCATCGAAGGACGCCACGATTCACCATTATCATTACTCACAAAAAAGAAGCCACCACCAGTTGCCGTATTGATGGTAGAAGCATAGATGCGATTCGGAGTTTCTCGATCGGCAAGGATCGCATTAGCAAACCGGCCGCTAAAACCTCCGTTAGTAGGCACAAACGTTTTACCACCATCGTTGGACACCATTACTCCGTAGTTGTTGGTGCCAATGAAGACCATATCCGGACGTGACGGATGCACTGCGATTGAATTGATCTCGAGCTGACGTGAGGTGGTAACCATCCACGAGTCAGGATCGCCACCTTTATCTGAGCGCCAGAAGCCTTCAGTTGTTCCGGCAAACACAATCCCCGGTAACGATGGATGTTGCATTATCGCGCGCGTGCGGCGTGACTGTGACGGAATGCCCTGAACTTTCTTCCAACTCTCACCGGCAGTCTTACTCTCGTAGATACCACTGCAGGCAGAAGCGATGATGTGGTTCGGATCGCGCGGATCTATATCGATGGCGAAAATATCTGAATCGTCGATGATGCCGGTCTTTATCGACCTCCAGGTTTGACCGCCGTCAGATGACTTGTACGGCAAGTACCACGTGCCGGCGTAAATGATGTTGGTGCTTCTCGGATCGATAGCTAAAGACTCAACGTGAAACAGATTTTGTACGTCCGAGGTCGGCAGTTGTTGCCATGAATCACCGGCGTTGTCCGAACGGAAAATGCCGTTAAAGGTGCCGGCGATCAGAGTATTTGGATCTGACTCAGCCTGTGCCAACGAATGAATTGCTTCATTCTTCAGTTGCTGGCTCTCTTTAAACGTTACGCCGCCATCAGTCGACTTGAAGAAGCCGCCCGGCTCTTTATGACGATGCGCGCCAACGTATAGGACCTTCGGATTACGAGGATCAACAATGATGTGATCGACGAAGAGACGTGGCTTGCCGAAATTATAGAGAAGCTGCCACTGCTTTCCACCGTCAGATGAAGTGTAGATCTGCCCATCCAGAGTGCCGAAATAAAATCTATCCGGATTGCTCGGATCAACTACCAGACTGCGAACGTCACCTCCCGGAGGGCCGGTGGTACGCCAATCTGTTGAATACATCGCCGGATCCGACGACGAGCTGGAGTCTGCTAAGACTCGTTCAGGAATAATTGCGATTGCGGTAAGAAGAAAAGCGGCCAACAGCAGGGGGAGGTACTTCATAAGTCTGTTCATCGTGAATTCATCCAGTGGTAATACTAAAAGCGAACGACGTCGCTCAACGCGGCTGTAGTTTATTACAAATCGGAGGGTTTGTGTTCAAAACCTCACTTCACGGTGGTTAGGATGCGTGGCCATTGACCGCAAGTTGTACTTTTATAACGCCATTCCGGATTTGAGAGCATAAAAACTAAGCGGGCGATGCTCTTGAGAACATCGCCCGCAGAGGTTAAGGCTGAGCGTTAAGGCTAAGCCACTTACTGTTTATTCATCACCACGACCACGACGTCGCGGAGCCGCCTTCTTTTTGCAGGCCGGGCAAGGTGACACCGCACCCGACGAATCGGCTGCTGGTGCAGTTGCACCGGACGGGACGATCCAGAGTTGAACCGTCAAGTCTGAACGGCATCCACCATCAACAGTTGTGATTCGGCCCGCTTCGATACCGCGCGTGTTGACAAGGTAATCCTTGGCACGGTCGGCTCTGGCTTGAGCTTCACCTTCACAACTACCGTAGGCGATGATTGTGCCTTGCGAACCAGGTGTGTTCTGCAGTTGGATCGCGTAGTTGTCGAGTCTGGCCTTCTCGTCGTTAAACTTGATGTTGCCATACTCGTCAAACTTGCTCGGACCAACTGGAGCAGGTCTCACACTTGTCGTCGAAGACGCTGTGGCTGAGCAGGAAGGATCAAATCCTCCAACGCTCACAGTCGCCGTGACACTTTGACCACCGAGGTTGGCACTATCAACCGTGATGGTTGAAGTTCCTTGACCGCTGGTAATAGTGCCAGCCGAAACTGACCAGTTATAGGTAGCACTGACATTTGAGTCTCCACCACCAACGCTCGCGGTGAAGGTAATCGGAGCACCTAATTCAACGTCTGACGGGCTGCTCGCCGAGATTGTCGGACATGGCGGCGGCGGCATCTTACAACCAGTACAATCAGCAACGGTCACAGTGGTAGTACCACTTACCTTGTGGGTATTGCCGTCGTTGACTTCAACGCTTGCGGTGTAGGTTCCATTGGCGACGCCTGAGAGGTCCCAGGTTACGCTTCGGCCTTCACCACTGATGCGACCACCGGTCACTGACCAGGTATAGAGCAACGTATCGTTGTCCTGGTCTGACGCGTTTGCAGTAAGTTGAACTTCGTTACCCGTAGCACTGCATGAATCCGAACTCTGTCCTGGAGGACAGGGTCTGGTGAGCGCTGAAGGTGAACCTGTCACAGTGGCAATGACTGGTGCGACATTGGGCGGAACCGGCAACTCACGTGAATTGCGTCGTCCTACCCAAACCTGCGCCATGTAGCCGTTCGGGTCATCAGAGAAAACGAACCCGCGCGGGAAGCCATTCACCGTTACCGGCACCAAAGTGCCCGGCACGACGACAACACCGCGACCACGAACGTTAACGTTAGTAATCTGGTTTACGCCAATATTGAAATCGGCTGGGTTGAAGTGACTTTCGTCCTGTGGATTGAGATGACGGCGATAAGCAACGCCGAATCCCCACCAACGGGCCGGATAAATCTTCACACCACCGATAACTTCAACTGGATTGTTGTTGAATGCGTTTGGCGTGCTGCCACCCACATACTGAGTTGAACGCACTTCAGCGATTGGCTGGAACCACTTGTTCATCGGGAAGTCGAAACCGACGCCAGCGATGAATTCATCTGGACGATCGAGAGCAACACCACCCGCAGCCTTCGGATTACTGTTAAGGATATAACCACCGTTAGCTGAAACGTTGACGTGTTTGCCAAGACGGCCATCAACAAAAGCGATCAAACCAAAATCGCCAATGTTACCGCCCGGGCTCGCGCCACGCTGCAACTGATTGAAGCCCTGAAGGTCATCACCTTTATCAGCGTACCAGCGATAGAACGGGATAACACCAACGCCCAGCGGATTGTGTGGACCGGTCAAGCGAATCTTGGCGCCCACCACGAAATCGGTAAAGCTGGACTGTCCGTAAAGACGATTAACGAACGGAGCATCCGGCAAATAAGTCGGAGCAACCGTAAATGTCGTCGGAATGATGATCGGATTCGCGGGGTTCGGATTGCCCGGCGGACGGCAGTTGCCAGTCAAAGCCGTGCAGGGCATCGACTGGGTAGCCAGAACGATACCTGGCAGAATGCTGCCAAACGGCGAACCAATTCCCGGATAGTTATCAGCCGACCCGAATGAGCCGCTTCCCGGCTGCACCTGCACCGGACCTAACAGCGCCTGGAATCCTGGAAAACCAAACTGCTGACCAATCTGACCGGCATTCAAACCGAAGTCGCCAGCGGATCCACCAACAAACGGAAACTGGACGAACGGCTGATTACCGATTGGACGAAAGACAGCGGTATTGGCCAACGTGCCAACGTTGGGACCACTTGGCGCCAAAACAATCGCCGGCCCACTTCTTAAAACCGTACCGAAATATAATTGCGAATTCGGCAGGTAGAAGCTGGACAGGTTCTGCGGCTGATTTACTTTAATACCGCGATAGGCATTCGACTTGAAGAAAAGTTCAAGATGGTCAGTCAAGCCGACGTTAAAGCTCAACGGGACATCAACGATGTCCACATCGCCCGGATCACGATCATAATTACTGTAGGCAATACTGAAAGTGAATTCACCGCGGCGAAGCGTTGAACCATCATAAATTGTGAAGAGGCCAGTGGGGCCACCCACAGGACCACCCGTACCAACAGTCGGAGACTGATTTCGGGGATCACTTGGCGATCTCAAGGTCTGTGCTGATACTGCGGCACACAGCACCAACGAAGCGAGCGCAGCAATAAGCGCCCTAGTTGCGAGTCTCATCGCATTCCTCCTGCGAAATGAGTAAAAATATCTGTGTAATAGCGCCGCCATCTTCAAAAACTATCATTCCTTGAATCGGGAGGCCCTAACTACAGTTGTCAAAAAGTTTGGACCGCATGGACCAACATGGATCCAGCGGCGGCGCTCGGACTGCGATGAAACAGAATACTTCGGCCTTACTTTGAGCACTCCATATTCATCTTGTTGCTAATTCCCGAGTTTGTTTGAAGCTTGAGTCCACTTCTTAAGGGAAGCGAGCTCCCGTGTCAATGATTTCGACACTTAAAACCGCGCGGTATGTCACTAAATATCTTCGCTGGTCCGAGTGTTAAATCATGCCAGACCATACTCTACCTTCAAGCGGAAATCAAGCCCTTTTCATGACTTAGCGCCCATATTGTTTATGTTTTTTCGGTCACGCATAGATACCGCGCATGCGAGTATCATAGGCCACGCGATCGATTGCCAACATGTACGCGGCGGTCCGAGTATCGACCGAATGCGAGTCTGCATACCGGCACAAATCGTTAAAACTGGCGACCATCTTGTCCTGAAGTCGCTCGTTCACCACGTCCTCCCGCCAGAAATAACCCATGCGATCCTGGACCCACTCAAAATAGGAAACCGTTACACCGCCCGCATTCGCCAGAATGTCCGGGATAACGAAAACCCCTTTTTGGTGAAGAATTTCATCAGCCGCAGCAGTTGTCGGACCATTCGCCCCTTCGGCCAACACCTTGCACTTGATCCGATCGGCGTTCTGAGAAGTGATCTGGTTCTCCGTGGCGGCCGGAACGAGCACGTCACACTCTAATTCGAGCAGTTCATGATTGGCCACGAACTCCACGCCCTCATAACCTTCAAAGGAACGAGTTGCCGCCAGATAGTCGAGGGCTTCCGGAATATTGATTCCGTTCTTGTTGTAAATTCCGCCGTGGATGTCCGAAACCGCGACAACTTTGTAGCCCGCCTCGTGTAGCAGGCGCGCCCCGATGCCGCCGACATTGCCCGATCCCTGAACCACTACCCTGGTCTCACCGGGATTCATCTTGAAACGCTTGATGGCTTCATTGATAACAAAGAGGATTCCGCGACCGGTCGCCTCACGACGCCCAGACGAACCGCCCAGGTCAATTGGCTTACCGGTAACCACTGCCGTCACGGTATGACGAGCATGCATCGAGTAGGTATCCATGATCCAGGCCATGGTCTGCTCGTTAGTATTCATGTCAGGAGCGGGCACGTCCTTCTCCGGTCCAATGAAGTCAAGCAGCTCGGCAGCGTACCGGCGCGTCATTCTTTCGAGCTCGCCCATCGACATCTGTTGCGGATCGCAAATAATGCCCCCCTTGCCGCCACCAAACGGGACATTGACGACGGCGCACTTCCAGGTCATCCACGCAGCCAGTGCTCGCACTTCGTCCAGCGTCACATCCGGAGCATAGCGAATTCCGCCCTTTGCCGGTCCCCGCGCAAAGTTGTGCTGTACGCGGTATCCTTCAAACACCTGAATACGACCCGAATCCATTCGCGTCGGGATATAGACTTTCAACTCACGATTAGGAACACGTAAAACCGCATAGAGGTCCGGATCGAGATCCAACAACTGAGCCGCTCGATCAAACCGAGACATCATCGACTCAAATGGATTCTGCTCTTTGATCTCTCGAATATCATCAACGTACATCGTGCTGTACATATTTGCCATATATGAACTCTCCAATAGTCGAAGGACGCGCCTTATGATTTAGAAAAACTAAACTTCACAAATTTACTTGTGGTAGTGCTTCATTCATCGAGCCTGAACGAAACCCCTGCAGATCAAGAGTGACATATTTAAAACCAAGCTCGCGAAAGCGTAAGGCCAACTGATCGATAATGTCCTTATTTAACACCCGCTCGAGTTCCGCCGGGGCAATTTCCAGACGGACGAGAGTGTCATGATGACGGACCCGGAATTCTCGAAAACCAAACTCGCGAAGAATGTCTTCACCACGATCCACTTTCTTAAGTCGCTCAATTGTGACGGTCGTGCCGTAAGCAATGCGCGATGACAAACAAGGACTCGCCGGCTTGTCCCAGGTCGGCAGCGCGACCTGACGACTCAGTTCGCGTACTTCAGCTTTCGACATTCCCACTTCAATCAATGGGCTGCGGACTAAATGCTCCCGCGCCGCCTGGCGCCCGGGTCTATAGTCGTCAAGATCATCGGTCGTCGATCCATCGACAATAAACTCAATTCCGCGACTCTGGGCCAGTTCAGTCAGCTTTGTATACAACTCGTCCTTACAGAAGTAACAACGATTACCCAGATTTGCCTGATAGTTTGGATTGTCGAGTTCATCGGTCTGAATTTTTTCGTGACGAAATCCAAACTCATTTACTACACGATCGACTTCACCACTGAGATAAGCAGGCAAACTTGCCGACACGCCAGTTACACAAAGTGCATTTGGTCCTAATTCTGAATTCGCCACGTAGGCCACGTAACTGCTATCGACTCCGCCTGAGTAGGCAACAACTACAGCACCGAGTTCACGAAAAAGTGTTCGTAAACGGACCTCTTTATCAAGCACAGTGGTGGGAATCTCAAGCCCTAATTCCTGCACATGAACCGGCGCATCTTGGTTTGTGTTTTCAGGCTGTGTGCAGAGGGACACTGTGGCGTTAGCTTCTCTTCCGGTCGATTTTTGTTCTTTGAATGTTCGCATGGTAGCTCATGCATCAACGGACGTGCAACCAGCATCTCAACCACGATTTAGCTATCGCGCAAGTGGTTTTGGACGTGCCGACTAACGACATGCTAACATTCGACTCATCCCCGGATTGTATCCTTTACCACTCTCAGTTAATTGTTGTGTCGGAATCTCGCTTGACCTATTTCTTCAAGACTGTCTTACAACTATCGCTGGCGCTATTGATCTGTGCGATCTTCACCGCCCAGGCGTTGGCGCAGGACGAGTTCGGCGATAACGCTGCCGACCCGGTCAAGCTGTTCGAGCGTGCTCAAGGTGCACACGCTCGCGGTGAATTCGAAAAGGCTTTGGACCTTTACGAGCAAGCGATCAAAGTGCGACCTGAATTTCCTGAAGCAGAATTTCAACGAGGCAATGCGCTCGTGTCGCTCGGACGATTCGATGAAGCCGAAGCTGCATTCAAACGCGCATCAGCGTTGAAGAAAAATTGGTCACTTCCCTACTCCGCACTCGGCGCACTCCTGATGAGGCGAGAGCACGATGCAGAAGCGACGCAAACATTTCGTCAGGCATTGGCCATCGATCCGAAGGACAATGTTGCCCTGCGGCTGTTGTCGGAAATTCGTTTGCACGCTGGAGATCCAAAAGAAGCACTCGAGTTGGCTAAATTCGCCACTCAAAGTCTTGACGCTCCCACCTCATCGTGGATCGGACTCGCAATCGCGGAACGAGCAAACGGAAATAAAGAAGGCGCGAAAACGATACTCAATCGCGTCATCACTGACGAGCCAAACAATCTTGCCGCGTTGTTGGAACGTGCAGATCTGTTTACCGATCAAAAAGAGTACGAGCCGGCGATCGCGGATTTGCAGGCCGCGGCCAAACTTCGACCGGACGATAAGATCGTTATGGCGCGTCTTGCTTTTGTCTATCAACAAGCTGGTCGACAACCTGAAGCGAACGCAGTTGCGAAAACGGCGGGACTCGAAATTCAATCAACGACTAACGGCGACAAGAACCAGGTCATCGGAACTCCCGAAGAGATCGAAGCTGCTAATAACAGCGATAAATCGATCGCTCGACCGGCGCTCGAGAAGTTGATCGAAAAGAACCCGAAGAGTGCAATGTTGCTCGCCCGCTTAGGCGCTACTTTCAGAACTGAAGATCCTAAGCGCGCACTCGAGTTGTACCGGCGCGCGGCCGAACTCGAACCGACCGTCACAGACTATGCGGTTGGCTATGCGGCGGCGCTGGTCCAATCGCGCCGCTTTCCGGAAGCCGCCTATATCCTGCAACAGGTGGTCAAACGCGAGCCGCAGAATTACCAGGCCCACGCCAACCTGGCGACTGCGCTGTATGAAGCCAAACAATTTCCAGCGGCGATTGCCGAGTTTGAATGGGTCCTCGCAACCAAACCCGACGTTATCGTCGCGCAATATTTTATTGCCACGTCACACGATTATCTTGGAGAATATCCGGAAGCACTCGCAGCCTATGAAAAGTTTTTGGCGACGGCGGATGCGAATACAAATCAACTGGAAATAGAGAAAGTCAAACTTCGTCTTCCTACGCTTCAACGACAGATCAAATTAGGCGAGGGTGTCAAAAAGAAGCCCTGACTTTGGACTCGAATGTCTGCTCAACTCTCAGGTAAATCTGTTCTCCTTTTATTGATTGTGCTCTCGTGTGCAATCGCGGCATTCGGTCAGGATCCGCAACCAAGCCCTACTCCACTTACTGCGCCACCGCCTTTACGGACCATCACTAAAGCAGAACGTGATCAACTGAACGCCGGCAGCAATGATCCAAAGCAACGAGTAAAAGTCACTATCGAACTGGCGGACGTTCATTTGACGGCAGCGGAAAAATACACGGGCCAGGGCGACTTTGAAGCTGCTTCTCATGAGGTCGGCAGTTATCACGTGCTCGTCGAAAACATCTTAACTTTTCTCGCCACGCTCAAACGCGACAATAATAAGACCCGAGACTTATACAAGCGTCTTGAACTCGCATTGCGCGCTGATGGTCCAAGATTAACAGCGATGCGTCGTATTACACCGCTCGAGTTTGCCGTGTGGATAAAACAAGTAGAAGACTTTGCGCGTGAAGGAAGAACAGAAGCACTTAATTCTTTTTACGGTCAGACAGTGGTTCGCGATCCGGAAAAAGGTGACGCGAGTCCAAATGCAAAACCTAAAGAAACCCCAACTCCGGACAATCAATAGTCATGAAAATCCGAATCCCCCTAAGCGTTGCACTCCTCGTGTTGCTGGCCTCAGTATCGTTTGCAGCAGCTAATCCGCAACGAGATCACCTGACTGAGCAGGAAGTCGATCTGGTAAAAGAAGCGCAGGCGCTCGATAAACGCGTTGAGGTGTTTATCAAGGCGACTGATCGCCGGTTGATTGTTTTAAATGGGACTCAGGCGGCTAACGCCAAGCTACTTAAAAAGGACGCGGAACTTTGGGGTGATCTACCGGCTGGATCGCGTGCCGAATTGATTGGCGACATCGCGCGAATACTCGATGAAGCGATTACTAATATTGACGATGTTAGTTCGCGCGACGAAAAAAATCCGCTGATAGCGAAAGCGCTGCGACGGTTGGCCGCGGCCACAAGCAACATCATCACTCAAGTTGCGCCGTTTAAAGAGAAGGCCAGCGGCGATGCTGAAGTTTCGAGCTTTGAGTTGCTGGACGAAAACGCGGAACAAATTCTTGCAGCCGCAAAGAAATTGCCACCCGAACCCGAGAAGAAGGGTAAGACGAAGAACTAATTGCGGAGTCAGTACCGTAACGCGGTAGCGTCGGGTCGGTCGATAGGATCAGATCCACCTTTTGCAACCAGACCCGACGCTACCGCGTTACGGTACTGACTTCATCACCACTCAGGTCTCGTTAACTAGTTTCGTCTTTTCTTTACTTCACTACTTACCGCGCGGGCCTCGGCATCAACCGCAGTACCCGCACTATTCTCTTCTCCTTCTTCCTTCGCGGAAGCATTCGATTGTAGTCGCGGTGACGCCTCGCCAACTGCAAACAATTTAAACTCAAGCTTGGCTTCGGTCTTGGGCATACCGGGCACTCCGCCACCCGCCAATCCGCCGAGCATGCCACCCAACTTATTCACCTTCAATGTCGCCACATCCGTGTAGAGAATGAAGTCACACTGTTTTACTTTTGCTTCAGCCTCGGCTTCCATTTGCGAACTCGCATTCAGGGCAACCGCATCCACGCCAGCCGAAGACAGTTGGCCAATCAGTCGCTCACGCAGCGAATCCAGAGAAACTGAACGTCCAGCTTTGTTGTTGAATTGGACCACTCCAACTAACAACGATCCGGGTCGCTTGGTTGGAGTTGTATTCGCTCCCTGCATCGATGAAGAACTCGGCCGCGACTGTCCTGCCTGCGACTGGCCCATCTGGCCCATCATCGCCGACATCGAAGGAGTACCATAAAGTTCCGAACTGCTGGCTGCCTGTGCATAGCCAGCCGGGACATCAAACAGTGAGGGATCCAACGTCGCCCGCGACAATTCAACTACCTCTTTTGTTTGCGTGATAGAGACTTCGCCATCTTCGCCGTACATCTTCATCGTTTCGATCAACGGGTAACCAGTCTTACCAGTTCCCTGCCGGCGAATGTTGATCCTGTCTCGACAACCGCCCGTTGGTTGTCGTCCAGTGGGCATCGTTGCCGTTCTTTCCGTTTGACAGTTGAACTCAACATTCAAATCGATGTACCAACCATCCAATTCAATCTTTCGGTGACTCGGGTTACAGCTTCCCGCAGGCGCGTTGATCTCCGTCGTTGTTTTGACGTGACGCGCGGTGAAACCAAACATTTCCTTACGTTCACCCGTGTCAACAATGCTGGTGAAGTAGTCGACCACGCCCCCCCGGGTTGAAGGCGTATTTGGCGCGGGACGAGTAGCCGGCGTGGTGGGCGCATTCGGTTCGCCAGTCTCCATCGGCGTGATGAAATATTTCTTCGCGTTGTCGCTGATCTGAATGGTGCGCTTGAGATCACATTGCGTGATATTGATCGTATCGAAACCATAGCCCATCTTGGTTTCGCTGCGCTCACGCGCGCCTTTGATCATGGTAATTGTTTCACCCGACATACCTGGTCCATCAGCAGTTCCAGTGGTTGTCTTGTACCTCACTTTAAAATCATTAGACTGCTGGGTCCGTTGGCGGGCCAGGAAAACTGAAACCGACGCCAACACAAGTCCGATAACCAGAACTATTTGAACCGGAGAAATGCGTCTCCTCATCATTACTCTCCTTCAGCGAAATAAGAAATTTTCTGGGACCGCAGGCTCCTCGTTTGGACCGCAGGCGTCCTCGCCTGCCCGCGTAAAACTCAAGAACCTTTGTTACTAACGCAATGCAGGCGGGACGCCTGTGGTCCTAATCGCGCGCTTTCTTCAAAGTACTGGCAGCTCGTTTGAGAGCATCCACAATGCGCGCCAACGACTCTTTAGTAGCTCCCGAATTCCGATCGTCAATCGACTGCCGAAAATCGGTTAGTGGTTGTGCAGCATAACCCGTAAAAATTCCCGGCGCGTAAATTTGGTGTTTGTACCAACTTCGTCCGGTGAGACCACGCTCATCGATGAAATCACGTTCGACAGCAATCAATCCATCGTTGAGTTTTCTTAACCTGGCATTGTCAACTCTACCGGCGATCGCATCCTGTCGTTCTTTCTCAACTCGAGCTGCCTCCTTCGCAAAATCATCCAATGCGGATATAAGCGAATCGTCGTCATACGATTTATCCAGGTTGCGCTGTTTAGCAAGTCTGAATGCTTCCGCGAAGTAATCACGAATTTGATTGGCGTAGTCAGTGTAATCCAATGGCAACGCCTCGGCGTCGGCGAGGCGCATTCCGAGCGTTCCCCAAACTTGCGCAGCCGCCACGTGATAAACAAATCCAGGATCGCCGAAGTGGTCCATCCAGTAAAAAGAATCGTAGGCGGAGTGATAGACGCCGTAATCGCCATTGAAACCAAAATCGGTCGAAGGCACGCCGAGATGTTGCAGGAACGGCGTGTAGTCAGAGCCGGATCCAAGTGCGCCAATCCGCGCCTCACCTGCGAGCGTATTTTCGCGGGCTTCGCGTGAACGATCTAGCCAGGTCTGATAAATACTCTTGCCAGTTTTAGGGTCCTTCACATCGCGCGTGACGTCGCGCAACACCTTCCAAAGTGACGGCACTGACGAAGCGCCAAAGTTGCCTCCTGAAACAGCGACGTCAACGTTCAGGTAAGCAACTGCCTTTTCTCGCAACTCGGCCGCGTTGTCTTCGGCCCATTCGGTTGAGCCGATCAAGCCGTACTCTTCCGCGTCCCAACTGCAGAGAATGATCGTCCGCTTTGGTTTCCAGCCCTGCTTGAGTAGTTCGGCAAAACCTCGTCCCATTTCAAGCATTGCCGACGTACCACTATTTGGATCGACGGCGCCAAAGACCCAGGCGTCGCGATGGTTCCCCATCACCACCCAACGATCTTTTTCTTCGTTACCATCAATGCGCGCGACCACGTCCCAGATCGTTCTGATCTTGTAATCCATGTCAGTTTTCAAACGGACCTTGACGGCGTTCGTTCCACCGACGTGATACGCGAACGGCAGACCGCCTTGAAAACCTCTTGGTCTAACTGGTCCTTCCAACGGCGCAATCAATGTCTTCGCCACGTCGTAAGCAATTGGCTGGACGGGAATCCTGGTGAGATCAGTTGCCTCTTCAGGTTTTAAACGCGCAACACCGGGGACCGCGGGCTTGCCAGGTGTTAATGGATCGCCGGGATAGTCAAACAAGTATTGCACTGATCCGCGTTGACCCGATGCTACCGGTCGCCAGGGTCCTTTGGGATAAACGTCACCCTGCATATAACCATCGTCAGCCGGATCTGAATAGATGATGCATCCGATTGCGCCATTGTCCTGGGCCACCTTCGCTTTTACCCCGCGAAACGAATTGCCATAACGGACGATGACGATTTTGCCCTTAACGTCCACTCCGGCTTTCTTCAACTCTTCATAATCACCGGGCAATCCATAGTTCGCATACACGAGTGGGCCAGTGACATCTCCGCTCGCACTGTAACCATTGAACAAAGGTGTGATCTTCGGATTGGATGACGTTGGATCGCCAGGGACAACTGCTTCAGTAACCGGCAGACGCTGGCGACGTTTCGCGATCAACTCAACAATCGGCGTGGTATTCGGATAATTGAGCCAAACCTGGTACTCCTTCAATTCGGCACTCAAGCCGTAACTACGCAATTGATCGCGAACGTAAACAGCGGTCGCATAGTCTTCCTTCGTACCGGCGATATGCGGCTCGATGGTCAGGCGTTTGAGATGTTCGCGCGCCGACTTCGGAGAGGGAACAGCGCGAAACTGTTCTTCCCAGCGACGCTGCGCATTACTACTCTCCGCCGAGTAACCATCGAGACGCGTCGAATTTCCGCCCTGGGAAAAAACGTAACGCGAAGTGATTGTGATGGACAGCAGAGCAACAGATAGAACAATGGAAGTAGCGCGGATTAGTTTGTTAGGCATTAGGAAACCCGAAAGGTTGACGAAGTGAAAGCAACACAGTTAATGAACAATCGAACAGCGGTTGCCGTACAATGACCTGGTTAAGTTACATCAACAGTTACGAAGGAATTCAATGGACAGCAGATACTATCCACACGTCGAAGTCGAGATACCGAAATTGAACGCGGAGTTGCGCCACGTGTTCGACAGCGACTTTGAAGTTCAGACTTTTCAAGTATCAACTACCAGCATCATTCAGGCGCGCAAATCCAACACCTTGCGCGATCTCACCGGCTTGTCGTCCGCATTGACGATCAAGATCACGCCTGAAGTCGGCGGAACGCGGGTCGAGATCGGAATGCAGAAGTGGTTCGACAAGGCAGCAGTTGCAGCCGTTGGTGCGATTGTGTTCGCCCCGTTACTGGCGTTGGCTGCGCTTGGCGCGTACTGGCAATACAAACTTACTGAAGACGCTTGGAAGATAATCGAAGATCACATTGCACGCAAAGCCGGAGGCTACGTGCCACCATTGCCGGGACGCTGTGGAACTTGTGGCGCAGCAAATGTCGCCGGCTCTGATTTTTGTTCTTCATGTGGTGCGAATTTGAAAGTCGCCTCGTCCTGCGCCTCATGCGGGGCCGCGCAACCCGATCCCGGCGCGCGTTTTTGTAATCGCTGCGGCAAACCGCTAACCGCTTAATAGCACATAACATTGGCTCTGCGTCTGTTGTGAGGCATGGCTTAGCCTGCCTAAACCTCACTAATAGAGTTCAGGGCTGCGCCTCTTTCTGCTCTTGAAGAGAAAGAGGCTGAGAGGCGCAGCCTAAATGTTTGGAACCTGGTTACGGCAAGGCAAAGCCATGCCTCACAACAGGTGGCGAAGCCAATTCTTAGTCATGTCGCAGCGCTCGAACCGGATCGATGCGTGCAGCGCGTGCAGCCGGATAAAGCGCTGCAGCGATCGAGACGAGTAAAGCAAACAGGATCGCGCCGGCTGACAAATAAAACGGCAGCGAGAAGAAGTCGATAAACGAGGCGCCCTGCGGTTTAAGAATAAATCGATAAGCAAGACGATTGGCGATACCGTCGATTCCCCACGCGACGAGCACGCCAATAATTCCACCAAACACACCGATAACCGCAGCCTCCACAAAGAAGATCAATTTGATTTCGCGGTCCTCGGCGCCGATGGCTTTCATGATGCCAATCTCGCGCGTGCGCTCCAGAATCGACATGATCATCGTGTTGGCAATTCCAAACGAAGCAACCAGCAACGAAATGCCACCGAGCAATCCGAGTACAGAATCAACGATCAAGAAAACTGTTCTGATTTGATCGAGTTCGTCAACAATAGAAAAACTCGAGAAGCCGAGTTCAGTAACTTTCTTACGGACTTCGGTCAACACAATTGGATCAGTTACCCGAATGACTGCCGAGTCGTAACCTTCTGTCTGACCTTCCGCCAGGTTTCCACCCTGTCTCGCTAAAGCCAAAGCAACCCGGCCCATCTGACTACGATGTTGCCGGCTCCAATCGTGGGCGGGTTGCAGCGGAATGTAAACAGCAGCGCCAGGAAGTAGACCTCTTAGACCACCTTGTCCGACACCTTCTTTGATCTCAGTGTTGAGAACACCGACGATCTTGAAAGTGTGTGTTTCAAGGTCACCTGATTCGTCGAGACCTCCGTCGTCAAGTGGAATCCCAAAGAAGTTTGGCCGGTCCTCTTCTTCGTCTTTTTTCTGTTCCTTCTTTTCATCAGGAGCTGCCAACAACTCAAGCGTCTTACCAATCGCGTCTGCGGGTTTGTCGTATCCAAAGTCGCGGGTAAAACGTTCGGTAACGACAGCTTCGTCAACTGTCGGCGCGCTGATCATTTGCCCGGCGGCAAATTGTGAAAATCGTGATGACGCGTTTGGAATGTTTGCGCCGCCAACATTCTGGTTGAGGATCTTCCCGTTCGAGCGAACATAACCGCCGAACGTTACATTTGGTTCGACGTAAGCAACGCCCGGAATCTTCGCCATCTCCTGAATTCCGGCGTCGTCAAGAATTCTTGATGGCTGCTTATCCGATCGTTGTCGACCGTTGCGACGATCCTGATCGTCTCTTCGTCCGCTATCACGCAAGCCGGCGAGATTGCTGAGACCCTGACCAAAGACCTGAACTTCGTTGAACAAATCGAGCGCACCAAAACGCTCCAGCATGTTGCGTTGCAGGCCGAGGCCAAACGAAACCATCGTGACGATCACTGCGACGCCTACGACCACGCCCATAGTCGTCAACGTCGCGCGCAGTCTCGCCTGTCGCAGATTTCGTAAAGCCAGGTTGAGGATGTCCAGAAAGTTCATGGTAAGAATTGCGGGATTTACGCAATCACGCAATTTCGCATTTCAAAATAAAGACTTGACCGCATCGCTGGTCCAATCAGCCAAACTCCTCGTTACGACTTCAGCGCCTGCATCCCGCAAGGCATCTTCGCTGACTGTGTTTGTCACACCAAGCGTGTGCATACCCGCGACGCGCGCTGATTGAATTCCCGGCGGCGAATCTTCAATCGCCAAACATTCACTCGGCAACAGTGGCAGCTTTCGTTCAGTCTGGCGCACTTCATTCATCTTTTCTAAACCGCGTCGATAACAATCGGGCGCCGGCTTGCAAAGATTTACATCGCCAGCCATCACTTTGACAGTGAACAACGGATCAAGATGCGCTCGTTCAAACACGTAACCAATTTCCGCCGCATTCGCCATGCTCACGAGTCCTAATGAAAACTCGCGCGCGGCAGCTTTTAGAAAGTTGACAACACCGGAAAACAACGGCAACTCGTCTTCGATCATCTTGCGATGGACCACCGTCTTGGCCGCCAACACGTTTGCCTGGACTTCATCCGAAGCGATCTTCTGCGCTTTCTCAAACATGGACCGAACAAATGTCTTGTCGTCCATGCCTAACGCCCCGAAGTACAATTCTTCAGTCAAATCAATTCCGTGTTCTTTCAACACTTCCTTGTAGGCAGTCATTTGAATGTGTTCATCGTCGATGATGACACCATTGAAATCGAAAAAAAGCGCTTTGATCATTAGGGCCGTTGTACCGAGTTTCGAGTTTCGAGTTCAAAGTTTCGGGTTTAAAGTTTCGAGTTTCGGGTTTAAAGTTTCGAGTTTGGAGTTTCAAGTGTCGAGTTAGAAAGAATAGTTATGAAGCGCACAGGGGACACCTGCTGCGGTCCTGGGACCTGCACCTCGAAACTTTAAACTCCAAACCCGAAACTTTGAACTCGAAACTCGAAACTAATTCTTAAGTCTCTTATTCTGATCATCAAACAACTTCGGCAGACGCTCACTTTCCAACACATCGAGCCGCCGCAAGACTTCAGCCAGCGAAAGTTCGTTCTTCAAATTCACCTGGTAATCGAGATCCGCACGCAGTCTGTCTTTCTCGCCTTGCCGGTTCTGCGACATCATGATGATTGGCGCCTGCATGCCGGCGATCACTGCCAGCACAAGATTCAACATTTGATACGGAATTGGATCGAACCCTCGCACGAGAATGTAAGAGTTCAGAATGATCCAAAACAAAATCAAACCAATTGACGCGCCGATAAACTTCCAACTACCACCAAACTCCGCGATCAAATCGGCTGCCCGATCCGCAACCGTCGATCGGGCTTTCTCTTCGTCGTTCGCATTCTTTGACACGCGCGAACGCAACAGTTCGTCAGTCCGTCTCAAGCGATCAGTCAAAGCGCTTAGCATCTTCAACGCAACGTCCGGATTGTGTCTGACAAAACCCAGAAACGACTCGCGCGCAAGAATTGCTAAACGGCCGTCCTCTATCACGTGCGCATCAGCGGAACGTTGGCGACCATCGATTAACGACATCTCGCCGAAGAAGTCGCCCTGCGCTAGTTCGGCGAGCACAACTTCATTCTTCTCTTCATCCTGAATACTGATGCGCACCCGACCGCTCTCGATGAGATACATCGCATCGCCCTTATCGCCGTGGCGAAACAGTCGCGTGTTCTGCGCCACGTTTTGTTCCGAGAGCAAATTGCGCAGGTCAATTGCGGCCTGATCATCCAGTGAACCAAACAGTGGCACCGAACGAAGCGCCTCGAGGGTCATTTGACTTGCCGGGTTCGACATGGGACCTCCGGTCATTTCAGATTTAAGATTTAAGATTTCAGATTGGTCGCTGCTCAAAGTTTCAAACTACGATTTAGAGTTTGGATTATTGGATTCAATAAATGATGGTATGAACCTCGGCACTGTACTCTTAACAATCTGAAATCTGAAATCTTCAATCTGAAATAACTTTCCCGTCTTTCATAAACACGATTCGATCGGAAAAACTTTTTGCGAGTTCCTGATCGTGCGTGACCATCAAAATCGTCAACGCGTCACTACTCACCATTTCCTGCAGTAAGCCGAGTAGTTCATGCGAGCGAATGGAGTCGAGGTTTCCCGTTGGTTCGTCTGCCAGCAACACCTTCGGATTGTTCGCGAGTGCGCGGGCGATCGCCACGCGCTGTTGTTCACCACCCGACAGTTCCGATGGTCTATGCGACATGCGACCTGACAAGCCAACGCGATCCAACAACCTGGTCGCGCGTTCGCGACGCTGCTGTCCACGAAGTCCACCAAAAGCCAGCGCCAGGGAAACGTTCTCTTCCGCCGACATGGTTGGGATCAAATTGAAGTTTTGAAAAATCATTCCCACTGAAAACCGGCGATAGCGCGCCATTTCGCGTTTAGTAAACGGACCTAACGGCTTTTCAGCGAAGAACACGTCGCCGGATGAAGGATGGTCCAGGCCACCCAGCATGTTTAGTAAAGTCGACTTACCCGATCCGGATGTGCCTTGAATCGCGACAAACTCGCCTTCCTTGATCTCGATCGACACTTTATCTAACGCCGCGACGTGGTTCGTCCCCATCTGGTAGACCTTCGAAACCTCTCGCGCTGATAAAAGTGCAGTCATAAATAGAAACTTTGTGTTTCTGTGATTCTTTGTGTCTCTGTGTTGAAAAACCGCGGCTATATCACTTCCGTTTCACACGCCACAACTCCAACTGCTCTTCTTCGAATCCCTTCACTGACATCTCGAAAGAAGACGCTTCATATTCTTCCGAACTTAACAACGCCTTCACCTTCGCGTCTTCAAAAACCTCGCGTGAGATTATCACGTCAGTTCCCGTCGACAAGCCTTCGAGTCTGGCTGCGAAGTTCACTGTCGATCCAAAGTAGTCGAGCCGCTCATTCAAGGTCACGGCGATACATGGACCAGAATGCAGTCCTGCTTTCAGTTGCAACGGCATCCCACCGTCGCCTGGATTACGAAGCGCTTCCTGGGCTTCGATCATTGCCTGTAACGCGTTGACCGGACTACGAAACACCGCCATCACGGCATCGCCGATGGTCTTGACGATCGCGCCATCTCGTTCTGCAATGAATTTCTTCAACACATCGAAATGGTTCATCACCCGGCCAAACGCAGTTGCATCACCAATCTCTCGATAGAGTCGCGTTGACTGGCGCAAGTCGGTAAAAAGAACGGTCAACGTACCGACCGAGATTTGTTCACCGGGTCGTAGCGCTTCACTCGAAAACAGATCGCGAAAAACTTGTAGCGCCGTTACCTCAGCGGCTGTCGCAGCCTGGTCCACCCAGGCCACACGTTCAAGAATTAACAAGTGTTCGGCTGCAGTTTCGTTCTTGAAAGTGAACAAGGTCCGCTCGCCAACATTGAGTATTTCGTCCCGCCAACCGTCCGATGTGATCGCTATCGTTGCCGCAGTTTGTGCTTCAGGAGAGACCGAAACCTGTTGCGAACCCGGCAGTTCCAGTGCTCGCAAACGATAATTGCCAACTCCCAAAGGCAACTCCAAAGAGCGTTCGCTCTTCGCCGGTAGCAGTTGCTGAACAACAACGTGCGGGGTCTTTTGCGGACTACCGATACAAAAATCTTCGAGCGTGACCAGCCTGACTCCCGCGTTCGGCTTAAAAGTCAATTCCACAAAGCGATCAAAGTTTGCGGTAAAGTCGATCTTACAAGTTGGACAGTGTCCTTCCGCGGGAATGTCTTTTAGTGATGATCCAGTGTCCTTGGCGCCGCGACACATCGGACAAAGAATGTCCCAGCGTAAATCAAGCAAGCCAACCCGAGTCGCGCGTAAACAAGTTTCGAGTACGAGTCGACGCGAAACGTTCCAATTGTCAGCGAGTTGATATGGACGAATGCGCGCGACCGCAAAGTCGTCTGCGGTAGTGAGGAAGTCAACGAGATGATCAATTATGTCTTTGACTTCGCTCGACTGATCACTCTCGCGGAATAGTTTTTCACCAAGCGCGTCGATCCTTGACCGATCGGATTCCGGTAATGGCTGTTCCGAATCAGCAAGCGCGGCATCAACACCGGCCCAGGCAAGTTCGTCATACTTTTTAAATGCGGCACGAAACTTTGGACCAGATCGCAGTTTGATCTGAAACGGAATCGCGGCCATACCGATAAAATTTCCCGGCGTCGCTCGAACTTCATACGTTACGGTGGTCCCGCCGCCCTCTCTTGGCGCTAACTCGGCGAGCGCTCGCATACGCGCCATCGGTCCTTTACTGTAAACGCGTTCAATCCCGAATCGGAGCGGACGCACCCACTCAAACGGTTGCTCCTCCCACTCCACGTCCATTCCATAAATTGAAAGCCGCACTTTACGACGCGCGTTTCGTAAAGGATTTCTACTACGTTCAATCTCGACCTTCGGAACACCGGTATCGCGATTGAAGCGATTCGTGTCGGCCACAAACGGCCACAAACTTTCCGGACTCGATTTAAGATCGAAGACCCAACGATAATGAAACTCTCGAAACGCCATGGTCACTCAATCCAGAAACAACTTTGGCGGCAGGCTCGCAAACCCACCGCCCATCTTGTAGGGCGGCCCTCCGTGGCCACCCTTTTCTTTCCTTTTGTTCGATTTATCCGGAGTCTCAGACTTCCTTGTATTCCGAATCCACGTCTTCATGCGATGAAGCAACCCGGTAATTCTTCGACTGCACTTGTTTGGTAATCAACAAGTCGTCCTTCGTCTTCAACAAATCCGCGCGGCTGTAAACCGAAAGCTCGAAATTGTAGCCATGCGTGATCGCATCTTTTGGACAAGCCTCAACGCAATAACCACAGAAGATGCAGCGACCGTAGTCGATGTTGTAAACCTCTGCATAACGTTCGTCGACACCAATCCGTTCAGCCGCCGGACGCGGATCGTCACGCGCAACGATGTAAATACATTCGGACGGACACGCGGCCGCGCAAAGGTAACAGGCCACACATTTCTCGCGACCGTTTTCGTCAACGTGAAGCAAATGCTGCCCGCGATATCGAGGTTGAAGCGTAACGGGCTCGTCCGGATATTCCACCGTCCACTTGCGTTTTGGGATGTAGGACAACGTCACGCCCATGCCCTGAATGATTGCTTTAGTTGATTCAATAACGTCCGTAATGATCGACATTGACTTCCTCTATACGAATGGAAACCGCTTATTGGTTGTTTGGTGTTCCCTGGTCCTGGTTTAGTGTCACTTCAGAACCGGTCGCCTGCCAACGACCTTCGCGCCAAACAAATCTATCGACAAAGTCGTAAACAGCCTCTTTGTCCTGTATCTGAAAATGAACTTTACCTAAAAGTGTGGCTCGATCGCCATGCAAGGTCAGCCGCAGATCGACGAAGTCCCACTTCTGAACACTCGTGTCGCGCTGGATCGTGTTGATGTATTCAGCTTTGCCCTGAATTTTGCCGTCAGCGGTTGGACCCACATAATCGTCCGCCAGTATCTTCGCCAGTTTTTTCTTGTCGGCATTGAGATTTGCAACCGTCCATTCCTGTTCGAGATCTTTAAGTTGGCCGAGTACGAGATCGTGATCAGTTGGCGGCGGAGCATTCAGCGCTGCTTCTTCGTTCGCGTTCGCATTTGCGTTCTTAACTTCAGTGTTGGCGTTAACAGAATTTGAATTGCTATTAGTGGTCGCGTTGTTGGTGTTGGTGTTGGTGTTGGTGTTGTTATTTGCTTGAGCGACTTTCTTCTGCAGCCGCGGCAAATAAACAATACCGGCAATCGTGAAACCAACTAAGGCCAGCACCAGGACACCGATTACTGCCGTGACATACAGCCACGTCCTGCTCTTTTTCTGTTCACTACCAGGCGGTACATACGATGGCGGTCGATATGCAGGCTGCGTCCAATTTGTGCCGGGGTTAACTTGAGTTAGTTCGTCCTCATCGTCATCAACTTCAACCAACGGAGTACCGTCGTCAAGGCAGTAACTCAGCTTGGGATCGGTAAAAGTCTTGTTACAAGTTGCACAGCGTTTCATTTATTCAAAACCACGGCGACAACTACGAGGCCAGATTCGCGATTATGATAACTAACAGCCAGATTCCAAACACCACGAGACTGATCGAGCCAGTCACAATTCCGACGATTGCGAATGGCTTTCCGCCATTTCGATCAGGAGCTTTTTTGATTTGTGAAAGCGCGACTAGTCCCAAAATTAATGCCGCAATTCCGGGAATTGGACCAAGACAAAACATTCCCAGCAACAAACTCAGAATGCCCACGATCATCGACGCAACGGCGAAACCAGAGCTTTGTTGTTGACGGCGTGGATAAGTTGCGGGCGGTGGAGGTGGCTGCCAGGCCGGCGTTACAGGTTGTGGTGGAATCCATGCGCCCGGTGCGTTGGGATCTGGCGAGCGCCAATTACCGAGAGCATTTGGATCCTGTACTTGCCAGGTCGGTTGTTCAGAACCTAGCGGTACGTAGGAAGGCCGTTGACTTCCCGGCATCGCATTCGGATTTGGCGAATAGCCGGTATCAATCAGAATTGCACCATCGTCCGGACAGAAAGTAATCCAATTCTCGGTGTATTGCTTTTGACACTGGGGACAATATTTCATCAATCAATTAATAAACTAAACAAGTTCCAGTTTGCTGAAAAAGTACGCGATCTCGATCGCTGCATTCTCATCAGAGTCTGAACCATGAACAGCGTTCTCGCCAAGTGAACCGCCAAACTCTTTTCGTAACGTACCATCGTCAGCCTTCGCAGGATCGGTTGCGCCCATCAGATCGCGCCAGGCTTTAACGGCGCCCTCCTTTTCAAGTGCCATCACAACGCACGGCGCACTCGACATGAATTCGGTAAGCCCTCCGAAGAATGGACGTTCACGGTGGACCGCGTAGAAGCCTTCAGCTTCAGTTTGCGTCATGTGAATTAATTTTAGACCGCGAATCTTAAATCCGTTGTCGAGAATTCGTTGAATGATTGATCCTGTATATCCCGCGCGGACGGCGTCGGGCTTAACAATTCCAAAAGTTTGCGTACTCAAGTTCTATGTTCCTCGTTCGTTTTAGATTCTGTTATCCGATATGTTTTAGAGCCCTTTTGCGAGAGTAACTCTAACGAGTTCACCGCAGCGTACCCACAAAACGATCCGCGTCGCGTTAGCGACGCCTGACTTTAGCCAGCCGTTTTAACGGCTGGT
>DATDMC010000073.1:0-11848 GCA_036518995.1 Pyrinomonadaceae bacterium | reverse complement strand
CATGATAGCCAGGTTAGCGGGGGTAAACCGCCCTTCCTAACTGCGCTAGAATAGGTTTCAAATGGAACTTTGTGTTCAGCTTTAGAAACAGTGTAGTAAACCATCTTGCCTACTGCTTTGAAGATGGCATCTCCTCATGGTCCAAAGCGTTGTCGATACTCACCGGCCGCGAGAAATGCCTTGACCATCTCAGCCGCGACATAGTCACCGTTGAAATTGTTGAGTTTCGTCAACCAAAAATTGTATCCACTAAAATCTGAATCGGGCGAGGCGTTGGGATTCCGACGCAAATAGCCAACATACTGCATGTAAACAAACGCGCGGTTGAAGTGACGCTGACTGAAAATTGAGTTCTCAGCGATAGCCCGCAAGACGTCAGCGCGTGTCTTTGTTCCGGCAGTCAAATCTGCTACCAGTTGATCGCGTTCGGCCTGCGTCAGCGAGCCACTCGACGACGGATCGTTTGGATCCTTTGTATTAGCGTTCAACGCGTCGACAAACTGCGCGGGCGTCATTGACAGCGGGTACGCGGCAACGAACTGCGGCCGAGCAACAAAGCGCGTCAGAAAGTTTTGTTTGTTCGTTTCTAACAACTGTTCCCAGCCGGTGTTTCCGACAATCACACCATCACCTATCTCGCGGGTGTCTTTCAGGAACGAATTCATTCCGAGTGTTTCCCCGGTCGCAAACGAAGCCTGGTGCAGGCGATAGACCAGATAGCCGGTGTTCTGAAATTCAATGGACAGGAAGAATGCCGCCGACACATTGATGCGTTTCGTTTCACGGCATTGCGCGTTCGTTCCGCAACTCTCAATCTCGTTGATCCAGAAACTCAGACCAGACGAATCCGGATTGCGATTGAGAAAGTCGCGGTAGTGTTGCCGTACAAAGAACGAGCTACCATCCACCGGATTACTTTGCGGCGGGAAGAAGTCGTTATCGTCAATCGTGACAGTTTCCGTCGCCGGGGACGTTAGCTCCGCACCCGAGGCATTGCTGAGCGTGAAAGTAAACGACTCGCCATTCTCCTGGAATACGTCGTTCGTGATGAAGACCCGGACAGTTTTACTTGACTCGCCAGGAGCAAACGTGACTGTTCCGAGGGCCGTCGTGTAGTCGGTACGCTCGGAAGCCGTTCCATCAGCGGTTGCATAATCGACCGTCGACGAACCGGAAAGGTCACCCGTACGCAGGATGTTCAGATCGACGAATGTGTTTCCTTCATTGGCCGTGACTGCCGTAGCAGGAAGAGATATACCGGTAGGAATTGGACCATTAGGCGAGACGAGCGCGCTCTGAATGATGTAGAGCTTGCTGTCGCTCGGGAAACCCACATTAGTTCTCACCCGCACAGCCAGGCCGTTGGCGCCCCAGCGCACCAGCCGAGTCGGGACCCCGGCGACCGGCAATGTAATACTACCGACCGGGGCAAAAGTGTTTAGATCATAAGCCGTAATAGTGACATTGCTCTGCGAGAATCTGGGTTCATGTTCGGTCGCGAAGAAAGCCCGGTTAAGAGCCAGATCGATAGCCATCGCGCGGCCCATCACCGACGTATTAAATTTGCCGACGAGTGTGTCAGTAGCGCGATTTAGCACCTGTCCCTCACCGGAGTAAAGCAATCCATTTTTGAACTCGACTGCAGAACCAAAAACATAAGGAGCGGTTTTGGTAACCGTCGCACCGCTTGAATTCACGGCGATCGTTTTGAATCCGGTTTGGAGACTGCCGCCAAAAAGCGTGTCCGCTGTGGCGCCGAAAGACACAGAGACACTACCTTCAAGATGACCGGGCGTAGTGTTTTGCAGTTGCACTCCGTTGTCGAAGATTGCCACTCCTTTTTGTGGAGGACTTCCTGATGCGTAACGTGCTACAGCAACCAGGTCCTGATTTCCTGGCGCGACAGCAATATCGTAAGCCCACATCGGCCCACCAAAACTCGGATCGCTGCCTAAAGAAATATTTGGCCCAAGAGTCTGAGTCGCCAGGTCGAGCCTGCGAATTGCGCCTGGTCCAATTGTCGACGAATTGGTTCCGTTATATCCCAGATAAAGAACTTGATTGTTGTCCGAAAGCACAAGCTGATCGGGTTCAGTTCCCGCGCCGGTGGAAATTGACGTACCAAGCGCGCCGGTCGACGGATTGATCGGTGTAATGCTGTCCCCGCGGCCGCCACTTGCGGTACCGGAAACACTGGCATAGAGCGTCTGATTTGCGGAGTTGTAAACAACATCTCTGACAGGCAAATCAACTTGCCTGAGAAAGGTTGTGGCCTGCGGTGTTGGTGACGGCGAAGGCGTCGGACTCGGAGTCGGAGCCGGAACTGGACCAGGACCGATAAGCGCACTCTGGATTACGGTGACGTGAGACGTTGTGCGAAACGCGAGACCGTTCTGTCCCCAGCGCACCAGGCTTGTGTATTCAAAAGAGAGACCGGGGACCGAATCGACCTTATATTCGACGGGCGCCTCTCCAATTTCCAGAAACGTGTTGATGTCAAACACACTAATATGTCCCTGAATACCGGATGGAACGATGAAAAAGTAAGCACGCCCTTGCGCTACGTCGACAGTCATCAGGGCAGGATTTGAGCCTGTCTCACCTAATGAAAAAGTACCTTTAAGGTCACCAGTTTCCGGATCAAACACCGAACCATTTGACGTGTAGATTAGTCCACCTGCAAATTTGATCGAACCGCCTTTGCCCACGGAGCCGGTGGCACTCTCGAACGAAACTCCCGCCGCGTTTACATTGTGACGCTGAACTCCAACCCCAAAGCTCAACGGGTTGCTGTAGATACGTGAGGCAGATGCCGAGAACTCGATCTCTCTGCCGATGCCGTTACTATCGTTGGACCGCTTTACGCCATCGTCGTAGATCGAAAGACTGGTCTCCGGATTACTACTCGACGAGATACGGCACACCGCTACAGAGTTTGGACTACCCGGCACTGGCGCAAGATCTGACGCTGAGAAAAAGCCATCTGAAATTGGATTTGCCGGACTGGTTCCAAGTGCGAACTGTAATCCTGGTGTCTGCGTTGCGGTATCGAAACGACGGACCGCGTTTGCTCCATTAAGGCCGACATAGATCGTGTGTCCATCGTCGGCGACTGCGAGTTTTGTTGGTTCACTGCCGATAAAAACCGGTGTAGCAACGTTACCTGTTACCGGCTCGATTGAGGTGAGGCTATTTCCAGTTGGACCAGCGACCGAAGGAATAGTCGCATAGATCGACTGCGATGACGGAACGTAAGCGATGTCCTTAGTTATCAACGGAATGTGACGAACACTAACATCGATTGGAGTAGGTGTTGGCGTTGCAGTCGGCGCCGGAGTTGGCGTCGGGCTGGGAACGGGTTCCGGCGAAGGTATTAATGCAGTTTGGACCAGAAAAAGTTGATTATTGTTGGTGCGAAAGGCAAAACCATTCGATCCCCAGCGAACGAAACTAGTTGGCGTGCCAATTACGCCGTCGATCGTAATTTCGTCGATCGCTGCGAAGGTGTTGATGTCGTAGGCGCGGAGAGTTAGTGGTGCATTGCCGTGGGTTTGGCCA
The DNA here is from genome assembly GCA_036518995.1 of Pyrinomonadaceae bacterium. Lineage (GTDB taxonomy): Bacteria > Acidobacteriota > Blastocatellia > Pyrinomonadales > Pyrinomonadaceae > PSRF01. The sequence continues at coordinate 8,290 of DATDMC010000073.1, read as the reverse complement.
TTCACGATAAAAAACGCCCGGCCTGCACTTCCGTCCACAACGAAAGGGCCATTGCCAGCGTTAGCGAATGTACCGGCGATTGAGTCGGTTATCGGATTGTAGACCTGGCCGCGATCGTTATAAAGACGACCATTTTCGAATTGCAGATCGCCGGCGTAGGCAAACGAAGTGGAACCATTTGAGGTCACACCGGCTGCGTCCACCGTCATCTTCTGAAGTGGACTGCTAAACTGCCCGGTTCCATATAAGGTTGACGCGGTTGCACCGAAAGCCAAAAAGATCGGATTGTTGCCGGGAGCATTCCCAACGTTTGGACGCGCGATTCCGTTGTCATAAACGACCACACCCGTTCCCGGTGGACTCAATCCCGGTTGCTTGCGTGCCACTGCTACAGCATTTCCGTTACCTGGTAACACTGCCAAATCAGCGGCAGTAAAGGGCACGCCTATTGGAGGATCCGATCCGAGTCTGATTTGCACGCCGGCCGTGTGACTGGCGACATCGACCCGGCGAACAGATGCTGCGCCATCGATACCAACATAGACAGACTGACCGTCGTCAGAGACCGCGATTTTGTTCGGCTCGCTACCAACAAAAACTGAATTACCAAGTGTGCCTGTCTCTGGATCGATTTCGGTGACGGAGTTTCCACCAGGCCCCGCAGTTGATGGAAGACTCGCAAACAGTTTCTTTCCGACTTTGTCGTACACCATGTCGTTGACTGGCAGGTTGAGTACCCTGACGAACGGCGTATTCGACGACTGAAAGACAAGGGCCTTGCTCGATTTCGCAGTGCTTGATTGGAAGGGAATAAAGCTAAGAATCAGTGAAACTAGTAACAAGAGCGCGGCGCGTTTGCGCACGCTGAGAGGAAGTGGGCTATTCATATAGATCTCGATTTAATTCAGGATATAACTGGCGTAGAGACTGGGCTATTGCACAAAAGTCGTTTATTGATTTTCTGGACGAGCCGTTTAGGGAGAACTGCTACGTTGTCAGAGGACGCTCGACTGCGGCTAAGATATAGGTCTGTGTGACTGATGTCAAAGTGAACCGGGTTAAGTGAAACGGGTAACTTGTGAAAAGCTTAACTACAATCACGCGTCCCGAAATGTTGACGGGGCGGCCGGGACGGACGCGCTCCGACAGAAGAGGTTCTCCGTGTTAATTAAGCGCTCTTCTGTCGGAGCGCGTTCCCGTGCAAAAGTATGGCTCCCCGGGTCCAGACTGAACAGTCACCTTCAAATAACCGACGCCATCTCTAGATATCGGCAAAACGCATTCGCCAACTCCATCTGCCTCGGTGTCTTACACGAAACATCAAACAACCCCGGACTCGCCACCAACACCGTCACACATTGCGCTCGCGATGTCGCCACATTCAAGCGGTTCGCACTGTACAAAAATTCCATTCCTCGCGGGGCATCTTCGGGAGTTGAGGTTGCCATTGAATAGAAAACAACAGGTGCTTCCTGTCCTTGAAACTTATCAACCGTTCCAACTTTCGCGTCGGGAAGTCGCTGCTTCAGTAGCGCAACCTGGGCGTTGTAAGGCGCAACGATCAGAATGTCATCCCAGGTTAGCGCATGAGTCTCACCTTTCTTGTTCGTCCAGGTTGCTCCATCGCGAAGTAGTTCTTCAACAATACTCGCAATCACTTCCACTTCCTCTGGTGAATCACTTTGATCTCCACTGTGCGCAACAGGGACGAACCTGAGACCAGTACCGTCTAGTACTTTTTTGGAAGTGTTGAGACGCTGAAGCGCGTTCTCTGATCGCGCTGTCAGCCGTCCTTCATAAAAAGTTTCCGAGGTAAACTCGCAAACGTCAGGATGCAGTCGCCACGACTCTCCAAGAAACAAACCCTGATGAGATTCGATCGTCGCTCGTCCATTGAGGAGGTGCGACAAAGCAGAGACTTCAGCGCCAGGTGGATGAACGCCTTTCTGAGGCTGATCGAGTTGTTGCGGATCACCGAGCAGCACAACACTCTTCGCCGCTGATGACACTGCAAGAACATTTGCCAACGACATCTGGCCCGCCTCATCTACGAAAAGTACATCAACCGATCCGGCAAACTCTTCGCGCGCCCACAACCATGGCGTCCCTGCAACTATCAAAGCTTCGCCTGTTTTTAATCTTTCAAGGACCTTCTTGTTATCAGTTTCCTGAGTTACAAAATCATGACCACAACCGTCAAGCTTTTGCTGGTCAGGCTTTTGGGTAATCCGCAGGCTGAGTTTCAGCTCGCTGGCTTCTTCGCAAAGAGCATCGAGAAGATTACTAATCACCTTATGGCTTCCGGCTGTAATGCCAACGCGCTTTCCAGCCTGGACCAGCTCAATAATCATGTGCGCGCCGGTAAAGGTTTTCCCTGATCCCGGTGGTCCTTGTATCGGCAATATACTGTGATCGATCGCCAGCGCCGCTCGCTTTGCCGCCTCGAGTGGTGACAATTCACTGCTCAATACCTCGATCGTAGTTCCAGCCAAACGTGGCGCTCGATGCAATAGCGCATCTCTTCCAGCTTGTAACTCCAAACTACTATTTGTCAGTCCGTTATCCGCCACCCATCCGGCAAGCCTGATAAGACTCTTCACTTGTTCCTCGGAGGAAACATAATTGTCAGGGATTAGCGCCCGTGGATGAGGTTTGTCTGATTTCTTTTCCCGTTTTAGATCGATGGTCCGGTTGATCTCATCAATTTCGACTTTAGTGCCCGCCGCACTCCGGGTACGCGGATCATGAACGCTGCGAGCTCGATCGATCGCATGATCCTGCGTCGGAAATTGATAACGATGAACGTACGATCGCTTTGTTTCCTCGACAACACCCAAATACTTAAGACCACCCAACGCGCTCTTGTCTTCGATCAACTCTTCATCCGATAAGTCACTAAGGCGGTAGTATTCCCACCACATCGACTTCTCTTCCCTGCGATGCCATTCAAGCAATTGGGCCAGCAACCAGCAGGCTCTCTGCTCTGCCGTCCAATCACTTTTTTCTTCGGGTAGACCACTAACAAGCCGTTCCTTGAGAGCAGCAATTTCGGTCAACTGTGCCGCAAGATCTTCGCCTGGAGCACCAGACTTGAGTTCAGGACGAGGGATTGGAGTTCCAAGCTTCGTCTCTAACTCAACCCGCAACAACTCTAACCACTCTCGCAAGTGCAATGTCGAGAGACAGTCGTCTTTGTTGTAGTCGGCGATTGTCTTGAGTGTCTCTTGAGCACTTTCAGGATCATCACCTAAAGCGAAGACAGACTCGATCGCCTGCAACGACGAGGTCGCATCACGCAACGCCACCATCCGCGTAAAACCGTAGAACTGCTCCATCTTCTTGATTGAGTAGCTTTCGACTGAGGCACGGAGTCCCTGGCGCACTACTCGAAACAGATCGACGAACACTTCCGCGCGCAGCAATTCGTCTACTTCCTCCGTGCAAACACCATGACGACCTGCAAGATGTTTAATCGTTGTCTGTTCATACGGTGAGTAGTGATAGATGTGCATGTCGGGATACTGCTGCCGAACCTGCTTCACCTTGTCCATAAACTCAATGAACGCATTCTTTTCCTGGGCAGGATTGAAGGACCAAAGAGCGTTGTAATTCGGCTGCCCACCATCAATCGTCAGTGTGCCAATCAAATATTCGATGCCTTGATCGAAAGCGAATGGATCACTTTCAAAATCGAGGAACACATCACCTGGCGAAGGGACCGGCAAAGCACTAAATCCTCTCAACGCCTCTGCTGCTGCGTCTTCACCTGGCTGCGTTGACGAAGGACCATTGGTTAAAGGTTCGATGAATTCATACACCGGCCTTGTTTCATTTCTCCCTCGCACCTGTACTCTTGCCTGCTCTCGAATCCGTAACAACGGCGCCGGAGCAATGCGATCGATTCTCGGTACAACTGGAAGACTCAGACCACCAAGTGCCTCGACACTTTTTATTTCCCTTTCGACGAGGGAGTTGCGCTGGTTTCGGGTGATGCCGGCAACCAACGACAAATGATCATCCTGATGCCATCGTTCATCACACACTAAGAACCAATCGCATACACCGCAAAGCTCGACGGGCTCCGGATAGGTGAGTGGTGGATTAGCGATCGATGCTTCAAATTCGCGTTTCACTTTTCGAAAGTAAGCGAGATAGCGTCGAACACTAAACGCTTCCGGCTTTGCCCCGCTGCCGAGAACCACGTGCATCTGTTCCGGCATTTCGCCTTGAATTGCGGCAACTAATTCCGAATAGAAACAGAGTTGAATCAGCGCTCTCGCCTTCGTAGATTTTGCGAGCTTTGTCTCAACCACTTCGTAGGACCAGGCGCCGAGCTTGCTTGATGTGTCTACGCGTCGTAGAAAATCCGCGCGGCCGCCCCATTGATCGTGAAGAAACGTGGCCTGATAGATCACATCGAAACCCTGGACCATTCCTGCTCGCGTGAGTGCAGCAGCCTCAGTCCACGGAACATTCGTCGGCACTTCGACAACTCTTAGTCCCCGGGCTTTCACTTCACCTAGATACTTCTGTTCATGCTCAAGCCCTAACTTACTCAACAACTCCTTGCCGGGATCAGCAAAGTACGGCCTCTTAATCCGCCCCAATTCCCGTTCCCCTTCGAGGAACGTGAGATGCGAGCACGCGAGAAAGTCAGCAATCGCAGACGGTGAGAACATTCTTAAGTACCTCATTCGAAGTGAGTCGTGATTTGAAGGCCCTTTGATGGGTTAGAAATATGAGCACCTTCAAGTCTCAGAAATGATCAGTTAAAGTGATCAACCAAACTCTTCCGTCTCCTATGTAATATATCGGTAGGACGTATCATTTGTTTCCGAACGCCTGAGCGTCAGTCCTGTAGGGGCACGGAATCCGACACGAATCCGCACTGACCCTGGAAAATCTTGACGCACTTTGTGATCTCTAATAAAGTCCAGCTACCTCGCAGCCGTTCAAATGGACCAAACTCAGATCTACGTTGCAATTCGCTCCGAGATTGTTGCGAACCATGAGCTATTACACTGGTTTACGCTGATCGTAGCGTTGTCACTGGTAATCGGAATAGTCGTTATTGAGCGACTCGGAAATACTCTACTAAGTATCTTTCTTCCCTTGCTATCAGTGTCATGGGCAGCGAGTGTTTTGCGTTTCGACTTCTTTATTCACCGGCAAGCTGCATATCTAAGGATGCTGGAAGCTCAATCAGGATCACGCCTCTGGGAGAGTTGGAAGGCTTCGTTAAACTCGTCGGCACTCGTGATTCCAACTGCAGATCTGTTTGCCTCTGCGGTAATTGTGGTACCCACTCTCTACATAGTGTTTGGTCCTGCGCAAAATTACTTTGCTAGCCGGAACTGGAAAGGAGCACGACTTTATGCTTTCAGCATTTCCGTTATCCTGCTTTTGTTGTTGGTCTCTTTGATCTTTGTTCCCAAAGTAGCAAGCTACTAACTACTCACTTTAAGAGATAGCAGGATGTCCACACCAACCTTCACTCCAAAATTGTTGACCCCAAAAGAGCTGGAAACTTTTCGACGTGACTCTCAGGACAAAGAACGCGAAATTCAAAAATACATTGGCATTTACCTCTCCGGCCTTGTCGTGGTTACAGGTTGGGTGATTGGCCCTCAATCGCGCCCCATCATTGCCATGGCCATCGGAAATCATGGTTATAACGTCTACGCTTTCCTGATCTTTGCAGTACTCAATATCGTCTTTACAATTTTTCTCATCAACAAGAGCCTGGTAATTCACGAGATCATGCAGTTCATGACTTACCTCGCACCTACTGACAGTCCGTTTAGATATTGGGAAAGCTGGCGTCGAAGCCGGCAAAGCGTTACGAAACCTGTGCGGGCAATTTACACGTCGGCGCTTGCCGTCCTGCCAATCTGTGCGTCCGCCTTATTAATGTTCGGAACATGGAACGTTATCTTCGGCGATCCTCAACACCTGTTGCAGCTATTAGGCCCAACAACGACTACCGTCTCCGATAACCTGAACACACCAAACGTCACTGGCGAAGAATTGAGGTCGGTGTTCCACACGGCAAGATACTGGTACGTTCTGGTCCTTTTACTTCATTGTTTCCCAATCTATTTTTTCTATCACAATTGGCTACCAACGAGAGACCGTTGGAAACGAATTCGTAAGCTTCAGCAATCTGAAAAGTGGTTCGACGAGCTGAAGCCTATTTCTCAGCACAACGAGATGGAGAATTCAATCGACGCGACACAGGAGCATTCAAATTTAACTGCGTCGACGAATATCGTTGGCAATTCAGCGACACCAATCAAGCTCTTCAACAAGCAGACGGGACAGTCACTGGGAGAAATTACACCGGAAGAATTGGATGTGCTGAGATCGGGTCTCCTGGAAGAACACTCAAATGATCGGGACTATTTTATAACGAACGATACTATCGAATTTCTCGAACAAGCAGGTGTAGATAGGAGTCTCAGCAAAAAACTGAAGAAGGCGCTAAGTAAGAGTAAAGCAGTGGAAATTGAGTGGCGCCAAGAACCATGAGCAATGTGTCCTTCACGCTCCTCGAGCCGAACGCATTAAATGCATTTCTTATCAAATTCCTCAATGGACCACGCGCAGTTTCATTCAGGATTGGAGATCCCTTCCCGCTATCCGCGCGTTACGAGCCTGACTCTGACACGATCCAATGCGTTGGGGCCACGCGGTCACTACGGCAGCTTCTCTAACGACGCATCGAGCGTTATTTCACTTCCGCTATTGAGCGTGACGGTCCGTTTCCACTCTTTGTAGCCACTCTTTGAAATCACAATTGTGTGTTCACCGGGAGTGAGTTTTAAGGTTGATGGGGTCGTGCCGACGAATTTTTCGCCGATCGTAATTTCTGCACCAATTGGATCGGATTTAATCAAAACCGAGGAAGCGACGGTTGTTGTAGATGGTGTACTCGCAGAGGGCGCGGCGACTGGTTCGGTTGCTGGAACCTGTGCCGCGGTTTCGCTGGCCGCTGGCGTGGATAACGCGAGACGTGTATCGGCCGCTATGTAGGCAGTGATTTCGGTTCCTTTTGGTATTTCAATGTTCTTTCCTTTGACAAAGAAGAACAAAGGAGCGGCCGGGAAAAAGATGATGGCAGTTGCCACCACCGCACCGGTCATTACGCCCGTGCGACTGCCGCCGCTTCCTCCTTTTACCGCACGAAGGTTTGCTTTCTCTCCATTGGTCAAACGGACGTAATCGATATTGACGTTGAGCTTGCCTGAGCGACCGAAGCTTTTCTTGGAGCTGGCTTGAGTGACTGTGGCGATCGCGGTTGCCCCTTGCTCAATCACAATCGCATCACCAACTTTGACTGCTTCAATAACTTCAAAATCAACTTTGTCGTTTAGTTTTGAAGTGCCGGAAGAGAGGTTTTGCATCAACTTTAATCGAACTGGCGTGTCTTCAGGTAACAGGATGTCAGCGCTGCGTTTGTCACCAGGAGTTCCCGATTGACCCTGGTGGGCGATTACGAAATTTGGAACTAAAACTATCAATAGACAAAGCGCAAGACAGAGGGAAATGAGAGTTCGCATTGGGGGCTCCTTGTGAGTACCGAGATGGGCTTGGGAGTTAAAAAGCGCGCGCGTTATATCACTGACTGCCCAGAAAAGCTACCAGTGATGTTTATTCGCTCAAATTTATACCGCTGAACGTGTCTCATTGCTCTTCGCAGTGGCTGACCTCAGCCGACTCAACTCGGAACGCAAAAGTCCGTCCGATTCTCTGTGTCTCCGTGTCTTTGTGTTCTCTGTGTTAAAAATGAGGTTACCCTCAGCGAACGATCATTTTTCAACACAGAGAGTACAAAATCAACCTGACCTGACGCTACCGCGTTACGGTACTGACCTCATCTTCAGGATAACCGAACGTTTCATCTGCCTCGTGAAATACTTTTTCACTATTACGTCAACGGTTCAGGACGAAAAGTCTATGTGGATCATAGTAAGTATGACTGAGAGAGATACCACCGACTTACCTCGCGTGGAGTTTCAATTTTTTGCTCACAATGCATCGCTGCCCGTTTCTCCCTAACAATGCATCGCTGCCCGGGCGGAGATACCACCGACTTTATGTCAGCGGAGTCTCCGTTTCTCCCTAACAATACATCGCTGCCGGGGTGGAGATACCACCGACTTTATGTCGGTGGAGTCTCCGTTTCTCCCTAACTATGCGTCGCTGCCGTGGCGAGATACCACCGACTTTATGTCGGTGGAGTCTCCGTTTCTCCCTCACAATGCATGCTGCCCGGGCGGAGATACCACCA
>DATDMC010000072.1:0-2769 GCA_036518995.1 Pyrinomonadaceae bacterium | reverse complement strand
CTGTGTTGAAACTGGTGTCTCCTAAGCGAACCATCTTTCAACACAGAGGCGCAGAGAGACGCGGAGACGCAGAGAACTCAACCGATCTGAAATTCTCCTCACTTCTTGACAATCTCAGACTCGCGACTAGAATTGGTCTTCGCCTGTGGCACGGAGATGTGGCCGAGTGGCTGAAGGCGGCGGTTTGCTAAACCGTTAAGGGTCAAAAGCCCTTCACAGGTTCGAATCCTGTCATCTCCGCCAGACTTTTCCTAGTCAGTGATCAGTAGCCAGTCGCCAGTAGTTCTTGATGTAGTCTCTAACTACTGACCACTGACAACTAACCACTGACTATTTTTCTTATGACTGTTCGCGTACGTTTCGCTCCATCTCCAACCGGCTATCTCCACATCGGCGCCGCCCGCTCCGCGCTTTTCAACTGGCTTTACGCGCGCAAGGTTGGCGGCAAATTTCTGCTGCGCATCGAAGACACCGATCTACAACGTTCAACTGAAGAGTCAACTCGTTCCATCATCGAGGGACTCGAATGGATCGGTCTCGACTATGACGAAGAGATAGTTTTTCAATCGGCAAACGCTCCCAAACATCGTGCTGCCGCCAATCGACTACTCGAAGAAGGCAAGGCTTATCGCGACTTCACGCCGAAAGCGCAGCGTGACGACGCAAACGTCAAACAGGGAATTGCTGAACGTGCCCGGGCCCACGCCGCGGAGGGTTTCGATCAACGCAGTAATCCGTTTCGCGATCTGCCGGCGGAAGAGTCGAATCGTCGCGCCGCAGCCGGGGAACCATTTGCTGTCAGGTTGAAAGTTCCGGTTGAAGGCGTCACGAAATTCGACGACATCGTCTATGGACCACAGGAACGCAGTTACGCTGAAATAGAAGATCTGGTCCTGTTACGTTCAGAAGGTAACCCGCTCTATAACCTGTCTGTCGTCGTGGATGACATCGATATGGGAATCACTGACGTGATTCGCGGTCAGGACCACCTGACGAACACCCACAAACAAGTTCTGTTGTATCAGGCACTCGGCGCTCCGATTCCGCGTTTTGCCCACTTGCCGTTGATTCTTGCTCCGGGCCAAAAGAAGTTGTCGAAACGAGTGCACGGTAAGATTGTCTCGCTGACAACTTATCGCGACGAGGGTTTTGTTCCCCAGGCGTTTCGAAATTTTTTAGCGTTGTTAGGTTGGTCACCGGCAAGTGAACCATTCGCCGCTGGACTTGTCGGACCAGGAGAGAAAGCTCCGGTTGATGAGTATGTTGGCGAGATCATGTCGAAAGACGAACTCATTAGAAACTTCTCTCTCGAGCGTGTGCATCGCAATCCGGCCATCTTCAACTTTGAAGCCAACAACCCGAAACGCTGGACTGACGACAAAGCCATTTGGATGAATGCGGAGTATATCCGTACCGCTCTTAGTTTCGATGAGTTGTTACCCATGGTTAAAGCGGAACTCAAAGCGAATAAACTCTGGCGTGAAGAGTATGACGACGACGATCGGGAGTGGTTCCGGAAAGCGGTTGAACTGATCCGGCATCGCTTCTTTACGTTGAAAGATTTTTCTTCGCAGGGTCGCGCTTACTTTTCTGACGACTTTGATTTTGAAGAAAGCGCCGTCAATAAAAACTTGCGCAAAGAGCCTCGCTTGAAAGAACTGTTGCCGCAGTTAGCAACAAAACTCGAGTCAATCGAACCGTTTACTATGGAGACTGCTGAAGCTGGTTTGCGTGCTTTTGCCGATGAAGCCGGGGTGAAAGCCGGGCTTTTGATCAATGCTTCACGAACGATGCTGACCGGACAAGCAGTTGGCCCATCCATGTTTGAAATTTTCGATATCCTTGGTCGCGAGCGTTCGGTAACGCGGCTACGCAGCGGTGTACCGTGGAACCAATGAAATTTCCGATTGGCGATTAGATCTGGAACAGCTTAGGAGTTGAATGATGAAGACGAAACTTGTATTAACCATTTTCATGTCGTTGGCCATAGCGCAGATTGTGTTGGCCCAAAATTCGAATTCATCAACTACAACCCCGGCGCGGCCCAGGACGACGACTAATACAAATCAGTCACAACCAAAACCCGCAGCGCCTCAACAGCCAACTTCGACCGAGAAACCAGCAGTCACCACGGGAACACCCAAGACCACGCCAAAGAAACCGGTAGTTAGCACTGAACCAGCCTCGGCTTCTGATGGCGTGCTTGCCGCCTTCAACGGTTTGCTTGATGGAATCCGGCATGCCGATGTCGATGCCGTTACGAACGCGTACCTGAATTCGCCGCGCCTCTCTTTATTCAACTACAACGGCAGCGTGACGAAAGGATGGGAACAGGTTCACGAAAACCGTAAGAGTTCTTACCCGGAAATTAAGGATGTGAAACTCGAGGTACGTGACGTGTCGGTAACGATGCTTAGTTCGACTGGCGCGTTAGTTACTTGTCTTTGGACCCAATCACAAACGTACAAAGGAAATCCTGAAACTGCTTCGGGTCGCATGACTTTAGTATTTCGTAAAATCGGCACTGCGTGGAAAGCGATCCATCTACATTCATCGCCAGACTCGCCGAATCCAGCCAGCATTCCGCCATCAGAGCAAATTCCGAAATCAACACCGACACCAACACCCTCAAATTAGACTAGAGAGGCTTTGCAGACCCAAAGCGAAACTATAGTTAGCGCAGTTGGGAAGGGTGGTTTACCCCCGCTTACTGTGAATTAAGTTGTTATCGAGGGGAATTTTGATTTGGCCAGCGGGGGTAAACCACCC
>DATDMC010000071.1:0-13046 GCA_036518995.1 Pyrinomonadaceae bacterium | reverse complement strand
GATGCAGGCCCACAAAATCAAGTTGACCCGACGCTACCGCGTTACGGTACTGACCTCATCGCCGCTAGAAACAACCTGATTGAGATTTGCGGCAACCAAGATTTGCCGGTTCATTCATTAGATCAGCCAACGGACAACCTGACGCATGCGTTTTCACCGCGCTAAAGCATTAGCAATAACCATTTTCCTGCTTGGTAGTTCATGGTCTGCCTTTCCTCAGGAACGAAGATCACCAGAAGAACCGCGCGGCTCGCTGGCGGAAGTTCGCGACCAACGCCGGGCGCTGCTGTTGGTGTTCAAGTTGGGAATTCTTGATGCCAGCAATGAGGACCGCAGCATCATCGATCAGGTCCTGAAAGCAGATCCGGTTCCGAAGGGTCGCAACCAGTGGGTATATGGTCAGCTTGCGAAAAAGTTGAACTCCTACATTCGCAAATACAAAAGCCTGACGCCCGCGCAGGAGCTGAGCGACGCCGACTACGTCATCTATTTCAATCTCATCGAATACCGCCGCATACTAAATTCACTTTATCCTTACGGCGAAATTTTCGTCATCGTCAAGGGCTCATCCGAAACTCAAAAACCGCCGCGTGTGATTTGGCGCGGCAGAAAAATACTTTGGGCTGGCGACGCGATTGGCGACTTTATAAAAGAACTGAGAAACGTCCGCGGCGAATCTTAGGACCGCAGGCGTCTCGCCTGCTTGTTGAGTCACCCTAAACCTGGACAGCTTATAAATCTGCAACTACTTATTCCGAACCAGCAGGCGAGGACGCCTGTCCCATATCTTTAATTAGGAGCGCAGGCGTCTCGCCTGCTTGGTGAGTCACCCTAAACTGGCAGCTTATAAATCTGCAACTACTTATTTCCGAACCAGCAGGCGAGGACGCCTGCGGTCCTATATCTTTGAAACCTTTCCAACTTAGCCACGTGTAAGATCGGTGGTTTGGTGCTTGCGATCAAAGTTGAAACCTTTTGGATTGCTCGATCACTAACCTACCGGATCAACTTATCGTCGCACACGGTCCGTTTAGTTTTCTTTAAGATCTAAGATCATCTCACTGCTCCGTAAGGGTAGGAAAAATGCTAAAGCTGACGCTTTGCTGCGTTGCTCTTTTGCTGACCGTTACCTGTTTAGCAAGCGCTCAACAAAAAAGTGGCGCCATCAAAGGCACCGTTTCCGATCAACTGGGAAGTCTCGTAACTAACGCGCGCGTTGTGCTGAAAGATGAGAGTTCGGCCACGACCAGCATTACAACAAACCAGCTCGGTGTTTTCGAGTTTAAGAATTTGCGCCCGGGAAAGTATGAAGTACGCGTCGTCGTGCCCGGCTTCGTGGTCTATGAAGACAAAGAGATAGTAGTTGAGCCACATCAAACTACTAATGTTGAAGTACTACTGGCCGTCGAACTTGAAAATCAACAAGTCACTATCGATGATCGGACCGTTAGTACCGATTCTGACAACAACGCAAATGCGATCGTCTTACGGGGACGCGATCTCGACGCGCTGCCAAACGATCCAAACGCCTTAGCCGCAGCAATACAAGCCTTAGCCGGACCAGCGGATCCCGAAAGCGGCGGACAAGCGCAGATCAAAGTGGATGGGTTTTCAAACGGACAAATCCCTCCAAAAGAAGCGATTCGCGAAGTCAGAATCAACAACAATCCCTACTCTGCGGAAAACGAATTTCCGGGTTTCAATGGCATCGAGATCTTTACGCAACCTGGTTCAGACAAGTGGCACGGAGCTGCGAGCTTTGATTTCAACGATGAAAGTTTGAACTCGCGCAATCCCTTCACGACCAGACGAGCTCCTTATCAACAACGTTACTATGGCTTCAACCTGAGTGGGCCAATCGTAAAGAAGCGTGCTTCGTTTTCCACTTACTTCAATCGTTACGCTAGTGACAGCAACTCGATAGTAAACGCCACAATTCTCGATCCGGTAACCTTAATTCCCTTCGCGCTCAACCAATCATTTGTTACGCCACAACAAACTACCGACGGCAACGCGCGTTTAGATTTCAAGATCAACAAACAGCACACGCTGGTGGGCCGGTTCCAATATTACCTATCGAAACAAGATCTGCAGGGTGTCGGCGGTTTCTCCTTACCCAGTCGCGCGTATAGCGGCAAACGCAGTTCGTACACACTCCAGCTAACTGAGACTGCGATGTTGAACGAGAAGACGATCAATGAGACGCGTCTGCAGTTTTCACGCAGCAACTTTGACCAGGTAAGTTTCTCAAATGATCCGGCGTTGAGTGTGCAGGATTCATTCTTTGGTGGTGGCTCGCAAACCGGCGCTGCCGGAAATTTGCAACGCAGATTTGAAATTCAAAACTTCACTTCATGGTCGCAGGGTAAACACTTCATTAAAGTCGGCGGTCGTCTGCGTTGGGTGGGAATCGATAGCGTGTCGCCCGGAAACTTTGGCGGCACTTACACATTCTCCGGTGGTCCTGGTCCAATTCTCGATGCCAACAGTCAACCCGTTCCGGGGACCAGCATCGAACTGGGAAGCCTAGAACGATATCGACGCACGTTGCTTTTCCAACGTTTAGGACTTAGTCCGGCAACTATCCGAACACTCGGCGGTGGCGCAACTCAGTTTTCAATTGCCGGCGGTGATCCGCTTGCCAAAGTTACCCAGGGCGACGTCGCGTTCTACCTGCAGGACGAATGGCGCGTGACACCTCACTTCACTTTGTCACCCGGACTTCGTTACGAGAACCAAAACAACATCGATAGCAACATGAACTTCGCACCGCGTATTGGGTTCGCGTGGTCTCCCGTATTCGGTTCCAGAAAAGCTGAACCACCCAAACCAGCGGAACCAACCAAGCCGGCAGATCCGAAAGCCACCACAGCAACCGCCGCCACTGCTCCCGCAACTGCTCCCGCGCCTGCTCCTGCTGCTGCCACCAAGATTGCCGGTCCACCCAAAACTGTCTTTCGTGGCGGCATCGGCATTTTCTATAACCGCATTTCGGAAGACATCACGCTGCAAGCTTTACGCTTCGACGGAATAACCCAGCAACAGTTTCTGGTTACCGATCCTACGGTACTGGATCTGTTTCCATTCGTTCCTCAAGTTAGTACGTTGCAAGCCTTTGCGTTGCCACAAACAAGACGAGTCGTTTCGGATGAACTGACACCTTCTCAATCGCTGCGGGCAATGTTTACAGTTGAACGACAGCTCACGAAAACGATCAAGCTTTCCGTCACTTACTCCCAAGCCCATAACATCCATACCCAACGTTCAGTGAATATCAACGCACCGTTAGGCGGCACTTTCATTCCGGGTCAACCGAATAGTGGAGTGCGTCCGCTCGGTCTCAGCGCTGGAAATATTTACGAATACCAAGCGACCGGGCATGCATCTGGAAGGAGTCTTACTTTCAACCTGAACGGCAATCTTAAAAAGGTGAACTTTTGGGGCGGCTACTCGATCAGCAAGTCGCGCGGTACAGATAGCGGTGGTAGTGGTTCACCATTTGACGCCTATGACTTCAGCAACGAATTTGCTCGCTTCAATGCGCTGAGCTTTGCTTACGCAGGCGGTTACTATCAGGGCCCTTACGGAATCAGTCTTAACTTATTTGCACTTGCCAATTCAGGCGCACCATTCAACATCACCACCGGACGCGATACTAACGGCGACACCGCGTTTACTGAACGACCAGCATTTGCGACTGACTTAACTAAACCGGGTGTAGTGGTGACACCATTAGGCGCGTTCGATCCAAACCCGACTCCGGGCCAACAGATTATTCCCAGAAATTTTGGCCGTGGTCCAGCTTATATAACCGTCAATCTGGGTGCGGAAAAAGCGTTCAAGTTTGGCAGAGCAATCGAACCGGCTGCTCCACCTACACCGCCGAAAACCACTGACGCAAATGCGCCGCAAACACCACAGCCAAAACAACCGGTGCAACGTCCTTACACACTCGGTCTTTCCTTGTATGCAAGTAATCTCTTCAATCGCACCAACAAAGGCGTTCCGGTTGGAAACATGTCCTCACCTTATTTCTTGAAATCTGCCGGCGGTTCCAATACCTTTATCTTCAGCGGCCCCGGCGGAGGATCAGGCGGCAATCGCTCGATCAATTTGAGAGTAAGAATAAGTTTCTGACAAGGAGTCTGCGCTGCAAGCATGCTTACACATATCGTTGTTTGGAAATATCGAGCTGACATCGAACAGGAAACTCGAGACGAACACGTACGTCTCTTAAAGAATTTGGAAGGTGTCATCACTGAACTCAAGAGTCTCTCGGTAGGATTCGATGTGGTGAGAATTCCTCGTTCTTACGACACGGGACTGGTCGCAGTGTTTGAAGATCGCGCCGGGCTCGATGCCTATACGGTCCATCCGGACCACATCAAAGTTGCCGACTTCGGACGAAGCATCAGCGAACACGTAGCGTCAGTAGATTTCATCGGTTAACTCAATGCCCGGGCTTGCTTAACCACCAGTACTCAAAGACACAGAATCCTTTACTCTCTTTATATTCCTTTGTGTCTTAGCGCCTTCGTGGTTAAGCTCCTCAAGGATGACGCGCGCCAAAAAACTTCTGCTGGTCCTGCTTGGACTTGTGCTGCTTTCGCAGCTTCCCTTCGCTTATCGTCGTTATCGACTTCGCAAACTGAAACAACAGATCGAACGCAACGAAGTCAAAGCAGTAGACTCCGGCGATCCTTTTACTGAATATAAAGGCGCGATGCATGTCCATTCATTTTTAGGTGGACATAGTTCCGGAACGTTTCAGGAGATCATCGCGGCGGCCAATCAAACAGGGTTGCAGTTTGTGATCATGACGGAGCATCCGGCGAAAGAGATTGACACGTCGGCATTGACGCTTCAGGGAATGAAAGGTGGAGTGCTGTTTATTAACGGGAATGAGGTAAGTAGTGCTTCAGGCGATCGACTTTTACTCGTTCCCGGTGAGGCTTCTTTAGCTCAGGCAGATCAAAGCGCAATCAACAATCTCGCAACTACCGCACACGCGCGCAATGCATTAGCGATTGCCGCTTATCCTGATGAATTCAAGTCGTGGGACGCCGGATTTGATGGGGTCGAAGTTTATAACGTCTTCACGAATGCGAAGGAATACAACAAGGTAGTCGCCTTCTTCGATGGCTTGTGGTCCTACTCCAGTTACCGTGATTTACTGTTTGCGAATTTCTATCAGCGACCAACAGCCGCACTGCAGAAGTGGGACTCGTTATTAGCAACCAGGCGAGTAGTGGCGACTGCCGGAACCGACGCGCATTCAAACATTGGAGTGAGTTTGAATGATGCGAGTGGGAAACAGTTATACGGAATAAAAGTTGATCCTTATCAGACGAGTTTTGCGCTCGTAAAAATGCATGTGCTTCTTCCGCGCGATAAAAATCTCGATGCGCAAAATCTGCTCGACGCTATTCGCGCGGGTCACTGTTATATAGGATTCGACGTCTTCGGTGATGTATCGAACTTCAGGTTCACTGCAACCAATGGATCGATGACCGCGATTCAAGGTGATGAGATTACGTTGACGGACAATACAAGTTTAAAGGTATGGCTGACGGCTCCACGTCGCGTTGTGATTTTTAGAAACGGAGCAACTTTTTTTGATGAAGCTGGGGTGCAGATGAAGGAAGTGAAAATAACCGAGCGCGGCGTCTATCGTGTGGAAATTTACAATCCCGGTTTAGGAAAACCGTTCAGTGAGCAGCCGTTGATAATCTCGAATCCGATCTATGTGCGATGAAAGGCCTTGGGTCATTTACCTCTCTGCGTCTCAGCGTTCTCTGCGTCTCTGTGTTAAGACTGTGATCCGCTTACTCGATCCATATTTTCAACACAGAGACGCAGAGAACGCTGAGACGCAGAGAGGTAAACGTGATACACCCAACCCTAAAAACGGTTTCGCCCCACGGGCTGCCCTGCTAACTGCCCCTGGGGCGACAAACCACGTCGGAAAGCTCCGACTTTTATTTGTTCTGGAAGCGGCGCGTACGTCGCCGGAGTACTGAAGGAAGCCTAGTATTGGTCCTCTCTCTCCTCTTTTCCCAAGTGTAATAGGGGAAGAAGAGTCAGCCTTCCACACACTGTTTTTTCAAGTGGGTTCAGTCTATAGGTGAGACTCCAAAACTGTCAAGAATCACCTTGACCGAACTTGAACAATACAAGCTCAATTTGACTACAATTCCACGAAATCAAATCAGGAAGAACCAATAAAACGAATGTCCACCGAAATCACTATCGCAACCCCACCAACCTTTAGCTTCAAACGAACAATTATCAGCCACGGCTGGTGCGAACTATTGCCCTTCTCCATCGACCGCGATAAATGGGAACTGCGACGAGTAATTGATCTGGGAGCCCGACCTCCAGCTTCCATTTCGCTGACCGCGCAAAAACGAACTGTCAAAATCACATCGTCACGGCGACTCGGCAAAGCCGACGAAGCAAAAGTCGTCCGCGATGCCCGCCATATTCTGAGGCTCGACGACGACCTCGCCGCCTTCTATTCGGCGATGAGTGCCGAACCGGATTTTGGCTGGATCGCCGAGCAGGGCGCGGGCCGTATGCTTCGGTCACCAACTGTCTTCGAAGATCTGGTGAAGATGATCTGTACAACCAACTGTTCGTGGGCCCTGACGCAAAAAATGGTCACGGGTCTGGTCCTAAACCTGGGCCGGGCGGACAGCGATGAACGCCGGACCTTTCCCACGCCTCAGGCGATGGCCTTGATGCCCACGTCGTTTTACACAAACGAAGTGCGGGCGGGTTATCGCGCTTCTTATCTAAAGGAACTGGCGGACCGGGTGGCCTCAGCCGAACTGGACGTCGAGAGCTGGCTGCATAGTCCACTCTCAACCAAAGATTTGATCAAAGAGATGAAAGGTGTGAAAGGAGTTGGCGATTACGCGGCAGAGAATCTTTTAAAGCTGGTCGGCCGTTACGACGGGCTCGCGCTTGATTCATGGACGCGCGCAAAGTTCTATCAAGTCAGAAACAATGGACGTAAAGCAACCGACAAAAAGATCGCGCGCTACTACTCACGTTTCAGTGAATGGCGCGGCCTCGCCTTGTGGTGTGACATGACGCGCGACTGGATGGAATAACTTCTTCTCTGCGTCTCTGCGTTCTCAGCGTCTCTGTGTTGAAATCGATGTGCGAATAAGCGGATCCAAGTTTCAACACAGAGACGCTGAGAACGCTGAGACGCAGAGAAGAAAAGAGCACATGACGTCGAAACGCCACGTGCTCTTTCGTTTTAGATTGCCGCTCTAAAAAACTACTTGGTGAAAACGTAAGTGCTGTCGCCCGGTCGCGGACCTTCAACCTTACGAGTCACGGTCAAAGTTTTTCCATCGCCTGACAAAACAAGTTTCTCAGTCGTGGTTGAAACGACCTCGCCATCCTGGCCCTGGAAGGTGGATTTCGAAACGAGGGTCACACTGCCATCACCGGCAACAGTCGCTTTGCGCGCAACTTTGCCCCGGCCCATGTCGGCAGATGTTTCACTACCATCAAGATTGAACGTGCGTGGTCCACCGAAGCCACCACCCATGCCACGTCCACCACCCTGACCACCGCCACCACCGGGAGCGCCACCAGCCGGCGGAGCACCGCCTCCTGGTCCACCACCCATCATCTGACCACCAGTAACTTTCTCTTCGACGGTGATCGTTTTGCTGTCCTGCGTAATGGTCCAGGTCACGCTGTCCGCACCTTGCATACGCGGATTAAGACCCTGGCTCTTGGCCTTGTCGAGAGTCCAAGTGCCCGCGAAGTTAGCGGGTGCGGCGGCCTGCACTACCAACGTAAATATGAGTGCGCTTGACAGGCTCAAAGCGCCGACTAATTTTCTCATTCAAGATCTCCTTCAAAAATTGTTCAGTTTCTCGAAACTAAGACGCCGCAGGCTAACCAAAGGCCGGGTTATCTGAAGTTCATACCTGAGGCCAGCTTATGCAACTAAGAGAGGGCGGAGTCTATCAAACCGTCTCCGAAAAATCTGTAAGGAACTGTAAAGAATTGTATAGAGAAGGTAAAGACTTCCGCCTGACCGCATCTTATGTTTGTAATTGAAAAAGTTGAAAGTTGATCGGGCATTTAGCGGAACCTTTCAACATTCGATTGCGTAACAAATCATTCGATGACGTTGCACAGCATCGAATTGATAGTGAGGCTCCTTGATAGGTGCACAGTTCGACGCGAGGTTAATGGAACTAAGTTGTCGTCGAACGTGAATCAGTAAAGTGATGCGAATGAAGACAGCAGTGACTGTACGAGAATGTGAACAACGTACTGGTTATTGTGAACACCTTTCAGCATCATTGATTTTTTGTCATAAGGCCTCTGCGAGCGGTGTTATTTCACAGAGGATGCATTAATCAAGAGCGAGTCGCCGATGGTACGCGATTCGCTTTCATCAAGGTCGAGGGAACCATCAGAAGATTGAAACCGGGCTTGCGCAGTGAAGACCAATAAGGGTGCTTTAGCTGTAAGCCGAACATGGGATAAGGAGAGAGTTGTGATGAAGTCAATCGTAAATCGGATTGCGGTAGTGGTAATGATCGGTGCACTGACGAGCGTGGCTGCATTTGCCAAAACGCACAAGCACAAGGTCACATTTGAAGACGACACCAAAGTGAATGGCACTATGGTGAAAAAGGGAACGTACGATCTGAAGTTTGATGATGAGACCGGACAGTTGTCGATCATCAAGAATGGTAAGGTTGTCGCCCAGGCAATGGCGAAGTTTGAAGCTCGTGACAAGAAGGCGAGTGATTTTCAGGTTCGCTCAACCGGCACAGGCGACGATACCCAGCTTCTCGGCGTGACCTTCGGCGGTTCAACCCAGGACGTGATCATCACCAACAATGGTGCATCAACCTCGGGCAACAACTAAGCTGACAAACAATTGATAGGCAAGACGCCTCGGGATCTTCGATTCCGGGGCGTTTTTGTCTGTCGATATGCTTTATCTAGTGGCGATGAAGTCAGTACCGTGACGGGGTAGCGTCGGGTCAGCATGATTTTATAGGCCTATATCTATTGCGCGACCCGACGCTACCGCGTTACGGTACTGACCTCAACACCACAACATCAGGAGCGAAAGATGAACTACCGACAGTTTGGCCGGCTCGACTGGAAAGTTAGCGACATTGGTTACGGCATGTGGGGCATGGGCAGTTGGTCCAACTCGAACGACAACGAATCACTCGGATCATTGCAGGCTGCAGTCGAACTTGGCTGTAACTTTTTCGATACCGCCTATGCTTACGGCGAAGGTCGTAGCGAAAATTTGCTGGGCCAAACTGTAAAGACAAACAGCGATAAGCGTCTTTACACGGCCACCAAAGTTCCACCAAAGAACTTGCAATGGCCCGCGTTACCTGATTCAACTTTGATGGACTCGTATCCACCCGATCACGTTGAAGAGTTTGTTCATCGCAGTCTTGAAAACGCCGCGTTGCAACAATTCGATCTGGTCCAACTGCATACCTGGAACGATCAGTGGATGCGAGATGATCGCTGGTTCTACAAGCTCGACGATCTGCGTAGTCAGAAGTTAATTAATGCGATCGGGATAAGTATCAATCGCTGGGAACCATGGAATGGTGTGCAAGCAGTGCGGAGTGGCCAGATTGATGCGGTCCAGGTGATCTACAACATCTTCGATCAGAACCCTGAAGATGAATTGTTTCCCGCTTGTCGCGAGATGAAAGTGGCCGTGATTGCGCGTGTGCCTTTCGACGAAGGCACATTGACGGGAACGCTGACGAAAGCCAGCAAATGGCCCGACGGTGATTGGCGCAACAACTACTTCACGCCTGAAAATTTAAATCCGAGCGTTGATAAAGCGGAGCAGCTAAAGAGGGTTTTGGCTGACTGGAACCAGGAATATTCGACAAAGATCACGATGCCCGAACTCGCGTTGCGTTTCATTCTCAGTAGTGAAGATGTGACAACGATTATTCCGGGAATGCGTAAGCAATCGCATGTGGAGTCTAATATTGAGGCGAGCGATGAAGGCGCTCTTCCGGATGCATTAATCGAAAAACTGCGCGACTTCCGCTGGGTCCGCAAACCCGCCCCGTGGTCTGATTAAATCCAGAATGATTGTGGATTGAAGGGGGCGACCGGGACGGACGCGCTCCGACAGAAGAGCTTCCGCGTGTTAACGGCGCTCCATGGTACAGCCAATAAGACCAAAGGATTTCAGAGGGCGCTCTTCTGTCGGAGCGCGTCCGTCCCGGTCGTCCCGTGCGAATAAAGGCCCCTTGATGTGTGCAAATCAGACGTGGTATCAACTCACCGCTAAAGCATGTCGGACATTCCGAGCGTCTTTACTAAGAACGCCCAACTATCTGCGATCTCTTCAATAATTTTTGATGTTGGTTTACCTGCGCCGTGGCCGGCTTTGGGCTCGACTCTGATCAGTATCGGTGCTGGACCAGCCTGCGCGTCCTGCAGCGTTGCCGCAAACTTGAAACTGTGTCCCGGCCAAACGCGATCGTCATGATCAGCCGTCGTCACTAATGTTGGCGGATATACAGTTCCCTTCCTGATGTTATGCAACGGTGAATACGCATACAGCGCTTTGAAGTCGTCCGGATTCTCCGCTGATCCGTAATCGGAAACCCAGGCCCAACCAATCGTGAACTTCTGAAACCGGAGCATGTCCATTACACCCACCGCCGGTAACGCAGCGCCGAACAGGTCAGGTCGTTGAGTCAGTGCAGCACCCACCAACAACCCACCATTACTGCCGCCTCCGATCGAGAGCTTCGGAGTTGAAGTGTATTTATTCCTGATCAACCACTCAGCCGCAGCGATGAAATCATCGAACACGTTTTGCTTCTTCAACTTCATCCCTGCCTGGTGCCACTCTTCGCCATATTCAGCCCCACCACGCAAACTCGGTTGCGCGTAAACACCGCCCATTTCCATCCAAACCAGATTTCCAACCGAGAACGCCGGTGACAATGAAACATTGAAACCGCCATAGCCATAAAGGTATGTCGGGTTATTGCCGTCGAGCTTCAGACCTTTCTTATAAGTGATGAACATCGGGACCTTCGTGCCATCTTTGCTGGCGTAAAAGACCTGCTTCGTTTCAAACGCATTGGGATCGAACTCGACCGTTGGTTGGCGAAAGATCGAACTCTTGCCGGTCGTTAGATCGTAACGATAGATCGTCGTCGGAGTCGTGAAACTCGTGAACAAATAGAATGTTTCTGTGTCAGTCGCTTTGCCAACGAAACCGTCCGCCGAACCAATACCGGGAAACGGCACGTCTCTCACAAACTTTCCGTTGCGGTCGTAAATTCTGACTTGCGTATACGCATCCTTGAGGTAGTTGAGAATGAATTGGTGATTTACGAATGACGCGGACTGTAACGCTTCCTTACTTTCAGGCACTAAAATTTTCCAATTAGCGCGTTCGGGTTTCGTGACATCGATTTCGATCAACTTGCCTCGCGGCGATTCCAGATCAGTGTAAAACCAGAAGCGTGGTCCATCATTGCCAATAAAGTTATAGGCCGCATCGAAATCGTCGAGCAGTTTAACTACCGGCGAACCATCAGTTCTTAAGTCTTTGTAGTAGACGCGCGTTTTTGAATCTGTGCCTTGCGAGACCGGAATAATTAGATAGTCGCCGTCTTCGGTTACGTTAGCGCCGAACAACCAGTCTTTTTGATCGGGACGTTCATAGACCAGGACATCAGCGCTTTGTGGCGCGCCGAGTTTATGGAAATAGAGCTTTTGGAAATAATTCGTGGCCTTGAGTGAATCGCTCTTTGGTTCGTCGTAACGCGCATAGAAGAAGCCACTATTGTCACGAGTCCAGGCCACGCCGGAAAACTTCACCCACTTCAAATCGTCGTTCAGATCTTTTCCAGTCTCGACATCGCGGACCTTCCACTCCTGCCAGTCAGAACCGGACGCGGACAAACTGTAAGCCAACAATTTTCCATCATTGCTAACCTGCATTCCGGACAAAGCAACTGTGCCGTCAGTCGACAAGATATTGGGATCGATTACGAGTTGTGGTGGTCCATCGAGTGATGTAACAGTGTAAAGAACGCTTTGATTTTGCAGGCCACTGTTACGCGTGTAGAAGTAACGGCTCCCTTCTTTGAAGGGTACTCCATACTTTTCATAATTCCAGAGTTTTGTCAGGCGGTCCTTGATCTTGTTGCGCGCGGAAATCGTCGCGAGAAAACCGAAGGTCAGTTTATTTTCTGCTTCGACCCAGTTGCGTGTTTCATCCGAATCAAGATCCTCGAGCCAACGATATGGATCTGCGACTTTGACTCCGTGATAGTCGTCAACCTGATCACTCTTTCTCGCCACCGGATAAGTCATCTTTTTGTTCATCTGATTTGTATTTAAATTCTGGGCGTGACCCACCAGAGCAAGGGTCACGATAGTTAGCAAGACGTAGATAAATATTCGACTAAGACGCATGGATATCGCTCCCTTCGAAGTGGTGACGCTGCGGGTTTGGAAATGAAGAGCTGGGAGGAGAGTATAACTCAAATGCTCGTCTCGGCTTCGCCGCCCTGTTGTGAGGAATGGCTCCGCCTTTCCGTAAGTTAGCCCGTTAGTTCTTGGGCTACGCCCTCTCCCGCCCGAAGCTCGTCTCGGCTTCGCCGCCTGTTGTGAGGAATGGCTCCGCCTTTCCGTAAGTTAGCCCGTTAGTTCTTGGGCTGCGCCCTCTTCCGCCTGAAGCTCGTCTCGGCTTCGCCGCCTGTTGTGAGGAATGGCTCCGCCTTTCCGTAACTTAGCTCGTTAGTTCTTGGGCTGCGCCCTCTCCCGCCCGAAGCTCGTCTCGGCTTCGCCGCCTGTTGTGAGGAATGGCTCTGCCATTCCGTAAGTTAGCTCGTTAGTTCTTGGGCTGCGCCCGCCTGAAGCTCGTCTCGGCTTCGCCGCCCTGTTGTGAGGAATGGCTCCGCCTTTCCGTAAGTTAGCCCGTTAGTTCTTGGGCTACGCCCTCTCCCGCTTGAAGAAGGAGGGCGCAGCCCAAAAAATTAGTTATC
>DATDMC010000070.1:0-28478 GCA_036518995.1 Pyrinomonadaceae bacterium | reverse complement strand
TTACGTCCGTGGAGTTTCAGCTTCTGGCTAATACAGGGAATGGAATGAGAGGAGATACCACGGACTTTATGTCCGTGGAGTTTCAGCTTCTGCTAAAGGGAATTGAAGAGATAGAGATACCACGGACTTTATGTCCGTGGAGTTTCAATTTCTGGCTAAAAGATGGAAGGAGATGGAGATACCACGGACTTTACGTCCGTGGAGTTTCAGCTTCTGGCTAAAGGGAATGGAAGGAGATAGAGATACCACGGACTTTACGTCCGTGGAGGTTCAGCTTCTGGCTAAGGACGCTGGACTCACAAGCTAATCGACTCACTGCGAAATTGAGACTCCACCGACATGAAGTCGGTGGTATCTAAGCAATGAGTGGGAACGCGTGTTAGCGAGAAATTGAATGACCACCGACATAAAGTCGGTGGTATCTAAGCAAATGAGTGGGAGCGCGTGTTAGCGAGAAATTGAGACTCCACCGACATGAAGTCGGTGGTATCTAAGCAATGAGTGGGAATGCGTGTTAGCGAGAAATTGAATGACCACCGACATGAAGTCGGTGGTATCTAAGCAAATGAGTGAGAACGCGTATTAGCGAGAAATTGAAGTACCACCGACATGAAGTCGGTGGTGTCTAAGCACAGCAGTGGGAACGCGTATTAGGGAGAAATTGAAGTACCACCGACATGAAGTCGGTGGTATCTAGCAATTAGTGGAATGAGTGTTAGCGAGAAATTGAAGTACCACCGAATAAAGTCGGTGGTGTCGAAAGAATAGCAATCCGGATAATCAGAACGGCGATTAAGGAAAAACTACAACGCGAAACTGCCGTAGAAGGCGCTGTTCTCACCGGAGCGGCTCCACTCTTCGCTCACGGCGTTGCCGGAATAACTCGCGTTCGTCGTGTAGCCAACTTTGCGGTTTTCGAGTCCTACCAGTGGCGTGTACCAGACCAAATTCGGCATCTTGCAGCAGAGATCGTTGGGCATTGCTTCAACATTGATCGTCGCGTCATCGGCGGCAACCGCGTAAGTCTTGCCTTCACGCACAAACGAAATTGACGCATCGCGTACTTTTACGATCTTGCCTAACGACGACGCATACTTCTCTTTGATGGCGTTCAACATCGCCAACGACTGCGCCCGCGATGGACTGTCAATCACAATCTCCGATTGGCGCGCGGCATTCTGATCGCCGAGGTTCGCTTCGGAACTCACAATCGCCATGACCTTCACGCCGGCAAGATCAACGCCTTGCCATTTTCCGGAAGTAACGTTCCAGGCCATCATGGCCTCGCGACCCGCCGTGGTGACTTCGCCGTTGTAGTGACAGGCGCCGGCAAAGACACTCGCGGTGCGTACCTCGACATAGTCGCCCCGCAGACTAACGTTCTCGGCACGTGAACTAAAAACAAATGCACTCACGGCGACGACCGCGACCATCCTGATGAATAGAACTTTTCTCATTGCATTACCTCCGAACTTAGTGTGCACCGGTAGCGGGGACTTTGCAAAGGGGGAAGGTTGTACCAAGTCCAAAGTCCAAAGTCCAAAGCTCCTAGATCGCTGACATGTAACACGAGCGTCCGGGGCCACACTTCTCGGGTTCGACGCGACTATTGTCAGGTCCAAATACTTCCTGCGTCTCGCAACACCAGACGTGGTTCGCAGCGTCGATGTAATCTTCAGCGCTCGTCGCTAAACGGTCGAGTTTGAAAAACTTCTTGGAGCGAAGTTGACCGCAGAAAGGTGATTGAAGTGTCGTAATGGTATTGGTGGGTGCTTCGATCAGTCCTGTATCTCTCTGTTGACCCACCCGCTACCGCAGGTGGTACGTATCTCTCGAGGCTGAACTAAGCTGTGACGCCGCCGGCTATTGCCAATGCGCGTCGTACCAGAGTCTGTGCGAGCGGCACTTTGTACGCATTTTTCTCGAGTGGTTTGGCGTCCGCTAACGCCAGCTTCGCCGTTTCATTCATCACTTCTTTCGTCAGTGTTTTGCCGATTAAATACTTCTCCGCAGCCGGCACGCGCCACGGGATCGGCGCCACGCCGCCCAACACAACTCGCGCATCCTTAACCGTGTTGCCTGACTTCTGCACGGCCGCCGCCACTGAGGCCATAGCGAAGTCGAGCGAATCGCGCTCTTTAAATTTCAGGTAAGTGGAACTGCCGGCGAAACCAGAAGCAGGAACAAAAATTTCCGTAATCAGATCGTCGTTCTTAAGTACGTTTTCGCGGCGAATGTTGCCTTCAGAGGGCAACGTGAAAAACTGTTCGATGGGAATGACCCGCTTTCCGGCTGGTCCAACCACGGTGATCTTCGCGCCCAACGCCATCAGCATGGGCGCCAGATCGGAAGGATGCACGATGTATGATGGGCCACCGCCAAAGATTGCGTTGTATTTGTTTTCGCCAGTCACGGCGTAACACTCCGAGCCGCCCTTCTTCAAACAGTTAACTTCTTCCAACCGGAAATACCAGCAGCGTGGACGTTGACAGAGGTTGCCGCCGACCGTGCCGAGGTTGCGAATTTGCGGAGTCGCGATCGAATGCGCGGCCTGGGCAAGACCAGGCATTTGTTTGCGCACGCCCTGGTGCTCTTCGAGTTCGGTTAGCGTGATCAGTGCGCCGATTGTCAGACCTTTAGCATCGAGTGAAAGACGATTCAGGCCTTTGATGTTCTTCAGATTCACCAGCCGCGTAGGACGCGAAGTGTAGTCCTTCATGGTGGTGAGCAGGTCTTGTCCACCGGCTATTGGCCGAGGCGCGTCGTCGATGTCTCCGGCGTTGTTGCTGAGGAGTTTGACCGCCTGGTTAAGGTCTGTTGGGTTGGTCCACTCAAAGGCTTTCATTTGCTTGTCCTCTGGGAGCGCAGGCGTCCTCGCCTGCCTGTTGAGCTTAAAGTCATCTTATTTCCTGGGGGCAGGCGAGGACGCCTGCGCTCCTATGCATTCATCAGGCCCATTAAAATTTTGTCGGGCGTTAGCGGTGTTTCTCTTACGCGCACACCGCAAGCATTAAAGACTGCGTTCACGACAGCGCCGAGTGCGGGAATGATGCAGCCTTCCGCGATGCCAATAACAACTTCGCGCTTATCGTCGTCGTCGATGATCGGAATCATCTCGGGGATTTCGAGTGAGCCGGGGATCTTGTAATCGCCTAAACCGGGATTCAACTGCACGCCGAGTTTTTCGTCCATCACTCGACCTTCCCACAAAGCCATTCCGAGTGCCTGAATCATGCCACCATTGATCTGGCTCTCCATCGTGAGACGATTCAGTGGCAGACCTCCATCCTGAACATGGACCATCCGGATCGGTTTGACGTGCCCGGTTTCAGTGTCGACTTCAACTTCCGCGAACGAGGCCCCGTGAATACCACTTGCCTGAAGATCCTGACGCCAAACTCCGTGACCAGTGACGCCGGCTGATGGTAAAGCCGCGCATGCCTGTTTCCAGGAGATTGTTTTTCCCTTGCCACTCACGTTTCCGTTAGTAAAAGTAAGCTCTTCAGGTTTTGCGTTATCGAATAGCGACGCCACGCGTTCAGCAAACAACATGCGCGCTTTGTAAGCTCCATCTTTTACGGACGGTGACAATGACGCTGCAGTTGTAGATCCACCGGAGTCATTAGCGCCGCCAAGTTTGGAATTTCCGATCTCTTCTTTGATGTCTGAGATTTGCAGTCCCAATTCCTCAGCGACGACCGCGCGAGTAAAAGTTCTGGTTCCCGTACCTAAGTCCTGCGTGCCAACTGAAACTAAAACTGATCCGTCTCGACCAATAGTGACGTCGACTTTACAAGCATCGTTTCCACCGCCACCCCAGGTCCCGACCGCACAACCCATTCCTCGTTTTAGTACGCCGGGATTTCCACCAGGAACCGGATTCCGTCGTTCCCAACCTATCGCTTTCGCGCCGCGATCAAGCTGGCGATGATAGACCGGGTCGCGCAGGTTCTTTTTACGAAACTCCATCGGATCCATTTTGATCTTGTAAGCCAGCTCATCCATCAACGACTCCATCGCAAACGAAGCTTCAGGATGACCAGGCGCGCGCATCGCAACTGTCGCGTCCTCGTTTGTGTGAAGCGCATAAATCTCGCGATAGAAATCGCCGGCTCGATAAATATAAGGTTGACCGGCTTGTGATCCCTGGCCCACGCCTCCGAGTCTATATTGACGGGCCTGCAGCGCCACCAAAGTCCCGTCGTTTTTCACTCCGGCTTTTATTTTCTGCCAGGCGCCGGAGCGGTTACCGGCCATCACAAATTCATCTTGGCGGGTCAGCATCAATTTCACCGGCGTCTTAGTTTGTTTAGAAAGTTTGCAGGCAAACATTCCCTCGACGCCGATACCAAACTTCGAACCAAAACCCCCACCCATGTGCTGAACAACTGACGTTACGTCACTCTCTTTGAGACCGAGTTGAGTAGCTGCATCTTTGGGAATCGTGAATGTGCCCTGGGTTGATGCGTACACAGTGGCAGTTTCCCCACCGCTGTAATCAACCACCACACCGTGCGTTTCCAGGCACGCGTGATGGATGCGCGCTGAGATGTATTCGGCTTCGACGATTGCGTCTGCAGTTGCAAAGGCTGCTTCAACTTTCGCCAGATCGCCGGCTTTGGCTTTTTGTTGAAGATTTTGTTCTTCGGCAACCACCTTCGGCGCATCGGGTTCCGCCGCTTTTTGAGCATGGACCACGTGAGGCAAGACTTCATAAGTCACTACGATTGCGCGCAATGCATCGTCTGCTAACTCGGGTGTTTTGGCCGCAACTGCCGCAACCGGTGCGCCGGCGTAGCGAAGTTCCGTCAGCGGTCCCTGAATAACTGCCGCAATACCCGGCATCTTTTCCGCCGCGCTCGAGTCAAACTTTGTGACTTTCGCGTGAGCATGCGGACAGCGGAGTATGCGAGCGAACAGCATTCCTTTCGGACGCATGTCGTACGTGTAATGCGCCGCGCCACTCACTTTTAATGGACCATCAACACGCGGCCACGGATGGTTCAGTAATGTGTGTTTGTCGTTTGGTCCCCAACCTGGTCCACTGTCGGCATCGACTTCGATTTCCACTTCCTGATCGATGCCGTTGACTGGTCGTACAACTTTGATCTTCTTCTTCGGTTTCGCTGGTTGTTGCTGCTGCATCGCTCTCTCCCGAATTACAACTAAACCCTGCCACTCTTAGCTGCCGCCAACGCCGCTTCAAACACACGCGGATAAGTGCCGCAACGACAGAAATTTCCTTTGCAGGCTTCCTGGACCTCAGCCAGCGTCGGATTGGGATTTTTCTTCAAGTAGGCTGAAATGGTGGTGACGAAACCGGGCGTGCAGAAGCCACACATTAATCCGTCCTTTTCGATGAACGCGGATTGCACCACGCTAAGATTTTCCGGCGTTCCCAACCCTTCAACGGTCGTGATCTTTCGACTAGCTGCGTCAACCGCAAGCACGAGACACGAATAAGCAGGCTTGCCGTCGAGGAGCACGGTACAAGCGCCGCAAGTGCCGACATCGCAAACGAGTTTTGGACCAGTCAACGCTGGTTCGGCGTGATTGCGCAGGGCGTTAAGAAGTGTGGTTCGTGGTTCGACTTCGACCGGAACTTTACCGCCGTTTACGTCGAGTACGACTTTGACGTTGCCGCTCAACGTTTCCGGAGCGGCCGGCTGTTCTTCTTTGGCTTCGACTTCGACCCAAATCCGATCAACAACGGCGGCGCCCGCGCCCGCGATACCGACACCTTTTAGAAAACTTCGTCGACTCGGATCGTGCTTACCGTTCGTTTCATCGTGAGACTTGCTCATCGCTTCTCTCCTAAAGTCTCTTGCTGATTTTTAAGTATGACTGCGACATCTGATTGAGTCGTTGACAAGAAAAACTGCGTGACTTTATTGTCGCGCTTCTGTTTTGTTACCGGTAACAACGCCTCGGGGATTGGTTCTTTAAATTAACACACCGACCCGACACGTGAATACGTTTTTGAATAGGACTTTACGCGTAGTTGTAGGGGCGGCCCTCCGTGGCCGCCCTTGAGTTAGGTCTCCCAATTTGAGGCGGGCGCCCACAGAGGGACGCCCCTACTATCAATCGGAAGGAATGTTAATGCGACCCAGAATCAAAGTCTCCCTCCAATTACTGCTCTTACTCGCAATTCTAAACAGTTCGCTAACGGCGGTTTTGGCCGCCACTCCCAAACCAAAACCGACCGATTGGTCAGTGGCAATTGTCGAGGCGACCATGAAGCGCTTCCCCACGCCAAAGGATCTCGGCGTCTGGAACTATCCCCGTGGTCTTTATCTCTACAGCCAATATCTCGTCTACAAACGCACTCACGATCCACGCTATTTGAAATACATCAGAGACTTCGTCGATTACCACGTCGACGAAAACGGTTTCGTCACAAACACGAATCCGCAAGGTGAAAAGATCGAAGTGAAACTCGACAGTCTCGATAACATGAATACGGGCAATCTATTGCTCGCCTTGTATCAGGAGACCAAAGAGCCGCGTTACAAACTCGCTGCAGACAAAATCAGAGCGCGCTTCAACGACTATCCGCGCACAAAGGAAGGCGGTTTCTGGCACGCGGTCTATAAAAGCCGCGAGTGGCAGTTATGGGGCGATGGCGTGTTTATGTCGCTGCCGTTTTTGATTAGGTATGGAAGCATTTTCGGCGACAGTAAATATGCGAACGATGAAGCGACCAAACAGATGCTCGTTTATACGTCGCACCTAAACGATCCGAAAACAGGTTTGATGTTTCATGCTTACGACGAAAGTCGACAAGCGACCTGGGCCAACAAAGAGACAGGCCAGTCGCCGGAGATTTGGTGTCGCGCGATGGGTTGGTTTGGGATGACGTTGATCGAAATACTCGAGCTGTTGCCGAAGGACCATCCGAACCGGCCGAAGTTGATCGCGCAACTGCAGCAATTGGTGAAGGCGTGGTCCAACTTTCAGGACAAGAAGACGGGACTCTGGTATCAGGTCGTGAATCGTGGCGCTGAGCCGTCGAACTGGTTGGAGACGTCCAGTTCGAGTATGTACACGTTTACGATCGCGCGCGCAGTTGATCGTGGTTATGTTGATAAGTCGTACATGAAAACTGCGCAGGCCGGGTATGCAGGAGTGTTGACCCGGATTTCGCTGGGCGCTGACGGACTGCCGAATTTAACTGGTATCTGTGAAGGCACAAACGTCGCCGACCTGCCTTACTACTACGCGAGAAAACAGCTCACGAACGATCTTCATGGACTCGGCGCGTTTTTGATCATGAATGAGAAGTTTATGAATAAGTCGTTGAAGGGGAGCACGCGGGAGTTTTGGAAGGCGAGGGGGTGAGAGGGGGATGGGGAGAAGGGGCGATGGGGAGAGTGGGTGATGGGGATTCGTCGCGTAGCGACGGATGAATTTAGCCAGCCATTTTAATGGCTGGTTGTTTGCCCGCATCGACCCGCGTCGCGTAGCGACGCCTGAATGCGCGTCTTGAAATTCATGTTGTCGCCCATCAATTCACGGGTCGATACGCGACGCTACCCGTGATGCGATGACCCCAGCCGTTAACACGGCTGGCTAAATTCAAACGTCGCTACGCGACGCGATCGCGTAATGCGATGACCCCAGCCGTTAAAACGGCTGGCTAAATTCAACCGTCGCTACGCGACGAAATTCAACCGTCGCCATGCGACGAAACATTCAACCGTCGCTGCGCGACGACGACGTAAGGTTTTAGATCCCTTATCATTGTCCCATGAACCACAACCTTCAAGGTGTTTTTGCTGTTCCGCCCCTTGCGCGCAGGAGCGATCAGCGGCGTTCGCTCGACTTCGAACAGAACGATCTGATCGTCAAACATATTCTTAGCGGCGGCATTACGCGGCTAATTTACGGTGGCAACGCTTTCCTTTATCACGTCACGCTTAACGAGTTTGATGAAATGCTGGAGTGGTTGTCCGGCCAACACAAGGATGCGTGGCTCATTCCCAGTATCGGACCATCGTTTGGACGCGCGATGGACCAGGCGCCGTTAATTCGTAAACATGACTTTTCGACTGCGATGCTCCTCCCATGCGCCGATCCGCGGGATGCGAAGGGTTTAGAGCGTGGCTATCGCGAGATTGCCGAAGCCGCAAACTGTAAACTGATCATTTATATAAAGGACGAAGAGAATTTTGGATCGGATAAGACTGCCGGTCTCGATGCTGTCGCGCGCCTGGTTGAAGACGGAACGTGTATCGGCATTAAGTATGCGGTCGTGCGCGACGATCCGAAAGAGGACCTCTTTCTCGATGCTTTGCTCGCGCGTGTCGATCGGAAGTATGTAATCAGTGGAATTGGTGAGCGCCCGGCAATTATTCATTTGCGCGATTGGCAGTTGTCAGGATTTACGACTGGCTCGGGATGCATCGCCCCGCATTTGAGTCAAAAACTTTTTGAGGCGTTGAGTCGCAAGGATTATTCTTCGGCTGAGGAACTGCGTGAGAAGTTTATTCCCTTGGAGGATCTGCGCGATGCGTGGGGCCCGGCGCGAGTGCTTCATCATGCAACGGCGTTGGCAGGAATTGCGCCGACTGGTCCAGTCCCGCCGTATGTGTCTGAATTAACTGCTGACAAAATCCAGGGTCTGGAGAAAGCCGCGGGAGACCTGGCAAGCTCTTAACTCTGCGTCTCCGCGTCTCCGCGTCTCTGTGTTGAAAATGAGGCTCAATTACACGAACATCAATTTCAACGCGGAGACGCGGAGACGCAGAGACGCAGAGACGTACAGCTAGGCGATCACTATGAACCCAACTGAACTTCGATCAAAACTTTCCGGCGTCATTGCCTTTCCAATCACTCCATTCAATGACGACCTGTCGCTCAACCTCTCCGGTCTTCATGAGAACCTGACCAAACTCATCGAACATCCGATCTCCGCAATCGTCGCAGCCGGTGGCACCGGCGAGCTATATTCACTGACACCTTCCGAATACGCGCGCGTTGTTGAGTTGACTGTTCATGCGTGTGATGGTCGCGTGCCCGTGATTGCCGGTGTTGGTTATGGTCAACGGTTCGCCATCGAGATGGTCCATGCCGCCGAGAAAGCAGGCGCGGATGGTTTACTCGTGTTTCCGCCTTACTACCCACAAGCCGACGACGCCGGCTTGTTCGAGTATTACCGAAGCATTGGCGCAGCAAGTAAACTCGGTCTGTTTATCTACAGTCGCGATTGGGCTACCTTCAGTCCTTCAATGGTAGAACGACTCGCCGCCGCAATCCCTTCGCTTATCGGCTGGAAAGACGGACAAGGTGACATCCGCCGTTTGCAGGCGATCATGAATCACGTCGGTGATCGATTGCACTGGATCGGTGGCGCAGGCGACGACATGGTTGCTGCGTATTACAGCACTGGCATTCGTACCTACACTTCGAGTATTGCCACAGTTGCGCCGCGTTTATCATTGCGGCTACATGCGCTGGGCGCGATCGGCGATGGTGATAAGTTGACCAAGCTACTCGAACGTTGCGTGATTCCTCTTTATGCGATTCGTTCGCGTCGTAAGGGTTATGAAGTTTCGACGATGAAAGCATTGATGGACATGGCGGGTCTGAATGGTGGGCCAGTGCGTCCGCCGCTGGTTAACGTCACTCCGGAAGAACAGGAAGAGCTGCGCGAGATTCTCTCGACCTGGGAACAGTTTCGATAGATAGCAATGGGGAAAATTTCATTTGGGTTGATCGGATGTGGCGACATTGCGCGCAAGCGTGTCGCTCCGGCTCTTCGCGATCTTCCGAACTGCGAACTGCTTGCCGTAAATCGTGCTCAAGCTGAGCTTGTCGATTCGTTTGCGAAAGAATTCGGCGCCAAACGTTGGTACACCGATTGGCGCGAACTTCTGCAAGACAAAGAGATCGACGCGGTCTATATCGCTACCCCGGTTTATCTTCACGCCGAACAAACGATCGCGGCGGCCGAAGCGGGGAAGCATGTGCTTTGTGAAAAGCCGATGGCCCTCGATGTCGCCGAATGCGATCGAATGATCGATGCCTGCCGGACTAACAATGTCAAGCTTGGCATTGCTTATTATCGACATTTCTATCCGGTTGTTCGTCGTATAAAAGAGGTCCTTGGGTCCGGTGAAATCGGGACCCCTGTCGTGGCGCAGATCAATGCGTTCGAATGGTTTGATCCGGCGGCCGATCACCCGCGTGCGTGGCTATTAAAGAAGGACCAGTCGGGTGGTGGTCCAATGTTCGACTTTGGCTGTCATCGAATCGAAGTCTTGTTGGATCTGTTCGGTAAGGTAAGCGAAGTAAAGTCGACTATGACGAACGCTTTCTTCAAACGCGAAGTTGAAGATGTGGGGATTGCGACGTTTCAGTTTGAACAGGGCGTTTGTGCAACACTGACGGTGGCCCATTCAGCGCGTGAACCACAAGACACGCTCGATGTGTTTGGATCGAAAGGCTCGTTGCACGTGAATGTTTTGAATGAAGGAACATTGCGAGTGTTGAGTGATGGTAGTGAGCGAATTGAAACTTTGCCACCAGCGTCGAACATTCATCAACCTTTGATCGAAGACTTCGCGCAGGCAGTGATCGACGATCGTGAACCGATCGTCACCGGTCAAATCGGCCGCACCGTCGCGGAACTCGAGGCCCAATTCTTCTCTGCGTCTCTGGTGAAGTGGTGAATAGTAAATCGTTAATCGTAAATAGTTGCTCGTATTTCTATTCGCGGTTAACGATTCACCATTCACGCTCACCCGAGACGCAGAGAAGAAGCTGAGAATCATGAAGAAATCACCGGAAGAACTTCGCAGCCATCGCTGGTTTGGCGTCACCGACATGCGTTCATTCGCGCACCGCTCCCGCGCCAAGCAGATGGGCTACGCATTACAGGATTTCCAGGGCAAACCCGTCATCGCGATCATCAACACCTGGAGCGATCTCGCTACCTGTCACAGTCATTTTCGCACGCGCGCCGATGAAGTGAAGCGTGGCGTTTGGCAAGCGGGCGGTTTTCCGGTCGAACTTCCGGCCATGTCCGTCACCGAGACGTACATGAAACCGAGCCCGATGATGTATCGCAATTTCCTCGCTATGGAAACTGAAGAGTTGTTGCGGAGTCAGCCGATCGACGGTGTTGTGTTGATGGGCGGCTGCGACAAGACCACGCCGGGTTTGTTGATGGGCGCGATTAGTATGAACCTGCCTGCAATCTATCTTCCGGCTGGTCCAATGTTGCGTGGTAACTGGAACGGAAAAGTACTCGGCAGCGGCAGCGATGTTTGGAAGTATTGGGCCGAAAAGAAGGCGGGCAACATTGGTGATTGCGAGTGGTCCGAAATGGAAGACGGCATCGCGCGGAGTGCTGGTCACTGCATGACGATGGGTACGGCTTCAACGATGACCGCGATTGCCGAGACGCTTGGTCTGACTTTGCCAGGTGCTTCGTCGATTCCGGCCGTTGACGCAAACCATTCGCGTATGGCGACACAGTGTGGGCGACGGATCGTAGAAATCGTTTGGGAAGATCTGAAACTGCGCGACATACTGACCGAACAGTCTTTCGAAAACGCAATCATTGCTGACATGGCGATTGGCGGTTCAACTAACGCCATCATTCATCTGGTCGCGCTGGCTGGTCGCGCCGGCATTAAACTCCCGCTCAAGAAGTTTGACGAGATTTCGCAACGCACCCCCATGATCGCAAACCTGCGACCATCGGGCGAATATTTGATGGAAGACTTTTACTACGCTGGTGGTTTGCGCGCGCTCTTGAAACAACTCGGGGAGCAACTCCATCTCGATTGCCAGACGGTCTCAGGTGAAACGCTTGGCAGGAGTCTGGAGACGGCACGTGTCACCAACGATCAGGTCATTCGATCGGTTACGGATCCGGTTTCGAGATCCGGAGGAACAGCGATTCTTTACGGGAACCTTGCGCCCGATGGGGCGGTGATAAAACCGACTGCCGCGGAGCCGCATTTGCTGACGCACAAGGGTCGCGCTGTTGTTTTCAAAGACTATAACGACCTGGCTGCGCGTATCGATAATGAGAATCTCGAAGTCGATGCGAGTTCGGTGCTCGTTCTCCAGAACGCCGGACCATTAGGTGGACCAGGCATGCCCGAGTGGGGAATGTTACCGGTTCCGAGCAAGCTGTTGCGCGAGGGTATACGTGATATGGTGCGTATTTCCGATGCCCGAATGAGTGGCACTGCTTATGGAGCTTGCGTGCTACACGTGTCGCCTGAGTCTTATATCGGTGGACCACTCGCGTTGGTGCGTGATGGTGATGTGATCGAGTTGGATGTGCCTACCCGAAGACTGGAGTTGCTGGTTGACGATGAAGAACTGACACGACGACGGGCTGAGTGGAAGCCTGCGCCACCACATTATGAACGCGGGTTTGGTGCTTTGTATGCAGCGCATGTGACGCAGGCTGATAAAGGTTGTGACTTCGATTTGTTGGAAGCTGGACCAGCGACACCGGAGCCGGAGATCCACTAGGCAGAAGGCAGAAGGCAGAAAGCAGTCGATCTTTTCCTCTGCGTCTCTGCGTACTCAGCGTCTCTGTGTTGAAACCCGACGTTGACCTAATTGCCCGCCAGTTAACACAGAGACGCTGAGAACGCGGAGACGCAGAGGAAGGCACGATGATCGTCGATGCGCACCAACATTTCTGGCAGGTGGGGCGGTTTGATTATCCGTGGATGAGCAGCTCGCTCGGAATTTTGTATCAGGACTATTTGCCTGACCAACTCGAGCCGATTATTGCCAGCAACGGTGTCGCTAAAACTGTCCTCGTCCAGGCCAGCAACAGCATTGAAGAATCGCGCTGGTTGCTCGAGTTAGCCGGCGCGAACCAATTTATTGCGGGTGTGGTTGGCTGGGTCGACTTAACAAGTCCGGAAGTTGATCTTCAGCTTGCTGAGTTAACGAAACATCCGAAGTTCAAAGGCGTGCGACACCTGGTGGAAAGCGAACCCGCTGACGACTGGTTGATCAGATCGGATGTCTTGCGCGGACTGAATCGTCTCGCGGCTTTTGACCTATCGTATGATCTCCTGGTCCATACTCGTCATTTGCAGCATGTTCCGCGAGTAGCTGAAAGTTGTCCTGAGTTGTCGTTGGTTGTGGACCATCTGGCCAAACCGCCGATTGCGCGTAAAGAAATTGGACCGTGGTTGACGGCAATGAAGCCGGTTGCGGCTATCGAAAGTATTCGCTGCAAACTATCCGGACTCGTAACCGAAGCCAACTGGGCAGAATGGACTGTTGGCGATCTTCGTCCATACGTCGAGTCGGCGCTGGAATTATTCGGACCACAACGTTTGATGTTTGGCAGCGATCATCCGGTTTGTCTACTCGCAGCTTCGTATGAACGTGTGCTTGATGCTTTCCAAGAAATACTAAAGGACCTGAGCGAAGCTGAGCGCGAGTTGATCTTCGCGACGAATGCCACGAACTTTTATCGTTTGAATTGAAGTACAGATCTCTGCGTCTCCGCGTCTCTGTGTTGAAAATAGGTTCGATTAGGCGCGCGCGGATTTAACACAGAGACGCCGAAAACGCGGAGACGCAGAGAAAACACGATATGCCTGAGACCTATTTCATCACCGGCGCGCAGGGTTGTATTGGATCGTGGGTGGTCAAGACCCTGGTTGAACGTGGCGACGATGCGGTTGTTTTCGATCGCAGCGATGATTCACGACGTCTCAACGCCATCATTAATCACGATGACCTGACGCGCGTTCGTTTCATTACCGGCGACATTACTGACAAAACATCGGTTGTAAGTGCGCTTGAAAGTTCGCGCGCGCAACGCGTGGCCCATCTTGCGGGATTGCAGGTGCCCACGTGTAAAGTTGATCCACTCACTGGCGCGATGGTGAACGTCATCGGCACTTTAAATCTTTTCGAAGCGGCCAAATCGATTGGGATCGGTTCGGTTGTGTATGCGAGTTCGGCTGCGGTGTACGGAATGAACGACGACGACACGCCGCTCGATGAAAGTGCGCAGTGTGAACCTTCGACGCATTACGGAGTTTTCAAACGCACCAACGAAGGCAATGCGCGCGTGTATTTTCTCGATCACGGAATTTCAAGTGTCGGACTGCGTCCGCTAACTGTTTATGGCGTGAATCGTGATACAGGACTGACGAGTGATCCGACGAAGGCGATGAAGGCCGCAGTGCTTGGTCGTCCTTTTCATATCAGGTTCGGTGGTTCAACTGATTTCCAATACGTCGCTGATACGGCCGCCGCGTTTGTTGCTTGTGCCGATCAACAGCCCGAAGGTTCGTTTGTGTTCAATCTTCATGGTGATGCAGTCGCTGTTTCGCGTGTGGTTGAGATCATCAATGGTAACGTAGATACGGAGTTGGTGACATTTGGTGGTCCGGCAATTCCGGTTGCGCCGTCGATGAATGATGCGGCGATTCGGAATGTGATTAGTGGACTGACGACGACTTCGTTGGAAGATGGAATTGCTGAAACGATGCAGCGGTTTGCGACGTTGCGAGACGAAGGCCGACTCGATACTTGGGAACTGGAGCAGTAATTGATGGTCAGTCGTTAGTAGTCGGTGGTCGCCGGGCAATGAGGTCAGTACCGTAATGCGGTAGCATCGGGTCTGCTCAAGCTCATTGCCTCATATATGTGTGGCGAACCAGATGCTACCGCATGACGGTACTGACCTCATCGCTACGAGGACCACCTGATAACTGGCTACTGACCACTGACACCAACAACTCTTGACCACTTCCACCAAAACAACTCAGCCATCTCGATCCACGATGCGTGCAGGTGTGTTGTGTGATGTGGGCAAATTAGAGGTGCGCGACGTCCCGCGTCCCGCCATCGCGCCTCATGAAGTTCTCGTACGCGTTGCGGCTGTCGGTATTTGTGGCACGGACGCTCACATCTACGCCGGTCACGCCAACTACAATCTCAACGAACGCGGCCTGCCAATCCCACTCGCATTGCAGCCGCAGATCCTTGGCCATGAGATCAGCGGGACAGTTGAAAAAGCGGGTGCTGCGGTAACCGATCTTGCGAGCGGTGATCGCGTCGTTATCGATCAGGGACTGAATTGCGTGAGCCGGCGACACGAAGTCTTGTGTGACTATTGCCGCTCGGGTGATTCGCATCAGTGCGAGTTTTATCGCGAACACGGCATCACCGGTTTGCCGGGTGGGTTTGCGGACTTCATCGCCGTGCCCGCCGCCAATGCGATCAAAATTTCTAGTGACATAACTTTTATTTCAGCAGCGCTCGTGGAACCGCTGGGTTGTGTTATTCACTCATCCGATACGGTGGCGAAATCGCGCGCGAGGTTTTCTTTTAATGCTGAGGAGCCCGATCGGCGCGTGCGCAGCGTGTTAATATGCGGCGCCGGCCCTGCTGGACTTTTGTTCCTTCAATACTTGCGCAACGTGCTTGGTTATCGCGGCTCGTTATTTGTCAGCGATCCAAACGGCCATAAGCGCCAACTCGCCGAGCGACTGGGCGCCGATCACACGATCAATCCGGCTAGTTGTAATCTGGTTGAAGTCGTTCGTGAGCACAGTAACGGCAAAGGCGTTGAGTATCTGATTGAAGCCTCGGGCGCAGGTGATGTTTTTGCAGCGATACCCGGTCTGGTTTGTAAACAAGCCACCGTGTTGCTTTATGGACATGGTCACGCGGGAACCGATCTGAGCGTGCTCAACAACATCCTCTTCAAAGAGCCTTCGATCGTGACACCGGTCGGCGCTTCGGGTGGGTTCGACGCAGACGGTCGTCCAAGCGTCTATCGTCGCTCGCTAAATTTGATTGAAAGCAAAAAGATCGACGTGGCGAGTTTGATAACGCACGAGTACAGCTCGTTTGAATCAGTCGAGTCGGCGTTGAGCGGCGGGATGCTGGCGGACGATTATATTAAAGGAGTTGTTAGATTGCAGATTTAAGATTTCAGATTGAAGATTGGTCGCCCGGTGGAGCGTCGCTGATCTATTAAGGGTAGTTGATAAGAAACAATTCAAAATCTGAAATCTGCAACCTTAAATCTTCAATGCGCGTCTCGCTTTTCGTTACATGTCTCGTCGATCAACTCTGGAGCAGTGTGGGCGCCAGCAGTGTTGAGGTACTCCGGCGTGTTGGTTGTGAAGTTGAGTTTGATGATCGGCAGACGTGTTGTGCCCAGCCTGCTTTCAATACCGGATATCGCAGGGAAGCGCGCGAAGTGGCAAAGCGGTTCATCGAGATCTTTGAACAAAGCAAGGCGGAAGCGATTGTTAGTCCATCAGGGTCGTGCACGGCAATGGTCCATCACTATCCGGAACTCTTCGCCGAGGAATCTGAGTGGCTGAAGCGCGCGCAGGCGATTGCCGCTCGCACTCATGAACTCAGTTCTTTTCTGGTGCGAGTTTTGCAGAAAGACGATGTGGGCGCGAGTTGGAAAGGTCGTGTGACCTGGCACGATGCGTGTCATGGGTTGCGTGATTTGAATATCAAGAGTGAACCTCGATCGTTGATCAAAAATGTTCGTGGCGCTCAGTTTGTCGAACTTGCCAATGCCGATTCGTGTTGTGGTTTTGGGGGAACGTTTTCGGTGAAGTATCCGG
Source organism: Pyrinomonadaceae bacterium (assembly GCA_036518995.1). GTDB lineage: Bacteria > Acidobacteriota > Blastocatellia > Pyrinomonadales > Pyrinomonadaceae > PSRF01. The sequence goes on along the minus strand of DATDMC010000070.1, from coordinate 11,886 downwards.
AGATCTCGTTGGCGATTCTTGATCAGAAGATTGAAGCGATCGAACACGCAGAAGTTGATGCAGTTGTGTCAGGCGATGCGAGTTGTTTAATGCAGATAGGCGGACGACTGTCGCGCAAAGGATCTAAAGTAAAAGTAATGCACATAGCTGAGTTGTTGGCGTCACAGGAAGAATAGTGTTTTCTCTGCGTCTCTGTGTTGAAACTGACCGATCGCTGGTTGGAGTAAGGTCTTAACACAGAGACGCAGAGAATACGCTGAGACGCAGAGAAGATCAGATTATTTTATGCAGCACTTGACGAGTGAAACATTCGATCAGAACGCGAAAGCCGCTTTGGCGGATTCACAGTTACGCGGCGCCCTGCGCAATGCCACTTCGCTTTTTGGTCAACGTCGTCTCGCTGCCACCAGTCAACTTACGAACTGGGAAGATCTACGCACTAAAGCACGCGCGATCAAAGACGACGTTCTGCTTCATCTCGATCAGTATCTCGAACAATTTGTAACAAATGCTGAAAGTCGCGGCGCGAAGTTTCACTGGGCGCGCGATGGTCACGAAGCAAACGCGATCATTCTCAACCTGGCGCAGGAAAGAAACGCGCGCACCATCGTCAAAAGTAAAAGCATGACGACGGAAGAGACGCATCTCAACGTCGCGCTCGAAGGCGCCGGTATTCAAGTGATTGAAACAGATCTCGGCGAATACATCATTCAACTCGCTGAAGAGACGCCTTCACACATCATCGTTCCGGCAATTCATAAAACTAAACGCCAGATCGCCGAGTTGTTCACTGAAGAACTCGGCATGCCGCCAACTGACAATGTCGACAAATTGACCAGCACTGCGCGTGAAAAACTTCGTGATCGCTTCGCCGCCGCCGATATTGGTATTAGCGGCGTTAACTTCGGCATCGCTGAGACCGGGACCATTCTGATTCTTGAAAACGAAGGCAATATTCGTCTGACGACGAGTCTCCCGCGCGTTCATATCGCGGTGATGGGAATCGAGAAAATCCTGCCGCGCTTCGCGGATCTCGATGTCTTTCTGAAACTGCTGCCGCGTTCAGGCACGGGTCAGCGATTAACCACTTATCAATCGTTGATCACTGGCACCAAGATCGATAAAGACTCAGAAGGACCGGAAGAGCTGCACATCGTGATGCTCGATAATGGCCGCTCGCGAATGTTGGCCCATCCGGTAACGCGACAGTCGCTTGCTTGTATTCGTTGTGGGGCGTGTTTAAATGCGTGTCCGGTTTATCAGCAGATTGGTGGCCACGCGTATGGTTCAGTCTACCCTGGTCCAATTGGGGCGGTGATCACGCCGCAGTTGATGGGACTGGAGAAGACGCAGCAACTGCCTTATGCGTCGAGTTTGTGTGGCGCGTGCCGCGAAGTTTGTCCGGTGAAGATCGATATTCCCCGGCTACTTCTGCATTTGCGAAGCGAGATTACGGAAAATGCGCCGCCGGAAGTTGTTCACGCAAAACCAAAAACCAGCGAGCGGCTGGCGTTCAAGCTCTGGAAGATCACGATGATGAAGCCGTGGCTTTATAACTTGAGCACAAAGCTCGGCCGAGTGTTTCAAGGTGTGATTGTTAAGGATGGAAAGATTGGCAAAACGCGTCTTGCGCCTCCTTTGGCTGCCTGGACCAGTGGACGTGATCTGCGACCGATCGAGAAGCAGAGTTTTCGTGAACTGTGGGCCAACGACCTGGCGCGAAAGAATTAAATGGATAACACTCACGCTGCTCGCGAGGCCATCTTTGCTTCGATTCGTTCGCATTTAGCGGCGAGCGCGTCGCATGATGTCCTGGAAAGTGAACTTCATCATCATGCTCCGGCGCCGCCGGTTGTTGTTACTGCGACGCCGACCGGGTCTCTGATCGATTTGTTTAAGTCGAGTCTGGAAGCTGTAGATGGACACTGTTTAGTTGTTCGTGATGAGTTGGAAGTGGTAGACGCGCTGACGCAGATCATCAGGCAGTTGCAGGGCACCCGGTTGCGTGCACGCGCCATTGCGATTTCGGATGATGCGGAAGTTGAGCGACTGATTCAACAGACCGATCTGGACGTTGACGAGCTGGCCATAACACCGTCAGCAGAGGATGTCTTTCGGTTTGATGTTGGGATTAGTCGAGCGCAGGCCGGGATTGCGGAGACCGGGACATTGTTGTTGGATTCGTCACGCGAGCGACATCGCCTGGTTTCGTTAGTGCCGCCAGTCCACATTGCGATCCTGCACGCGGACCAGATCGTTGGAACGTTGGGCGAGGCATTGTCATTGTTGAGGCAAGGTGAACAAGTTACGCCCCTGGCAACTTTTGTGACCGGACCATCGCGGACGGCGGATATTGAATTGACGTTGGCGATCGGCGTGCATGGACCACAGGAGTTGTTTGTAATAGTTAGTGGTTAGTAGTCAGTAGTAGTGTTGTGCTAGTGGCGTTGAAGTCGGAGTCAGTACCGTACGCGGTAGCGTCGGGTACGCTTGATTTGTAGGCCACAGCTTGTGACACGACCCGACGCTACCGCGTTACGGTACCGACTCCCTACTCCAACGCCACTAGCACAACTAATGACTACTGCCCACTGACCAAAACCAAATACTATGGACATCATCACCTTCGCAACTGCTGACTCCGATTGGAAAAAACCGAGACCTGGCATCCTCCTTCACGACGGGACCAACGATCTCAATTACCGGCTCGACTGTGAAAAACTGTTCGCCGCTGAAGACCGGCCCGCGAATCCACTCGCCTGGTTCGATATGGACGGTGAATGGTTTCAAAAGGCGGCTCAGACCGCCCGCGAGATCGGCGCCAATCCCGATGCGCTGACCCAGGCGAAAGAAAAAGGATGGTTGGTCCCTCGTCAAGACGCTTATTGGTTTGCACCCGTGCCGCGCCCTTCCAAAATCATTTGCATTGGGCTCAACTATCGCGATCACGCAGCGGAAAGCAACATGGCAATTCCCGAGCGGCCGGTGATCTTTTCGAAGTTTCCCACCTGCGTGATCGCTCCAGGTGAACCAGTTGTACTTCCGAGCACGAGTCAGCAGGTCGACTACGAGGCTGAGTTGGCTGTTGTGATCGGACGCCGCGCTAAGAACGTGAAGGCGTCGCGCGCACTCGATTACGTGCTTGGCTATACCGCCTTCAACGACGTGAGCGCGCGAGATTTTCAATTCGCGGATGGTCAATGGCAACGTGGCAAATCGTGCGACACATTTGCGCCAATGGGCCAGCGAATTGTCACTACCGACGTGATTACCGATCCGCACAAGCTATCGATCAAGCTGGTGCTGAATGGTCAAACAATGCAAGACTCCAACACCGATCAATTAATTTTTGGTGTTCCCGAGTTGATCGAGTTTCTGACGGAGAGCATTACGCTCGAGCCCGGCGATATCATTGCGACCGGCACTCCGCCCGGAGTCGGTTTTGCACGCAAACCGCCCGTATTTTTGAAAGCCGGCGACGAGATGGAAGTACAGATCGAAAAGATCGGTAGTTTGGGTAATTCGGTGATTTCTGCGGAAGAATAATTGTGCGTTTCGCTCCTCCGGAGCGAAGACCGTCAGGCAAACGTGCAATAAATCGGCATTTGGAAATCGACAATCGGCAATTTTCAAACGGTCCAACAAATTCGTTCGAATAGGAAAATGTTAATGCGAAGACTCCTTCTGCTGTTTGTTGCCCTCGCCCTCGTCAATCTGTCAGGCTGCACGAAACCATCCGGCACGACCGGCGGCAGCAAGAAGTTGACCATCGCCGTTATTCCCAAAGGCACGACGCACGAGTTTTGGAAAAGCATTCACGCGGGCGCAAACAAGGCTGCACAGGAACTCACCGCGCAGGGAACTGACGTGGAAGTGATCTGGAAAGGCCCGTTGCGTGAAGACGATCGCGAACAACAGATACAAGTCGTCGAAGGCTTCACCACACAGGGCGTTAACGGCATCGTGTTGGCCCCACTCGACGATCGCGCTTTAGTTCGACCGGTTGAAGATGCGAAACGAGCATCGGTGCCAACTGTGATCATTGACTCGGGTTTACAGACCGACACGTTTGTCAGTTTTGTCGCGACTGACAATCGCAAAGGCGGTTCGTTAGCGGCTGATCGCATGGGCCAACTATTAAATGGCAAAGGCAAAGTCCTCGTGCTGCGTTACGCGGAAGGTTCGGCGAGTACAACTGAACGCGAAGAAGGATTTCTCACCGAGATCAAAGCGAAGTTTCCGGGAATCGAGTTGGTCTCGACCGATCAATACGCGGGCGCGACGCGCGATACCGCGAAACGCGCTTCAGAAAACTTGCTGAATCGTTTTGGTGACGAGGTGCAGGGCATTTTTACGCCAAACGAATCATCAACCGCAGGGATGTTGCTCGCTCTCCAGGACATCAACAAGGCCGGCAAAATTTCGTTTGTTGGTTTCGACTCGAGCCAGACATTCATCGACGCGATGAAGGCCGGACAACTTCACGGCATCGTCGTCCAGAACCCTTTCAACATGGGCTATCTCGGCGTTCGTACTATGGTCGACAATCTCAATGGCAAATCAGTTGAGAAGAAGATCGACACCGGCGTGATGCTGGTAACCAAAGAAAACATGGACTCGCCCGACGTGCAGACATTGCTTCATCCACCACTCGATCAATATTTGAAATAGTTGATGGTCGCAGAAGTAAAACAAAACCGGGCAGTTGCAACTTCAGCAACTCTGTATAGCTGGCTGAACAGACTTGGCCCACTGCTTGGACTCGTCCTGGTGATCGTCGTCTTCTCGATCTTGATGAAGACGCCCGAACGTTTTCTTTCACCCAACAATCTGCGCATCGTCCTTTCCCAAACTGTCATCGTGGCCATCGGCGCCATTGGGATGACGATGATCATCATCAGCGGTGGCATCGATCTGGCTGTTGGTTCGACTATCGCCTTGACCGGCGTCATTACGGCGCTTGCGATTCATCACGGCTATTCACCGACGCTGGCCCTCGCTGCCGGAATTCTGGTTGGCGGAGTTGTCGGTGTCGCTAATGGGCTCGTGATCACGCGGCTCAAAGTTGTTCCGTTCATTGCCACCTTAGGAATGCTAGGTGTCGGTCGCGGGACCGCGAAATGGGTTGCGGGTGAACAGACCGTCAACATGGCCGACACGTGGCTCAACCAACTGCTCGTGATGTTCCCGAATCCGCCGTGGTTGTTGGTGGCGCCGGGCGTGTGGATCTCGATCATACTTGCAGTGCTCGCGGCGATAGTTTTACGCAACACAGTATTTGGTCGACGCGTGTTTGCGTTGGGATCAAATGAAGCGGCGGCGCGTGCATGTGGTATTGCCACCGATCGATTGAAGATCTGGATCTACGGACTGGCCGGACTGTTGTTTGGACTTGCAGGTGTGATGCAGATGTCGCGATTGCGCCAGGGTGATCCGACAGTTGCGGTTGGCGCTGAACTCGACATCATTGCGGCAGTTGTAATTGGTGGTGGCAGTTTAAATGGTGGTGAGGGCAGTATTCTCGGTTCAATGATCGGCGCGCTTATCATGGCGTTTTTGCGCAATGGTTGTCAGCAGATCGGTTGGCCCAACTACATTCAGGAAATCATCATCGGCACGATCATCGTGGTTGCAGTCGCCATCGATCGCTGGCGCACCAGCCGGGCCGTTGCCTGACACGCATTCATTCCAGGAGAAAAAAGAATGTTTCTAAAGAGAGTCGTCTTACTCAGCGGTGTTTTACTTTCGTTATCGATCGCCGTTGCGGCGCAAAGTGAACAGCGACAACCCGCAAAACCCATCAGGCCGTTTGTCGTGACGCCGGCGCAATCCATGGCTGACCTGGAAAAGAAGGTCCAGGGTGGAAACAAAGTTGAGGAATTGATCGGCGGCGCCGGGATGGAGCTGCGTGTTGCTATTCAGCATGAGAAAAACACGACGGCTGCAAACGCCGAGGTGCATGATGCGTCGGATGATGTGTACTACGTGCTTGAAGGAACGGCGACGTTGACGTTAGGTGGCACGCTCGAAAATCCCAAAGAAGTTGAGCCCGGTGAATGGCGTAGTCCGAAGATAATTGGTGGACAGAAAGTAGAGATCTCGAAGGGTGATCTCGTGGTGGTGCCGCGTGGTACACCGCATTCTCGCAGCACCGCAAACCAGGACTTCACGATGATCCTGATTAAGATTTTTGAAGATCCCCGTCCCGCAGCGAAGCCTTAACCCGAGGTTGCTTCTCTGCGTCTCCGCGTACTCCGCGTATCTGTGTTGAAACCGCCTCTCGTGAAGCGTTACATCGATTTCAACACAGAGACGCAAAAGATCGCAGAGACGCAGAGAAGGAACTCACGAACTCCACTCAAGCGGACATTTTTCTTGACCTCACCTTCTCTCCTAAGGTATATGTTCCTTGTTTAGACAAAATACAAGGTTGTTATCCTTTTGCTCATAAATGCCGCACTCTCTTGGCAGAAATAATTTCAATAGCCGCAGAAACCTAACTCTTGCGACCTAGTCGGTTATTAAGTCCAAATTAGGAACAATATCGATGAGAAAGATAAATCCGCACGGTTTTAAGGTGGCTCGACGCGGTACGAGCCGCGAAATTAACCGGCAGATTGCCTTGAACCTGGTCCGCGCTCACCAGCCGATCTCGCGCGCTGATCTCGCTCGTTTAATGAATGTTCGTCGCGGTGTCGCGAGCCTGCTCGTCAGTGAGTTGCTGGATGAAGGACTGATCTTCGAAGGCGCGCTTGGTGAAGCTGTTGGTCGTGGTCGACGGCCCACTTTTCTCTATATCGACTCAAGGCAGCGCTGTGTTGTCGGAGTCGATATTCGTGCCTCACGCACTTACATCATGCTCACCGATCTGATGGGGCGACAGTTGAGCATGGTCAGTAGTTTTCAAACTAATCATGACGTAGACGGTTTCATGCAGGACCTTGTCCGACGGGTGAAGCAAGTGTTGATTGACTACAAAGAGATCGGAGCATGTGAAGGTGTGGGTGTCGTAGTGCCTGGCATGGTCGACCTTGCTGCCGACCGCGTACTTCATGCGCCGGCGCTTGGTTGGCGCGATGTGAATCTGCGCGATCCACTCACGAATCTGCTGGGCATTCCAGTTCATATCGAGAACTCAGGTAAAGCCTGTGCGCTTGCTCAACTCTGGACCACCCGCAGTGACGTGATTGCTTCCGGTAACTCTGTTTTCGTGAGTGTGTCAGACGGCGTTGGTACCGGCATTATTGTAAATGGTGAGCTACTGCGTGGTCGTCACAATGCAGCCGGAGAGTTTGGTCACGTGCCGTTGAGTATTGATGGACCACGATGCGCGTGCGGCGCCACTGGTTGTTGGGAGGCTTATGTGTCGAACATCGCGACGTTGTCTCGTTACTTCGGTCGCGATCTATCTGAGCAGAAGCCGCGTGACACGGAGACGGCAGCTTTTACCGTTGAGGATCTAATCGCGCGAGCACGTGCTGGCGATGCGAAAGCGTTGGCGGCAATCAACTCGACTGCACGGTATTTAGGACTGGGACTAGCGTCGATTGTGAATGCAGTTGATCCGGCCAGGATTTATGTGGGTGGCGAAATTACTACTGCGTGGAGTTTGATTGAACCAATCGTGCGTAGCGCGCTGAGGGAGAGGACGCTGACCGAGTTTGGTGGTGTTACCGAGATTCATGTGGTGCCGGCTGAAGAGCATCCGCGGTTGAGAGGAGCGGTGGCGTTGGTGGCTGCTCCTGCGTTTGCGGCGCCGATGGTTGCGTGAGGCGGCGCGTGTGAGAGTGGGCGTTTGGGAGAGAGGGAGATTGGGAGAGAGGGCGAGCCGGAGAGGGTTGACAAGAGTCGGTACCACCTCGCGGTAGCGGTGGGTCGATCAAACGGCGCACCATCATTGGCAAGTAGACCCCCCGCTACCGCGCGGTGGTACTGACCAGGTCGCTGAGTCCTGAGTTGTGATCATGAAGCGAAAACAAACAAACATTTTCAGATCACTAATTGCAATTGCACTGTGTCTTATATCGAGTGGTGTGATTAGGCCGCAGCGCGTGCTTGCTGTTCCGGACACTCCTGCTGGCGCGGTCAACACCGCTGAATTTGATGCACAGGTGCAGAGCTTTTTAGGTAAAGAGCTGACGGCTCATCTGATGGCGATTTCTTCCCTGACGCCGCCTCCCGACCGCGTGCTCGGAGTTCCGACCACCGGCGAATTTTCGTGGGGCACGTTTATGCGATCACTTGCTGCATACACTGACTCAACGGGTAAACGCGAACTCGGTGGACGCGACATCGCGAAGTGGGTGGGCCAGATCGGATTAATCGAAGCGCACGCCGGCAGCAAGGCTTTTTCTCAACTTTACGCTGCCCTTGCACTCAGACACTTCGGCAAAGATCTGAAGACGAATCCGCTTTGGTTAAGTCTTTCACCTGACGAACAAACTGCCTGGCGCTCGTTGCTTAACCCCGAACGCTTCTACGATCCAAAAACCAACAAGGTCATTAATCTTCCTGAAAACTATCTCGGCGTTGCTTCGCGCATCGCGAGTGTCAGTTACGAGCTGGGAGTTTCCACTGATCGAGTATTCCTCGATCGGTTACTTGATCGCGCCGCCATACAGTTCACTACCGGCCACATTTATGCAGACGATTCGCCGCCAACCGGTCGTTACGATCGCTACTCAAATGAGTATGCACGATACATCTGGGAGGCGGCTGAGATCGCCGGTCGCAAAGACATACTCGAGAAAGTTAGACCATCAATCAACGCGCAAATGCGTGTGTGGTGGGACCTCGTGTCCGACGATGGTTACGGTTACAACTGGGGACGCAGCCAGGGTGTTGTGAGTTATCTCGACACGCCTGAGATAGTCGGATTTCTGGCCGACCACGCTGAATTTCGTCCCGCCTCGTTCGCAGAACTCGCCGCCCTTTATTATCAATCGTGGAAGTATCTGCACGGCGATTTCAATTCCGAAACGCACCTGCTCTCGATTTTTGCGTATGGCCGTGGCAACTATGCTTACATCACGCGCGAACGCGAGTGGCAACAAACGACCGGGTTCTTCGGCAAACTCGCCAATTCACATTCAAAAATAATCAACGCGTTGAAGCGCGAAGGACTCGCGACTTTTCCCGTGGCGCCGACGCTGCCGAATGTGAATCGTTTTGAGTATTTTCGTAAAGACGGCGATCGCGTGGCCGGCGTTTGGTTGGTGCGCCAGGGCTCGTTTCGTTTTGCTTTGCCGATCACGACTGGTCCAAAACCTGGTTTGTCTGACTACTTGCCTGCGCCGCATGGGCTGGCTGGTTTTGCGGCGCCGGTTGAACAGACTTATCCGGCGCTTGTTCCTTATGTCGAGTTGAGTGACGGCAAAACCGTAGTGGCAGGCGATGGCGCTGATTCGATTCAACCCTCTGCCGATGGTAAATCGCTAACTGCGCGTTGGACCAGGTGGGCCGTAATCGGCGCAGCTTCGGGCGCGTTGTCTGATGTTGGGTTGACGAGTGAAGTAACCTGGCGTATCGATGGGAACACGATCACACGCGAAGAAACATTAAGTTCAACTCAGCCGGTTAACATCAAGCGTTGGTTGTTAGTCGTGCCCAGTACTCACGGACAAGTGGATACTGAAATGGCAAATGGGGGCCGCGTCGATCGCTTCATGTCTGTGGCCGGAATGTTGACGGTACAATTTTCGGAGGCAAATTTTCCGGTATCTGTTTCGACCTGGGCGGCCGGAAATAATGTGCTTGGGCGAGGCGTGCACGGAGCGATTCCCCTGCACTTGAGATTTGAAGCGCATGACCTGAGTGTGTTAAATGGAAAGCCACTTAAGTACAAACTTTCGCTTACCTCGATGTCGGGCTCAGCCGAGTTTGGCAGTCAGACGAGCGGTTCGCGCGCAAAATAAAGAGCTTAGTGCTCAGAAAAAATTAGTTAGTTGCATTGATTGAGGAGAGCCAATGAGTCAGGAATTAGCACAGAATCCAATCACTCCCGAAACTTGTTTTGTACCGCAAACGGACAAGGGAACGGGACGTCGCACGGCAGTTAAGCCAGGCACATCCGCCGCTCGCTACCTGCACTATGGACGCATCACGCTCGCGGCGAATGATGCGCCGGAAAAATTCAACAGCGAAGATCACGAAATCGGGCTGATCTGTTTGAAGGGCAGTGCGACGGTGACCACGGGAGATGAGTCGTTTGCTCTCGAACTTTACGATGCGGTCTACATCCCGCGCGACTCCGACATCGAAGTTAAGCCAGGTGCAAACGGTTGTGACTTCGCTGAAGTTTCAGCGCCGGTTGAGAAGCGTTACCCGGTGAAGTTTGTTTCTTATAAAGAAGTTCGGCAGAACCCGAAGCTGCACTTGATCGCCGGCAAGCCTCCGGCCGAACGCGATCTCAACGTGTTGATTGGCGCCAACGTCGAAGCCGGCAGAATCATGGCGGGCGTAACGTTTTCTACGCCGGGCAATTGGACCTCGTGGCCGCCGCACGAGCACTCGAAGCTGCTCGAAGAAGCATATCTATTCATCGACATGCCCGCGCCGTCGTTTGGGGTGCAGTTTGTCTACACTGATCCGAACAAACCCGAGTTGGTCCAGGTAGTGCGCGAAGGTGATTGTGTGTTGATGCCGCAGGGTTATCACCCGAACGTCGCGGCGCCCGGTGGGCAAATTAATTTCTTGTGGATGATGGCCGCGGTCAGGGAAGGCGAGGACCGGCTCTACGGCGTCGTTAACGTTCAACCAGAATATGCGGCGAATGGTTCCGGACTTGAAGCGGTGAGCGACAAGAAGTAACTGATTGGTTTCTTCTCTGCGATCTTTGCAATCAAGTCAGTACCGTAACGCGGTAGCGTCGGGTCAGTCATCCAATCGCGGGCCGCAGATTGTAAAGAGACCCGACGCTACCGCGTTACGGTACTGACTTCATCGCAGAGAAACAGAGATCTTCAAGACCATGATCCTCGACAAATTCAAACTCGATAATCGCATCGCCCTCATAACTGGAGCGGCGACTGGACTCGGCGCGGAGATAGCAATCGCATTAGCCGAAGCCGGCGCCAAAGTTGTGTGTCATGGGAATAGTCGATCGCCGGAAGAGACGTGTAAGCGAATCGAATCTACCGGCGGTGTTGCTTATCCGGTAACTGGCGATCTGTCTAAACAGGAAACGCCGAAACAGATCGTAGCGGAAGTTTTCAAGCAGTTTAATTCGATCGATATCTTAATCAACAACGCCGGCACCATTCGACGTTCGCCGGCTGTCGATTACTCGGAAGAAGATTGGACCGCAGTCATTGAAGTAAACCTGTCGAGCGTGTTTCGTCTCTCTCAACTTGCAGGTAAGTCGATGATCGAGAATGGACGCGGCGGCAAGATCGTAAACATCGCGTCGCTGCTCTCGTTTCAAGGTGGCATTACTGTGCCGGCCTACGCAGCTTCAAAAGGCGGAGTCGCCCAACTCACCAAAGCACTCGCCAACGAGTGGGCCAAACATCAAATCAACGTCAATGCGATCGCGCCAGGTTACATGCGCACCACCAACACCGCGGCGCTGCAGGCAGACGAAACTCGCAATCGACAAATTCTCGAACGCATTCCGGCCGGTCGTTGGGGCGAAGCTTCTGACGTTGCCGGCGCCGCCGTCTTTCTCTCATCCCCCGCCAGCGACTACATCAATGGTCACATCATGCTGGTTGATGGTGGTTGGATGGGAAGGTAGGAAAGGGCGAATCGGGGATTTCCGCAATCCTTATGTCTTGGTGGTGATGAGGTCAGTACCGTAACGCGGTAGCGTCGGGTATGCAATAGACTCAAGTCTCACAAACTCCAAGAGTGTCCCGACGCTAACGCGTTACGGTACTGACCTCATCA
>DATDMC010000069.1:0-88367 GCA_036518995.1 Pyrinomonadaceae bacterium | reverse complement strand
GCCTTGCAGGAGCTAACTCTCTTTCCATCTTGTAAATTCTGCAATCATGTCTTCTAAACCGCGCACGCACCTGATGGGTTAGCGAGAAATGAGACTCCAACCGACATAAAGTCGGTGGTATCTCAGCGGTTTATAGTGCGGAGCTAGGTGGAATTGAACGACCACCGACATAAAGTCGGTGGTATCTCAGCGGTTTTTATAGTGCGGGGCTAGGTGGAATTGAACGACCACCGACGTAAAGTCGGTGGTATCTCAGCGGTTTATAGTGCGGAGCTAGGTGGAATGAACGACCACCGACGTAAAGTCGGTGGTATCTCAGCGGTTTTTTATGGTGCTGGCTTAGGTGGAAATTGAACCACCACCGACGTAAAGTCGGTGGTATCTCAGCCGGTTTTTATAGTGCGGGGTTAGGTGGAAATTGAACGACCACCGACGTAAAGTCGGTGGTATCGTAAAGTCGGTGCTATCTAATTACGGTTGTGCGAGTTTTCGCTTGCCGTCCAGCGCTTGTTGGTAAGCGCCGCCGTTTATATTCCCAATCTTGATCGCTTCGTCAAACTCCTTTATCGCTTCTACCTTATTGTCCAGGAACGCATTGATGCGTCCCATCGACTCGTGAGCACGCGACAAGATTGCTTTGTCTAACTCGGGGGACGACGCCTGAATAGCTAAACGATATTGGCCCAACGCCCGGTTCAATCGTTCGGCTTGAATCGTATCGTCAGTGGCATCCATCGCGGCCAGACTCGCCGTTTGGCCTAACGCAAAGAAAATGCGAGCTTCCCCAGGATAAGTGCGCAGCATGTTCTTTAGTCGCGTTTCAGCGTCGTTGTAGTTTTTAGTGCGCAGCGTTTCTTCAATAGCGGCAAGTTCTTTAACTAGCGCAGCATCGCGCGGATTGTTTGCTTCGTTTGCAGCCGCAGCATCCGCTTCTGCTTTACGCGCTGCGAGCCGCGCTTCGCGGGCAGCGAGCGCCCGTTGTTTTATCTCCGCATATTCGCTCGGACGCTTTGTTTCCCGCGCAGGATCCAACGTCGACAACATGTCCGGGAAAAAGTTGGCAATATCAAAACCGGCTGTCTCGATTCCTTTGAGTTGATCCGAGAAAAAGAAACTCAGCACTGCGCCCTTCTCATATTCATCGGCCAGTCTCGCAACTGTCTCATCCTGAATTGCGGCGATTTCAATTTCCGCTGACTTCACGATTGCAGTACGCGCAGGGTCGTCTTTTGCGGCGACCAGTTGTGCGCGAGCGGAACGACCAAGCAGTTCAAGACGGCGAGCTTCGTCATAACGAGCATCAGCCGCGGCCACTAAAGAACGACCAACCGTCAGAAACACGTCCGCACTCACTTGCGTCCCCGCTTTTTGTCGATCGTCAAGCACCTGCTTGATCTGATCGCGATGCAGGGCAATCTCTTTGTTGAAACGGAGCACCAGTGCATCGATCACATATTGCAAGTAAGCGCGTCGCAACTCCGACGATGTTGGATCAGTTCCTTCAGGAACGATCGCATAATAGTCATCACCAATGATTCGGAAGTTAATTGCTCCGCGTGGCGCAAGTAGATCCGGAAGGATAATGAAGCGACGGTCCTTTTGACGCGTGCTGTAAGTTTTTTGGTTCTTCTTTTTGGTCCCTGGCGCTCTTACTTCAACTCGTTCCAAAGTCGTCGTAAGTGGCCGAGTGTGCAGGTAAGTCAAAACACTTCGCACCATCTCCGCGGTCGGCTGTAACAGTCGATCACCTTCACTTTGATAAGCGCGAACATAGTCAACTAAATGATCTTCGATGCCGGAGCGCCGGTGAAACTCGCGGACCAAAGGAGCAAAGTCCAACACATCGAGCAGTCCGGCCGGTAAATCTTCTGAACGTTCCGGAGCTTCAAGTTGCGGAGCTGGAGTCAGGGCCAGGGCGAGTGAAACGTAACGAGCGACCTGGTCCGCCGGAGTAGCCGGCGCCGGCAAACGGTTTCGTTCGTAAAAAGTTTTCATCTTAGTGCGCAATTCAGGATCCAGGCCGGCCAGGTCCTTTTCCACTTTTGCGCGAAACACGGAAGGTTCTTTGCCCGGATTCGGATCGAAGCCGGCAGCTTCCAAGGCAGCCATCACCAGGATAAGACGAGTGTCAGCCTGGAAGGTGACGCCGTAATCGGAGATTTCAAAAGCAGCGCCTTCACGTTGTTGCACCGGAACGGGATTCGCTGGACGCTGTGGTGAGGGCGACGGAACGGCCTGGGCCATGGCGACGCTTGTCGCCGTCAATAAGAAAAAGGTCAATAAAAACTGCTTCATAAACTGGGATTCCACTCGCGTATTTTTATGCTGGCAAAACTGAATTGCAGTCTCGGGTGACTAAACGGAATTCACCACAAAGGACACAAAAGAAAAGAGCTTAAACTTCAACGCAAAACTATGAAATGTCGAGAAAAATAGATGCGCGACACGGTTGGACCGATGCCATACATCGCAGACATCGCTCACGAAGCTCTCCGTCTGCGAACAGTTCGTAACGCCCGCAATGTTAACGGATAAGCGATCAGCGAACAAACCACCGAGAGCACCATTCCACCCACCGCATAAGGACCAAAGACCGTGAGACCTTGCGTAAAAAGTTGGTGGTAATAGGCGCCCGTTAAGAGATGCGGATCCTTCAATAACTCGATGCCTTGAGGAGGAATCTTCACCGGTCGTCCCATAAAGAAGGCGCCGACTGCATACGACGCAATGATTATGGGCACTAGCGTGAGAGGCGGATTGTTCACGAATGTGCCGGTGTAAATGGCTATTTTGTTGAAGCGGAAAAGAAAAGCAACAAAAGTTGCGAGGATGGTGTGCAGACCGAGGAATGGAGAGAATGCGATAAAAACGCCGACTGAAAAAGCAAACGCCGTCCGCTCGGGTGGATCGTCGATCGCAAGCAGACGGCGAAAGGCAGCACGGAACATCTTGTTTTCAGGTTCGGGCTTTCGAGTAATTCCGAACCAGAACTCGAAGTCCGGTTAAATCATTGGAAGCTTTTCAGGGCTTCAGCTTCGTCATCGTAAGAATCGAAGACGGTAACCAGCTTGGTAATCACCAAAAGGTTCTGAATCTTCTCGGTGAGATTAAGTAATTTCAACTGTCCACCCTGACGGCTCACCGTGGTGTAGTTGGCAATCAGTTCGCCGATACCACTTGAATCAACATAGTTCACGCCTGCCAGGTTAAGGAGGATCTTCTTCTTTCCGCCATCAGCGAGACCACGAATCGCATCGCGAAGGCCGATACTACCTTCGCCAATTCTCACCGCACCACTCATATCCAAAATGGTGACATCACCGGCTTGCCGTTCTTTGACTTCAAACTCAGCCATTCTTCTTCTCCAATCAGGTCGTCTTTGAGTGGTGCTCGGGTTAATTACTTAAAGCTGTTGAGCGCTTCTGGTTCACTCTCGTAAACGTCAAAAACTGTGAGCAGCTTGGTGATAGTGAGCAGATCCCGAAGTTTCTGAGTCAAGTTCAACAACTTCAACTGACCCTCTGCATTGCTGATGGCAGTGAAACTGGAAACCAATTCACCAATACCGCTCGAATCGATGTAGCCGACGCCCGCAAGGTTCAAGAGGATTCGCTTCTTGCCCTCTTCCAACAATCGTCTAATGGCTGTTCGCAGAGCGACACTGCCTTCACCGATTGTTATCTTTCCACTCATGTCAAGAACGGTTACATCTCCGGCCTGACGTTCTGCAATGTTCAACTCAGCCATGTCGAGAAATCTCCTTAATATAAAATGCGATTAGCGGCGCTTCACCATGCGTACCGTTGTACCACCTTCAGGCGGCAGGTACCAGTCAACTTCATCCATGAAGCTCCGCATGAAAAAAATGCCACGACCAGAGGTCTTCAAGATGTTTTCTGCGGCGGTCGGATCCGGGACTTCGCTTGGATTAAAGCCAGCGCCCTGATCGTGGACGCTGATTTCAACAGCGTCCGGTAAGCTCTTCAGAATGATGTCGACAACTTTAGCTTCATCCTGACTGTTGCCATGAATAACGGCATTCGTAACCGCCTCGCGCACAGCCATATCAATACCAAAAGCTGCGTCGTCACTGACACCGGAGCGACTTACAAAGTCAGCGACCGCGGCAGCCGCAGCAGCCACGGTATCAATTCGACTAGGCAAAGTAAGTTCGGTCGTCTCCACCGTCACAGTAAAAAGGCATGGCCTCAACGAAGCCATAGCGCGAGGACCTTGGCTGTTAATCTTAAACACTTCCCGGAAGTCCGAGGATGTAACACGCGGGCTAGCTGCGTGTCAAGAATCCGCCTGTTAACAACAGTTATACTCGCGCGAACGTTTTCAAGAAGATTCAGACTGCGGTGTGGGTTACGAATTGATCGAAGCTGTAGTTCCTTTACGCTGAAAGCGTTTCATCTCGAAGCCCAGGGTTGGGTCAACGCTGAAAGCGAAGCGTTGGGTTGAACTAACGCTGAAAGCGTTTCATCTCAAAGCCCAGGGTTGAGCCTTGGCAACCCTGGGTAGTAGGCCGCGAGCTATTCAACTCCGAAGGAGTTGCGCCGGGGTGCAACAGCCAGAGAAAGATCGAACGATAATGGGGAATACAAGCGAGAATTTCGACCCGACGCAACTCCTTCGGAGTTGCGCGTTTTTGTTCGTACGGTTACCCAGGGTTGCCAAAGCTCAACCCTGGGCTTTGGGACGTTGCCCCTTTGGGGCAAGCACCTCGGCAGCTCAAACTTCCCCGATTATTCCATTCAATCTGAAATCTGCAATCTGAAATCTGAAATCTGAAATAATTTCACAAGATGAACCCCAACCCCTTCATCGCTTTATCGAGTTGATCCAGATCAAACGGCTTACTTAGATACTCATTACAGCCTGCCTCAATCGCGGCCTCTTCCATTCCGTAAACATCAAAAGCCGTGATCGCCACGATCGGAGTTTCCTCTGCGACGCCTTTCATCAGCCGCACATACTTAATGGTTTCCAGACCATCAAGAACGGGCATGTTCAGATCAACAATGATGAGCTGGGGTTTGTATCGCCTCGTCAAATCAACGGCCTCGCGACCATCTTCAGCTTCAATCACACGATAACCTTTGACCTCGAGGGCCCGTTTTAACATTTGCCTGGTATCGCTTGAATCTTCCGCTACCAGGACCATCGGAGAAAGAATGGCAGACACAGATACCCTTTTGGCTGCTCGAGCCTAATGTATGATGTTCACTTCAGGGGGGCTGGGCCGGGGAAAAACTACTAACCAAAAGACCTTAGTTAGTTTGTTATACCAGACTTTTCCCAGCCTGACTCAGAAATTCCCCAACGAAATCGTGCCGATATTGTCGAAATGAACATCAATCCAGCACAAAGCATACGCGGACGCGCAAAACTCCCCGGCGACAAGTCGATCTCTCATCGCGCCGCACTGATTGGAGCGATAGCCTCCGGCACTACCACAATCCACAACTTTTCGACCGCAGTTGACTGTGCTACAACGTTATCGTGTCTGGAACAACTCGGAGTCGAGCTAACGCGCAACAACAACACCGTAGAAATCCAAGGTAGCGCTCAACTACAAAAACCAACGACCACGCTCGACTGCGGTAACAGCGGCTCAACCATTCGGATTCTTTCCGGAATTCTGGCGCGCCAGGGATTTTCTTGTGAACTCGCAGGCGATAGTTCCTTAAATTCTCGTCCCATGAATCGAATCATCAAGCCACTCGAATTAATGGGTGCGAAGTTTGAGTCGAATGATGGAAAGCCACCGCTCGTGATTCATGGCACACAAGCAATTCAAGCGATCACTTACGAACTCCCGGTCGCGAGCGCACAAGTTAAGTCGGCGATTCTTTTTGCTGGACTGGGCGCACAGGGAAGGACTCAAGTGAAAGAGTCGTCTTTGTCGCGCGATCATACCGAGCGTCTCTTCAACGGATTCGGAGTGAAAGTAACAACTGACGAAGACCTCACCGTCACCATAGATGGACCAGCGCAACTCACGGGCGGCGAAATCACTGTGCCCGGTGACGCTTCATCGGCTGCTTACTTCGTCGCCGCAGCAATGTTGTTGCCTGATTCGGAGCTGACCATCGAAGGCGTCGGTTTAAATCCAACTCGCGCGGAATTTCTGTCGCTCCTGTCATCGTGGGGCGCAGACATTTCAACGGAAGGCGTTAGCGACGAAAGAAACGAACCCATCGGCACAGTGAAAGTGCGGAGCGGTATCAACTCGGAATCCAGCAGCGAACGGCGAATCGATCGACCTAAGATTCCTTCGGTAATCGACGAACTTCCGTTGTTGGCGGTGGTGGGTTCACAACTTGAGGGTGGACTCGAAATCCGAGATGCGACGGAGCTGCGTCACAAGGAAAGCGATCGATTAAAGTCGACCGCGACAAACTTGCGTCTAATGGGCGCGCACGTCGAAGAACATCCTGACGGCCTGACTGTCGCTGGCCCAACTAAACTTCACAGCGCATCGCTCGACTCGTTTGGCGACCACCGCATTGCCATGGCTTTTACTATTGCGGCGTTGATCGCCGATGGTCCAACTGAAATCGCCGGCGCCGATTGCGTGAATATTTCATTTCCGGAATTTTTTGATTTACTCGATTCGGTCGTCGTTCGTTAATGAAGTCTTCGAAAACAATTGTTATTACGGGATTCATGGGTTGCGGCAAAAGCGAAGTCGCGAGCCGGCTCGCTGTCTGTCTAAACCAAAGTTTTACCGATCTCGATGAGCTGATTACAACAACTACCGGGCGAACTCCGGCGCAGTTGATCCGTGAAGAAGGCGAGCGGGCCTTTCGCGCGATTGAAACAGAAGTGCTGAGGGAATTACTGGATAACGAACCTGGCGTTGTCGCACTTGGCGGCGGCGCCTGGATCGAAGAAGTTAACCGGGACCTAATCCAAACAAAAGAAGCGGTGACAGTCTGGCTCGACACTCCGTTCGAACTTTGCTGGGAACGAATCGCAGCGTCGTCGGAAGATCGCCCTTTGGGATCAACGCGAGAACAAGCCAGTGCACGCTATGAACAACGACGTCCGGTATATCAACTGGCGAACATCACAATAACGGTCGACGCTCAAGATGATCCGGAGTTGATCGGTCAACGAATCATCGACCTGCTCGGATAGCCTAACCACAAAGTCACAAAGACACGAAAGAGCAAATAGTATTTTTCGGGTTTCCTGCTTTGTGACTTTGTGTCTTCGTGGTTAAATCCGGTTAGCCCATACAAAACTGGGAGATCCGCGGATATCTTAAGGACTTAGCATTGGCAAGCTACTATGCCGGTGCTAGAATTTTTCATCTTTCGACCCCGGGCACGATTCTGACCCTAGTGACGTGCCGGCCCGTATACAAAAGGAATCAGCCCGTGAGCTCACCATTATTTGTACTGGCTGCGTCATCGACCGAAGCCAGCGAATGGAACCACAGTATTTGGCAACAGATGCTGTCGGCCACTATCCCCCAAAAGTACAGCAAGACGTTCTTCAATGCCGCTGCCTTCGATAACGAATCGTGGCCTGACGGACGAGCCAAATATGTTCCCAACGGTCTGCGCATGGTGGAGACGTTGTTGCTTCGTGAATACTCCGAAGATGACGTCGTGGTCTGTTATGTAGATCAACTCGAACGGTTTGTTGGACCAGAGACCAAGGTATTAGCCATTCACGCGCACAACCCGCTCGGCATTTCGTACGCGACTGATGTCTATTCAAAACTCGCGGGTGAAAACCTGACGCCGGTCAATGCTCATGAGTTCATCAGGATTGTTACCCATCCAATCGTTAAGAAATACAAACCGACAATCGTTGTGGGTGGACCAGGCGCCTGGCAACTTGAAAAAGCTGATCGGCTTGATGAGTTCAAGATTGATTATCTGATTGATGGTGAGATCGAAAAAGTTTTTTCCGAACTGTTTTCAAGAATCCTGGCAGCCGATCCGAGTCTGCCGCGGATAGTCAAACTTCCTAAAGACCAGCAACCAACAGTCGGCGAGATTCCGGTCGTACAACATCGATCGACTTTTGGTGTCTGCGAAATTACGCGCGGCTGTGGACGCGGTTGCCAGTTCTGTTCACCCGCTACGAAAGTAGGACGGTCTTTTCCGCTCGATCATATTGTCGCGAGTGCTGAGGTCAACGCTCGTGAAGGCGCTACTGAAGTGATGTTAGCTTCAGAAGACATGTTCCTTTATGAGCAATTACCGAACTTTGAAACGAATGTCCCGGCGCTGGAACGACTCTTCAAAGCCATCATCAACGTTCCGGGAATCAATACGATTCAGACGTCGCACATAACAATGGCTCCGGTGGTAAAGGACCCGACGATTATTGAAAGACTGACGCCACTCGTCGTTCCCTATTCACATTTGAAACACAAGGATTCGACCGATCCGGAGAAACGCATAGCCGATCCAATCATCGGTCTCGAAACAGGCAGCGCGCGGCTCTTCAATACTTATATGAAGGGCAAAGCGTATCCTTACAAAGCACATCAATGGCGTGACGTTGTCGTAAAAGGCATGGAGATTCTCAATCGCCACAACTGGTTCCCGTTCTGCACCTTCATCATCGGCTTGCCCGGCGAGACAGACGACGACACCAGGCAGTCGCTCGACATGCTTTACGATCTTCGGCACGCGAAAGGCATGTTTGTTCCGACGTTTTTTGTGCCACTCGAAAACACGCGCATGGAAAAGAAGAACAGTGCGAAGTTGATCGAGATGACGGACCTGCAGTGGGAATTTTTCTTTACGTGCTGGAAATACAACATCGAATTCTGGCGCGGTGGAACGCGTTCGAGTTTGAAGTTTTCGATGGGCGTGCCCTTGTATTACAGCTTACTGGGCAAGAAGTTGTTTGGCCACGGAATCAAGTATCCGCTGTTACGCTTCGCGGGGGTTCCCGATCGATTGATTCGCAAACGAATGTATTTGAATTTCAGCGGTTACAAACGAAATCCGAAAGGCATGGATCCGTTTGTGGGCGAAATCGAACCGGCATTTCAGAGCGTGCGCGAAAAGGGCCTGAACATGGTCGATGCCAGCCAGATCCCTACGATCAAACCAGAGCCGGCAGTGGCTGCATCATCAGGTGACTAAACGAAAATTTGAACCACAAAGGCACAAAGGACACAAAAGAAAGCACTGAAATGACTCCGCTTCTCTTTGATCTTTTGTGCCTTCGTGCCTCGTGGTTAATCTTCCTTCACTCCTCAGAATTTAAACTTCAAAGCAAACTGCATCTGCCTCGACGATCCTGAATCGCCGGTTGCAAAGCGCGTGTTAGTTATTGTTCCAAACGTCGTACTTCCCACCTGCGCAGTACGACCTGGCTGACCGAAATTCGCATGATTGAAAACATCAAACACTTCCCAGCGAAATTCAATCAACTTGTTCTCACCAATCTTAGTGCGCTTGATCACTGACACATCTGAGTTACTGAAGCCTGGTCCAATGATCGTGTTACGGCCAATACTGCCAAAGTGGTAGACAGTCTTTCCATTCACAACGGCAACCGGCAGGATGATCACCGAACCTGACGGGCACGATCCACCCGGACGTGGATCACAAACGAGATTCGGGAAATACTGCACGCCAAGTCCCGTCGTGGCGGCAGTCGGTGAAATGGTGATTGGACCAGCAATGTCCGGACGAAGTGTCGCCAGACCGGTTAGCGAATTAGCATTGGCTGCCGGAATCGCGCCAATTGCACCAGCGTTACCTGCCAACAACGTGACTGGATTGCCGCTCTGCAATTGAGTTATCAATGAAAACTGCCAGCCTTCCTTCAATTGATTACCAGTAAATGGAAGTTCATATAGACCACTGACAACAAACCGGTGCCGCGCGTCGAAGTCGGAGAGACCGCGATCGCCACGCAGGTTGTAGCTGTCTTGCAAAGTCACACCCTGCGAACTTTGCGAGTTGTAATCAATCGACTTCGAAAAAGTATACGAGGAGTTGAATTGGAGACCGCGACCGAGTCGCTTGTTCGCTGTAACCCAAAGCGCGTTGTAGCTCGAGATTCCAGTGCCTTCGCGAAATGTGATGTTCAGCAAGGGAACGTTTGGAGCAATCGGACTACCGGGTGACAACGCCGGAAACGGGCGCACCGGATTCAACGCGGCGTTTAGGAACGTCTGATTGAGATTACGAGACAATCTCAAGTGCGTACCTTTTGTTCCGAAGTAACCGGCGGTTACCGCGAAACCATGTCCGATGTCGCGTTGCACGTTCAGGTTCCACGATTGAATGTAAGCGTTATCAAATTCGGGATCAGAAGAACTGGGTGAGACTGTTGCGCCAGGTACAGCCACGGTAGTTGCGTTTGATAACAGCGTCGTGGCGTTTGCAGGTAAGGCCACGGCCGTCGCGAAAGGCGGATTGCTGCCGTTCGGACTTACAAGATTAGTTACCGGCTGGTCCGCAAGAATTGCATAAGCACCACGAATCGAGGTCTTACCATCTTTGAACGGGTCCCACGAAAAACCCAGACGCGGCTGCAGATTTTTCCAATTCGTATGATAGACAGGCGCGATGCCGTTGTTTACACGCACGAGAGAATTTGTTTCAGGCACGTAGTCAACCAATCGATCGAAGCGCTCCGTGGGCGACATCAACCAGTCCCAACGAAAACCAAGTTCCAGGGTCAGGTTTGGACGCACCTTGTAATTGTCCTGCGCGAAAACTCCCAGGGCGCCCTGGGCAATCGCGGTTGACACATCACCCAACGTTACGTTGAAGGTGTTGGCCGTGCCGGCTAAAAAAGCAGCCATGTTTGCGAACGCGAATGATCCGGTGTCTTTGTTCGTGTTGTTGTTGTAGAAGCGACGCAGTTCCCCGCCAAATTTCAGCGAGTGGTTGCCGTGTAAATAGTTCAACGTGTCTGAAACAACATAAGTGGTGTCGGAACGTCCCTGCGGGAAGCCGGTTGGACCACCAAAATTCAGCCCCGTGCCCGTGACAGTGATCTGCGGTAAACCGAGATCAGTCGTCACACCGTCTTTGATGCCGAAATCCAGTGGATTCAAATGGGCGTTTGGATCGAAGAGAATGTGGATGCGATTGAAGCCAAATCTGGCTTCGTTTACGAGGGCGGCGCCAAACGTATGTGTCTCATTAATCGTAAGAATCTGGCGACGCGAACTGCGCGTGTCGCCAAAACCGGGGACAGTATTACCTTGCAGAGTTGGTTCACCGCGTTGGTCCCGTTGAATTGCGTAATAAAAGTGCAGCCGATCGTTGTTACCGATGCTATGACCAATGTCGGTGGTCCATTGATCGATATTAACCGGCGCCGTAGCTGAGCCGGCAAAGCCGTTAGCGCCAACATTCGCATGTGGTATCAACGGCAACAGTTTCTGAATTACGGGATCAGTAACGGCTGCGCGTTGCGCTTCAGTCGGGACCGTAACACCGGAAATCGTTAGTCCCTGTCGCTGGCGGAGTCCTTCATAACTAAAGAAGAAGAACGTTTTGTTCTTGCCGTGATAACCGAAAATTGGACCACCTTCGCCGAAGTGAGGCAGGTTTACCGGACCACCGATGTTGAACCCAAACTGGTTTCGTTTGAAAGGAGCGGGTTGCGGAGTTCGTTCAAAGAAATTGCGAGCATCAAAGACGTCGTTACGCAAAAACTCGAAAAGCTCGCCATGATAATCATTCGATCCTGAACGTGTAGCAATGTTCACGATTGCGCCGGAGTTGCGACCATACTCAGCACTGAAAGTTGAATTGTCTGCTTTAAACTCCTGGACCGTGTTGATCGAAGGTTGAAACGTGATCTGGTTCTGGGCCATGTCGTTGAGATTGATGCCATTGATCATGAAGTTGACTGTGTCTTCACGACCGCCCGCAGTGTTCAATCCAAACGAACCTTGTCCACGCAGCGGCGCAGTTAGAAACCCGTTCTGTGGCGGTGTTACTGAACCCGGAATTAATAGACCGAGATCTACGAAGTGACGACCGTTGAGTGGGATTTCCTGGACTGTTCGTTGATTGATCACGGTCCCTACGGAAGTGGTGGCCGTCTCAATCACAGGCGCGTCTGAAGTGACCAGGACCTGCTCGGAAATGGCCCCGATCTCCATTTGAAAATTTTGTACGACAGTTTGCGCGACCTCAATCGAGACCTGGTCGGCGACCTGTGTCTTAAACCCGCTGGCTCTCACTTCGATCGCATAAATTCCAACTGGTAATGCCGCGACTTGATAATTGCCATTGCTATCCGACTGGGTAGTTCGTTCATTCGAGGTTGCTTTATTCCGGAGAACCACCGTCGCACTGGGCACAACTGCGCCCTTGGAATCGGTGATGCTGCCTTGCACGGTGGCCGTCGATTGCCCAAAAGCCGAAACGCTAACAAGTAGACCGACCGCCAGGGCGATTAACGGTAAGAAGAATCCGATCCTTTTGCTATGCATGTTGCCTCCTAATTGGTTGGCGATATGAAGACACACTGAGACTGTGACCTGGTGAGCGAGGATTCGTTTCCAAGTTTCTGTACTTCTTGAGCGAGCATTGCCACTAGTCTCAGGCGATGCCGACAGTTGTCCTTGTTTTGTGGGGGAGCTGGAAATAGCTTACAGCAAGAAAGATGCCGTTAACGCGAGCTGGCAGTGCGCGGATTTGCTAACAAAATCGGGGACGATTCATTCGGGCAGATCCAAAAACTACAAGGCGATCCGAAACTACCAAGAGAGGGAGCGGTGAATGGTAAGGTGAAGGTAAATAGTGAATAGTAAATGGTGAATGGTGAATGGCTATGCCACCTGTTGTGAGGAATGGCTCCGCCTTTCCGAAGCGCTATATTAAAATATTCTGGCTCTGCCACCTGTTGTGAGGAATGGCTCCGCCTTTCCGAAGCGCTATCTTAAATATCCTGGCTACGCCACCCGTTGTGAGGAATGGCTCCGCCTTTCCGAAGCGCTATCTTAAATATCCTGGCTACGCCTTCTTACTGGATCGGGAGAGGGCGGAGCCCAAAAGCTAAACGGGCGACTAAACGGAAAGGCACAGCCATTCCTCACAACAGGTGGCATAGCCAAGTCAAGATAAGTCATTTCTCACAACAGGTGGCATAGCCATATTCACCATTCACCATTCACTATTCACCACTCATCACCCACCATTCACTATTCACCATTCACCATTCACCATTCACCATTCACCAACCTACAAGAAACGTTCTCACGCTCTGGTACATTTCTTCGAAAGAGTCGGCGCAAAATAACGTGGCTTGATAGTGAGTTGGATCGTAATCGTGATTAGCAGCAGCTACGATATTCAATGGTCGTAACTCTGCTTTATGCATCTCCTCCAGTTCACCCGCCGACGAGAGTAAGCCGGTGCCATAGGCCTTTACTTCACCATTTTCACGCAACACGCCAAACTCGATCGTGAACCAGTAAATCCGCGCCAACCGATCGAGATCAGCCGCGTTCGTTGTTCGCTTAACTGCTTCACCAAATAACCGGTTCAGCTCGGCTAGTCTCGTGCTCGCGAGCGTAACAGCGTGACCAATAATTTCATGAGTTACGTCAGGCTCCGGCGTGTAAAGCGGAGTTGAGTGATGACGGATGTATTGCGTGCACAGAAAAACACCGTTCGCTAACGACTCGAGAAAAACTCGCGGTTCAACCAAGCCGGCGACGGGCTCGAGCCGAAATCCACTGATAGCTTCGACTTTCTTACTGACCTCGCTTAGTTGCGGAATTCGATCGCTGTCGAAATTGAGTTGCCGTACACAATCGAGGTATTCGGCACAAGCATGACGTTGTTGCGCTGGTCCAAGTGCCTGCCAGATCGTGCGCCATACGTTGTGTTCCTCAGCGGTATAAGGGGCCGCCGGGATCTCATCGCCTGGAACATAGCTGAGTGCTATCTGAGCAATCTGATTTCGGCGTGCCCGGTATTCTGGATCCTTGAAACCGGGATGGTCCGGATCGAGTCGTACGAGTGTTTTGCGATCAGCGAGATTCAGCTCACCATTTGCGGTGACCATGCGTTGGTCGGCGTGGTCGAGTAGTACTGTTGTAGTTGTAGTCGTCTCCATTTCGTGCTCCGTAAGGCAAAGAAAAAGGCCACCAATCCTGGGAAGGATTGATGGCCGGTTTGAAAACCTGTCTATAAGTGCTAACGCATTAGCGCACGCCGACAGCTCATCGCCTGACCGTCCCTCCCAGTGGAGAGCGGGCCGTAATAGTAATAATAGCGATGTATACTCAAGTTCATGGCGTTTGCCTGAGCGACAGAATAGGCACACTACTGAGAATCGTCAAGTAAGTTTTTTAAGGTTGCCAGGGCAAATCTACCCACCCGCTATCGCGATGTGGTATTGACTCTTTGACCACTAGAGCGACTTTTGCTAAAAATCTCAGATGCCAAAATGTATTCAGCCCAGATAACACGCGCTAATCCCACTTGCATAATTCTCGTCGTCGACCAATCCGGCTCGATGTCTGATCCATTCAGTGGCGACTCTGCAATTAGAAAGGCCGATTTCGTCGCCGAAGTCGTTAATCACACACTTCACGATCTCGTAATCCGCTGCACAAAAACTGAAGAGGTCCGCAACTACTATCACATCGCGATTATTGGTTATGGCGAACAGGTGGGCTCAGCGTTTGGACAACCACTCGCGCCGCGAAATATTGTTCCCATCTCGGCTGTCGCGGATTATCCGCTCCAAATAAAGAGCAGTTACAAACGCGTCGCTGACGGCGCCGGTGGTTGGGTTGAGATACCAGTGCGCTCTCCGGTGTGGCTGCATCCAAATGCCGAGGGCAAAACTCCGATGTGTGAAGCGCTAAACCTGACCAGAGAGATTCTTGAAAAGTGGCTGATGGATCATCCGCGCGGGTTTCCGCCAACAGTTCTTCATCTCACTGATGGTGAGTCGAGCGACGGCGATCCTGATTATATCGGACGCCAGATCATGTCGCTGCGAACTGATGATGGTCCAGTCCTCCTATTCAATTGTCACATCTCATCGCAACGAAATGCGAAGGTCGAATATCCGGGTGATGATTCTCAGCTCGTAAATAATTTTGCCCGCACACTGTTTCAGATATCGAGTCCATTGCCCGGCAACTTTTTGGCGGCGGCAGCCCAACTCGGAGTTAAAGCTGAACCAGATTCACGAGGATTTATTTTCAATGGCGATCCATCTTCCATCGTGCAGTTTTATGAAATCGGAACGAGCCTCACGGGGATGACTCCTTATCGTTGGATGGATGATCAAAGTGAATCCGCATGACTGCGCCACGAAAGACAACTAATCAACCCGTTAAGGTCAGGCAGTTCCTGCTGCCCAAACAAGGTCATGATTTAACGGAGTGTGAAGACGCAATCGGCGTTAACGAAACGTTGCATCGTTTCGCTGTCGCTGATGGAGCAACCGAGGCTTTCGATGCCGGCAGTTGGGCGCGGCGACTGGCCCATAGTTGGGTCCATCGAAACGAAGTTTTAACGAGGGACGAATTTTGGCAGTGGCTCACTGAAGAAGGACACTCACTCGCCGACTCATGGAAAGGTCAACAGCTTTCCTGGTACTCGGAAGCAAAACAGCGTAGCGGTTCATTCGCTGCTTTTGTTGGTGTCGAACTCGACGCGAATGCACATTGGACCGCTATCGCCCTCGGCGATTGTTGCCTGATACAGATTCGCGCGGACGAAATAGTCGAATCCTTCCCCTTGTCAAAAACTACTGACTTTGGTTCGGCGCCTATTCTGGCTCCTTCTTTAACTGCGGCAAATTCACATGCGTTGGCCCAGGTCGTAATCAAATCAGGAACAACAGAACCGGGCGATGAGTTGCTTCTCCTTTCTGATGCCATCGCCGCGTGGTTTCTGACGTTGCATCAACAAGGTAACGCTAAAATCAAGGCACTTTTCGCCGAGCTTGTCGCGAGCGGAAACACCGAGCCACTGGTAGAATTTCTGGAACTGCAGCGTTCTTCGGGCCATTTGAAGAACGACGACATAGCGATTGTTAGTCTTGTGATTTAAAGTATTTCGTTGTGCAAGCTTCACACTCAACTCCGCAAAACTGGCCGTCCGCCCGGCAATTCACTGAAGCAATTCAATGTCCAGCTGTGTGTTTTATGGATCCACAGTTGCGAAGCACGTTGCCTGCCGTCGATCGACTGGGAATGCCGCTGGTAACTTCTGGTCAGTTCGCTTTCGTTTACAAACTCAAATCGACAAACAGCAACACTGATTATGCAGTGCGCTGTTTTCGTGGTTATCTCGGCGATCGCGATCAACGCTATCGCGCAATTCAACGATACCTCGGCGAGCATCCAGTTTCACTTCTCTCCGACTTCGCTTACGCACCCGAAGGAATTCTCGTCGACGGACGGCGTTATCCTACGCTTGCAATGCATTGGCTCGAAGGTCCAACCCTCGATCTCTACGTTGACGAGATGATTAATCGTCGCGAAGTTTTATTTCATCTTTCTCAGGAATGGTTGAAGTTAGTCGAAGCGTTACGCGAGGCAGGAATTGCGCACGGCGATCTGCAACACGGTAACATCATCGTCCAAAACGGAACGCTGCGCCTTGTCGATCATGATGGTCTATATGTGCCCGAGATGCGTGGCTGGCTCGCAAGCGAGCTTGGTCATCAACACTATCAACATCCGCACCGCACGGCCCGCTTCTTCGACGCCACGTTGGACCACTTCTCCTCGCTGGTTGTCTATCTGACTTTAATTTCGTTAATTGAGCAGCCCGCGTTATGGCAGGAATATCACGACGAAAATTTACTTTTCACGAAAGCTGATTTTCTCGATCCATCTGCCTCAGGTCTCTTTGCGAAGGTCAGGGAAATCGGTGGCGAACCGCAAAGACTTGCGGAGGTGCTTGAGCAGGCGGCAAAGGGACCACCGGAATCAGTACCTTATCTTTTAGACCTGGTTAAAGCTGAAGCTACCTTGCCGGGGTGGATGAGCGGCGTCGATCTACAAGCGAGCATCAAGACCCGGGAACAAATAAGACCGCCAGCGACCCGGCAACAACCGCGTTGGCTTCAGCAAGAATCAACTCCAGCGTCGCCGGGCGAAATTGATCCACAATCGCCACCACAGGTGCTGGTCATTACCGATCCAACGGCCGTTTGGACCAACACCATCAAATTTGGCCGGCAGTTACTCAGCAAGATTTTTGTCTGGTGGTACTTTGGCGTTTACTTCGTACTCAAAATTCTTGGCATCGACTTCTCTATTTCGATATTGGTGACGGTGTCTGCGATTCTGGCTACGTGTTTGGTGGTCGGGTTCATACGCGCGCAAAAAACTCGTCAGCAGGCGTTGAAAGCAGCAAAACTAGCCGCCTTCCTTCCGTCGCAATCTCAAGTGAGTTCGTTATCGCTTCCTGGTTTGCCTAAGCAGGTGCCTGCAAGTATCACAGTGAGCGACCCGTTAGTCGGGAATGCCGCTTTGAGTATTTATCATCGAGAGAATTGTGAGTGGGTGAGACGGATTCAAAACAAGAACCGGGTGACGTTTCCGTCCGCTTACGAAGCTAAGCGAGACGGATACAAAGCTTGTCAGGGTTGCTCACCAACGAGCATATGAGAGTCAGTACCACCTCGCGGTAGCGGGTGGGTTCTGATATTTTTCAGATTGTAGTAGATATAGGACCCACCCGCTACCGCGAGGTGGTACTGACTCGCTGGCGCGCCCGGATCTCTTACGTTCGCCGCTTAATGATTACACTCGCCAACTGGTCCGCAACCCGCGCGTCAATCGTTCGTAACTTCTCCTGCTGCTCAAGCGCTTTCGTCGTGTCACCAAGAATCAGGTAACTCAATCCCAGGTTGTAATAGTAGGAAGGTTCGTTTGGCGCCAGACTAATTGCCTTCTCATGCATCGGGATGGCTTCTTTTGCTCGTCCCGCGCGTGACAAAGCCACCGCCAGCCCGTCGTAAGCAAGTGAATAGTCGGGCGCAGCTTTGATCAAATTACGAAAGACAAACTCCGAGTATTTGGTGTTTCCCATTCGCGCATAGGTG
Organism: Pyrinomonadaceae bacterium; assembly: GCA_036518995.1. Taxonomy (GTDB): domain Bacteria; phylum Acidobacteriota; class Blastocatellia; order Pyrinomonadales; family Pyrinomonadaceae; genus PSRF01. The sequence goes on along the minus strand of DATDMC010000069.1, from coordinate 70,334 downwards.
ACGCCCTGGTTGTAACGCGCGCGCAGCAACGTCGGATCAAGCGAGATTGCGCGGTTGAATGATTCGAGCGCTTTGGGATAGTCCTTCAACTCACCAAGCGCTTCACCAAGATAGTTATGAGCTTCCGCCAAATCCGGGGCCAATGATACCGCGCGCTCAAACGACAACTTTGCGTCGGTTGGTTTTCGTTGGGCCAGGTAGATGCTTCCGATTCTCAGGTTCGTGGTTGCGGTTGTTCTCGGATCTTTCAGAGAGAGTCCGATCACCTGGGAATAGATGCGCAGGGCATCGTCGAGTCGACCTTGATCGATCAGCGACTGACCAGTGTTTAGTAATTGCTGTACCTGGGAAATCGCGGGCGCGGGTTTCGGAGGTTGTACTTGTCTGGTCGGCGGAGGAGTTTTGGGCCTTTGCGCTACTGCACTTTGTATCAACAACGCAAAACACAAAACCGGCAATGATAGATTGGCTACTTTTGGTCTTGATCCAAACAAGAAGTCCATGCTACAAGAGTGTCCCTTTTGAAATAAAACAGTTCTAACAATAGTGAAAACTGGGAAATGCGTGCGGATTCCTGTTTTCTCCCATTAATAAATCATTGATGGGAAACCCGACAAGGAGGATATCCGTTTATGCGTTACCTGCTTTTGCTGCTGGCCATTCTGCTTGCCTCAGCTCCTGCTGCACTAGCTCAAGATAAAGACTATTCCGACTGGGAATTCTATGTCGGTTATGCTCATGAACGCGCCAACAACGGTGCCGATCGCCTGGATGCACGCGGCACTCGCATTTTGCCATCAGGCGCCGGTGCGCGAGTCGATTTTGTTTCCGAGCGTGTTCCGATGAACGGCGTGATGGGTGAACTTGTCGCCAACGTTCACCGTAAAGTTGGTCTCGTAACGAGTTTCAGTGCAACCTGGAATAACACCGGCTTCGTCGATGTGCTAAGTGGAAATCGTCTCGATGCCCGGCTCGCACGTTACACTTTATTGTTTGGACCACGCTTCAACGCCCGCAACTCGTCAGCCTTTATCCCGTTCGCTCATGCTTTGTTTGGCCTGACTCATTACCAGGCGAAATTTAAGAACCACGACTTCAGTTGTCCCGACACGCATGACACTGCTTTTGCCATGGGACTCGGTGGTGGCTTGGACATTCGCGCCGGCAATCGAATCGACATACGACCGATTCAGGTCGACTACCTGCCGGTCTTTTTTGATCATGGTCGGGAAGACAATGTGCGGTTCTCGGCGGGGATCAAGATCAAGACAAACTAACTTAGCTTTAGCTTCTGACGTTCCGCGAAAAAGGTGGCCCACGGGTCACCTTTTTTCGTTAGTAGATCAGGCGCGTTGGTTATAGTGAAGTCAGTGATTTTCACGCCTTGTTCGATCTGTTTCCAGGTCAACGGCATCGACACAGTTGCTTTTGGTTTCGCACGAGCAGTGAAGACCGAAGCGAGACTTTTGCCACGCGCGTTTTGCATCCAATCCACATAGACCTGGGTCGACTTGCGTTTGGCAATTGCTCTTTCCACCGTCGCAATCTTGGGCGCGCGATGGGCCACCTCACCCGCAAGTAGTTTGGAGAACTCAGCCACTTTCTCGTAATCGTTCGTCGGTTTTAGCGGAACATAGATATGAATGCCTGACGAACCCGATGTCTTTGGAAACGCGTTCAAACCAATCTCATCGGCCACTGCTTTCACCACCAGCGCAACTTGAAGGACGTTTTCCCACGGCGCTTTTTTCGGATCAAGATCGATGGCGATCCAATCGGGTTTGTCGAGATGCTTAATGGTTGAGTGCCATTGATGTTGTTCGATCGTGCCGAGATTGACGAAGTGAAGCAACGAAGCAGTGGTTGAGTAGACCGCATAATCAAGTTGGCGGCCTTCCTGATTGACTAGTCTTTCGGTTTTGATGAAAGCAGGCGCGCTCTCGAGGTCCTGCTGAAAAAACATTGGGGCTTTGATGCCGCGCGGGTAGCGTTGCAAAATCGCGGGTCTGTCTTTAAGAAAGGGCATGATGTAGTCAGCCACTTTCAAATAGAAACAGAGCAGATCAAACTTCGTGAGCTTTTCGTCGGGCCAATAGATGCGCTCGAGACTGGTTACACCAACTATTTCTCGACCAATCCTAATGGCAAGATCACCCTTGGGCCGCGACAGGGAAATAAATTCTTCGGGTGTTAGGACCGTGCCAACTTTTTGTTGGGTAACTTTAACGTGCGCCTTTTCGCTTACTGGATCGCTCTTAGGCATCGGCCCAAGTATCTTGCGCAACCATGCAAATAAGCAAGCGTCGTAAAACTAATCGGACAACTTTATAACGCTGTCGTTAAACACTCCGCCTAAAGTTCAAGCCCTCCCGTCATTCCCCGCCATTTTGTACGAGGTGCCCATTATGCAAACTCAGCAAAAGCAGAATCCGAGAAGAGTTCAGCTAACAGCTATTTCGATCGTTTTCGTACTAAGTGTGATGGTGCTGGCGAGCACATGTCCCAACGCCGCGAGTTCAGCGCCACGAGCTTCGGCCACCTACATAATCGACAACCAAAAAGGAAAGTTCATCGCGCACGCTTTCGCCGGCGGCGTCTTTTGGTTCAAGGGCCACGATCACTATCTGGCCGCGCGCGACTTCTCGGGTGAAGTTGAGTTAACGCCGGACAGCATTACACCTGCGTCACTTCATCTTGTAGTGAAGTCAGGTTCACTGGAGGAGACCGGGACTGTTTTTACCGACGCACAAAAAAAGATCATCAACAAAGAAGTTCACGATCTGGTTCTGCTGCCAGACAAGTATCCCGATATAACTTTCCAAAGCACCAGCGTTACAGCTAAGCCGGCAGCGGCGGGCCAATATGACGTTAAGATCGTTGGCAATCTGACGTTGTTGGGTGTAACGCGACAGGAAACGATTCCAGTGAAACTGTCGTTGAGCAATAACGATCTTCAGGCGGTGGGAGAGTTCAGCATCGACCGGGACGATTACAAAGTGAAGGCAACTTCAGCGTTTCATGGTTTCGTGCGTGTGAAAGATAAGGTGAGATTTGAGTTTGATATCGTCGCGCACCGCCGCTAAAGCTTGCAAAGCCACGACTGTAGCAGCGCTGAAGTCAGTACCGTAACGCCGTAGCGTTGGGTCAATCTTGAGTCGGTAGGGCCAGGTCTATTACGCGACCCGACGCTACCGCGTTACGGTACTGACTCAGCGGCGCAAACCACTAACTACACAACTGTATTTGGCTGGGCCTTAGCGGCATCAGTCGATACAGGATCAGCAGGGACGTAATAAAGAATGCGTCCACAGTTATCGCAAGTAATGATCTCATCGCCGCGTCGAATCTCGGCCATCACCTGCGGGCGAAGAGCGATGAAGCAAGCCGAGCAGGAACGATTACGCGCTTCAGCGACCGCAACTCCATCACGAATCTTGCCGCTGATGCGGTTGTAAAGCGTGCTGAGGGCTTTGGGCAGTCCCGCTGCAACTTGTTCTCGTTCGGTCCTGGCTTTGGCCAACCGCTCTGATTGTGAAGCGGTTTGGTCGTCAGATTCTTTGAGCCGGGCTTCACGATCCGAATTTAGCGTCGCGATCTCATCGGCACGGTCTTTCAACGCTGCTTCGGCCTGTTCGAGTCCTTCCAGGCTTTCCAGGATCTGGGTTTCCAAGGTGGAAATCTGTTTTCGGGCTGCGTCAGCCTCCCGAATTGCCGCCGTATATTCGTCCTGTTTTTTGGACGACATCAGGTTTCGTTCGGCCCGTTCCACTTTACCCTTTTGCTCGACAACGTCGTTTTCCAGGCGTGCGCGCGTATGTTTCGCTTCATCACGCCGATTTTCAAGGGCCTTAATTTCAAAAGCGCGCTGATCAAATTCCGATTCGATCACAGCGCGCCTTTGGGGAATGGATTCCAGGTCTTTTTCTAGTTTTCGTATGGTGGTGTCCAGATTCTGCAAAGCGATTAACTTCTGCAATTCCGCTTTCACTCTTTATGCACTCCTCAAAAGATCAGGTTTGAATAGGACGCGTTTCATCGTTCTGATGATCACACAGACCGAAGGCAGTAGGCAAGTGCAGGAGGCAGAATAACTCAATAACCGCCTCCCACCGCTCGTGCCTACTGCCTTTTAACTGCTCTCTCTCTGCCTTCCGCCTTCTGCTTTCTGGTTAGATCGGGCCATTCGTCCTGCGAATCACCTTCACATTCGGAACTTTGACCCGCGGCATTTGAATGTCGATTGATGGGATCGTCGGCAATTCGATTCGCGGCATAGACACGTTGATTTCCGGAATCTCGCCCAGCTCAACTCTGGGAATAACAATGCGACGACCGATTTGCGGTCGACCATTTATTACTCCACCCGGTAATCCACGACCTTCACCTGGCGTCACGCGTAATGTCTGCTGCGACTTGTTCCGCACGATCGTTATAGTGACATCGCCTTCTTTCTTCGTGTTCACTATTCGCGAAATATCGCCCGCACTATCAGCGCTCTCTCCGTCGATCGCGGTGATTACGTCGCCGGCTTTTAAGCCCGCTTTTGCTGCTGGTCCATCATCAACGACTGAAGTAACCAAAACACCTTTGCCACCGGAGATGCCGAAGTAGTCGGCCAGTTGTTTCGTTAACTCTGCCGTGCTGATGCCGATCCGACGGCCGCCAAAAGAAAACATCATTAGACCATCGCTGTTGTTAAAACCCGGTCCTTCCCATTCCCATGTGCCTTCGGGACTGTTTCTCAGCAGCCTCGAAAATTGGCTGGTGGCAGTTCGTTTACCAATCGTGGCATTCAACTCTTGTTCTGAACCATTTCGACTAATTGTTACCCGTACCGATTGATCAGGGGCAATTTCAGAGACGACGCGATTGAGCTTGCGTACGCTCGTCACATTCTCGCCGTCAATCTTGAGAATGACGTCACCCTGACGAATCCCGGCTTTCTCTGCCGGACTGTCTTTCACGATCCGCGTCACTCCAACGCCGCGGACCTGACCCAGGTTGTATTTGCTTTGGTTCTCTTTGCTGATGTCTTCGGCATAGACTCCGAGAAAACCGTTGCCGTCGACAAAAAACTGGAAGTTGTCGCCGGCCATGTCGTCATCGTTTGGCGGCGCCGGTGGCTTGGGCGCTTGTTGGGCCCAGGCGATTCCAGTGGTTAGAAGAATGACTACGAGGAGACTAAGTACATGCTTAGTTTTCATGACAGGAATTCCTCCGGAAGAGTTTTGCCGTTTCACGCGCCACCACTCCCGTCGGTTCCAAAACTTTTCTGCCGCGGATTTCTAACCACTAAAACACAAAGGCACAAAGAAGAAGATCAAAAGAATCCAGCTCTTCTCTTCTTCCTTCGTGCCTTTGTGTTTTAGTGGTTAATCTCTTTCGAGGATCACAGCGGTCGATAAACTTCGGTATTCCCACTCAATTCAATTCCGAGCTTTCTTTCACTGAGCGCCAGATCCAAATGCGCCACCGCCTCGGACACCGCCAAGAAGCGGTGCACGTCATCAGCTCCAGGAAACATCTTTTGCGCCACTTGCCAGGCAGTCGCGCCGTCTTTGCCAACCGACTTAATCACCTCTGATTGTCGTTCCTGAATCGCGCGAATGTAGCGATTAAAAAGTTCGTCGTAATCGTGGACCTCGTCGCCGTGTCCACCATAAACAAGTGTCGGCGCAAACGTGCGAATACGCGCCAGACTAACCAGATACTCCGCGAGTGAAGGAAAGCGTTTTGTTGGATCGAGTGGATCCGGCGACAACACCGGATTTGGTGTTATGCGTTTGAGCACACAATCACCAGCAATGACTGTGCGATCGGCTTCACGAATAAACGAACACGATCCTGGCGTATGACCGGGTGTGTAAACGATACGCAACGATCCCGATTGAAACTGTAACTCCCCATCGTCCCACAGCGGACTGTATTCGTGATCGGCAAACGAGTCAGCATATTGACGCACGCCTTCATACAAACGCCGCAACGCTTTTATCTCATCGTCCGGAACACCGGCTCGAATTAACAGTGCGCGATGTTCATCCTGTTCGAGCCGGCCATGTCGATGTCCAGTCTCCCAATCGTGAACTAAAACTTCCGCATTCTTTGCTTCATCGCGAAGTGACCGCGCAAGTCCGCAGTGATCCTCATGCGCATGAGTCAAAACGATTCTTCTAATATCAGAGACTCGAAACCCGGCCGCCCGCAAACCATTGCGCAGTGCTTCGGCAGCTTCTTTAGTTTTTGGACCAGTGTCGATCAACGTAATCGGATCTTCAGCGATCAGATACACGTTCACTGGTCCGATGTAGAAAGGAGTGGGAACTGAAATGCGAACGATCTTCATAATGGATCTGAGATCGTTAGTAAACGTATTTATTCGCGGCGATCATCTCGTCCGCGATTCGTTGCCGCGCGGCGATGGTGTTCATCGGCTGCAACTTCGTGAATCTTCGCAAAGCAGCAAGCAGCGTTCTCAGTTCATCGCCTTCGGACATTCCTGCCAACACGTTTTTCGCTTTAGTTTCAATACGGCCAACGGCGTCGTTGCAAAACACCTGGGTTATCTCGACGTAGCGCGCGGCCGCTTTTTCACCTTGCGATGCGGCCAGCTTTCGCGTCCGCAGAATTGCTGTCTCCATCGCGTAGGTGTCCATGATCACATCGGCGATTTCCATCAGGATCTCCTGTTGATCGCCAAGCTTCATCATGTATTTCTGCGCGGCAGTTCCCAACGTCATCAACGCAACTTTCTTCGCGTTTTGCGCCAGTTTCTGCTCAGCCGCCAGCAATGATTCGTCGTCATCGAGTCCGCTAATTTGCGGCGACAACACTTCATCCATCAACGCTTGCGCCGCGGGCAACAACGCGAGTCGACCACTCAGCGCGCTCTTCATTAATCGTCCCGGAATCAACATGCGATTGATTTCGTTTGTGCCTTCAAAGATCCGATTAATGCGTGAATCTCGATACGCGCGTTCAGCCGGATAGTCAGCCGAGTAACCGTAGCCACCGTAAATTTGGACCATCTCGTCGACTACATAATTACAGTATTCAGACAGCGCCACTTTTATGATCGAACACTCAGCCGCATATTCTTCGATCGCTCTTAGTCGCGCATCCATGTCTTTCGCATCAACCGCGCCAATTCCCGCTTCGATCAATCCCAGCGTCCGATAGATCATCGACTCGCCAACCCACGTTCGAATCGCCTGTTCCGCAAGCTTAGCCTTGATGGCGCCAAACGATGAAATCGATTTACCAAACTGATGTCGTTCGTTTGCATAGCGCACCGAGTCATGGACCATCAACTTCATGCCGCCAATGCACATTGCGCCGAGTTTGAAACGCCCAATGTTGAGTACGTTGAAGGCGATCTTATGTCCTTTGCCGATCTCGCCGAGCAGATTTTCAACTGGCGTTCGCACGTCTGACAGAACCAGCGCGGTTGTGCTCGAGCCTTTGATTCCCATCTTGTGCTCTTCGGCGCCAGACGTCAGACCAGGTTGCCGTTCAACAATAAACGCGCTGAACTTGTCGCCATCAACTTTCGCAAACACGATGAAGATGTCGGCGAAACCACCGTTGGTGATCCACATCTTTTCGCCGTTGAGAATGTATTCAGTTCCGTCCTCGCTGAGACGGGCCGTAGCCTTGGCCGCCATCGCGTCGGAACCGGAACCTGCTTCGGTGAGCGCGTAAGCCGTAATCAATTCACCAGAGGCAATCTTCGGGAGGTACTTTTGTTTCGCCGCTTCGGTAGCGAAATAGATGATCGGCAACAGACCGATGCCACTTTCGGCGCCAAGCGTGGTTGCAAACGATGCATTACGTCCGATGTTCTCGCCGACCAGCGCGCCACTCGTCTGGTCCAAGCCGAGTCCGCCATACTCTTCGGGAATGTTGGCGCCGATTAGGCCGAGTTCCGCCGCCTTGCCGACCAGTTCACGCGAAAGTTTCCAGTCGTGCTTCTCGAGCTCATCGATACGAGGGCTCACTTCGTTATCGACAAACTGCCGCGTCGTGTCGGCAATCATGCGATGCTCTTCAGTGAAATCTTCAGGTGTGAAGATCTCTTCTGGCGTGCGTTCCTCGATCAGGAATGCGCCACCTTTGATTACTTGTTTATCTTCGGCTACGGCTGACATAGTTGTCTCCTCTGTATCTCTGTACTCTTTCTCTGCGTCTCTGCGAACTCGGCGTCTCTGTGTTGAAATCAACGTTTGAATAGCGGGAAGTCAGTTTCAACACAGAGACGCCGAGTTCGCTGAGACGCAGAGTCAAACCCCTTTTCGCGCTTCACATTCTCTCAAAAATTCCGGCGGCGCCCATGCCACCTCCAACACACATCGTCACCATTCCGTATCGACCATTACGTCGTTCCAACTCGCGCAAGATCGATGCAGTCAACTTCGCGCCCGTACAACCAAGCGGATGGCCCAACGCGATTGCGCCGCCATTCACATTCATTTTGTCCGGATCAATTCCCAACGTTTTAATCACTGCCAACGACTGCGCCGCGAATGCTTCGTTCAACTCGATCACATCAATATCATTCAACGTCAATCCTGCCAGCTTCAACACCTTTGGAATCGCGAACACTGGTCCAATTCCCATTTCTTCCGGCGGACATCCGGCAGTGGCGTAGGCAACAAAACGCGCCATCGGCTTCGCCCCTAAACTCTGCGCGCGCTCGCTCGACATCACAATCGCGGCCGCAGCGCCATCAGACATCTGCGAAGCATTTCCAGCCGTGATTGTTCCTTTCACATGAAACGCCGCCTTTAGTTTAGCCAATCCTTCAACTGAAGTATCGCGCCGCACACCTTCGTCTTTGTCGAAAACTACTTCGCGCTGTTGCTTCTTTCCTTTTGCATCAAGTTCTTCGACCGTGACCTTCAAAGCGACGGTCTCGTCTTTAAACTTGTCTGCATCCAACGCCGCCGCGGCGCGCTGATGCGATCGCAACGCAAACTCGTCCTGCTCTTCGCGAGTAACTTCATACTTGCGCGCCACGTTCTCCGTCGCCAATCCCATGTTGAGATAGAAGTCCGGATAGTGTTCGACTAAATACGGATTCGGACGAATGATGTGGCCACCCATCGGAATCATCGACATTGTTTCCAAACCACCGGCGACAATCACTTCAGCCCCACCAGCTTTGATTCGATCAGCCGCCATCGCAATCGACTGCAAACCCGACGAGCAGAAACGATTGATCGTCATCGCACTCGTTTCAACCGGAAGTCCCGCGCGTATTGCAGCGGCGCGTGCGACATTCATTCCCTGCTCAGCTTCCGGCATTGCGCAGCCCATGATCACATCTTCAATCTCTGAAAGTTCGAGACCCGGAACACGCGCCGCCGCTTCCTTGATAACTGCCGCGCCCATCTCGTCGGGACGAGTGTTCTTCAATGTGCCTTTTGGAGCTTTGCCAACTGCGGTGCGAACTGCTGATACGATTACTGCGTCTATCATTCGAAAATACCTCTTTGCTTGAGACCGAACCTTAACCACTAAGTCTCAAAGACACAAAATAATAAGTTTGTGCCTTAGTGCTTTCGTGGTTAATCTTCCCTTAATTTCTGAGTGGCTTGCCCGTCTTCAACATGTGCGCAATTCGCTCCTGCGTCTTACGCATACTCACCAACTTCAAAAACGCTTCACGTTCAAGATCCAACAAATACTGTTCAGACACTCGCGTTGGATGGTTCAAATCACCACCCGTCAGAATGCGTGCGAGCTGGGCGCCAATTTCTGCATCATGATCTGAAATGTATCCCGCGCGTTTCATCTGGTGAATACCCAGCTTCAATGTCGACAATGCGGAGTTTCCAAGCGCCAGAATGTCGGTGCGTTGTTGCGGCGCAACGTAACCACTTGCAGCCAGCGACAACACTTCCTTCTTCGCATCAGCAAGCAAGCGATCCGTATTCATCGAAATCGTATCGTCAGCCGACAAGAAGCCAAACGATCTCGCTTCTTCCGCTGAAGTCGCCACCTTCGCGAGCGCGATCGTTTCAAAAGCGCGTTTCACAAACGGGAACGGATCGGCATCGTCCGCACCCGTGGGAATGGCGTCGAGCGCGCGGACCAACATCTCTTTCGTACCGCCACCGGCGGGAATGATTCCCACGCCAACTTCAACCAGCCCGATATACGTTTCGGCGGCAGCTCTTACGCGATCGGCATGCAGCACCATCTCGCAACCACCACCAAAAACCATTTGGAAGGGTGCGACCACGACAGGCTTCGCGGAATAGCGCAAACTCATCGTCGAGTTCTGGAACACCCGGACCATCATGTCGAGTTCTTCCCAGTTCTCATCTTGCGCTTCCATCAACATCAACATGATGTTTGCGCCGACACAAAAGTTCGTGCCCTGGTTCCCGACAACTAAACCAAGAAAATTCTTCTCAACTTCACCCAATGCAAACTTCAGCATCTGCAGCGTGTCGCCACCGATTGCATTCATCTTGGAGTGAAACTCAAGACACGCAACGCCATCACCAATATCGATCAGTGAAGCGCCGGAGTTTTTCTTGATTACGCCTTTCTGATCTTTGACCGACTTCAAGATCAGCACGCCCGGTTGATCGGCAAGCGGTACATACGCGTTCGAAGCAAGGTCAAAATAAAACTGTTGCGCGTTCTCTTTTTTGTAGAAGGATTTTGCGCCCGACGCCAGCATCTGCTCGACATTCGCCGGCACAGGCATACCTTCTTCTTTCATTCGCGCGACCGACTTCTCAACTCCAATCGCATCCCAAACTTCAAACGGCCCCAACTCCCAACCAAATCCCCACCGCATCGCCCGATCGACTTCAACGACACTGTCGGCAATCTCGGGAATTCGCTTCGCAGCATAAGTAAGTGTTTTAGAAAGCGTCTTCCAGAGAAAAGCGCCGACCCGGTCCTTGCCCCACGTCAATGCCTTGATTCGTCCTGGTCCATCTTCAATATTCTTCGCCACGTCGAGCGCAGGAAGTTTCACCTTCTGCGCCGGCCGATAATCGAGCGTCGCCGCATCCAGGGCCCAGATCTCGCGCTTGTCGCCTTCACCTTTTTGTTTCTGATAAAAACCCGACTTCGTTTTATTGCCGAGTAGCCCACGCTCCACCATCTTCGCGAGCACGTCAGGAACAACAAACATCTCGCGTTCCTCGTCTTCGGGCAGCGCTTCGTAAAGATTTTTGATTACGTGGGTGAAGACATCTAGACCAACCAGATCGAACGTACGGAACGTGGCGCTCTTCGGCCGACCGACGGCTGGACCAGTTATCTTGTCGACTTCTTCGATCGAGTAACCGTCGTCCAGCATCGTCTTGATCGTGTAGAGCGCGCCAAATGTGCCGATGCGATTCGCGATGAAGTTAGGACGATCTTTCGCCGGCACCACGCCTTTGCCGAGTCGCTGCTCGAGAAAGCCGTAGAGAAAACATGAGACTTCGGGCCTGGTCCATTCAGTACGAATGATTTCTACGAGATGCAGATACCGCGGCGGATTGAAGAAGTGAACGCCGAGAAAGTGTTGCTTGAAATCGTCTGACCGACCTTCTGCAAGCAGATGAATAGGAATGCCGCTGGTGTTTGAAGCGACGATCGAACCCGGCTTTCGATACTGCTCGACTCGCTCAAACAACGATCGCTTGATGTCGAGATTCTCCACCACGGCTTCAATGATCAGATCACAATCTTTTAGTTTGGCGAGATCGTCGTCGAAGTTACCGATCGAAACGAGCGCCGCCTCCTGCGACGTGAAGAACGCAGCCGGCTTCGCTTTAAGCGCACCCTCAAGTCCCTTCGCCGCAAATCGATTCCTGACGATCGGACTCTCAAGCGCCAACCCCTTAGCCTGCTCCTCCGGCAATAATTCGCGCGGAGGTATATCAAGCAACAAAGTCGGCACACCCGCATTCGCGAGGTGCGCGGCAATCTGCGCTCCCATAGTGCCCGCCCCGAGCACCGCCGCCTTCCCAATCCGCATCATGCCCAAATCACCACCCTCTTTTCCTGGAGACTCCACGCCAATTTGATTTCACAGCATAATACTGAATGAGCGCTCATTCAGCAAGAGAGGAGACACTCTGCACGCGGCAGGCTGGTTTCTCCTAATAGTAGGCTTTGATTTACCCGATAGATAGATGGTTGGACCAGAAGATAAACGTAGCCGCAGGAATATTGAGATTCTAATGGTCCTTCTAGTGTTATTTGTCGATCATTTCAGCGGAGTTGATCGGTGAGTGATCGAAAGAATCTGAAGTCTCAACTCGCGAAGGCGACATTTCCTGACCGCGACGAGTGGTGGTCCAATTAAGCAGTGGCCGGAGGAGGCCCGGCAATGGTCCAACGGCATCTCCGCGCGCGGAGTCTTTATGCTGATTGTCAACAACTTGAAAAGTAACCGCGTTTGGCGCGTGAGCGTGAGTAGCTGTCGCCGGCGTATGAGAAACGATTGACGCGTGAACCAGCAAATTACCTTCGGAAAGGAAATCACCCGGAAGCCAGACAGTACTTTCGTACCAACCCATCGCGCGCGCGTTGTATCTCCAGTCGGCTGCTAAGTCATAGGTGGCGAATAAGTGGGTGCCGTCCTCGTTTAGAAGATCAATCTTCGGGGCCAAAACCAATCCGGGTTGCAGCACTTCGTAAGTGAGCTCAATGCCTACCGAGTGCCGAATATCAACCGAGCCAGTGGTTTGCTTCTCCCGATTCACAACTCGAACCCGGCGCAAACGCGCGGCGGCACTGCCGGGCGCAGTAAGAGGGTCGGGCCACTCACAGACTGACTGCACCTGAAGACTAGCGCCCAGGTACTCATTAACAACCTGATGCGCCGGGCCCGCTTTTGTAATCCGCCCTTGATCAAGCAGGATGACGCGCTGACAAAGCCGCGTCACCGCCGCCATATTGTGAGAGACAAATAGAATGGTGCGTCCTTGATTCCGGATCTCGTGCACCTTGTCTAAACATTTCTGTTGGAAACCCACATCACCGACCGCCAGCACTTCATCCATGACAAGGACTTCCGTATCGAGATGCGCGGCTACCGAAAACGCAAGACGCAAATACATCCCGCTCGAATACCATTTGACCGGAGTATCGATAAACTTTTCAAGGCCGGAAAATCCCACGATCTCATCAAACCGTCTAAGAATTTCCGCGCGCTTAATATTTAAGAACGCCCCGTTTAGAAAGATGTTCTCCCTGCCGGTCAGGTCCGGATGGAACCCTGTCCCAACTTCCAACAAGCTCCCGAGTCGCCCATAAACCTCAGTTCGGCCCATGGTCGGGACGGTTACGCGCGACATAATCTTAAGAAGGGTTGATTTGCCGGCGCCGTTATGCCCGATCAGTCCGAGCACCTCTCCTGGCAGAACGTCAAACTCGACATGTTTTAAGGCCCAAAGCTTCTCACTGGGAGCACGGCGTTTCCCCCGCATTCGCTTGATCGGCGCCGCCAACACGCTCCCAAACATCTCGCGGAAGGTTAGATAGCCGGCGTCGAGTCCACCCAGACGGTAACACTTCCCGAGATCGATGACTTTTACTATGGGTTTCATCGAAACAAATCAAATAACGTCGGCCATACTTCGTTCGACGCGGCGAAAAGTGTAGAGGCCACAGCCCAGGATGCAAAGAATGGTTGTAACTGTCAGCGTCATTGCCGTAAAACTCAAAAGGCGCCCGCGTAGTCCGAGACGCATTCCCTCTACGATGCCCGTCAGCGGATTTATGAACAGGAGTCCTCTCCCCTTTTCGGGGACGACACTAAGCGGGTAGATAATCGGCGTCAGGAACATCCATAGTTGCAAAATAAACGGTAGAGCATGCCGAATGTCTCGATACTTTACCGTCAAGGCGGCGATCCATATTCCTAAACCAAGCGCCAACAAGACATCCAACAGCAGGTAAACGGGTAGCATCAGCATGGGCCAGGCTGGAGAAAAGCCAAAATAGATCAGAAAACCCAGCAGGATCAGCGACGCGATGACAAGGTCTACCAGGCCGGACGTAACGACCGCTGTCGGAATGAACACGCGTGGGAAGTAGACTTTATTAATTAGGTTGGCGTTCCCGATCAAGCTCATGCTACTCAGGCTCACGGCGTTCGCAAAAAATGTCCAGGGTAGAATGCCGGAATAATAGAAGACGAGGTACGGTAAGCCGTCAGTGGGTACTCCGACGAAGAGTCCGAAGAAAACTGCAAAGACCATCACAACGAGCAGCGGCTGAAGAACTGCCCAGGCAGCTCCCATCACCGTTTGCTTGTAGCGTATCTTGATATCGCGCCAGGTTAAGAACTGGAGCAACTCCCGATATTGCCAAAAATCATGAAGCGTCTGGAGCACACTTTCAGCTTCAGGACGATTGATAATCAGTGGATTATCAGGCAGGTGACTCTGCGCGCGTCCAAACTCCGCGTCTGATCCAGGCGTCGGTTCTCCTACGGCAATAGCGGCTTGCGGATCAATATTTTTACTTGAGAGCTCACTCGACACCCGGAAATTCTCCGTTTCATTATCTCGATAACGAAATCATGATCAGACCGCAGGACACTTTCGCTTGAGCACCGGCGCGCGCGGCAAAAGCGCATTACTCAAGGTGGCGAGCAGGCGGTTGTAGCAGTGCAACGTTAGTAACCAGAAATCAGACAAGGGTGGGGCCTTGTTGTGGAGTTATAGTCCGCCCCCAGCCACTTATTTACTGAATAGCCAGGGTGATTTTGTTGGCAGGCTCATAATAGTGTTGCTTGTCGGCCGTCACTACCTTAAACGATAGAATGTGCTGCCCCTTCGTAATAGTTGCTACATTGATCCAACCCACGAAAGCGGAGTTCGTGTAGCTGGGGTTGTTAAGAAACTTCGCAACATCAGCGCGTTCAGCGCCGTAGGTCGTCGGGACCTCGACTGTTCCATCAATAACCATCACGACTCCGCCTGCCGTACTTTTACCGGGAGTATCCACCGCCCAGCCGTTAACCATTATCTGGGGTGTCTCGTCCACTTTAACGGTGACCGGAACTTTCGCTGACGGTACTTGCTTGTTAACGGTGTCAATATAGAAATCTGTTTCGCCGGCGGCACGGGTCAGCGTTTTGGTATCGCCGGCTGGCTGACTTGTGGGCTTTCCACTCTCAACCTCACAGGCGCTGAAGACCAGGATGCTGCCCAGCAGAATGGCGGTTAGTAAAACACGAAGCGGTGCCTGTTTGGCTGAAGGGGTAAACACCCGTGTAAATATGATCCTCATAAGAAAGCTCCAACTATGATAATCCGATCTCGGCCAACAGCGGACGGGAAGAGGGAAATCAACGGGCCCGTTCCGCCCTGAAAAACTTTCGCACAATCCCTGGATTCTTTGAGCATCAAGCGATAGCGCCTCACGCCAAACGACTGTGAAACCTACGCCACGTCCAATGCAGCATGCGGCTCAACGTCAATTCCAACCAGGGATGACGGCTAAAGAACAAATAGATATGACGGGTGATTTGCAGTAGCACACGTCGATCCTCTTCGCAGCGCGCCCGGACCTCGCGCACCATGGGATTCTCACCAGCCACCGTGGGAACGAAAATCGCCGCCGGCCTCTCCGATGTGGGTAATTCCGGGTCGGGTTCTGTGAATAAGTCCGCGCAAACTTTTTCTTTGAGCGCTCTCTGCTGCTCGGCCGGCATGTTCCGAATTATTTGTCTCTTTCGTTCCTTTACCAGTTCCTGAGCGCGCTTTTGCCGCAGGATTACTTCGGGGGGCGCGTTTTCCGAGTACGCGAGGCTGTTAGATCCGTCGAGTCGAATCCTATATTCGCATACCGGAACATCCAGTTGAGAAAAATCAGGTTCTACCGCCTCGAACAGACGCAATAGGAAATCGTAGTCTTCAAGGGGCGGGCAAGCGTCGTCGAAATACAATTCAAATTCGCCGAGCCGGAAACGGTCCAGGACATAGGAATGAATCGGCACGAAGTTTTCGTGAAAGAGGTCAAGTCGTGATCGCCCCCAAGCGAAGAAATTTTCTTTACTTTGTACGAACCAATGATTCCCTTCGCGCTGAATGTTGGCCCGGCGACAGCCGCCAATGGCGACCGATCGCCCGCCTGCAACAAGCTGTCCTATCAATGTTGCATAGCCATGCTGGTACACAAAGTCATCGTCATCGAGAAATGCAAGGTAGCGCCCCCTCGCCTGCGATATGCCTCGATTCATCAAAGTACTGCGGCCATCGACGCCGGCTGAAATGGGAACCAACAAAATCTGATACAGCGGTTGTCCCGGCCACGGTTGCTTTTGAATAATTTCGCTTACTGTGCGCTTGAGTTCGTCAGTGCCGTTTTGTAAGACGACAATCACTTCAAGACTGTGCCAGTCTTGTATAGCCAACGAAAAGATTGCTTCTTCCAGAAAAACTAGTCGCTCTTCCAGGTGAAAGCGAATAATCACGCTCAGCACATCGTTTTGTTCATCCCTCGGCTCGAGTAGCCGCGGAGAAGAATCTGGCACTTGTAACGCCACCACGGCGTTTGCCTCTTTCCCATTATTTAACATCAAGCTCATTTAACTATCCTCGGGAGTTGGTTGGTGTTAGGCAAGCTATAGTTCAATGCCGGTGCAAACGGTTGCGCTTCGGTTACAGTCACCACCGGGCGGATGAAAAGTGAAAATAATGCTCGAAGTCAGGGACCTCGGGTTTTAGTCCGGCGATGCTGAAATTCTCTTCAGGCAACACTGGTAAGGCTGCGACGGAAGCAAAGTGCCCCCGGCTGACAAGTCCCTCTTCAGCCCAACGCACGAACTTTGAATTTCGCCATTTGTGGGCCAGGTACCTGCCAGACAAGAAGAAGAGTTTCTCCGTCTGCTCGGAGGGTTTTCGATTCAGCACAGCGTGGCCGAATAAAGCGTTAGGAGAGACTTTGACATTAAAGCCTGCCACTCTGGCACGCCACGAAAGGTCAATATCTTCCAAATACATAAAAAAGTTGGGGTCGAATCCGCCGATGGCTGTATAGATGTTTCGAGGAATCAGAAGACAGGCACCCGACGCCCAAGGAGTATCAAGCGTTTGTGGATCGTAAGACTTGGTATGTTCTTCAGGAAACTGCCGCGCCTCGATTAAACTTGCCGGGTGGTCTTCGTAGCTGAACAATAATTCAGCCAGCGCACTGGAGTGCAGCACCCCATCCGGATTAATACAAAGAAACGCCTCAGCCTGCGGGTCTGCAAAAAACTCAGCCATCAAGAGATTCATCGCCCGGCCAAATCCGATATTGCCCCTTGTTTCCAGGCGCGTAGTTGGAATCGACAAGTCTGGCCAGGCACACTCATTTCCGTTATCGATAATAAGGATTCGCAGATCTATTCCTGCGGGTTCAAGTCGCCCGGCGGCAATCTCGATCGAACGGGCGAGTTGATTAAGTTGTTGCGAGGTGTTGTTGTAAGTGACGATACCCAGCGCCAACTGGCCGCCCAGGGACGGAGAGCGTCCACTAAGAGCTGAGCGCGCAATTAGCACCGGCGAGACGACCGAAACACCATTGCCATTTTGCCGACCATTACTCGTTGAGCGAATAAAATTAAAACGGCTGTAGCGAAACTTCTTCGCTGGCCAGGTGAGGGTTGAGCCAATGCGTAGCGCACGTGAAGTAAGTAGCTCTTGAACCCGAGCTTCCTTTTCTCGCAACTGTCGTTCAGCCTGTTGTCCTAATCTCTGAACTTCCTGGAAGCGTTGT
Organism: Pyrinomonadaceae bacterium; assembly: GCA_036518995.1. GTDB lineage: Bacteria > Acidobacteriota > Blastocatellia > Pyrinomonadales > Pyrinomonadaceae > PSRF01. The sequence continues at coordinate 52,613 of DATDMC010000069.1, read as the reverse complement.
TGGCTATCCTGAAGCTGTCGCTCAGTTGCCTGAGATTGATGCTGTGCCTCTTGTAGTTGCTGCGTTACCGTATTTACAGTCGCCGTTACCGTGTTTACAGTCTCTTTGAGAACCTCGAGCTCGCTGTTCACCTGGCTGAGCAAACGTTCCTTAATCAGCGTCTCCTGGATTTGCTCGGCTAACTGCCGTTCCTGCTCCCGAAGTTGCAAATTCTTCGTGGCCACCATTTCGCGCGCGGCAACTAATTCCTGCTGCAGGCTTTCAAAACCTGCTTCTTTGATCCGGAGTTTAGCTACCAGAGCAATCAGCTTTTCCTGCGCCTCCTGCAACTGCTGTTGCTGCGTCGTGAATTGCTGGTCCTTTTCCGTTAATAGTTGCTGCTGGGAAGCTAATTGTCGCTCGGTGGCGTGGAGTTGCTCCAGTTGTTCGCCATTCGCAGCCACCTGCGCCTCTAGTTGTAATTTCTGTTCCTGGAATTGCTGTTCGGTCGAGTTGAGAAGTTCTCTTAATTGGAGCTCCGAGGCGTCGCGATTATTTAGTTGCTGTTGCAGGTCACGAACTGCCGCTTCCTGCCTCTCCACCTCTTGCACTCGTTGTTGCAAGTCCTGAACTGCTGCTTCCTTCGCCTGTTGCTGCTCGACTAGCTGTTGATCTCTAAGTTCAATTTGCTCTCGCAAGCTGGCCAAACTGGCGATAGTAGACCGCTGAGAATCCTCGTTGAGCCTCTGAAGATCCAGGATCCTTTCCAGCCGCATCCCCAGTTGATAAAAGCCTTCTCTGATCCGAATTAATTCCTGGCCCTGTGTGGCTATTAGTTGCCGCAGCAATTTGGGTTGCTGTGAACCGACAGCCAGCAGTCCCAAACCATGTGAGTGCAGAAACTCAAAACTCGGATACTCAGTTTTCAGTTCGGACCAAAACTTCCAAACGCCGAAGTCACGCTCGCGCACGTTGATGTCATGAAAAAGTACGACCCCTCGATCACTCAACTTGGGAAGCCAGGTTTCGAAATCGTGACGCACTGCTTCGTAGGTGTGATAGCCGTCGATGTGTAAAAGATCGATTGAATGATCGTCAAAATAGGAGACGGCTTCATCAAAGGAGCTATGAATCAGACGCGAAAAGGCCCCATACAACGGATCGTGATAGCGTTGCAGGTCCTCAAGAATTTCACGACCACTGCAGCCACCGTGCGGGTCGCCTTCCCATGAATCAACTGCGTAGCAACTGGCTTCAAGACCCACTTCTTTTACACCCTGGCAAAAGGCGCAATAGGAGACGCCATAGTGAGTGCCCAACTCGACTACTTTGCTGGGCCGCAGCATATCGATAGCGAACATCGCAAACGGTACGTGGCCGAGCCAGGCCGACGGCGCCAAACGCTGCGGAAATGAAAAACAAATGGGATGGTCCAGGAGGTTGAGCGCCTCCATACAAATCTACCCCTCAGGCATTAGCCCTATAGTGATCGTTAACGGTTTCTGCTTATCGGTGCATTATGATTGCGTGGCCCCGGGGTGACGGGGAATTGTGGGAGTGAAAGGAGGGGGTTGCGGCCCTCGACTCTTTACTCCTCCAACTAAACCCTAAGTCCTTGATCTTCGACAACCTGCCTTGTTAATTACACAGGCGTCTTACGAACTGTCGTCAGTAGCGACTCCCTTGCGTAAAGAGTGTCAGGAAGCTAGAGCGCCGATACTGGAACGACTGAGTAAAATTAATACCAAGTCAGAGAATCAATTTAAGATACCCTAGAATCCTCCAGACCGACAAGTTTGAGCTTCGGATTATGACCATCTATCCATTCGGATTGCTTGCCTTCGTTAAGGCAAACCATTGGTTCGAGAGGATTTATTAGAGCGAAACATTGATGACCCTCCATGATCGGAGCAAGACTTCTCTTATTTAGTGAGAGCGAACGCAACGGTCAGCGCTAAGACTCACGGCAATCCGTCCCAGTCCCCGGCCAGCGGGACGTCTCCGTTGTTGCCCATTGCGAAAACCAGATCGGCGAACCCCTGGGTGTTAGAGTTGCGCAGATAGAAGACGCCATCGCGATAGATGCCCGGGCTAAAGACGCTGTCGGCGTTCCAATCACCGGCCAGTGGCAGGTCGCCTGCGTTGCCGTAGACCAGGGAAATGTCGGCATTGCCCGAAGTGTTTGCGTTCTTCAGGTAGACGATTCCATTCGACGGACGGAACACGCCTGTCGTCGTCACCCCGTCGCCATTCCAGTCGCCAGCAATCCCCACATCGCCGGGATTTCCCAGCACAAAGGAGAGATCTGCAGGTCCGGCTGAGTTAGAGTTGCGTAGATAGAACACCCCGGTGCTTGGACGATAGACGCCGATCGTGTCAGTGCCATCGCCATTCCAATCGCCGGCTATGGGTTGGTCGCCAGACGCGCCGAAGGCAAAGACAATGTTTGCCGGCCCGGTGGTGTTCGAGTTACGCAGGTAGAAAGTGCCGTTGCGATAGATGCCTAACGTGTCCACACCATTGCCATCCCAATCACCTGCGATAGGTTGGTCACCGGCGACACCATAAACGAAGTTGAGATCGGCGACGCCACCAGAGTTTGCATTCTTCAGGTAGACGATCCCGTTTGAGGGACGAAAAACGCCGACTGTCTTGGCCCTATTGCTGCCCGATAAACTGATTGTGTAGGCTCCGGTTCCACCCACCATGCCGTCTGCCGAATAAGCCGTAGCGTAGATGGTATAGGTTCCAGTGGTTGGCAACGTAAAAAAGCCGGATGCAGTGGGGACGCGAGAATTGGTCCCACCTCCGCCATCGTCGTCCTGTGCGATCAACTGATTGGCGCTGTTCAGCAGGTACAGATAAGTGTCGAAGGTTGACGAGCCCATAGATACGACAACTTGCTGCCCTGCCGTGCCATTGAAACCATAAACATCAACATAGCGGGTGGTTCCGGTAAAGAAACAGTCGGAAGTGGTAAGCGACCCTCCGACGATCTGGCCTGCTGAAATTGTCGTGGCCGGACAACCTCCGCTTCCTGCACTTTGCGTGATCGTGAAGGATTGGCCAGCGACGGTAATTGTGCCCGTGCGAGCGGCTCCCGAGTTGCTGGCGACTGAATAACTGACCGTGCCCGCGCCTGTACCGCTACTTGCCGTCGTAATCCAGGCTGCATTGCTTACGGCAGACCAGCCACAAGTATCTGAAGTTGCCACACTAAAAGAGTTGCTGCCTCCTGCCGGCCCAAAACTTCCGCTGTTCGGGCTCAATGCGTAATTGCAAGTTACCGCGGCAATCAGTTTTATTGAGTAAGTACCGGTACTCCCAGTGTTGCCGTCGGCGGAAAACGAAGTAGCATAAATCGTATAAGTTCCGGTGGCCGGCAAGGTAAAGAAGCCGGAGCCGCCCGGAATACGGGAGTTCGTGCCACCGCCGCCATCGTCATCCTGGGCGATGATTTGATTGCCGGAGTTAAGCAGATTCAGGTAGGTGTCGAATGTCCCAGAACTCATCTCCACCGCGATACGCTGTCCCGCATTGCCGCTAAAATTGTAGACGTCAACGTAGCGCGTGGTTCCAGTGAAGACGCAGTCTGAAGTGCTAAGAGTGCCGTTGATGATTTGATCGAACGAAATCGGCGTCGAGGGGCATGCACCACCACCTGCACTCTGCGTAACAGTGAAGTTCTGGCTGCCAACGGTAATACTTCCCGTGCGTGCCGAGCCTGTGTTTCCGGTGACGACATAACTCACGGTGCCGCTGCCTGTTCCGCTACTTGTAGTAGTAATCCAACTGGCGTTGCTGAGCGCAGACCATGAGCAGGATTGTGCGGTGGTTACCGTAAACGATCCGTTGCCGCCGGAAGACCCGAAGCTTTGAGTGGAGGGACTAAGTGCATAGGTGCAGGTTGTGCCACAGGTCGACAGGCAGGGAGCATTATTGAATGCGTTTGCGATCACGTTGTGCGGTTGGGAGCCAAAGCCGAAAGTGAAGTTGATGCCCGCACTTGTGAGATGACAGTAGCTCATTATGGTTCCCCCGCTTGGCGGGAGTCCGAGCCGTGCACAACTACCTTCGGGGGTGTAGCAACCGTCGATCGCCGTATTGTTGCCATTCCACACACACGCGTGAGTGTGCGAGGAACCTAGATTATGTCCAGTCTCATGCGTGAAGACTTCGACGGTCCAGGAGTAGGTCGGTACGTTGTAAAAGTTCGGGTCAATCGCGCTAAACCCATAGGCGAAGGAACTACACAAACCAGGACGGTAGGCTATCCCGCCGAAGCCGCTTTGCAGTGTCAACAAATGAGCTAGATTGCCGTTGAAAGTTGTGCGAAAAGCCTGGAATTTTTCCAACTGCTGCTTAGAGTCAATCCCAGTGTAAGGACTGGGAGAAGTCCAAACAAAAATTTCCGAGATCGAAATTGGAATGCCTTCGTTGCTGTATAGGGCCGCGGATTGGTTGAAGAATCCGGTTATATAACTGGTCGTACTCGCAACGCTTCCCTTGTTTTGGAACAGGTCGAAGTTAGCTTCGAGATAGATGCGAACGCAGGTTGAAGCCACGTCGTCAGAAGTTTGTGAAGGGGGTTCTGGCAAAGTCACTTCGTCGGGGGCCGTGTCACAGTGAAAGGTGGAACTAACTTTCAAATCTCGCTCCGCGTACAAGATGTGCTTGTCAGTCGGATTATTACCACCAAGTCTGCCTAGTACATGATTTCCACCAGTTTCGGTGCTGTAAAATCCCATCACTTCATTTGGGAAAACGCTGATCGCAGCTAACGAGTGGTAGTCGCCCTTAACTATTCCTCGATAGTGAGTCCCCAGGCTTTCACTTGCCACTTCGCCTGTGGGTGTTGAGGTTTCGACCTTAAAGCCGGGGGCGAAAAGATCTACCTTTACCAGGTCCAACTCGACTACTCCACCCTTGTCGTCTGGCAAGGACAACGTTAGGTATTGGTTACCTTCCTTCAGGAGCTTTTCGATGGCCGGCCTGGCTAGGTCAAGAACTACACCCGCACTCAATACCTCACGCAACTTTGCATCGTCATCGTCATTTATCGTTTTTGGCGCCGGTTGAAATAATTCACGCGATTCAAAATGCGACTGCGCAGATCTCGCACTTAGAATTATCTGCGGGACTTGTTTGAGTTTCTCGGATTGCTCACCAACTGAATTCGACGACTCAGGCGTTGAAGAGGGAGACTTCAACTCGTTTTGCCAGAAGTCTGTGACCGGCTTGGAATCGTCAAATCCGAATAAACGCTGCTGAGTTGCCTCTGTTGCGGTCACGACCAGAACCGAAGGGCCGGCCGTCGGCGATTGCGGTTCCTTGCTTATCTTCGGCTTGTTAACTCGATCTGCTTCACTGCGATCAGGGGCTGGAGGCTCCACCTGGAGGTTCAGAGTCTGGTTCGGTTTTTTCTTTGTCTGACTAACGTCCTTTTTTTGCGCAAGGGACGACGGCAAGAAGAGTGCTACCGCGATGCAACAACAAAAAATAACAGCGGCGGCCCTCTGTCCGGATGTACTTCTTGGTTTGGTCATTCGAATCTCCACTGATATGAGGTGGCGGCCAGGCGGGTTCGAGCTACCCATAGCAGCCGCGGCCAGCGCTATTTATGAATGCCCACTTAGCGGTGTCCTATAATTAATGTCTTTGAGAGTCGTTTCGTTTCATTGGTGGGGACCTTTCGAACCCTTGTTAGCATTACAACGCCTGAACCCGTAGAACATTGGGCGCAGGACAATGCTGTTCCGCTTAAATAGCCACCAGCCAAACGTGACTACTGTTCAAAAGAATCATGACGATTCCTGGGCACGTTACAACTCCTTGTCGGCTCAGCCGGAAACTCTTCACGGAAACATAGCTCTTGAGGACAGAGCGCTGGGAAAGTTCGTTGGAAGTTGAGATGAGTTAGCCGAGTTTGGGTGCCAGGTGACGTCAACTCCCAATGAGAACGGGCGCACTATAGTGTGTGACTAACGAGGTGTCAATAAGACGAATTGACTCAGCAAAAACCCACTCGAAATGGCCTTCGTTGCCTCAGGTAAAAACCCACTCGAAAAAGAGTGAGTTTACCTTCAGTGTTGGCGAACACTGGAGGGCAGTATGAGGCTAACAATGAAAGCCAGGCAGGAAGTTATCCGCGTTACCGCAGGGCAATATCGTGGTGCTGGCAAGAAGCAAAAGGGCCAGCTTGTGGATCAGTTCATCGCCACCACTGGCTACAGTCGCTGGTATGTGCGGCTGGTGTTGCGACAGGCAGGTCGACGCATCCAAACGGATCCCCAAACTATTCTGTTGGCGCTGCGTAAGAAAGCGGCCCGCAAGCGTCAACGACCGAGCAAGTATGATGACAAGGTGCAGCTGGCCCTGGTAAAACTGTGGCGCATCCTGGACCATATTTGCGGCAAGCGGCTGCAACCAAATCCTGGCGGAATTGATTCCCAGACTGGAGCGCCACAATGAGTTCAGTTGCGATCGCGAGACGCGCATAAAACTCCTGAAGATTAGCGCCGCCAGCATTGATCGCTTGCTGGCTCCGGAGCGTCGTAAGCTGGCACTGCGCGGTCGTGCCGGCACCAAGCCCGGCACGTTGTTGAAAAAACAGATTCCCATTCACACTTTTGCCGACTGGGATGAGCAACTGCCAGGCTTTGCCGAGATCGATCTGGTGGGCCATGACGGCGGGGTGGTAGCCGGAGATTATTGTCAGACTTTAGACCTCACCGATATCGTCACCACTTGGACCGAAACCAAAGCGGTGCGCAACAAAGCCCAAGCCTGGGTCTTCGCCCCCTTGCAGGAATTACGGGCAAATCTGCCTTTTCCGCTGCTGGACATCGATAGTGACAATGGTTCGGAGTTCATCAATAAGTATCTGCTGGAGTACTGTCAGCAAGAAAAACTAACCTTCACGCGCTCCCGTCCTTATCGCAAAAACGACAATTGCTTTGTCGAGCAAAAGAACTATTCCATCGTGCGCCGGGCCGTGGGCTATCAACGTTATGATACTGAACCGCAACTGCAAATATTCAATGAGCTCTATGCTACCTTGCGGCTCTATACCACCTTCTTTCAACCTACGATGAAGTTGCAGGCGAAAGAAAGAATTGGGAGCCGGGTTATTAACGTTATGAGCGCGCCCAAACTCCTTACCAACGAGTGCTGCAGACAAACAAGCGTTGCGGGCTAAATACGAAACCTTGAATCCGGCCGCGCTCAAAAGGAAGTTAAGGCGTTTGCAGGACCGGCTCTTGAAATCGACAGCTGCTCTGAAACCAGTTCGGGCACGGCCACGACAATGCAACAACGATCACTATTTCACCTCCCAGGGCGCAAAAACCAAATCATGAGTTTAACGCTTTACGGAGTACCGGATGGGCAGCAAAAAGGGCAGCGCGCTGAGCCCTGCCCATCCGTTTACTCACTGCCGTCGGCGCTCTGGTCGCTCTCCAGCGTTGCCCTATCCTCCGCGTCAGCGCCGCTCACTCCAGCACCAGCAGTCTTTAATCGATTTTCACCCCCCAACTCTTTCACTCTCATCGAGTGGTTTTTTACCTGCGGCAACGAATCACATTTGGAGTGGGTTTTTACATGAGGCAATAGGCGGTCTTATGTTTGTTGGACATGCGGGAAATGTGGCTATACGATGCTATTCGATCTCACAATCGCCAGGAACGCTCCTTACAAGGACAATCAATGTCGAGAGATCCTGCCCGAGAACTGAATGCATCTTACTTGGGAGCCAGATGTAGCCTCGCGTTTTGAAGTGCAGCCCAAAAGACGCTTTGAAACAGAACTGAATATTCATTGTCAAGGCTCAGTCCGTCGCACATCATTTATAATCCAAACAAGACTTCATCACAGATTGCGCGGCCGTCCGCGTAAATCTGTGGATGAACCAAAGTCTTTCGCTGTCGACACACAGTCTCAGCCGAGGCCTTTCAAGAAATCTATCTGCTCTGCCCATTCGGGGTGATCGATAATCGGGTTGCGATTGCCCTGCACCTTGAAGATTGCCTGGTTGCGGTGTCTTTCATAGTCAGTGATTTTGTTGTCCTTGTGCCATTGTAGGAGAATCGGGATACGATCAGCTTCGTATTCAGTAGCTATTCGATTGATTTCCCCGGGATAACGTAGCAGAAAGTATAGAACCGCCCGCGCGACAGTCCCTTTGCCCGCGCTGGGTTCGAACTTATTGCCAACTCTCATGCCGCATTTTTCACGCACTGCCTCCCCCGAAATCTCTGAAATCGAAGTAAGGAGTGTTGCCGCGAAAACTGTTGCAGCCTGATTCGCAGGCAAACAGGTGATGAATGTCGCCGCGCCTCGGCTCCTGTTTTTCGAACCACGACTGCGGCACCACGTGCTCGCAGTTATACGGCAAAACGGCCTCAAGTAGATCGAGCTCGTCAGCCATACGTTCGGTTCCGAAGAACGATTCGGACATCATGTTTTCCTGGAGCCGTGCGGTACGCTCCCGATCAATCCGAAAGTCTTCCTGGATAATCACTTCGGGATCGTACTCGATACCGGAGTAGACACTGCGCAGTTTCAGGTTTGGTTGCAGATCTACCCAGGGATAGACATGGGTGGCCGGTTTATATTTGGGCTGATTCTTGTGCGTCTTTTCCAGCAGCTTGTGCAAGCGCAGGAAAAACTCGGCTGGCGTAAGATTGTCGGGCAAGTCAACGTAATACTGATCCCGATCAGTCTCGTCTTGCGCCGCCTCGTAGTACTTCTTCGACCGCGCTCGGCGCACTTCCGCCAACGCATCGGCGAGGTCACTATTGGTAGTTGGATCTGTTAAGGGCGATTCAGACGGAGGAGAAACGACGGGGGTTGGCCCGGCGTTACCATTGGTCGCGGGACGATCGTCTGATGAAGGAGTGGTGGCGGTAGCGAATGAGTGTTCGACCGGCTCAGCGCCGAGTCGAATGCTTACCTGAAGCGGCAGAGTCCAAACAGCATTTCCGTCTTTGATCCTCGGTTGTGAAGAGAAGACTGGGGTTGTCGCTTGCTGACGTGAAGGACCAGATGAACCAGCAAAGGCGTTCTGGTCGCTCGCCTCGTTTCTCATCGACGCAAGTGGTGATTCTTTTTCGAGTAGATCTTTCCGCAGGCGGCGTTGCGCATCGTTCAGCGCTAGCCGCTTGAGGTGTTCGATCAGACGGCTGATGCGCACTCCTTCATTGGCGATCCAGTGAATCTTGTGTTCGCCCATCGCCGGCTGCCACACGCTGCCGTCCCGGGCGAGGATGTGTCCGTCGACGTCTTTACGCGGAACTCCGGAATGATGCAGTCCGACGATCTCCCACTGATCGTTGAACACTGGTGAACCGGATGAGCCGGGTGCGGTATCAGTTTTGTAGTGAATAAAGTTGTCGAGCAGGTCGACGAACTGATTCTCACGCAGTGCCAATTGTTTTGGTTCGCCATTCGGGTGCTGAATTATGTTCAGATACTCACCGAGGATTGCTTTCCCTTCCTCTTCAATCAACTTGTTCCAGCCAAACAATCGCAACTCGCTCAGATCGCCGCTACCCTCGCGCGCCTTTTCTTTTACGGCGACAAGCGTGAAGTCGAGTCCTTCGCTAGTGGTGAAAAAGACCTCGGGTGCGAGCGCAAAGACGGAGGTTGGCAGGAGCCTCCCGGTGAGGTCGTCCTGGAAGTTAAATTCGGCAAAACTGAATGAGGCATCGCGGTCGGTTGGGAGAACATGATTGTTGGTCAACAGCAGTTGCGGTGAGACCATGAAACCAGTGCCGAAGCCGAGCGTTTGTCCTTGCACGGATCGGACGCGAATACGCGCTACGGAGCGCGAGACGCGAAGACCACGTTCGAGGTAGTTGATACTCATGAGGTTGTTTTTGTCGATGATTCGTTCGCGAGCAAGTGCATCCATGTCTATAAGGATGTTTTCGGTTGGCGTACGTGGAACGGTGAACCGTATGTTTTCGGCAGGGATAGCGTGGCTAAAGGCGAAGTCAGTTGTGAGACGGAGGTCGGGGCGCAAGGAAGGGGGTACGTGCGTCGTTGGTGTTTCGGAGCTTTCGCTCTCGCTTCCGGAAAATCCGCTGCTGGCTGGCGAATCCTTAACGGTGAACGCGCCGCGCGGTGGAGTTGCGAGTTCAGCGAGGTAGTAGTTGAAGCCACCGCGACGCAATCGCCGGATTCGCGCATCGACTCGTTCCGGGTTGTCGACCAGCAGTTTCGAACCGGTCCGCAACTTATACTCTGTCTGGATACGCTCAGAGGAACGGCCAACGTATCTTTCTTCGGTCTGTTTCAGGATGTCTGTCGGGATCATGATGCGATTCCAGGTAATTCAAGATTTTTTCGCGCAAGCGCTCATAACCATAATGCCGAAAAACTAGAAAATGTTTCGCGGAGGACATTTCCAGTTAACCGAATCGTCCGCGTAAGTTTTTGATTTCACCTATAGGCCGACTTCAATTTATGACCGAACGCATACACGAGAAGACAAGAAAATCGGTCAGTACGATTCTCTCTTAAGTACTCCGGATGTGTGGCTCTTGCGGTGACGGTAATTCAGCTGGCGTCTAGCGAAGCTCAATATGTCGCTATGAGGCCGGCCCCTGATCACCGGTTGAGCGGCAAGATTTTTTTCGTCCAACAAACAATCCTCACAACCTTTCTACAAGGTCCAGGAATCTCAGCGCATGGATGACCTCAATACCAGTCAGACCGGCCAGTCCAAGTAATCAGTCGTAGTTGACACAGGGCGCTTAAGAACCAGGGGGTAGAAACCTCGCTTACTCTTTTTCTACTTACACCGGGGAGGTGAATATGCCTAAATTGGTCCTTAGCTTTTTTCTGCTTGTAGCCGCACAGCCTGTTGTATTTAGTAAGCAACCAACGCGAGTCGCAAAACGTGACGTGATGTCCACCCAAGTGGAGGAGAAGTTCTCTACAAGTGCAAAGTCAAAACGAAAAATCTCGCAACCTCGATCGGTTGTAACCTTTCCCAGCGGAGCCTCTCTGCCGATCGCGCCATCTGAGATTAGAAGCCGAAGGGCAGATTACGACCCTAATCACTCAGGAAACCCGCTGCTTATTACAAGCGGAAAATACCGGAACATAAAGCTCTCGACTAATTTTACGGTCGGTGAATACGCTCGCAGCGGTGGCGTACAATTTGATGTTTCACGCATCGATCCAGAGCACGTCAGATGTCTTCAACAAATACGGAATGCTGTTGGCAGGCCAGTCTGGATCGACTCGGGCTATAGGTCGTTCGTCTATAACAATGAGCTCTATAAACGAAGAGGCGAGAAACCGACGCGTAGCCAACATATCAGCGGTAGAGGGACTGATATTAGAATTGGAAATATGACTGGCTTAGAGATCGCCGAAGCAGCGATTGATGCATGTGGACCTGATATCGGGATTGGAATAGGCCCACGTTATGCGCATATCGACGGGCGTGGCCATTTCGCAATCTGGAAATACAAAGGCTCTAACGCCAGTCAAGTTGCTGCGGTAAAGCAGTATAGGCAATCGAGCCACCTGGCCCAGAACCGATCAAGCCGAGTGAGTGCGAAGCGAGTAAGGGCTTAAAGAGTTTACGAACGATCTAACAATGGTATCCGAACCTGACCGCGAGAATCGGATTGCAGGGTAGGTGAGTGTCTTTGTCCGTTTGCATTCAATAACGTAGCTTGACTAATGCCAAAACGCCGACATAACTCGATCGTATTTTGCGCGGAAGGAAACGCTATAGGCTTACGACTTGTCGTGTACCGAATGTAACCACGCTCTTCCACAAAGCGCGGCTGAGACTTAACCCGGGAACCCAAAGCCATTCTCGCGGTGGTTCCAGTTCCATCCCTAAACCTGTCCAGCCTTGAGCCCAGGATTAGTATTAATCCGAGGAGGCTCAAGGCTGCGATGTATCCAAGCTTTTCGCTACGAACTAATTGCATAGGCAGCCTCAGATAGGAATCAAAACAACCTGGCCAGCTTCTAAGCGAAACTGCCATTCAGAAATATCCTGGTCAGTGGCCGGCTTTCCGCTTTGTTTCAGCGTCACCTCAGCGATTTTCCGCCAGCCCCCGGATACTCGAAATCTTTCTGCAATTGAACTAAGCCAATACCGCGTGCCACGCTGGACGATTTCATAGTGTACGTAGGCGCGATTCCTAGAGATGTCTTTATGTCCTACAACCTTACCGGAACTGAATAGAAAATTGGTCCGATCGCTTGAGCTCTCCGACCGTTTGTATATAACGCCAAAGAGAACCAGCAGAACTAAGATTAGACATGGCGCTACAAACTGCCGGAAACTTCGCAGCAGTGGAGGATTTCTAACTCTACGGATTCCTGGGGTTGACATTCGCGCTAGGCACTTGGACCTGCTCGCCCTCGTGAAGTTTGTCCCAATTGATATTAGGGTTCAGGTCCTTGAGCTTTGCCTCAGTTATCTTGAATCGTGTCGCCATTTTATTCAAACTATCACCCGGTAGGGCTGGAACTACTTGAACAGTTTCAGTCGGTACCGCACTACTCTCATTTCGGTTTGGTGACGATGCCGGCGCTGGTCGCGGCTCTGCATTTTGTTGCAGCCTGGCAATGTGGGAAACAAGCTCCTCAAATGAACCCGTCTGGTTGAGATATGGAACGGGCGGCTGCAAGCGCACCGAAAAACCTACTCCGCTACTCGTGTAATCGTCCCGGCGCATAACCAGGGATTCGGCCTCGGTTCGGGCAATCCACCTTTCCGGCCAGAACTTTTTCTGTAAAACCTGCAGTAACCACAGAGTTAACATTCCAAAAAGAAAGATAGAAAGCATTACTACTTTGGGATTGCTGAGCACGCGTGAAGAAAGTCGTCCCGGTTCAGACTTGCTGTAATTCCCCTCTTTCTTGCTCCGGTCATCTTTATCAATCGAAACAGATTCGTCTGGTTTGAGATACTTTCCTGTCTCTGCACTGACAATTTCTCGAATAGTCTCGTAGACGGTTTGGTCCAGAGTAAGAACAAACGGGCCTTCCACACCTCGGCCCTTACCCTTACTGTTCTTCTTTTCAATTCCTTCCAGTTTCTGTTCAAGGGAAACAATCTTGTCGGCACTGCGGTCCGAGCTTAACTGCTTTGTCAGGTTGGACCACTCACTCCGCGAAACATAATCGCTATGTAAAGCGCTTAGCGCCGAGTCCAACTGAATCGAAACCTCGGTTTGGCGTGAGCAGGCGATCTCTACGCCAGCCAAACGTTTATCAACCTCATACAAAATCTTATCGACATATTCAATAGAGGGACCTGGGAGCGGTGCGTAAGGTCCGCCAATGACGGTAATGGTCCGATCGTCAATTGCGTCTGAAATCTTGAGCATCGCGTCGCAAATGACCTGCGGATCAGCCTTACCTAACGTTCGCAGCTCGCCGAGTCGTCGCTGCGGAGTAACGTTTTCTTCCAGTCCGTCGGTATACATCAAGACGACGTCGTCATCGTTTAATATAAAACTGCGCACTCGTTCAGTTAATGCCGCTTCGAAAAGGCCCCGGCCCATTTGTTCGGGGTTTTCACGCACTACTGGAGGAATGTCCCTCGTATCTGTAATTACGGAACGCGTTTGATACTTGGCTCCGTTTAAAAGCAAAAGCTCGTCCCCAGTAAAGATGTTGATTCGCGAATCGCCATAGGTCAAAAAGTAGAAGTTGTTTCCATGCAACAACGCCATAGCCACCACGCAAAAGAGTTTTCCATCGTAGTTATCTCGGCCGAACGCATACACAAAGTTGTTCAAATCTTTCGCTATATGGCCCAAAAAAGATTCTTTCGATAGTCCTGGCAGCTTATCGAGAGCGAGAACCGTCTCCTCAAGTGTTTGCTGAAGCGCGAGCATTAAAGGAGTGTAAGAAAAGCCGGCAAAATCAATCACAAAGAACAGATGGCCTTTTCTCGTGGGCCAATCAGATGCCCAATCTTCGTTATGCGATTTCCCATGAAACTGATTGGTAGCTGTTTTGTAATTCTCGTGCTTCATCAGTACGTACTCCAATAGGCCATTAATCTTTTCTTTATTTGCTGTGAAACAGTATCTCCGTCACGCCGGCTAATCGTTCGTAAAAGTTTTGCGGCTCTTCTTGAAATTACGTTTGTGGTAAGCAACTTCGGTTTCAACCGCGGTGAAAGCAACGACCAAAATACTTCTCTTGTTGCTTGAAATGAAGGGCGAGCCATATCGTTCGCTTCCTGCATACGCGTTAACAAATCCAGGAATTGGGTGCGTTCAGCGACGGTAAAGGCGCCATCGCCTGGCCCGCCAGCTCGAGCTATTCTGGCGCTCAAGGCGGCGGCATCCGCTCCGGGACCCACAAGAATTTCAACGAGCAGTCCAGCGAGTGCAAAAACCTGGTATCGCTGAGGATTCATGGCATGAGCGACTTCGCGCACTAACTCCCATGATGATTTGCCGTCAAAGAATTCTTCAACCGCGTTTTGATGCCGGATACCTTCGGGTGGAATGAGCTTGGATTTGCGATCGATTACCGGAAGGCCGGCACTCGGTCGTTCGAGAAGCTCATCCATCGTGATTAGATCTGAAAAGTCGATCAAATGCAGGCCACCAGCCGAATCGACGCGTAATGAATCAGATCTCAAGTCGAAGTAAATACGACCTTGCTCAGCGAAATAACTAAGCATGGTGGCCATTGAGAGACCAATCGCTAAAGCTTCAACAATCGAGATGCCATCGAGAGATATTTTGTGAGGATAAAAGGAAAGCAAGATACCATAAGCCATTATTCCCGGAGAGTCGGTCCCTTTCGGCACGAATGCTTCCAGTCTGGGAAACAACGAGTGTTTACCGAAAAGGCTATAGTTGAGTTTTTCCGCCTCAGCGCCGTAAACACCCAAAGGATTGTAACGTTTCAAAATATATTCCTGCTCATCACACTTTACGATTGAGCAATAAAGGGTATATGCGCCGGCGTAATCTCCGCCCTTGAGTACGCTGGGAGGATTAAAGACGCGATCTTGCCAGTGTTCCTTAAGCCACTGACCGACTTCCTCTAATTCCTCTTGCTCATCAATAATCATTGATTTCGTCGGGTATTTGTTAACTTCTGAGTGTGCCTGAGGTTTTTATGCCGTAATACGTAGTGCCGAAGATCAAGGCATTTCCTTCTCCAATGAAAGTAAGGCCTGGGACCTCGGCGAAGTCCGCCGCTTGGAAATTTGGCCAATCCATGACTTCCCAGGATCGGTCTGTGCGAGAGATGAGCAGGAGTTCATTTCCAACGTTTTTTAGCGAAAGTTTAAATCCCGGCCGACCTTGAGAATCTCGTTTGTCATAACTGATTACTACATTGCCGCCACTGGACAGATACATATCGGGATTTTGCAGAAAAATCGGAACAAGGTTCAATTCGTACGCTGCATTGGCGCTGTTTCGCCAATTACCAACAAACCATTTGCTTGGATCCGTGGGCTGAACCGGAGGAACCAGATACTCGATCGGGCGATCCTTTGGATCACCGATATCAAAAAGGACGCCGACCACCTCTTCTGGCAAAGTCGATCCGGCCTTCTGGCGCGACTCCCATCGATATCTGGACCCTCCTACAGTCAATTCGGCATCATCCTGCAACTCATAACCATTGTCATCTGAAACTACTGGAGCACCATCGGCATTTACCGTCACTGTTTTTCTTGAATCGAGGTTCAGCAGGAAAACACGGTAATCGTCCGTAGAGTAAATATGAACATCGGGTTCGAGAGTAAAATGGCTTTCTGGCGTGATTCCTTTGACGCGTTGTATTACTGCCTCCGGTATAAACACTTGGCGGGTAGTAGTTTTCGGTAAGACACGACCAGCAATTTGAATAGACGGTGGGACTTCCTGTGCATCGGGAAAATGTGAAATAGGTTTGGGAGTTAGCTGCGTAAGCGTTATGGTGCAAAACCACTTTGAAGTTCCATCACCACCCGCTCCGTTGAGTAACCACTTAATACCGGATTTTTCAGGTAGAATTTGATTATTGGATCGGTCTCTCAATTGGGGAACGACATTCGAATGGGCTTCCGAAGAATTGACCCGCAGAACATACCATTGATCATCCGGCATCCCCGGGACACGAATGTCATCGTAAATATTTGGTCCAATAACAAACTCACGGGCATTTCGCCCTTCCATAATGTAGATCGGACGGGGCTGCCGCTGAAAAATCTGAGGCTTGCTGACAAATTCTCGCAAGTGCGGATTTGAAAACGCAGAATCGCCAGGATAGATTGAGGCCAGCACATTCGGCTCTTTGCCTTTCAATTTTTGCAGCCGCGATCTCTCAACCGCAAGAGATTCACGACCGACGACGCGAACCTCCGCCATTGAGTCGTCGGCCAACAAGAACACTTCTACTATTCTCGCATCACGGGCCGTTTCTACCCGGCCCGGCGTACGTCCGTTCTCGTCGTTTAATTTCGCCGTCTGCCAATATGCTGCACCAATCTTGTCGATTAGATACGGCCCATAAACCGTACTAAGCTCAACCATCTCGCGAATGATTTCGAGCGCGATCGCATCACCCTCTAGCCGGCCTAGAGTTTGAATCAGCGCGCTGTCGTCACCGTAAACGACATAGAAAGTTTGGACCGTGACATCGTTGACAGGAGTACTATCGGCCTGATTAGAGAAGTTGGCCGAGCGAGGCGGTATGCAGTTGCTTTGAATCAATGACCAAATCGCCTTCTTGATCTCGCGCTCAGGATCCTTTGCGACGTTAGCGGCTCTTAAGGTTATTGTTCGTGTCTCATAAGGATGAGATCGGCGACTCTTAAATCGAAACTTCATTTGATAGCTCCCGAATGTTGGATTGTCCTCCAATCCTTAGCTGGCTCTGATAAGGTCGAACGTACCTGACCAGTGTTTTTCCTTCCGGTAAGGCTTTCCCTGACGCGTGAGTCGATAGCGAGATGACCCGAATATAAATTCCTGGCCCACGAATGTGCCCAGGCTTTTCTGGTCCACAGTACTCTGCCGAGTAGCATGCCAGTTACCGCTCTCCCGAAAAAACAGATGACCGCTTTTGTTATTTGTGAGGCTGATCTCAATCGTTCCCGACAGGCTCGAATGAATCATGATGCTGCCGCGGCGACTGATCAATCCATCTTCCGTGTAACGTCCCAATAACGATGCAAATTCCGGATGAGGCCCACGCGAGACAAGCCAGGTTGTCTCCTTATCCAGCGACAAATGTTCGGTCCTCGTTTCGATCAACAAAGAGTCGCTGTCTTCGAAGTAAACTGAACCATAGAAAACGCCTGTCTCGTCTGGTTCCCAGCGAAACTTTCGTTCATTCACTTGAAAATCGCCGCGTTCACCAATCTCTATGAACCTACGTTGAGTATTCAGCCAAACAAACAATTGATCGTCAGAGTCAATTCCGATGGAGCTATGAACATCAAGCCGAAGCGAGACCTTCACGTTTCGCGATACTTGAGAACTCAATTCGCACCAGTCCAATCCATATCCATGCGGGCCCTCCCCCTTCGGACGGGGCAGAACTCTCGCTATGACTTGAAGCCGAGCACTCCTGGTAGCTTCTCGTTTCTCCAGCATTTCTCCGAAACTGGTGCTTACCCCTATCTCTTCTGAGGTTAAGCACTTGAGCCTGAAATCGCTTCCCTGCCATTCGTTTTCGCTTAAGCGATTAAGCGAACGTAAAGGTTTATCGATCTTCAGCTCATCATTACCGGCAGTGAAAATTGCGACCCTGTCGAGAGACGGCACATACAGATCGCATCCAACGTGTGGTCCAAGAACAACCGGGACATCTGGCCGAGTTAAGTAGATAAGATTTCTTTCGCCGCGCGTCCCTCGTTGACTCATCTCAATATGGGGAGAGATCGCGATGTTGCCGTCAAATTCAAGGCCCCCCAAAACAATCTCCTGATCTCGTATGATCGGAAGTGCCCGTACCAGCGTAGACAGCCGTCCTTTAGCGGTTAAAGACGAATTATCTTCGGCCAGGTAGAGATCGAGATCGACATATCCACCAAACTCGTCATAGTCCTTCAGGCGACATTGGATTGGTGATTCAAGCGAAGGTGACCAAAGGGAGTACCCAAATGCTTCGAGTCCCTGACGACCGATGTTTTGACCTGCAGTAGGAGTCGCTTTCACCACGTTGCGATAGTGCTCCACCAAACCCTTTTTTAGTTCCCTACGCGACTCCCAACGCCCGAACGTAAAAGAATCCGCTTGCGAATAGAGAATGTAGAGAGTCAGGCACCAGTTTGACTGGACCGTCAGCGAATGAAGTCGCTTCTCGATCAATCCAAGCAGATCTTCAATGAGTTGCTGGTCGATGCCGCCTCGGTGATAAACCGACTCGGTGAAAAAATCCGAAACCTTGTCGCCACCTTGCGCATGAATACGGCTCCACTTCCCGCTCCACTTCCCACTCCATTGCTCTATAAAGCGCATTGAAATTTCAGTTACCACTCCAATGAAACCGCTTATTTAAAATATCGATGATCCGCTCCGCCAACTGTGTAGCTCTTCCCGAATCACCTAACAAATTTCCTTTTTCTATATAGATGGAAACGACTACTCCATTCTTAAAAGTGTGGCTAGTATCATTCCATATTCCAGCTGCGAGAATGATATTGGAATCGTTGCGGCCACTCCTGAACTGTCCTTCCAAAGTTCCGGTCTTTGCAAAAATCGCAAACCTACTTCCCGCGGGTAGGTTCGCGCTCTTGTTAATCTGCTCGACTCGATCGTTTAGTAACCTTGCCGTTCCCCCTTTCGCCACCACTCCTTCCAACGCCTCGAGGAGCGGTCGTCGGATTGAGGAAAAACCGTTCAGAAGTGGGAATTCGGGCTGCCGATTGAGCTTTACGAAACTAGCGGTTACCTGTCTACCGGTTATCAAACGTGAAAACGATTCTGCTGATTTCACGTTATTCCAGCGGTTGGTATTTCCACCTAATGTAATTCCTACGAAACTACGCGCGTCTCTGATTTGATTGAGCGCAAGGTTCGATGTTTCGGGCGCGATCAGATTGAATGAAGCTTCGTCGTCGGCCAACAAGTTCATTTCCACTGCCTTGGACCAAACACCTGCGTCTCTGGTTTGATTCGGACCGGAAACCTGTAGGTCAAACAACTCTTTTAGTTTTACGGCTAACGGTGAGGTGTCGAGGTTGAGAGCTGCCCCATTGGCTGAGTTGAATGTACCAGTGAAGTCTGGCCGAACTTTGTAAAGCCTGTTACTGATGTAATAGTCCTCGACTGCTGGAATAGAAGTGAACCGCATATGTGCCTGGGTATCTGTTGCGGTCACTGCCAGAAAACCGATCATGACCTCGTACGGATTATTCGAATGGATTAGAAAGTCAGCGAAATTGACAGGGCCACTTCCGGTCCCTTTCCATGATGGTCTCGTAGGTATGCCAAAGACACTGTCATATTCTTTTTTATTATCTTGAACTGACAACGTCAGGAGTTCCGGGAAAGCGGTGGCGGCTGCTCCGGCAATGAAAGGTTTTGTTGCAGAACCTAAGACGTGGCGCTCGAGGTTATGATTGAGTAAATACAACCGAGCTTCCGAATCCCGACGTCTCATCAGATTTCCGTACGCTCGCGGATTGTTCTTTTCTTGTTCCGAAGATTGGGGAGCCGGATTATATGAAGGCCAGCTGGCGAGAGCGAGCACTTCACCAGTTTCCGGACTCATGACAGTCGCGGAGATGCGCGGGGCCAGATCCTGTCTTCGGTTAATTTCATCCCAAAGACCCAGCACGTTTCGATTTCCAACTTTCCCTCCCAAAGCCTCGCGGCCCAACTCCTCATACAATCGATTGTTAAGTTCAGCCTCGATCGAAAGAGTCAACTGCGTGGACACTAAATTTCCTCCGGAATCCGGAGTTTTCTGATTGATCCTACTGATATGAGAATTGATCGCTTCCGCAATAGGTCGAGCTAGGGAAAATGCTGGTCCCTGGGGATAGACAAATCCTTCTCGGCCATTGATCCAACGGTAGCTGGCAAGTAGAGCCGAGGTATCTTTCTGGTAGAAAAAGGTTAGCTTGCGATTACGTTGGGCGGGATCATTTAAGGCAACAATATCTCCCGGTTCAAGTCGAGTTTTGTTGCGACATTCCTGTCCATTAACAAACAATCCTGCTGCGTGAGGGTCCAGAACGGTATCCCCCTCTAGAGAAAACAGATCAAATAGCTGCGTCTCGGCTTCATTGCGGACATTGAAACGCCGGCCAGTTGTCTGAGTCAGAGTAGTCTGGTTTTGAAGGACCAGGGTGTGAACCGGTTTCACATCCTCCGGCGCAGGATACGGCTGATCCAGATCCAGCTGATGCCTGGGAACAAGCAACAGTCCTTCCCCCGAAAGATAGTCTTGCTGATCCACTGAGTCAGCTGACCTTAAGCCACCCTGCCAAAAAACTTTGGACGCAAACGGTGAAGAATGCCGGAAATAGTTTTCATCAACCGACAGAATCGTCTCTCGATTTTGTTTGGCAGGCTGAGCCGCTCCATAAAGATCTTCCTCAACATTCAACTCTCTAATCATGAAGAAGTATCGGCCATTCGCCTTGTCTTGAGGTTGCGCGAGATTGAACTGATCGATGAGCAAACTGAAATACTGTTGCGTTCCTAAACCAGCTGCCGATGTGGTAATAGGCTGGATTTTCTGCGTTTGCGGATCGAGAGAAATTACTCCGCTTCTGATGTACTCTTTAGCTGTGTCTACAAACTGGGCCAGATCATAATCACCGCGGTGCGACTGGTCGCGCGCTACCATCCAGGACTTCGCAGTCACAAATCCATAAAGGACCACGAAGAAGAGAGTCACAACTGCCAACCATTTGTTGAGGGAATTTCCGGCCCCCTGAAATGAAGACCAGATACTATTGTTGTTCCCCGACAATTCGATTTCGCCGCCAATCACAGTAAACGCAAGCGCAAGTAAAATTCCCACCAGAACGATGTCTGAATTTGAGTTAAGACTCAGTAAGGGCAAGTTCTTTCCAGTGAATGGAACGACACCGACATTTCCGCCCGTGTGATACAACGCCGTGAAAAGCAGGGTCATGGCAACCGCCCCTAGAAGGACGGTTGGAAATAGATCTGAAGCAAAGTGCTGAGTCAGGATGAAAAAGAGAAAGAAGACAAATAGGACGTATACGCTAATAACCGCGATCCCTCCTAAGCCACCATGCTCTGACAGAATGTAGATCGAGTAGACGTTGTCGCTCTGCGCGATTCCATTTGCAAATGGTACCCGTTCAACCGGTGATCTTCCGTATCCTTCACCGGTATTCCCGCGCGCGGCAAAATGAAACATGGTCCAGAAATGTTCGTGAATTCCCAGGATGCGACGGGCGCGTCTATTTCCTGTCTCGCAGGCATTGACTGGCCTAGACCAGCCAATCGCCACCTTTATTCTCTGCCATAGTCCCGGCTGTTGTTCACCGCTGCGCAGGGCGACATCTTCAAGCCAACCGACGTCCTGATAAGCAAGAAAGCGATATTCGACAGCGCTGTCTTTAAGAAAAGCCGGCATGGAACGGGTAAAGAGTGGTGTCCAGAGCATCACGAACACGACCAGGCCGCTCAATGCAAAAATGGAATACGATACCTTTTGACCGGCTCTCCAGGTAACAATCAGTGCGAGAAAAAATACTGGAATTGAATAGACGAGAAAGCCGAAATCTCCGACGATCAGACAAAGGGCCAGGTAGGCTAATAGGGGCAGAGGAAGAAGAAAGTAGTCATGCCAACGGATCGACTTTCCCAGATCTAAAAATCTTCGGAAAAACCATGAATAGAAGCGACATGATGCCAGCAACAGCAGCGGAGCATACAGGACCTCAGCCCTGAGGTTCACGCCAGGCAATCGCTCTGCTCCGCCCCAAAATACCTTGAGCACAAACGCGGTTACCAGCGGAATAACAAACAGCAAGATCACATCATTACGGGATCTATCGCTCATCCAGGTGACGAGGAGATTACCTACCTGATATCTCGTGCTCAGAAACCCCATGAGAAACAGCGAAGCGAGAAAAAAGA
This sequence comes from Pyrinomonadaceae bacterium, assembly GCA_036518995.1. Taxonomy (GTDB): domain Bacteria; phylum Acidobacteriota; class Blastocatellia; order Pyrinomonadales; family Pyrinomonadaceae; genus PSRF01. The sequence continues at coordinate 30,573 of DATDMC010000069.1, read as the reverse complement.
TAAGCGGCAGTAGCAGATTCGAATATAAAAACGTGGTCGTGCCACCTACCCAGATAAAAAGCAAAATCAAGACGAGATAAAGAAACGCAGGCGTTCGTATAAGATTAATCAGGCTCGTTTTAATTGTAGAAAACCAATGACTGCTTAAGAATCTGCGATAGCTATCCGGGTAAGAACTAAAGTCGAATAGTTGACCAAGCGAACGGGGCTGCGTCCAAACAAAAATTGCAAACGGAACAAACAAAGATGCAAATAAGGCTTTGTCATAACTTTCACTCATGTACGGCGGCAGGGCGAATCCGCGATAGCTCAGAATCAACCGGACTCCCAGCAGTAAATGCACGAGCGGAAGTAGAACAAAGAAGTAATTTCTTTTTTGAATTGCTCCGAAAAAGCCAAACATAACTGCGGCTATCAGCGCACCCAACAACACTCGTGTGCAGGTAAGTAACAGCGCCCTCTGCTTAATTACAATACTTATCAGGACCCCACCTTCATCCGATCCTACTGTCGCCTGTTCGTTGAAGGCATATGATCGCTCTTCCAGTCCCGTGTTAATGATGTAGCCTTTGCTGAGCAACTCACGTCTCTTAGCTTGGTCCTGGTCAGTGTCTGAATCTTTTACGGCTGGGGGCGGCACAAGGCTATAACGCAAGCCGGCCTTTACCAGATTAAAATTACGTTCGCCGAGGTCGAGTTGATAGGCAGGACTCGGCGAAGATGGACCAGAGCTAATGAAAACCTCTATTTCGGAATTGTCAGGTTGAGATGGTGTGCGATATAGAGGAAAGGTTTGCGGCTTTTCAGGAATTATATAAATGCGATTAAGCGCCTGTTCGATTTGAACCAGCAGCGATACCGCTTTGCGACCTACACCGTATGTAAGTTTGTCTCCACTCCGGACTGTAAAACGCGTTTCGAATGGGAGGTCGACCCCATCGACTTTTATCGGCGCTTGAGTCCCGTTTACGAGTCCTACATCCCCACTTCCAGAACGAACCACCCATAAGAAATCCAGTTGGTTCTTGTTGTTGGCTGGCGGATTAGTAGCTTGAGACGGAGCCGCAAAAAATGTGGTTTGTTGCTCTGACGTACCGAGACCAGCGTCACACAACAAACTGCCCAGGGAAACCGATTCACCTATATTGGGGATTCTGATCTTATAAGGCGAACCCGCAATGGTAACTTCGGTAGAGATTAGGCCCTTCGAGAAAATAATCGGGACCGCATTGATAACTACTTCACTACGAGAATTTATGCGTCGAAAGTTTAAGACCTCATCGTTCCGTGTGAATGGGCGGGTTAGTCCTTTCGCCACAACTTGAAGAGTTTGGTTCTTATCGTCATAGTTCGAAACGTCGAAAGTAGGATTCGCCTGGGCCGTTTCTACATCGTCTTCGAAAAGGAGCGCCGGACAATAGTAGTCGGCCGCTGTCGAATCGGCGCTTATCTGAAAAGTTTTAGTTAAAGGAAAGTATTGCCCTTTGACTTCGAGAGCATCCGCCTTAACCAGCGCTTCCAGTCGGTAAAAATGTAGAAGGACGATCCCGACGCCAAGAGCCATCAGCACTCCATACGAGATCGATCGTCGCAGGCCCCTACGTTTTTCGGACTCAGACGCCTGCCGTAGCTCCAGACAGAATGATAGGGTCGCGAGAAGGAGGAAAATTGTGATGGAGACAGCAAGCATAGAGGAATGCCTTGTCTATCGCTCAAACGTTAAAAACGAGATCACGTCTTTCTTGCAGGAGCGGGATATAGAGGCAGTGGCTTTTCCGACTGAGCAAACGCCACTGTGAAGAAAGACGGCGCGAATTCTGCACTTAAAAGTCTTAGGTTGTCAAAGGTTTCAATCCAAGTTCGATGTTTCCTGAAGGTTGAGAGTGAGATTGGAACGCTAATTTCATTCTTGAATACACCTCATGCTCGAACCACAAAATGCAACGATGTGCAGGATGATGCAATAAGTATCATCATTGGGGGATCCGTTTTGCAGACCGGGACATAGACTCTGAGTTCCTTAATTAGGCGAAAAAATTTCACATCCTGTAAAAGGGGTTCCACTAATGATTTTGAGTAAGCGCAGATGACTTCATTTTGACTAGCTTATACTCTTCAGGATCTACCCGGGCGCTGCAATGGAGGATGCCCGATACTATTATTAAGCCACCATGAAGTTGCTTGTTTTCCTAATCGCAATCGTTCTGATATTACCAGTCGCCTCACAGGGGCAGCAGGTTGATAGTGAACTCGATCAGGTGGGAGCGGAGGTTGCAGCAGGGGATTTCGATAAGGCCATTGCTGCACTCAACGAAATAATCAAGAAGCATCCTGATCAGGCGCGGGCTTATTTGCTGCGCAGCAACTTGCGGATGGGGACGGATATTGCAGGAGCGTTCGCCGATATTAATAAGGCCATTCAACTCAAACCGGCGATGGGTGAAGCGTATTACCAACGCGCGACGCTGAGATATGTTTCGAATGATGTGGCCGGCGCACTGAAGGATCTGGACCAGTCGATCGCAAGCGATTTCAAGACGAGTGTTGTTTATTCGTTTAGAGGGCAGTTGCGTTACCAGCAGGGAGATACAAAAGGAGCGTTGGGGGATCTTGATGAGTCGATAAAGATCAACGCGAATGATCCGCGGGTGTATGCGAGTCGAGGAGCGGTGCTGTTGTCGTTGAATGAGTTTGAGCGGGCATATACCGATTTGAATTATTTGCTCAACTGGTATGAAACAGAACCTAACAAGCGACTTGCCGCGACATATCCGGCCCCTGGTGATAAGGAACTTGTGCCGGCAATCGCGAGTTCGTATCTCAATCGAGGCGTAATCAATAGTTCACGTGGGAATTCGGACGCGGCGATAAATGATTTCACTAAGTCGATTCGTCTTGACGCAAAAAATGGAAAAGCGTATTCGCTGCGTGCAAATGAACTCGTCGCAACGGGTGATCTCGAAGCGGCGCTCGCGGATGTGAGCCGCGCGATTCAACTCGATCCGTTGAATCCTACGCTCCGTGTCGAGCATGGCGGCATACTTACGTTGCTGGGGAATACAGAAGACGCACAGCTTGATTTCGACATGGTGCTGAAAGCCGATCCGGCCGTTTGGCAAAAGCGGATCGACGAGCGAATTGAAGCACTGCGGAAGTTAGCGGGCAGCAGGCAGGAGCAGTAGGCAGAAGTGAGCAGAAGGCTGAAGGCTGAAGGCTGAAGGCTCGGCTTCGCCGCCTGTTGTGAGGCATGGCTCTGCCTTGCCGTACCGAGCTTGTAAAGCAATTTGGGCCCGTCGAAAGGAAGGAGGGCGTAGCCCAAATTAATTAAGAGAGGCTTAACGGCAAGGCAGAGCCATGCCTCACAACAGGCGGCGAAGCCGAGTCCATTGCTTTCTGCCTACTGCTTCTGCCTACTGCTTTCTGCTCACCTCTGCCTTCCGCCTTCTGCCTACTGCTTTCTGCCTACTGCTGCTCCTGCCTTCTGCCTACTGCTCCTCTGTGGTAGGCCCAGGCGACCAGCAACAACAAAACTCCCAGAACGAAGAACACAATGATGCGGTAGAGTTGCTGCAGCTCAGCCATATCAACCAACACTGCTTTCACAATAGTCCAGGCGAAAAGTAAAAGTGATACCCAGCGAATTGCCGACGATCGTTTGATGAACCCGATCGCGGCAAGTACAGCCGCATATAATGACCACACCACTGTCAGCGCCATTTGTCCGAGCCATCGTTGATGTCGCGCATTCTCGGCGACCTGTTCCGCAAGAGCCCTGGCCTTAAAATAGGTATTAGTTTCAAGCGAACACACAAGCCAAAACGAAACCACCGCTGCAAGCAACAGAACAACTTTAAATCTTCGCCTTTGCTGGTCCGATCGCTGGTAAATCATTGCGGCGGCAAACACGCACCCAATCACCAGCAGTGACGAAAGAAAATAGCGATTGAAGATCGGAATGAAGTCACCACGATTGCCATAAGGCGTGTCGAATATAAGTAACCTGATAAGCGTGAGGGTAAACAGCAAACCCGCCCCAACACGAAAACGCGACAGGCGTGTTTGCGTTCCGGCCCAGACCATCATCAACGCTTCGACAGCCCACGCTATCGTGATCCAGTTTGCTCGCAATTGAATTGGAATGGCGATCGTGACAAACGTTACTGACACGCCGAGCAAGGCCAATGTTTCATGATGCTTTCGCCCCACCCGGTCCCACAACATTTTTGCGGTAGCCGCGTAAAGCAATGCCATCGCGATCGCAAAGACACCCATCCATTTGGGATATACGTAGTTGAGCAATTGATATGTTGTTACGAAGAAGACAAAGGGGTTGAGGACGAGCAACCAGATGTCTTCGGTGGTAACGGAATCGATCCTGCGCAGCAAACGGGCAATCAGGTGCGCCGCCAGGAAAATTACAAAGAGCGCAAACTGAAATAGCCAGACAGAAAGCAATCGCTCGTGGCGAAAGTGTTCGACGTACCAAACCCAAAACAAAAAGTGACTGCCAAGAAATGCTATCGTGCGGAGTCCACGCCAGTGTTTGAGCAAGGCGAGCGCGCCAAGATCAAGCGCGATGATGTAGCTGAAAAGGGCGCGATGTTGATCCTGATCCGAATGAAGCAGGAGCGGCGTGAGAAAACCACCAACCAGAGCCATAATGGCGATAGCCGGTGCTTCATAGAGCAACGCGAGGGCGGCGGCCTCAGCGATCAGGAGCACGAGAAACGCAAAGGCGGCTGCTTGCGGAATGAGCTGGTAGTAACCAAAGGCAGCGTAAGTTGAGAGATAAAGCAGGACCACACCACCACTCGTGAGGATCTGTGAGAAAAGTTTCCAGCCACGTCTGAAGTAGCGAAATCCCAACAACGTCATGAACGCGCCGCCCGCGATTCCGATCGCGACCCGACCCACTTCACCAATCCAGCGATTGTCGAACGCATATTTCAGAAAGAACCCGGTCGCGAAGAGGATGAGCAGAATTGCGATCCAGCCGATCCATCGTCGACCGATCACCGATTCAAGATTGGCGGCCCGGAAAGAAATAGTGGATTGCGATTGGACTGGTGGCGGGGGTGGTAGTGGTTCGCGAGCCGGCTCCGGTGGCGGTGGTGGTCCAAGTGGCGTTGACGCGGTGGTTGGCGCGTTTGTGAAGCCGCGCTCGAGTTGTTCGACTCGGGCTGAAAGCTGTTTGACTTGTCTAACTAGTTGCTCGTGATCGTTTAGCTTTTTACGCGTGTTGAGCGATAGAACAAAGGCAGCGATCGGAAGTGCGAGCGCGCAGACGCTTACCGCCAGCGCCAAAAGAACCAGTAGTAAAGAAATCAGATCGTTCATTAAGCTTCACGACTTTTGCTCGTCATCTCTGTGCCTCCGTGTCTTTGTGCTCTCTGTGTTGAACTGATCTTCCGAATAGCGAGACCAGATCTTTAACACAGAGAGCACTGAGACACAGCGACACGGAGAAGGCCATAGCGCGGTAGACTATGGTCTGACTTTCTCTTGTCAGAATAATGTTCCAGTTCGTTGCTACAAAACCCGCGCTGCTTCTGGCAATATCAACTCGAATGCCAGACTACAATCGGTAAACACACTCGTCTTCGATTGGGATGGAACTCTCATCGACTCGGTCCAGCTCGAATGCCATGCACGCCACTCTTAGACCACGCGTAAAGATTTGTTGTATTGCCAGTATCGCCGAAGCATGGCTCGCCATCGATCACGGCGCGTCAGCTATCGGACTGGTCTCCGCTATGCCCAGTGGACCTGGTCCAATTCCGGAAGAGCTAATCGCGGAAATCGCAACCATCGTCCCGCCCGGCGTTGCCTCGTTTTTACTGACTTGCAAACAAGACGTCGCTTCAATTATCGAACAGCAACGTCGTCTGAAAACGAACACCATTCAGATTTGCGATCGACTTGAAGAAGGAACTTATGAAGAATTGCGACAGTCGTTGCCTGGAATATCACTTGTTCAAGTGATTCATGTCACCGGGCCAGAGTCGGTCGACGAAGCGCAGGCAATCGCGCCGCATGTCGACGCCATCTTGTTAGATTCCGGCAACCAGTCATTAAGCGTGAAAGAACTTGGCGGAACCGGCCGCACACATGATTGGAGCTTGAGTCGAACAATCAGGGAAAGCATTAGTGTTCCACTGTATTTAGCCGGTGGTCTCAATCCAGGCAATGTTCGTGAAGCGATCGCGGCGGTTGGACCATTCGGCGTTGATGTATGCAGCGGACTTCGTACAGATGGAATGCTTGATGAAAATAAACTTAAAGCATTTTTTGCGGCGGCACCCAGTCTGATAATGCCTTGCCCCGGCTTCGCCACTCCGATGTGAGGAATGGCTATGCCTTTCCGCATCGTGCCCCTAAATTTGGGCTGCGCCCGCTGAGTCTTACCGCCTAACCAGGGGCGTAGCCCAAGAATAAAGAGACTTCTAAAACGGAAAGGCAGAGCCATTCCTCACAACAGACGCCCAAGCCGCAGATTTCGGCTACCTCGCAGTCAGTCTATTTCCCGGCGCGGTATTGAAACGTCACCGTCGTCGTTTCATCAACGACGAGTGGCCGCACAAAGCGATATGACTTGCCGGCCTTCGGCACATCAACTCGAACCGGCAACACACCAGCAACGCGTCGCTGCAAGTTGAACACATTCTGCGAAGGCGCGTTTAGTTGTGCCTGCTGGTTCTTTTTGATTTGTTCCTCAATCCTGCGCCCGTCACGTTCCAGCGTCCTCAGATCAGCAGTGACATTCACAGTTTCCGTAACAGCCGCCACGTCTAACGTCGTCCCGATCCTGACAGGTCGCGACTCTGATAGTTGTAAGTCCTGCTCCTGATTCTTGAAGCCCGGCGAGCCCACCGAGAGATGCACCGCTCCCTGGTCCACACCATCGATCATCCAACGTCCTTCCCCGTCGGATTTGGTCTCGCGGGTGGCGCCCGTTTGCGTGTTTTTAACTGTTACTGTCGCATTCGGAATGACGGCGCCTTGCGGGTCGACAATAATTCCGCCGATCTGTCCCGGGGCAAGACTATCGAGATCGTTGCGGTTCCAAACGTTGGCACTTACTTCATCGACGTCGTCTGGAATTTCATCGAGAACATTTTGTGCGCCAGCCGGAAATAGTTCGGCAGCCAAGGCATTGCCACCAAACTGACGAACCACCAGCCGATCAGGAAGGGAAATTTCCCAGGTCAGCAAGTTCACCGGAATGTCGAGTTTTGGCAGGTCCATCGAATAGGCGCCATTCTTACTAAACGCCGGCCCGGTACTCAGATAAACAAACGAGACCGTATATGGACCAGCAGGATTGAAGCCGGTGCGAAGTAGTGGTACGCGACTACCGTCAGAACCAAGCACTGGCTTCACGCGTTCGTCGGCAACTTCTGCAGACAACAGTGTGGCGCCCGCCGGCAGTTCTACTTTGACAAACGGCTGCGAATGATTACGCACGCGCAGTGTTACTTCCGTTAACGACTTGCCCTCGAAGTTTGTCAGCGTGGTGATGGTGGCGCGTTCAGCAACCGCTGAAAGCACTGGCGTGTCGGGAAACTGCGTCCAGGCGAGTTGCAAACCTGGCGCATCACCCGCGCGCCGGTTGTAACGAAAAGCTGCTTGTAACGGAAACCGCGCGAGGGAACGAGCAATCGCGCCGACTTCGCGCACATCCATGCGGCGCATGCCGCCACTCTCTGACGGAGTCAACTCCATCGCGCCGACGCCTTCCACCAACAGTTCACCCGTTTCGTGTTGCGTTCCGACAAACGTCAACAAAGGCGCTTCGGCTTTCGGTTCGCGGTTGGCCCGCTCGATAGCAATCAGAAATTGATGATTGCGCCGCGCTGGATCATTGACTCGAAGTACTAATGTGTTGCCCTGAAGTTCAAACGATTCCAAACTGCTACCAGTAACTTCCGTCAATTCAAATCCGGCCGGGATGGGAACTTTGAATTCAGATGCTTCGCCCTGGACGACAGTGACATCACATAACGACGCTGAGCGCAGTTGCGAATCACCAACCGCAACCACTGTCTTCACGCTCGAAAGAAAACGAACTTCACGTTGCGCTGCGGGCGCCGCCATTTCACGCGTGGTCCACCAGACTTTTACAGGCTTGCCGGGTTCAAGACTCGCTTCAATAAGAGTGTGTCCATTTACATAGTCTCGATTTGTAACAATGCCTGGTTCCACGCGGACATTTGCGTGATTGCCGGGCAAGTCAAGACTCAAGATCGCACTGCTTGCCGCCGGTACAGCAAATGTCAACGAGGCGCGACCTGCTTCAACTGTGAGCCGCGAAGCAATATCGAGTGAAACGCCAAACGCGCCTGGACCAGTAAGTATGGCTGAGTGAGTTTGTTGCTCCTGCAAAAGTGGTAACGGATTGTTTGCCTGCCTTGCATCAAGCACCGTCAGTCCACTCGTGAGCGGGACTTTGGCAGAGCCATTGGCAAGCACTTCGCCGTTCAACTCCACGGAGCCAAGCACTGCCTGATCTTCCACGCGCAGTTTGAAAGCTGAGCGATTCAAAACGTAAGGCAACGGCGGCGCGTCGATCTGTTTTGGTTTCTTCGCCGCTAATTCGCTAAGCCGGTTGTACTCAGATAATGAAAGCGTGACCGTTCCCGCGGATGATGGCGCCGGCACCGGTAAACTCGATCGCGAGTCACGTTGTTGTTGAGCACTCACGCTAATAGCGGTGCAAAGCAATAGAAGAAGAGCGCGTTTCATTTGTCACCTCGTTTCTTGTCACGCTGAAAATCAAGCTCGATTACTGGTATCTGGTTTTCACTGGTCAGTTCCGAAATCATGAAGATCGACGGACCAAAGTGTGGAAACGAAACACGCAACGGTAGATTGCGAATGGAGGTCGTGCCGCGTTTGCTCTGTGACAACAACTGTTGCGTAAACGCTGACACCGGTTCATTCGACGTTGTCGCGTTATATGAAGTCGACGGTCTGACAACGTTGTTGCTATTGCTTCTCAGCGCGTCAGCCATCGCAGGCTCAAATGGCGCGATCCGAAAACTTGTCGTAATTCCCGGTGAAGCAGTTAAACGAAATAGCGGCGAGTGGTGCAGCAACAGGTGAGACTTTGAGATCGGTAGATCGACAGTCGCTAACGGTAGTCGCAAATGGCCCCGATCAGTCCAATTTGCGGTGCGATCGAGATAGGAGACTTCGACGACAAACGCAGCCGCATTTTCTCCAGTGGGCATTTTCTCGAGCGGCAACAACAGCGAACCATCGGGCGCTTTGCCGGGTCTTACCGGCCGGCCACCAACTGATGCGCTCCACAGAACTGCCGATGATGGCAGACTAATCTTGAGGAAATTTCGTTGATTGTTTCTCACCGCAAAACGCGATTGGACCAACAACTTTCCATCTGTCGTCACGAGCGCGTTGTAATCGGCCTCTTCAATGTTCGCTGTCAAAACCGCCTGTGGTGTGTAGCGCGCAATGTTGAGTGAAAGCGAACGGCTCGATTTGCCGTCGGTGGGTTGGAGACGAAACGCGACCAGCGATGGCGATTGGCGACTCGCGATCAATTGGCCCAACTCGCCGGCTTCGGCTTCATCAAGGCCGTTGGTCTGACGTTCCTTGATTTCACCAGCGCCTAAAACTTCAACCGCCACGCCACCGGTTTCACGTTCGGCTGCCTGCAAACGAAGCAACGGCACATCGACTTTGCCCGACCTCGGCAACCTGGCTTCGCCACTAATAGTGAATCGGGTTGTTTGTTGAATCGGTTCAATAAAGCTAACTATCAATTCTTTTGCGTTGACGTCCCAATCGGTCACCATCGCGCCTGAAACCTGATTGACAGTGAACTGGTCCGGCAAAAGAAGGTGAACGTCCTGCGCAACACCCTGCAAAACTTCGATTTGAACTTCAGCGTTGATTTGGGTTGAGTCTTCACCAAGTCCGATGAGCTGTGACAAGCTGCCACGCATGCGCAACGGTTGAGTCACACGTTGATCGTCAATGCGCCGGCTCCACGCAAAGGTCATCAAATTCGAACTTTGTCCGTTCGCGGTCCAACGACTTCCATTTGCGGTATCAGCGTGAGTGAGTAACAGACCGCCAGTGATTTTCACATCAACATCCTGGCGAGCGAGTTCGACTGTTGCGTGCGAAACGGCGGAGTTAGTGATCGGGAGTTGAAGAATTTCCGTGCCAGCGACAGCTAATACTGGCGCGACAACCTTCAACGAGAGAACTGCGCGACCTGCTTTTGATAACAACAAATCAGCGCCGCCTGGTCCTTTCTCAGCGGGGCGAGCAACGAGTGTCACCGGACGGCCGTCGAGACGCGCTTCTTGGACCATCAAGCCTGTCGGGATCGAAATCGTGACCCAGCCATTCTTAATAACGTCGACAGTGAGACGCGCTTCACCGGTAGCAATGTCGTTATCAACTTTCAGATCGTAATCGATGCGAGTTAAGGTCGCTTCGACTGGAGGAGGAGCGGCATCTGTTTCTGCCGGATAGGCGGCTCGACGCAAGGCGCGATATTCATCAACCGGAAGGACCACCCATCCATCGCCTGGCGTGGTTGCATTTGATTGCGCCGCGGCGGGAAGTGCGGTCAGCAAGATCAGGAAGGCCAGGGCCAGCTTCCGATCCATAAAGAAAGGCAAAAATCTGCGAGTCGCTTTCATGTGTCCTCCAATCGAGACACGCGTTGATCGCAGAGCCTGGCCGTCGAGTCTTAGTAAGTGCGAAATCGAGGTCCAGTCACACCTGTAGCTTGACGGCATCTTGAGCGGAGAGCCGCTGCGAGTTAACGCGTTGTGTTATTTGAGACGGAAGTGAACGTCTCTGTTCGTACTGCCAGTTTAGTGTCAGGGAGACAGTCGCGAGACGAATCTTGCAGAGACTCAGATGCAGTGGAATGTCACGAGGAGGTCTGAGTAGATGGAGTTTAGTATCAGTTTTTGGAGAAACTCTCTCTGCGTCTCAGCGTTCTCTGCGCCTCTGTGTTGAAAACCGAAGTCCGAGTAAGTGGGAGTCAGATTTCAACACAGAGGCGCAGAGAACGCTGAGACGCAGAGAAGAACGGTCTGCATAGAAGTTAGAAAGTGCCTGAGTCAAAAAGGCAACAAAATAGCGCTACAATGGTCCTGTTTTGAACGGACCCACGCATTTGGGTTTACTTAGAGGGGAAATGACAGCAGTTAATACAATGGGATTTTGGCAGGATGGTCTTGGCTTGATTAGTCGGGTTTGGTCCTACCTCACTCAACAATTTACCTTCGGCCGTATCACAGTTTCAGTTTCCAGTGTCGTGATCGGCGTCGTCGTAATCACGCTCACGATTGTTCTTTCGCGCGCGCTCAGCCGGTTCATCGAAAAAAGAATCGCGACTCGCGGTCATATCGATCCAGGTCTGCGCTATACGATTGCCCGCCTCGTTAAGTATGCGGTGATCATCGTTGGTAGTTTGCTCGCCCTCAAACAAGCCTTTGCAGTTGACCTAACTTCGATTGCAGTGATTTTCACGGCGCTCTCAGTCGGTATCGGTTTTGGTTTGCAGTATCTCGCCGCAGACATTGCGTCCGGATTTATTCTGCTCTTTGAGCGGCCGATTCGCGTTGGCGATCGAATTACGATTGGCGAAGATGAAGGCGACGTGCAGAGTATTAACCTGCGCACGACCGTCGTGATGACAAATAACCGGATCGCGATCATCGTTCCGAATTCCAAGCTCGTGTCGCAACGCGTAGTTAACTGGTCCTATGGAGATCCGCGCGCCCGCATCGCGATTCCTATTGGCGTGGCTGACGATTCCGATATCGAACTTGTCACCAACACGCTGCTCGACGCCGCAAGAGGTGTGGAGAATGTACTCTCTGAGCCACCTGCGCTCGTACAGTTTTTAAAGTTTGGAGACTACTCGTTGGACTTCCGGTTGCTGGTATGGACCAATCAACCACGACGCAACGGGCAGATTCGCAGTGATATTAACTATCGCATTGCGCGTTTGTTTAGAGAACGCGGAATTAAGATTCCCTATCCAACGCAGGAGTTTTTGTTGAGGAGCCTGGAACTGCCGGACAAGTTAGACACGGACCTGGTGAGTAAAGACTAGCTTCCCTCTGCGGCTCAGCGGAACTCTGCGTCTCTGTGTTGAAAATTTGGTGCGTTTAGCGGAAGTCAGATTTTAACACAGAGACGCAGAGTTCCGCTGAGACGCAGAGGAAAGCTACTCCCCGTACATCTGATCGATCACTTGTTTGTACTTTTCATCGATCACGCGGCGCTTTACTTTCAACGTCGGCGTCAGTTCGCCACCTTCGATCGTGAACTCATCTTCTAGTAGCGTAATCTTCTTAATCTTTTCATAGCGCGGCAGATCGGGAGTCAGGCCATCAATCTGTCGCTCAATCAAATCGATGATGCGTGTGTTCTTACAAAGCGACGCGTGATCAGTTTCACTAATTCCCTTCAACCGGCAGTACGACTCCACCTGTTCCCACACCGGCACAATCAACGCCGACGGAAATTTTCTGCCATTCCCGATCAACACCGCCTGACTAACAAATCGCGATCCTTTAATTGCCTGCTCGATTGGTTGCGGTGAAATGTATTTACCGCCCGAGGTTTTGAACAACTCTTTTTTGCGATCAGTGATTCGCAAAAAGCCGTCCTGATCGAGTGTTCCGATGTCGCCAGTTTTAAACCAACCATCGGCGGTGAACACAGCATGTGTTTCCTCAGGCCGGTTGTAATATCCCTGCATTACATTTGGACCACATACCTCAATCTCACCATCTTCAGCAATGCGGACTTGCACATTCGGAATCACTTTGCCGACCGTTCCGATGCGAATATCTTCGAGTTGTCCGGTGGTGATAACGGGTGAAGTTTCCGTCAAACCGTAGCCCTGAATGATTGGCAGATCTGCACCGATGTAAATTTCTGCTAAATCCTCAGGCAGTGCCGCGCCGCCCGATAACAACAGTCTTATCCTTCCACCAAAAGCCGCGTGCCACTTCGAATACATAAACTTCGATGCGAGGGCATGCTTCAACTTCAACAGGGCCGGAATCGCTGTATGATCGTTAAGATGTTTCGCATACTCGCGGGCCACATCTACCGACCACGCCAGCAACGCTTCACTCCACTTTCCTTTTTCAGCAGCACGTTCACGAATGCGCTCGTAAATCTTTTCGAAGATGCGTGGCACGCCAACGAGAATTGTGGGATGTACCTCACGCAGGTTTGGTCCAATCGTATCCAACGACTCCGCGTAGTAAACCGCCATCCCTTGTTGGATGTACATGTACATCGCCTGCCGTTCGAAGACGTGTGAAAGCGGCAACACGGAAAGCGCCACGTCCTGTTCGCCGAATTTCAGATGACCGCAGGAGTCGAGCAGGTTTGTGATCAAATTGGAGTGAGTCAGCATCACTCCTTTTGGTTCCCCGGTAGTGCCGGAAGTGTAAATGATCGTGGCCAGATCTTCCGCGGTTATTCGACCAGACAAATCGTCGACGAGTTCAGGTCGTTCCTGTTCAACTTCACGACCTTTTTGTTCGAGGGCTTCAAGCGTGATCGCGTCGACATCATCGGTTCCCGTCGCGTCAAAAATGATCACTTGTCTAATATCGGAACATTCCCGAAGGACTTCTTTCAACTCGTCAAACTTTTCGCGGTTCGCCAGGACCAACGCGCGGGCGCCGCAGTCTTTGAGAATGTAACGAACTTGAGGCGGAGTTAGCGTCGGATAAATCGGAACGTCAATCGCGCCGGCAAAGATGCAACCAGCGTCGGTAAGCGTCCACTCGGCGCGACTATCGGAAAGTATGGCGACACGCTCACCATGACGCACTCCGATCGAATGAAGTCCTGCGGCAATGTGACGAGCACGCGCGAGTAACTGCTCCGAAGAGATCGAAAGCCAGGCGCCGTTGTGTTTGTAGTTGAGTGTGTCGGGCCGTTTATGTTTGCGTGCTGCTCGTTTAAAAAGATCCACGAGTGTACGTGGCTCGTCCGCATAAGCAGGAACGCGGGTCGGACGGCTGATGTGCGAGTCACCGATATTCTGGGCCGCCTGGTTCACTCAGCGTTTACCCCGTTGAGAAAAATGTCGAGCACTTGATCGGCCATCGGAGCGAGTTTGTAACGACGCTTTGAAAGGATCCAATTGGTGGCCATTTCGTCGAGTGCGCCAAAAAGTATCTTGGCGACAATCTTCGCGTTTAGATCCTGGCGAAAAACTCCCGCTTGTTGTCCTTCTTCGAAAGTGGTTCGGATCAACATGAGATATTCAGCGAAACCAGCCGCAGAAAACTCTTCCATGAATTTCGTTGAGCCACGCAGTTCAACCTGAAAGACCACGGCGAGATCGCGATCGGCGCCGAGACGTTCGAGATGCAGCAACGCGATCTGGCGCAGTTTTTTCCTCGGGTCGGAGATGGTTTCGACGATCTTCTTTGCTTCCGAAATGGCTTCGTCGACAGTGCGATGAAAAACAGAATGCAGGATGTCTTCTTTGCTTTTGAAGTAGAGATAGACGGTGCCGTCGGCCACGCCGGCTTCACGAGCGATGTCCGCAACTTTGGAATTGAAATAGCCGTTATGGGCAAAGACCGAGATGGCGGCACGAAGAATCGCTTCGCGCTTATCGCCCGAAGGTGGCCGAACGGAGTTGATGGAACGAGAAGGACGCAATGGATTTAAGATTTCAGATTGCAGATTTCAGATTGGTGATTAGTTCGACGTTCGATTGAAAGGCGGAGGTGTTTGTATTCGCAGTAAGCAGGCGAGGACGCCTGCGGTCCCAATGCTTTTTCAATCTGCAATCTGAAATCTGCAATCTTCAATATTTCTGAATGAGTCTTCACTCAGTTTTAAGCCTAAGCTGGTCGGTGAGTTTGTGCAAGACGTTCTCGGAGGGATTACTGAAGTTTTACAAGAAGCCGCCGGGTTCTTCCTCTGCGTCTCCGCGTTCTCTGCGTCTCTGTGTTGAAAACTGGTGCTCAATTACGCGAAACATCAATTTCAACACAGAGACGCCGAGAACGCGGAGACGCGTAGCCGAACTCGAGCATGCGCTTAGACGGTTGCGCTTTGTGGGGACATCTGCAAGAGCTTCCCAACAATCTCCGGCAATACACGCAACGTCGTCGAGATCTCGTCAGCCGTGTTGTAACGACCCAGCGAAAATCTGATCGACCCCTGGGCCAGCGAGTAGGGAACATTCATTGCCCGAAGCGTGGCTGACGACTCATGCGTCGTTGAATGACAAGCGGAACCGGTTGAAACACAAATACCCGCGTTGTCCAGGTGGGCCAGTATGCTTTGCCCGTCGACGTGTTCAAACGAGATGCTCGAAGTATTGGGTAAACGCTTTGTTCGATCGGCAGTGCCATTGAGATGTGCATTCTTAATCGTCAGCAGAATTCCATCTTCGAGTTGATTGCGGAGTCCCTCAATGTGCGAATGATCGTCGTCCTGTTGGGCCAGGCGACACGCAGCGCCAAGTCCGACAATATTTGGAACAGCGAGGGTGCCGGCTCGTCGACCTTGTTCCTGCGCGCCACCGAGAATGAACGACGGCAACTTTGTTCCTTTGCGAACATACAACGCGCCGACACCCTGAGGCGCATGCAGCTTGTGACCCGAAAGCGCAAATAGATCCACTTCGGTCGTCTTCAAGTCGATCGGAATTTTTCCCACTGCCTGCACACCGTCAACATGGAACACGGCTTCCGACCGTTCACGCACTATCGTGCCAATTTCTGTCATCGGAAAAAGCACACCAGTTTCGTTGTTGGCCAGCATGATCGACACTAATGCGGTGTCAGCTCTCAGCGCGGCTCGAAGTTCGTCAAGATCGAGTTCACCATTACCATCAACGCCTAACCAGGTGACTTCGTAGCCATCCTTTTCAAGTGCATGACAAACATTTCGCACGGCTTCGTGCTCGACGAGCGTGGTAATGATGTGCTTCTTGTTCGGTTGATTTGCGAGCACACCGCGAATGGACCAGTTGTCTGATTCCGATCCGCATGAGGTGAAAACAACTTCAGCAGGTTCGGCTGCTCCGATTAAAGTTGCGACCTCGGCACGCGCCGTTTCCACGGCCTGTTTCATTTGCCTTCCCAGCGTGTGAGCTGAAGAAGGATTGCCAAAAAACTGACTTAAATAAGGTTGCAGCGCCGCGAGTACTTCAGGCGCGACTGCGGTAGTGGCGTTGTTATCAAGATAGATCATGGGTTGAGTATAGAGTTTGGAGTTTATAGTTTCGAGTTTCGAGTTTCGAGTTTGATGTTTAGTGTTTTGGACTTTGGACTTTGAACTTGGACTTTGGACTTTGGACTTTGGACTCGGAACTCGAAACTATCTCCTCTCCAGTATTTCCAAAATCAGTTGCTGGCACGAGCCGCATCCGCCGCCTGCATTACAAGCTTTAGTTACTTCGCGTACGGTTGTCAGGCCGCCGGTTTTAATTTCGTCTTCAATCGTCTTTTCTGAAACGAAGAAGCACGTACAAATCAACGCTTCTTCGCCGTTCCATTCCGAACGCGCTGCGTCACTATACTCACGAACCGCCGCCACCAAAGCATCGCACGCGAGTTGAACACAGTGTCGCTTGTCATCCGCGAGCGCTAACTTTTTTATTAAAACTTCCGGCGCTTGTCCAACCAAAGCGGCATCCGCCGTCGAGGTACCGGTGATTCGCTCCGTCAACACCGACAACGCCGCGACCAACGCTTCGCAACCTGCAGCCCGAAATTTCGCTGCTGAAATGTTGTGCGACTCGTCGATCTGCAGCGATAAACGTGCCGTGGCTCCGCAAATTGCCGAGCCACCGCGGCCGGTAAAACTCGGCTCACCCGCGTCGCCGACGTTTCTCGGATTCAAAAAATGTTCATTCAAAAGATTCAAATTATTATAGTAGGACCGCAGGCGTCCTCGCCTGCCTCTGTAGTTTGAAGCGTCTAAGATACAAAAGAAGCAGGCGAGGACGCCTGCGCTCCTACTTAAGACGAAAGAAGCAGACGCCTGCGCTCCTAAGCAATTTGTCAAAGTGCATTCGATCAGCTACGCTTCCAAGTCAAATTCCAACTCAATAGAACCCTATGAACGAACTTAACGAACAAGTAGTACTCGATGGCCTGCGACAAATCAAAGATCCCGATCTCCACAAAGATATCGTCACCCTGGGTTTCATCAAAGACCTCAAAATCGATGGCGGCAACGTCTCTTTTCGAATCGTGCTGACCACGCCAGCTTGTCCGGTTAAGGGCGAGATGGAAAATGCCGCGCGCGAAATCGTCGGCGGACTTCCAGGCGTGACTTCGGTGAATGTGACGATGGACGCGGAAGTGCCCAAAGGCCGCGGGCTGGGTGAAAAAGTCGTGATTAGCGGTGTAAAAAACATAATCGCGGTTTCCTCCGGCAAAGGCGGAGTCGGAAAGTCGACCGTCGCCGTCAATCTCGCGGTTTCGCTGGCTTTGGATGGCGCGCGAGTGGGTTTGATGGACGCGGACGTTTACGGTCCTAACGTGCCAATTATGTT
The DNA here is from genome assembly GCA_036518995.1 of Pyrinomonadaceae bacterium. GTDB lineage: Bacteria > Acidobacteriota > Blastocatellia > Pyrinomonadales > Pyrinomonadaceae > PSRF01. The sequence continues at coordinate 13,031 of DATDMC010000069.1, read as the reverse complement.
GGGCGTGAGTGACGCCAAACCGGAAGTTGACGTAAATCAACTGGTCCCGATTGAGGCTTACGGAGTGAAGCTGATGTCGATGGCTTTCCTACAACCGGGCGACAAACCCATGATTGTGCGCGGCCCGATTCTGCATGGACTCGTAAAACAGTTTCTGTCGGATGTGAAATGGGGTGAACTCGACTACTTAATCGTCGATATGCCGCCCGGGACGGGCGATGTGCAGTTATCACTCGCGCAGTTGGTGCCGGTGCAGGGCGCAGTTCTGGTTACCACGCCCCAGGATGTCGCGATCGCAGACGTACGACGGGCAATTCGCATGTTTGAAACAGTGGCCATTCCGGTCCTCGGCGTTGTGGAAAATATGAGTTACTTTATCGCTCCTGACACTGGAAATCGTTACAACATTTTCGGTGAAGGTGGTGGAGAACGACTCGCCAACGCTTATCATGTGCCATTTTTAGGGGCGGTGCCGTTGGGGATCGAAGTCCGTGAAGGCGGCGACAGCGGCGTTCCCGTCGTCGTGAGTCAGCCCGACTCGCCGCAAGCCCAGGCGCTCCGCAAGGTGGCGGAAGAGGTTGCGAGACAGGTTTCGATTGAAGCGATGAAACCTGAACTTGTCGTTTTGGGCAAAGGACAATAAGATAAGGGCAGCTTTGTAGGTTCTGCCGGTTGCCAATCTCAAGAGTGGTGAACCGGCGCTTTGAAATTGGCGATAATTGAGATTCGATAGAGAGGTATTCAGAAAATCATGTCAGCAACAATAGCACCCACCGTGGCTTTGAACGTCACTGAGTCAGCTGTCGGTGAGATCAAAAAGTTTATGGCGAGTGAGGAAGGACTTCCTGAATCTTCCGGTCTTCGCGTTCGCGTGGTTCCGGGTGGTTGCTCAGGCTTCCAATACAGTTTGAACATCGAAGAGCAGTCACGCGAAGGCGATTTCATCTTCGACGAAAAGGGCGTCCGCATGTTTGTCGACATGTTCAGCGCGCAGTATCTGAACGGGGTTGAGATCGACTACGTGACCGGCGTGATGGGTTCAGGATTTACCTTCAAGAATCCGAATGCGACTGGTAGCTGTGGTTGTGGCTCGTCGTTCACCGCGTAGCCGAATCGGATAATTGTTAAGACAGGGAGACGGGGCCGAGGTCCTGTCTCTTTTGTTTTTGGAGAACTTTCCAACCCTACTCAACCCACCCGCCACTGCAAGGTGGCAATTACTCAAAGGCCACCCGGTAGTCTGACTCACCAACGATGCAACTAATTCAAGCGACCACAACTGAGGAAATGGATCTTGTCCGCACACTGTTTGAAGAGTACGCGGCAGGACTCGGGTTTAGTCTCTGTTTCCAAAGTTTCGATCAGGAATTGGCGGAACTGCCCGGCAGATATGCGCCACCATGGGGTCGTTTGTTGTTAGCTTATCAGGACGATGCGCCTGCCGGATGCGTTGGATTAAGAAAACTCGATGAGGAAACGTGTGAAATGAAGCGTCTCTTTATTCGATCGGAGTTTCGTAAGCACGGCTTGGGTAAAGTTCTGGTCCAACGTCTAATCGACGAAGCCCGCAGAATTGGTTACAAGCGGATGCGTCTCGACACGGTGCCAGGAGTGATGGACCCGGCGATTCGTTTATATGAAGACTTAGGCTTCGACGAAATCCCACCTTATTACGACAATCCCTTCGACGATGTGAAATACATGGAACTGAGTTTGATGAAGTGATTCACGCGCGATTTTCTGTCGGAGCGCGGCCGTCCCCGGCGGCTCCCTTCGAAAAAAGGCCCTAGTCTGCTAGTTCTGTCCCGAGAATTCACTGCTTCTCAACTTTCAGTCCAACTACAAACTTCACCGACGTCACCGGCGTCTTCGTCGATAACATCAATTTCTGTCCACGCTCCTGCCGTTCCCCTTTATCAACTGCTCCCGGTGGGCCAGGCGCGGTCAGCACATTCGCTTCGATCACACTTTGCAGATCTTCACGAGGATCGATGAGCAACTTCACATTCCCCGCTGTGATACTGAAACGTCCCGCACTCTCTTTCTTCAATCCGCTATCAGCGTGCAACACCGAAGTGATCACCGACGGTTGCGAAGTTTCAATATCATCCTGCACCGTAAAACCTGTGCCGGGGCGATAGATAAAGTCGCGCACGAATTTCTTCACCCCAAGCGCTGGCTCATAAGCATTCGTCGCATCACCACTAACCACCACCGCATCTTTGGCGATCTTAACCTCAACGATGCGCACCTGGTTAAATCGATCGTAGTCGACACCTTCAAAGGCATCGTGACCAGCGCCTTCTTTCGATTGTCCCTTGCCGTTAATAAGCACCGTGTTGTGATGTTCGGTCATCGGCACACCGGCATAACCAGTGTCGCCGGTTAAATACTGCCCACCCGCAAAGATTATGAAACTGTTTGCATCCGGATGCGCGTGGCCCGACGATAAACGCCACTCGGGAAATTGCTTGACCAACGTCGCCGTCTGATGCCCTTCACTTGGACCACACTTGAAAGCAAACGCGGTCGCTTTAGTGGTCCAATCACTCCGCCAGTAGAAGACATCATGATCGGTAAAGTGATGCGAAGTCGGCTGTTGACTGATCGGCACTGGCTTGAGTGCCGGATCAAACCAGACTAACGACCAATAGTCCTCAGCATTCACTTGATGAAAACTTTTCAGCCAGGCAGCTACACCCTGTGCTTCGCCACTTTGAAATCTTTGCGCCAGCCGGTAAAGAAGATTGTAGTTGGTGTTGAAATGACCGTCGGGATGCGTGCGCGGATACTCATCGCCTTTTCCTGCACGAGTTAGCGGTCCTTCAAAAATGTCGCCGAAGTCGAACACGTAATTTCCATTTGGCAACATTGAATGCGAAACGTATTTGTACATCTCGCGAAAACCCGGGCGATCGTAAAGATCCTCCCCGGTCGCATGTGCGTGAGCATCGAGGTAGTGCACCAGCCACGGCGTTGAGAAGATCCAGTATTCAAAGCCTTCGTAGTAGTAACCATCCTGCGAATAAGTGTCGAGCACGCGATCGAAAATGGCGCGCGACAAGCTGGCCCAATCCGCAGCTTCGGGTGTTTCTCCATACAAGGCATACGCGGCAACGCCGAGACCGGCAATCGGAATGAACGTGTGATTTTGACTATAGGCGTACGTCTTTCCCGACCTGGGCTTGAAAAATTCATACATCAGGTGCGCTTGCTTGATCAGCTTATCGCGATAACGCGTCCGCTCGGTTTCAGTCAGATCGTTGTAGAGAAGATCGTAGCCCCAACCGAGACCGTAGAGGAGATGCCCCGCAGCGAGATCGACATTCGGTTTGTTATTAGCGTAGCCCCAGATGTCGTAACTAACTGCGGCATCCATAAACTTCTTCGCCGCGTCGAGATACTTTTTGTCCTTCTCAATCTTGAAGACGAATGCAGCTTCGGCGATTGCGAGTCCCACATCATTTTGTGCGCGACGCAGTTGTGCGGGTGGAGCAGCCGGTTCAGTTTGTAATGCACGCACGTTGCCGAGAACTTGTTGCCAGAGTTCGCGCTGCGCGCCGTGGGCGCGAGTCCTGAGCGCATCGAGTTCTGAGTCAGTGACATAAACGCGCGGGTGAACACCGACAAGCTCGGGCTTTAGACTCGACTTGCGAGTGCGCATCAACTGAACAAGTGGATGTTCACCTTTTAACTTCTTGCTGGCTGCTTTTTCCTGTTGCAGCTCGCGGGCGTCCTGCGCGAAGAGTGGAGAACAAAACGAAATAAGGAGAAGTGCGACGATGATGTGTTTCATTGGTTCACAGTAAATCTTTGGATCTTCTCTGCGTCTCAGCGTTCTTTGCGTCTCTGTGTTGAAATCGATGTATGTGTAAACGGATCTAAATTTCAACACAGAGACGCAGAGGAACGCTGAAGGCAGAGGGGAATATTAGTCCATGTACATGCCGCCGTTTACTTCGATCGTTTCGCCAACCAGGTAACCGGCAGCGTCGGAAGCGAGAAACGCGATTACTTTGGCGACATCTTCCGAATTTCCCACGCGGCCTAACGGGATTGCGTTCACGTAGTTTTTCATCATCTCGGGCGACGAAAACTGCTCGTGATACGGCGTGTCGATCACGCCGGGTGAAACTGCGTTTACGCGAACGCCATGCGGCGCGAGTTCTTTTGCCAGTCCTTTTGTAAAGGAGATAAGCCCACCTTTGGCGGACGAATAGTGAATCGACCCGAGCGCGCCACCGTTGCGTCCGGCAATCGAAGAGAGGTTGATAATGGAACCGGTTTTCCTTTCGATCATCGAAGGCGCAACTGCTTTCGCACAAAGGAAAGCGCTTTTGAGATTCAAGTCGATGACCTGGTCCCAACGTTCTTCTGACATCTCCACGATCTTCAAGCGCTCGATCAAAGACCCGGCGTTGTTGACGAGGATGTCGATTGGACCAAGCTCTGCCGTAGTGCGTTGGACGAGCGTTTCGACATCGGCGGCCACGGTCACGTCAGCTTGAATCGTGACTGCCTTACCGCCGTCCGCTGTGATCTGTTTGCGCAACAGTTCTGCGCCGATTTCGTTACGATGAAAATTGAGCGCAACCGCGGCGCCACAATTTGCCAGCGCGATTGCAGTCGCGTGTCCGATACCACTCGACGCACCCGTAATGAGTGCGACCTTACCTGTGAGATCCATGTAGTTTTGCATGCATAACCTCGGATGTTTATCTCGTAGTCAAACAGTCAGTAGCTCGCCGTCGGCAGTCGCTTGATCCTTCCGCACAGCGTAAACAACACCAACGTTCCGACGGGCGCGAGCACTCCGGCCGCGACCAAAATCGGAACGTAAGAAAAATGATCGACGACCCAGCCGGTCGTCAGAATGAAGATCATCGATCCGATACCGGCGCCAACGCCGCCCAGTCCCGCCACCGATCCCACTGCACGATCAGGAAAGAAATCACTCGGCAACGTCTGCACGTTATTAATCCAAACTTGAAACCCAAACAGCACAACACCAATCAACGCGAGAGCGACGAATGGATTGCTCACAAACGCTGCAGCAATTCCAGCGGGCATCATCAAGGCCGCGATTGCAATCACTGTCTTACGCGCTTGGTCAACGCTCCAGCCACGCTTGATCAAATGACCTGACAACCAGCCACCCGAAAGGCTACCCGCATCCGCCGCAACATACGGAACCCACGCGAAGAGTCCAATCTTCGTCAACGTGAACCCACGCGCGTCCGCCAGATACTTTGGTAACCACGTAATGTAGAGCCACCAAACGGGATCCGTTAAGAACCGCGCAACGATGATGGCCCAGACTTGGCGGAAACTGAGAAGCGAGGAGTAGGAGTGGGAGTGAGAGGGTGATGGGGCGATGGGGAGAGAGGGGGAGGCGGAGAGTGGGAGAGTGGGGGACGGGGCGATGGGGAGAGGGGCCGAGACGGCGAACCGCGCATCACCGCTTCTCCCACTCTCCCCCTCGCCCACTCTTTCACTCTCCCCCTCGCCGCTTCTCCCACTCACCCCATCGCCCACTCTCCCACTCTCCCCATCACCCACTCTCCCACTCACCCCCTCCCCCACTCTCCCACTCTCCCCCTCGCCCACTCTCCCACTCACTCCATCGCCCACTCTCCTACTCTCCCCATCGCCCACTCTCCCACTCACCTCCTCACCCACTCTCCCACTCACCCCATCGCCCACTCTCTCTTCTTCCTTCTTCCCTTCCTCAATCAGCTCTAACTCAGCATTCGTGATCCAACGATGCTTCCGTGGTGATTCGTAAAACAGCAGCCACAAGCCAAGCCATAAAAATCCGAGCACGCCGGTAACGATGAAAGTGGTTTGCCATCCATACTTGAGTTGCAACCAAACTATCAAAGGCGGCGCGACGATCGATCCGATTGCGGCGCCACTGTTGAAGATTGCCATTCCCAGTGCACGCTGCCTGACTGGAAACCACTCCGCTACTGTTTTCGCAGCCCCCGGCCAATTGCCCGCTTCACCAAATCCCAGCACGAAACGAAACAAACTAAGAGTGCCAAGTCCCCGGGCAAACGCATGCGAGATCGCGGCTATGGACCAGATGCTGATCGAGACAACAAAACCAAGTCGCGTTCCGATGCGATCATAGAGTTTGCCCGACACGCCCTGGCTAATCGTGTAAGCCAACAAAAACCAGGTAACGATTCCGCCAAACTGCGTATTGGTTAACTTGAGGTCATGAGTGATGACAGGCGCGAGAACAGAGATCGTTAAGCGGTCGACATAGTTGATTAACGTAGCCAGAAAAACGAGTCCGACAATCCACCAACGCAAACCGGATATTTTGAATCCTGTTGCCGTCGGAATCGAAGTGTTTCTATCTGGGTCAAGCATTCGTGTCTTCGTGCCTTGGTTGGTTAAACCGCTTCGCTTCGCGGGAAGTCCGCCTGCTTCTGAGCAGTTGATTCCCGAATTATCAACTCGCATTCAAACGTCCGTTCAACTCGCTCCTGTTCGCTATCACCTTCAATTCGATTCAACAAAAACTCCGCTGCGCATTGACCTTGTTCACGAGTTGGTTGACGCACAGTCGTCAATGTCGGTGAAGTGTGTTGGGCCAGGGGAACATCGTCGTAACCAACGATCGCGATGTCATCCGGAATGCGCAGCCCGGCGCGTTTGATTGCGTTGAGTGCACCCAGGGCGGTGAAATCGTTGCGCGCAAAAACCGCTGTTGGTCGCTGCTCTAATTCGAGCAACTTCACCATTCCGTCGTATCCCATTTCTTCAGTTGAGTAACCCGGCATCTGGTCGCTTGCCTCATGGCCGCCAACGATCATTTGCTCGTCAACTGAAAGCCCGTGCTGCTTGAGCGCTTCGAGATATCCCTGGAACCGTCGCAAGCGAAGTCCCTGAGTCAACGACACGCCGATAAAACCAATCCGGCGATGACCTGCATCGATGAGATGGCTCGTAGCCTCGTAGCCACCTTTGAGATTGTCAGCAGAAACAAGATCAGCGTGTGGATGATGAAAGTCGCGTCCGATCAGTGAAACTGGCACACCGGAATCGATCAACTCCTCAAGCCGTTCGTTAGCCGTCTGCGAAGCGCGCGTGGCGACAATAATTCCGTCGGCGCGATGATCGGCGAGCGAGTCGAAGGCCTGGACGTCCTCTTTTGCCGTGTGTTCGCTGATACAAATGAAGAGGGTGTAGCTGCGCGCTTCCAGAACTTCACGCACGCCGCGAGTCAACTCCGCGGCGAACGGGTTCGCGATGTCGCCAATGACGAGACCAACTGTTTCGGTGCGTTGTCGTTTGAGACCACGAGCGAGACCATTGCGCCGGTAATTCATCGCGCGAGCAACGCGCAACACACGTTCGCGCGTTTCAGCGTGCACGTAACCGCTGTTGTTGATAACGCGGGAGACCGTCATCGAAGTGACCTGCGCCTCCGCCGCAATATCAGCCAGCGTCACCGGCTTCTTTGGCTTCCTGATCATTTGAAAAGCTGAATAAGTTAACGATAACAGGCGGAGAATTTATAGCAGGTTTGGTTTTAGAAAAGCAACAGAGAGGTGGTTTTTATTCGTGAAGGATGGAGAGGAGAGGAGTGATCATCGGTCATTGGCCATTTCTCATTTGTGTCTTTGGGCCTTTGTGGTTAATGCTCCGGATCTATCCCGAACCACGAAGACTCGAAGGCACAAAATTAAAATGGCTAGTGACCGATGACCATGATCTTGTCTACGCCAGCACGCGCCAGTCGTTCTGATCTTCGGCAAACGAAATCCCAAATCGTTTGATCTTGCAGTTGAGCGTAGTGACTTTTACCCCAAGCAACTTTGCGGCGCGACGTTGATTGCCGCCGGTGCGTTGCAGCGCTTTGCGAATCAGTTCGGCTTCGTAGCGCTGCACTTCTTCATGTAGACCAAGATTTTCGGTTACCGGAGTTCCCTGCGCCCTGCGTAACGAATCAACTTCGCGTAATAACGTCAACGCGGCTTCGCGCACGCTGTTCAAATTATGTAAAGCCAACTCAGACGGCCTCGGTGGAGCACCGGCGGCGGACGAGTTTGGTTCTGGCATCCATGTGCTCATGCACTTACCTCCCAGGTTTGTTGATCTATTTATTTCGTCCATGGAGCAACACAGACGGATCCGCTCTTTAAGACTTGTCTATATTCACGTTCACTGGCTGAGAAGTTCCCGAAAGAGCGCGACGGCTCGTTCGTCTCCCGTATTTCCCAATACCTGAACTGCCTGTTTACGAATGACCATCTTCGGATGGTTCTTGGCGATGCGAATCAGGACCGGCACCGCTTCGTCTTTAGCCCTGTGTCCGATCGCGATGACAGCTTGTTTTTGCAATTCCGTTTCGACATCGCCATCGACAGTATTCGTCAACGCGCCTAAACTTTTCTGCCCTGCGACCCGACCAAGCGCAAGAATCGCCGACTTCTTGAGTTCAAAGTCTTTTTCATTCTCTGCCACGTGAATTAAATACGTCGCCGCTGCATCGCTGTTGTCGTTACGAGCAATACCAGTCATGGCCCGGCGCCGCATTTCACGCGCAGTCATCGTTTCAAACAAATTCTGTAACGTAGACAAAACTGCGGGAGAGCGACTCATCGCCAGCGCCGACATCGCGCTGTAACGCGCATCTTCGATCTCGTTCTGATTGCGAATGATGTCGAGAAAGAAAGTGTTCTTCGTCGTGCTCTCCGGCGTATTGCCTAACCAATAAATTGTTCGCGAACGAAGCGGCTCCGCTAGTGGACGTTTCACCAGTTCCATTAACATCTGGTCCACGCGAGCATCATCGTGAAGCGCAATCGCAAAAGTCGCGCGCTCGGCCAAACGGTTAATTTCCGGCGCGGGTGAATCGATGATCGTCTTCAGATAAGCAAGACTTTCTTCGTTACTAACGCGACCGCCCCAGTAAACCGGATAACTGCTGAATTCATGGTCGCGTTTCAGGTTGTAAACTTCAGCCCGGGTAAACTGCTCGCGCTGCACATCAAACAAAAAGAAAAGACCCAACTCCCGAGTTTCATAACGCGGGTCAAACATCATCGAGGTCCCGTCCATCGTTATGTAAACTCCGCCGTTGCCGTCGACTACTTCAAAGTCGGTCGCCACGCCGGGGCGCACTTCAAACTGATAGCCAACCCAGAAACGACCTGCCGGCGCATTGTTCCGACCTTGCGCAACTCCGTTATCGAGTTTGGCCTTTAAGGTCGCTCCCTCAACCGGAATGAAAGGTTTTGTTTGCGCAGCGACACAAACCAGCGACGCCATCAACAACGCTGTAATGGAAACGATTCTAAGCATGACTCATTAACTCATTAACTTAATAAAGGATCGGTAGGAGGGTAGGATTGCCAATTTCCGACTGACAATTTCCAATTTCTTTGACTTTCAAAATTAATTGGCAATCGGCAATCGAAAATCGGCAATCTCGTTACTTCAGCAGATCTTCCAGGAACTTCAACACTTCGGGATCGTTGCTGCGGCTGAGCCAGCCAATCGCTCGCTTGCGACGATCCATCGGCGTTTGTGGATTGCGGGCAATTTCGATGAGCTTGCGGATCACGCGCTGGTCATTCATGCGACTGCTGGTACCACCCGACACGGTAACCGCACGGCCCAACGCTGAATCGGGAGTGTAAAGGACAGTACCTGAACCAAGTGAGTTCATGATCTGGTCCTTTACTTCTTCATTCTTTTCGCTGTCGTAGAGACTCAACAATGTATCGATCACTTTGTCGCCACCACGACGCGAGAGCGCACTGACCGCTGCCTTGCGGAGTTCAATCACGTCTGACCCGCGCACGATTTCCACCAGTTTGGCCCCCGCACGTTCACTCTTGCGATTACCAAATCCGGAAATGACTGCCCTGCGAATTTCGAGGGTTTGGTCCGAGTCGTAGAGCTTCAGCAATGCATCGACAGCGGGTTCACCTGGTCGCGTGGCAATCATTGAGATCGCCTGGCGTCGCAAAGTAGGCGGCTTTGAATTGTTACCGGCGATTTCGCCCAACACCACGATTGCTCGATCGCTGGTGTGACGGCTTAACGCGTAGAGCGAAGCTTCGGCGATGTCGTTTTCAGACGAACTCACCGCAAAGTCGCGCAAGGCATCGATAACACTGTCGTCGTTCGTGGCCCCCAGCGCCGAGATAGCGCGCGCTCTTAGTTTCAGATCCGTTTCGTTACGCGCCACCCCGAGGATTACCGGTGTTACTGATTTGCCCCCATTGCGCCCGAGCAGAGTTAGGGCCGCACCTTTACAACGGACCGTTTGTCCTGAGCCTGACTTAAGCCAGTCAGTAGCGACAACGATCCCGCGTTGGACATCGGTCTGAAAGAGTGCCTGCAGAACGACGATCCTGAACTCACACGGATCGTCGTCATTTCCTTTTGCTTCATCGTCGGCCCAAATCGTGGCACTTCCACTTTGCCCAATGCCGATCGCGGCAGGCGCCGGCGCATACACAATCTGCGGCTCAACTGCCACCATCGCCGCCGGCGTACTGAACGATGGATAGGTTACGGCGTAGCCGGTAGCAACTTGCGCCAACAGAACTCGGGCATCTTCACGCCACGCGCTGTTCGGATATTTCTCCAACAACACTTTCAGCGTTTGCTTGGAGTCGTTAGTTTTTGATTGCTTGTTCTGCGCATAAGCCATCCAGTAGTAGGCGGCATCAACGTTCTTGTCATTCGGGTAAGTCGTGATGAACTGATTGAATTTGTCCTGCGCCTTGGACCACTCCTGATCGGTGATCAGATCGCGCCCGCTGCGAAACATAATCGACGCGGCATCATTGCCTCCCTGCGCCAATTCGTTCATCAAACGTTTGCTGCTTTGTTGACCGGCGGTAACGCCAATGATTCCGGAGATAACAAGTAGGCCGGCGGCAAGCGCGATGGAAAACAAGCGGCGCTTGGTGACCGGCGCGTTATTATGTTTAGGGGTAACTCTCTGTCTCATCATTTTCTTCCTCACATTCAAGTCGGTAAAAGTCTTATTCGTATCCGATCAACGCAGCAACAATTTCTGTCTTCTGAACTCGTTCTTTAATGGCCCGCACATCTTCCGGTTTTGCCTGGTCCGGCAAATTGGCGATGTCAATCAGGAAAGGCTCCAGATCACTTAACAACGCTTTAGTGGGAAACCGTGCCTTAGCTTCAGCTTCACGACGCAGCACGATGTTTTCGTTTAGGAGTCGACGCCCAACCGCCTTGTCGTAAGTGACGTCGATCTCCTGCTCACCATCGTTGAGTCGAACATTTTTGAACGAACGCAACAGGTTCTGTGTTTGTTCGAGGTGGTTCGCAGTGTCCTTATCGTCTGGATCCTGATAACCGAGATCAGTTGAAACAACGTCTGACTGATCGATGGGTGATTGTTTTGGCAAAGATCTTCTGACTTTCGGGCTGCGATTTACGGCAATCACTGGCGAGCGTTCCGGTAGTTCAACGGTCGGCTTGGGAGTCGGGAATATCTTTTCTGAAGGTGGCTCTACCTGACGTGGATCGTGACCATCGGCGACTGTTTCCACTACTTTAGAAACCGGACGGTTCCTCAGATAACCAGCACCCACCAACACTGCAATCAAAATCAACGCGGCAGTCGCTACTGAGAAACCAAGCGTCGGGACTTTGAACAAACCTACAAACCACTCACCAAATTTATTTCCCGAGCTTGCTGGAGTTACGACTGGCGCGATAGTCCGTTGAGCAACCTGCTCCCAAATCAAAGTTGAGACTTCAAACTCACGGTCGTATCGAGAAAATAATTCCTGCTCGGCCGTCAACGCCGCACTCTCATTTGCGCACATCACACAAGTCGATAAATGCGACGCAACTTCGCTCGACTCGCGCTCGACCAATTCGCCGTCGAAATATTCTTCCAGCAATTCCAGACAAACTTCACACTTCATAACCAACTCCTGCATACGGCTTAATGCGCCGTCGCATTTCGGCTCGCGCCCGATGTAAATCAGTTTTCAACTTTGCGAGGGTGAATCCGGTGATTTCAGCAATCTCGTCGTAGCTGCAGTGGTGAAACACTTTCAAGGTGAACACCAGTCGCTTGTCTTCATCGAGTGCTTCAAGTGAACGACGAATCAATTCGTTCAATTCCTTACTCAACAACTTCTCAACTGGAACAGGTTCGTTGTCGCTCAAATCCAGCACCGACTCATCTTCTAAACCAACCTGACGATTTGCTCGCACGCGGGCCCGCAACGATTCGCGAGCAACATTCCGCGCGATTCCAAACAACCACGTCGACAACTTTGTCTCGGGATTCATTCCGCGGATGCCGCGATAGGCGCGTACGAAGGTCTCTTGAGTTAACTCTTCAGCAAGATCGCGGTCGCTGACCATGTCGTAGATGAATCCAATAACGGGTCGCGAATACCTATCAAAGATCAGACGAAAGGCCTCCTGGTCACCCTGGCAAACACGAATTACCAGGTCTCGTGAGCTGTTCATGAGAGTTCCGGCAAAGGCACCAGGCTGAGCTTCCAAATTTAGTTCGTCGAGCGCCAGCCGTTTCATCATCGTCTCGCTAGGTAAGTGATGCGGGTTGGGAAAAGGTTTCAGAGAAAATGCCTACTAGATAGAAAACACCGCGAAACTTCATTTTGTCTGGAAAAGTTAGGTTCTTGTCCGAATTATTGCAGTGAGGACTGTTTGATACGGTCGCATCGCGACCTTTTGAATCGCGTAGCGACGTTTGATAGGTCGCATCGCGACCTTTTGATCGGTCGCGTAGCGACGTTTGATCGGTCGCATCGCGACCCTTTGACTTTAGCCAGCCGTTTTAACGGCTGGTAATGGCCAAAATGAGGTACTCGTCGCGTAGCGACGTTTGAATCGGTCGCGTAGCGACGTTTGAATCGGTCGCGTAGCGACGTTTGAATCGGTCGCGTAGCGACGGTTGAATCGGTCGCGTAGCGACGTTTGAATCGGTCGCGTAGCGACGTTTGAATCGGTCGCGTAGCGACGTTTGAATCGGTCGCGTAGCGACGTTT
>DATDMC010000068.1:0-53277 GCA_036518995.1 Pyrinomonadaceae bacterium | reverse complement strand
CCTCAAATGCCGCAACCGCGTTGCGGTTGTCACGGCGCAAAACGACTTTACCCAGGGTTGCTGCAACCCTGGGTGGGCCAAGCCTGAAATTATCAACCGCAACGCGGTTGCGATTGGCTGCAAACCTCAATGACGCAACCGCGTTGCGGTTGCCACGGCGCGAAAACGTCTTTACCCAGGGTTGCCGCAACTGGGGCTTTGGGTCGTTGCCCCTTTGGGGCAAACAGTCATTACAATCGGCTTTGATTCGTCAAGTATGTGATTGCCCTCTAAAGCCGGGGGCAGAATGAGGGGAGTTATGGAACGACTCTAAAGCTTACCGGCCTTTAAAAATTGGGGAGCGCTTCTCAATAAAGGCGGTAGTGCCCTCGCGAGCGTCTTCCGTTGTGAATAATGAGGCGAAGAGTTGTGTCTCGAGTTGAAGACCATCTTGAAGCGACAAGTCCTGTCCTTTAATAACTGCCTGCAAACAAGCCTTGATTGACAGGGTCGACATCCTCGCAATTGATTCGGCAAGAGACACGGCCTCACTCATGAGATTCGCCGGCCCAACTACGCGATTGAGAAGGCCAAAAGCAAGAGCTTCTTCTGCCGTGATTGATTTTCCGGTCAACATCAAATCCAAAGCACGTCCGACACCAAGTTCACGCGTCAATCTTTGTGTGCCGCCGTAGCCCGGAATCAATCCGAGTTTTGTCTCCGGCAAACTAAACGTGGCAAGAGTTGAAGCGATTCGCAGGTGACAAGCTAAAACTAACTCCAGTCCACCGCCGGCCGCGACGCCATTGATCGCGGCGATCACGGGAATTGGAAAATTCTCGATCTGATCGCACAGATGTTGGCCGCGAGCGGAGAGGCTCTTCGCGTCTGTTGTTGTTAGTTCAGTGATGTCGGTGCCGGAACAAAAAGCTCGCTCACCGCTTCCCGCCAGAATCAAAGCTCGAAGATTATCGTCGTGCTGAAGTTGGTCCAGGTGTGAGGCTAAAGATTCGAACATCTCACCAGAAAGGGCATTAAGTTTTTCCGGTCGATTGAGATGAATGATGGCGTGAGATGAGTGATGTTCGAGGATGATTGAAGGCATTGGTTAAGAAGGCGCAACCCAGGATTTTGGGAAAGCTTTATGGAAAGGCGGAGCCATTCCTCACAACAGACGGCGAAGCCGAGGCTATGGACCATGTAGACAACAGGCGGGGAGGCCGAAGCCGTTGTCTATCCTAAACAACAGAGTTCACGCCGGCGAAGATCTCAGATTGCAGCGCCTCAATCTGCAATCTGAAAATCTTCAATCTTAAATAGTTCAAACCAGTTTCATCGGCTCAGGATTTTTCGGATCTTTCGTATAGTCGTAAAAGCCACGTCCCGATTTTCTTCCATACAAACCAGCCAGAACCATTCGCTTCAATAGTGGTGGCGATGCAAAACGCTTCTCACGAAACTCGTTGAACATGATCTCCGCGATATAGTAAGTCGTGTCGAGCCCAACGAAATCTCCAAGTGTAAATGGACCCATCGGATATCCACACCCCAACTTCATCGCGTTATCAATATCGACAATCGATCCAACCCCTTCTTCTAAAGCCCGAATTGCATCGAGCATATATGGAACAAGAAGTCGATTAACGATGAAGCCAGTTTTATCACTCGCGCGCACCGGGACTTTGCCCAGTGTTTTACCAAACTCTACTGCCTGTTCGTACACCTGTTCATCCGTCAGGATCGTTCGAACAACTTCAACGAGCTTCATCAACGGCACCGGGTTGAAAAAATGCAATCCGATGAAACGCCGCTGTCGATCGGCCGAAGTGCACGTCATCATTTCTGTGATCGACAATGAAGAAGTATTCGACGCAAAAATCGTTTCAGGTTTGCATAATTGATCTAACTGCGTGTACGTGTTTCGCTTCTCGTCGAGGTTCTCAATAATCGCCTCGATGATGATGTCGCAGTCAGCCAATTCCGCGAACGAAGTTGTACCTGACAAGCGCTCGCGAATATCTCTTTGCTGATCGCCGGTAATGACCCCCTTTTCCGCAAACTTTGCGAGCGACTTCTCGATTCCCCCGAAACCTTTGGCAATCACCTCATCTGAAACTTCTTTAACTACTGTCTCAAAACCTGCGGTCGCGGCAACTTGCGCGATTCCGGCGCCCATCAGGCCGCAACCTAAAATGCCTACCTTCTTTATCTCCATCTCTGTCTCCTAATTTGATTGGTTCTATTGATCTGTTTTGGGCGCGGCTGTTTTCAGCCACGCATCATAATCTTTTCGCAGCGCCATGTACTCCTGGACCAACTTCGGATCCGGCGTTGTTTGTTTTGGTCCATCCGGTGAAGGACTCGGCTGGGCGGCAGCTTTTGCGAGTAAAGCACGAATTCGTTGCTTCAATTCCTCGCCTTTCGGATCGGGTGACATCGTTGTGTCGATCATCTGCAACGACGCATTCATTTCACTGTAATCGTGTTGGTAGATGGCCGCAGCAGCGCTGAACTGTGCCTTGTTCATCACGTTTGCATAAGCATCGAAGATTTCAGCCTGGGTTAGTTGATGTTGCAACCGCGGCGCGTTGAAATGCTGTGTTACTTTGAAGAAACTCAACGCCACGAGTGCTAACATGGCAACCTGCAGCACGCGCCAAACGATTGCATTGCCCTGAGTTTCACCGGGACGGCGATACTGCACGACCAATGCCAGGGCAGCACCTGAAAACAAACCACCGAGATGAGCAGCATTGTCGATTGAACGACTACCGATAAAGCCTATGAAGAGATTGAGCACGATGATTGGTAGCAGGCCAGTTCCAAACGCGCGTTTAAATCCTTCCGGCAACTCATTTCGATACTTTATGCCGAAGACAAAAAGCACGCCCACCAAACCGAACAACGCTCCCGATGCGCCAGCCGAAGGTTCGTCAAAGGCCTTGAAGATAAACCGCGCAAACGTGTTCGTCGCCAGGCTTGGCTGCACAGTTAAATAACTGGCAACGACTCCACCAATCCCGGTTACGACCCAAAATACGACGAACTTTGCCGAACCGTATAACTTCTCCACGTATGGACCAATCATCCATAAACTGTACATATTGACCAGCAAATGAATTAGATTGACGTGCACAAACATTGGCGTGACCAGTCGCCACCATTCGTGATCGCGCGCGACTAGTTGATTTACTTTCGCGCCATAAGCAATCAGGATTTCATTCGGAAATCCCTGCGTAAGAAAAAGATTCGAAAGCCCACTCGAGTCCCACATCAACAAATAGACAAAAAGGTTCGCGATCAGGAAAGTGATCGTGAATTTGTAAGGGCGATCCAAAACTGCACGGGCAAACCGCAGTGTGTCGTTATCGTGAATCGAGTTACGTTGTTCGATCAGTTGAGGAGCTGTAGTTGAAGCGCCACAGACTGCGCAGTTTGCTGCTCCGGCTCCTACGATTGCACCACAGTTGCGGCAGAGAGTGGGCCGGCCCGAGACGTTTGAATTTGGTGAGCTATCAGACAAGCAGTAGAGACTAACAAGCGTGATGCTTCGGCTGCAAAGCATCACGCTCAACAAATCAGATTACGTATCAATGAAAAAGTTAGACCATGCCTTCCAGCAAGCTACCCAGGTCCTCGGCATGCTCCTCTTCCATCGCGAGTATGCCTTCCAGCATGCGCCGCGAAGTCGGATCGTTATTGCCGAAGTACTGAATCATTTCGCGATAACTGTCGATTGCAATACGTTCCGCAACCAGATCTTCTTTGATCATGTCGACGAGGGAAGTGCCTTCAACATACTCGGCGTGACTACGCGATAACAGTCCTTCGGGATTGAAATTCGGTTCGCCTTTCAACTGGACGATACGTTGGGCAATCTCGTCCGCATGGCCCTGTTCTTCGTTAGCGTGCTGCAAAAATTCCGCTGCCACACTTTCTGCGTTGATGCCGCTTGCCATGAAGTAATGACGTTTGTAACGAAGGACACACACGATTTCCGTCGCGAGTGCTTCGTTCAGAATCTCGACGGCAACTTTCACGTCACCTGAATAACCTTCGGTTACAGCGCCGTTTTCAATGTGTTTACGAGCCCGCTCGCGTAGCGTCTTGATGTCCGTGAGAAATGGTTTATCCGCCACAGCCTCACTCCTTGAAAGTTGAAATTTAGGGGTGCGAGGAGTTTACTCGCGACGCTTGGCCCTAGCAAGTGCGCCGTAAGATCCGCTTTGAAGGGGCTGAGCTGAGCGTCGGCTTCGCCGCCTGTTGTGAGGCAGCGCTCCGCCTGCCGTAGCTTCCCCTCAAAATTAGGGCTGCGCCCTGTTGCTGACCCGAAGAGTAAGACCCAAAGAAGAGAGAAAATGAGGGCACAGCCCTAATATTCTTAGATCTGACTACGGCAAGGCGGAGCCATGCCTCACAACAGGCGGCAAAGCCGATGCTTAACATTGAAATGGTTCTTCGCTATTCGGCCTTCGTGGTCCCCAACCTAAAGGTTGGGGTGAATGAGAAGCGATTTTTGATACAGTCTCGGCCGTCTATGGAATTAATCCGCCGTTAGTTTTGCTTGCAGTTTGATCTCACTCGGCGCGGTGGTGTCACTACTAACTTCTACCGGTGTTTGCCAGCGCAACGTCTTGATTCGGCATGTGCCCGTGTTGTCCTCGCGGCAATAGAACAGCGTTAACTGCACATTTACTGTCGCCGCTCCCTTCTCACCAGCGTGCAACGGAACACGCAACGGCAACTTCAACTCGTTACCAACATAACTAGCCTGGTTTGAGTCAACCACAATGTTCTTCCCGTTTTCCACTGACACTTTATATCGCTGCGGCGCCGAAGGATTCAGGTGATAACCCGCCGGCAGTTCCACCTCAACGAGTAAAGCGCCATCTGCATTGGCCTTAAGTTTCTGGCCCGCCGATTTCACATCCTCTGCATTTGGACCACCGTCGCTCGCCGTTTTCTCCATCGACTTCGACGGCGGCGTTAATCCATTAAGCCGTAGCGTTGAGGTCTGCTTCGTCTTCAGATCGACAACCCGGATCGCGTGATTATTCGTGTCAGCGACGTACAGTTTCCCATTGGCGACACTCAAGCCACCCGGTTCATAAAATGAAGGTGAAGCACCATCACCCTGTCCCGGTTTTCCGGTGCCGACAAACGTCTCCACTTTCTGTTGCTTTGGATCCAGTTCCTTGATCTTGTGATTATAGGTATCGGCGATGAAAAGCTTGTTCCCCACTGAAACCAAACCAAGCGGGTGCTGAAGCCGAACAGTGTCGCCAGCGCCATCCACATCGCCAAACTCAAACAGATCGCCACCAACGAGTGTCTTCACTTCGCCCTGAGTTGTATCGATCTCCCGAATGATGTTTGACTCACTATCGGCGACGTAGAGGTTCTGGCCATCGCTCGCAATGCCCGACGGCTGTGCAAAACCCGCATCTCGCAATGATCCATCATGGCGGGCCTCGCGACCAGAACCGGCAAAGGTGGACACCTCATCCTTCGCGAGATCCAGTTTCCAAATCTGATGTGGACCAGCCATCGCGATGTATAACGTTTGGCCCACTAACTGAAGGTCCCACGGCGAACTCAATGCTATCGAACGCGCCGGTCCTTCCTTGAAATACTCCAGCGATTGTTTCCCCGTTCCAGCGATGGTCTCAACCGTCCGTGTCTTCAAATTTACTCGCCTGATCAAATGGTTTTCAGTATCGGCAACGTAGAGCAGATCGCCTGATAACGCGAGACCTTGCGGCCGATAAAAACTGGCCTGGTCGAACGCGCCATCTTTAGCGCCTGCTTCACCTGTACCGATCGTTTCGATCAACGAACCGTCGAGCTTGGTAACAACGAGTCGATTGTGATTTGAATCAGAAATGAAGAGTCGATCAGAGGCTGCATCGGCGAGAATTTTTCCCGGAAAGGCCAATGGCAGGTCGCCCACTTTCGCGCGTTCAAGCACGAGCTTTAGTGGTTCTTCGTTGAGCTCGCCGCGTTTGCGAAACTCAGGAATCAGTTCACTAAGAGTGCTATCGATTGCATCGTAATTCCCCTCACCCGAGACGCGACCAATAATGTAGCCCGCCGGATCGATCAAATACTGCGTGGGCCAGGCATTCACGGCATAACTCTGCCAGACGTTGAAATCGGCATCGTTGTAAACCGGATGCTCAATCTCGTAACGCAGAATGATGCGCCTGATGTTTTCCGTCTCCTGCTCGTTTTTGAACTTCGCGGAGTGGATGCCAATCACAACCAACTGGTTCGCGTATTTGGCCTCGAGCTTTTTCAGATCGGGAATGATGTGGATGCAGTTGATGCAGCCATAGGTCCAGAAATCGAGCAGGATAAACTTGCCTTTGAGCGCTGCGATCGAAAGTGGCTTATCAGTATTAAGCCAGCCGCGGCCGCCGGTAATTTCCGGGGCCCGAACCCGCCCTTTGTCCTGAACTGCCATCAGTGAACCTCCTCGTGACGGACGTGATACGGCGGCAACAGCAAAGACTAACAGAATGCCTATTAACGCAAGGTAAACTCGATTTCGTTTCTGATTGGAAAGCTGCATAAACTCTTTGGTGTGTTTCTAATGTTGATGGTTGGCCGGATTGTCAGTGGTGGCGTCTGCACGGCCTTCAAGCAACTGATCGACCCGATCGATCGCGCGTCTCAGATGTGGAATTGTAATTGAACCACCAACGACTGATGCGACATTAAACGTGTCGAGAAATTCATCGCGCGTCACACCATATCTGAACATTGCTTGAGGTGATATGTCGAGTTTCGAGTCTCGAGTTTAGGGTTTCGAGTCTCGAGTTTAAAGTTTGAGTTGAGTTTAGAGTTTCGGATCTTGGCTTTGCCGCCTGTTGTGAGGCATGGCTCTGCCTTGCCGTTCGCGCTACCTTCTTATCTTTGGGCTATGCCCTCCTCTGCGAAACGGCGAGGGGCGGAGCCCATATATTTAAAGGGACTGTAATGGCAAGGCAGAGCCATGCCTCACAACAGGCGGCCGAGCCGAAAGTACCCAACATTAACTCGAGACTCTAAACTCTAAACTCAAACTTAAACTTAAACTTAAACTTAAACTTCTCGACTCTAAACTCAAGACTCGAAACTCAAACTCGAAACTCTGGACTCGAAACCCGCCGGTTTGTCTCTTCTTAGCTCAAGCTGTAACCTTCCCTAATCGTGACAACTGAACGTAACAACTCTTCCGATGCAACTGCTATTCGTCTTTTACGGGTCGACACGAAGACGCTGGGGGTGCGCGAAGACGTCGTGTTAACGGTTATTAATTGGACTACGCCAACTCCTTTGCCGTTTTCTCCTAACACCGTTCATGGAATTGTCAGCGTGCAGGGTCGAATGTTTACCGTTGTTGATTTACGGGTTTTACTTGATGGCGAAAGCGCGCCACGAAGCAGTAAACAGATCGTTGCTTTGCGCGGAGATGAGCAACTCGCACTGGCTGTTGATGACTCAAACACTCTTATCACTGCAGACTATAGCGACGAACATAACGACCCGACCGCTTTGTTCGAACAAGAGATGAGCATTGACGGAAAAACTATTCACCTGCTGAACCCCGCCGGCCTCTTTAACGCGGTGATGAAGGGAAGAGAACGACGAAAACGAAGGCTGTAGAGGAATGAATAACCAGGCGTTTACAACTTTGGAATATCAACAACTTCTCGCTCTGATCCAAAGAGGGGCTCAGACTGAAGTTGGACGCCGCCGTGTCTCGCAACTTTCGCCTGCCGCAGAACTCAGTGAACTTCGTCGGGAAATCGCCGCGCTTTCTGAGTGCGTGGCCCTACGAAATCGTGGCGTTAACTGGACGTTTAGCGAGTTTGCCGATCCGAGTGAAACTATTGGTCGCTTGCGAATCGAAGGAAATAGTCTGGATGCCCTCGCGATCCTGGAAACTTCCAAACTCTGCGAGCAGGCGTTAGCAGCGCGCGCGGCAATTTTGGCTGAACGCGAACATGCGCCGACACTTTGGTTGCTCATCGAAAATTTACCGCGCGATCTAAATACTCTGGTTGCGCGTGTCGCCAACAAGATTCTTCCTAACGGCGAACTCGACGACCGCGCGAGTCCCGAGTTAGGACGAATTCGACACGAGATTGCTACGCTTCGTTCGCGCATTACGCGTTCACTTGAAAACCTGATGCGTAAAGCTTCGGACTCGATTCAGGATGAACTGGTAACGATTCGAAACGATCGCTTTGTCATTCCGGTAAAAGCCGATCATCGCAGTCGTGTCCAGGGCGTGGCCCATGGCCATTCCTCGTCTGGCGCCACCGCGTTTGTTGAACCACTCGAAACGATCGAAGCAAACAACGAATTGCAGGGATTGCACGAAGCGGAAGCTCGCGAAATCGCGCGCATCTTGTTTGCGCTCAGCGATGAACTTCGGGCCCAGTTGCCCGCGATCGAAATGGCGGCCGCGGCGGTGACGGAACTCGATTTCATTAACGCGAAGGCCGTCTTTCATCGAAGGTTCGACTGCGTAATTCCCTCAATCAAGCAACCAGACGACAACCAGATCTCAAGTGGTAGTTTGGAACTCGTCCAGGCCCGTCATCCGTTACTCGAAGAAAATCTTCGTTCGTCAGGCGGGCGCGTGGTCCCGGTTTCTTTTTCGTTAGACAACGAGAGAAACGCGATGGTCATCTCCGGAGCTAACGCCGGCGGCAAAACAGTTGTGCTAAAGACAACTGGATTGTTGGCATTGATGGCGATGTCAGGAATTTCGGTTCCGGCGGAGTCAGCCCGGTTTCCGTTTTATGTTTCGGTACTGGCTGACATCGGGGATCATCAATCGTTAGCGGCAAATCTTTCGACCTTTACTTCACACGTCGCGAACATTGCACGCATGATCGATATCTGCGAGGCGCCTGCGTTGGTCCTGCTTGATGAAGTCGGCACCGGCACTGATCCTGAAGAAGGTTCTGCCCTGGGAGTCGCAGTGGTGGACCACTTCCGTCGTGTTTGTAACGCGCACGTGATCGCGACCACCCACTACAGCGGTCTCAAGATGTATGCCGGCAATGATTCAAGCGTCATTAACGCGAGTGTGGAGTTTGACGAGAAAACTTTACAGCCAACCTATCGACTGATCGTTGGCGTGGCCGGCGCATCTTCCGGTTTGGAAATAGCAAGACGTTTCGGCGTGCCGGCCAACATCATAAATGGCGCGGTCGAATCAGTTAAAGACTCTTCCTTGCAAGCCACTGAATATCTGAAACGGATCAAACGTGAGTCGGAAGAGGCAGAAGCATTGCGCATTGCACTTGAAGAGGAACGCGTCGCCGTTGCCGAGAAGTTTGCTTCGTTAGAGAAGGACGCAAACAAACGTGAACAGGAGCGCCAAACTAATTTTGAGAAAACTGTGCAACGCATAGTAAATGATTTTGAGAAACGAGCACGCGAGTTAGTCTCGAAGATTCAGGATCGTACTGAACGTTTGAAAATTGAACGTGAAGCGCAACGACAAGTTGCCGAAATGAGACGAGAGGCCCAACGCGCTGTGAAGACCGTGAACACTGCGGGAACAACCGCGAGCGAACCTGAATCTAAAGGAGTGCGCATCGTTCGTGATGGACAGGTACTAGCTAAACAGGAACCCGAAGAAGAGACGCCGAGTTATATCTCTGTTTCTGATCGAGAAATTGCGGTTGGCGATAGGGTAAAGCTTCGGTCGTTTGGTTCAGTCGGAATCGTCGATCAAATTAAGGATGGTGAAGCTGAAGTTCGCGTTAAAGCGCTGAGATTTAGAGAGAAGCTGGAGAACCTCGAACTTGTTGAAGCGGCGCCGTCGCCCAAACCTGAAAAAGGTAAACTCGAAAAACTGCGACGAGCGGCGGAAACAGTTGTTCACTTGAGCGCTGCGGAACAAAATACTCGTTCCGAATTGAACGTGATCGGACAAACAACTGACGAAGCAGTTGACGCAGTTGATAAATTTCTTGATGAAGCGTCGCTGGCGAGCGTAAGCCAGGTGCGAATCGTACACGGACACGGCACCGGCGCGTTGCGACGCGCGATAGGAGTTCTACTAAAAGGACATCCACATGTCGCCAGGTTTCTCGCCGCCCCTCCCGATCAGGGCGGCGCTGGTGCAACTTTGGTTGAGTTGAGACAATAAGCCCCCCATGCGTTACCCGGATACTTTCGTTGAAGATCTAAAACGACAGGCAGATATCGTCCGCGTGGTCCAGGACTACGTGCAGCTCAAGAAAAAGGGCGCTAATTGGATGGCCTGTTGTCCTTTCCATAAAGAGAAGACCCCTTCGTTTTCCGTAAGTCCAACCAAAGAAATTTACTACTGTTTCGGTTGTCATAAAGGTGGCAGCGTTTTTAATTTCATCATGGACATCGAAGGCGTTGGTTTTGGTGACGCCATCAAGATTGTGGCAGACAAGATCGGTATGCCGTTGCCAAAGCTGGTCCAGGATGATCGTTACGCAGTCAAACGGCAGGAATCTGATGAAGTGGTCCAACTTAATAGCTGGGCGCTCGAATGGTGGACCCAGCAACTCGAGAACAGTAGTGAAGCTCGCATCGCGCGTGACTATCTCGATGAACGCGGAATCACTGAAGAGACGAAGAAAACTTTCAAGCTTGGTTATTCGCCGGATAGTTGGGACGCAATGTCGGCTTACCTGCGTAACAAAGGCGCGACGCAATCACAAATCGATCGCAGTGGTCTCGTAGTAAAGCGAGACGACGGCAAAACGTATGATCGTTTTCGCGGCCGTCTGATGTTTCCAGTCTTGGATGCGCAAGGACGCGCGATTGCTTTTGGCGGTCGCACCTTAAAAGGTGAAGATGCGAAATACATCAACTCGCCTGAAACTGCTGCCTATATAAAAGGTAAAAATTTATTTGGACTGAATCTCACCCGCGATGAGATTCGACGTGGCGAATTTGCGATTCTCGTTGAAGGTTTTTTGGATTTAATCGTGCCTTATCAGTTCGGAGTTCGTAACGTCGTAGCAAGTCTAGGGACTGCGTTGACAGCAGATCAGGTGAGGCTATTAAGACGATTTGCGCGCAAAGTAGTCGTCAATTATGATGGCGACCGCGCGGGTGTTCAGGCGGCAAAAAAGTCGATCGAGATTCTTCTCGCCGAAGATATCGAGGTCAAAGTTCTCGTACTCCCGGAGAACGCAGATCCCGATGAGTTCATCAGGAAGTTCGGCGTAACTGAGTATCAGCAGCGACGAGCAAAAGCCCAACCCCACATACAATTCGTAATCGAAAACGCTTTACGTGACCGCAGTCTTCACCGACCGGCGGAAAAAGCAGAAGCAGTCGAAGAAGTTCTTCCCTACATTCGGGCGGTCCAGAGTCGCATTCAAAAGCGCGAATATTTTGATATGGCAATGGACGGGTTGCAGATAAACGACGTGTCGTTACGTCGTGAGCTTTGGCATTCAATGCGGACACCGGGCGAAGTTGGTGGCGCGCGCCAGAAAGTGCTGCGTCGATCGGGAGTGATCATAAAGCCAACTATTGCCGAACAGCAGTTATTGGAGTTGTTGTTGTCGAACGACAATTTGCGTCATGAGATTTTACCGGCGCTGCCGCAATCTGATTACGAAGGTCTGATCACTGCGCCAATATTTAATGCGCTTGTTGAAATCGAAACCGAAGGCGGACAACCGGATCTTGAGTCGTTGCTTGAAAAAACTGAAGGGGACGAGGAGTCGCAACAGCTTCTGCCAATGTTGTTGATGGGGAGTGTTCAACCGGAAGAAGCAAAAGATTTCGATTTGCGGACCAGTTTGAAGCGCTGTCTTGACGCCGTGAAGCTGGTGAATCTGGATCGCAAGCTGCGCGAACTCGGCGCCGACATTGCCCAGGCCGAACGGGATGGTGACAGCGCCCGACTGAATGAATTGTATGCGGAATATGTAGCGTGTGATCGGTTGCGAAAGTCGTTTGAACCGCAAAGTCAAATTGCCCGATCGGAAAACGGTTGACGCGCACAGTGTTTGCTAAGTCACCACCAAATGTAGTTGGAGTTAGAAGCAGTTATGGAAGACAAAGATCGCGACGACGTCATGGAACGCTTGCTCGAGTTGGGCAGCGATAAGAAATACCTGACGTTTGATGATCTAAATCGAGAACTACCCGATACCGTCGTTTCACCCGAAGATATCGAAGAGGTTCTGCAAAAACTCGAAGGCTCAAACATCGCCGTCGCTGACTCCGAAGAGCGTCTACTCGAACAAGCCGTCACCACCACGCCGGAAGATGAAGAAGAACTCGAAGAAGATGTTGAACTGGATCTCTCGGCTGGCAGTCTAGATAAAACCAATGATCCGGTTCGCTTGTATCTGCGCGAGATGGGCGTCGTTCCGCTCTTAACTCGCGAAGGTGAAGTTGCGATAGCGAAGCGCATCGAACGCGGTCAATTAAAAACGCAAAAAGCCATCGCGCGTTCACCGATTGCAGTGCGCGAGTTACTGCGCATGGGCGAAGATCTCGAATCAGGCAGACTGCATATTCGCGAGACTGTTACGTTCTCAGAACAAGCTGAATTTTCTGGCGACGAAGACAAAGTGGATGAGTACCGGGCGTGGACCATTGAAGGTATTCAACACATCCGAAAGAACTATGCGTCCGGTTTACAGGACCTGGAACAACTGCACGAAGAACATAAGCAGAATCACGGGAAGAAGCCTCGCGCATTAGTTGGTCTGCATCGCAAAGTTGCGCGGCATCGTTTGGAAATTGCCCAGGAGATTGGCCGTCTCAACCTCACGGAGCGGGCGCGGCAACGTTTGATCAATTCAATACGTGCAGTAAACAAGGCAGTGCGTGAAGCTGAACGCGAGATTGATGTTTTCACCGAGCGGCTTAATAGAAAACGGCTGAACATTGAAGAGCAGAAGGAATTTAAGCAACGCGTTATCGTTGCGAAGAAACGTCTGCTTCAGATCGAAGACGAAAACCATATTTCGCCACTGGAGATTAAGCGATCGCTACAGGCAATCGTTGTTGGCGAACAACAAACCGGTCAAGCGAAGCGCGAATTAGTTGAAGCAAATCTGCGTCTGGTGGTTTCGATTGCCAAGAAATATACGAATCGAGGTCTGCAGTTTCTGGATCTGATCCAGGAGGGCAACATCGGTTTGATGAAAGCGGTCGATAAGTTTGAATGGCGACGCGGATATAAGTTCTCAACTTATGCGACGTGGTGGATTCGGCAGGCGATCACCAGGGCCATCGCCGATCAAGCGCGCACGATTCGTATTCCCGTTCACATGATCGAAACCATCAATAAACTGATTCGCACGTCACGCTCGCTGGTGCAGGAGTTGGGTCGGGAACCAACGAGTGAAGAGATTGCGCAGAAGATGGACATTCCTGTTTCGAAGGTCCGCAAAGTTTTGAAGATTGCTCAGGAGCCCATTTCACTGGAAACTCCGATTGGGGAAGAGGAAGATTCACACCTCGGAGATTTCATCGAAGACAAATCGATCCTGAATCCGGCCGACGCGGTGGTCGCTTCTAATCTGCGTGAGATCACAGACGAAGTTCTGGCGACACTGACACCACGCGAAGAGAAAGTGATCAAGATGAGGTTTGGATTAGGAACGACTGGATCCGAACACACGCTGGAAGAAGTGGGCCAACACTTTGCAGTCACTCGTGAACGTATTCGACAGATAGAAGCAAAAGCGCTTCGAAAACTCCGTCACCCTTCACGCTCGAGAAAACTAAAAGCCTTCCTCGATGGCGCCCCGCATTAAGAATTTCAGATTTAAGATTTAAGATTGCAGATTTAAGATTTTCAGAATAGGCGTCCGACTCGGCTTCGCAGTACGTTTGAGATCGGCTCTGCCGTCCGTTTGAGATCGGCTTGCCGTCCGTTTGAGATCGGCTTGCCATCCTTTGGTTTCGGCTTTGCCGCCTGTTGTGAGGAATGGCTCCGCCTTTCCGTTAGCGTCTTCATTAAAATTTCAGGGCTGCGCCCTCTTTTAGCACAAGCAAGAGGGCGTAGCCCTGAAACTTAAACTATCCTTTACGGAAAGGCGGAGCCATTCCTCACAACAGGCGGCAAAGCCGAGACCAACGGGTGGCAAGCCGATCTAAAACGGACGGCAGAGCCGAGACCACCATTTCAATCTGAAATCTGCAATCTGAAATTTCTAGGAATTACTTGAACGACAGGAACGCGGTGCTTTTTACTGTGTGATCAAACTCGTACATGTAGGTGTAACCGGGAAACTCAATAGGCCTGGTAAACTGGACGCGCACTTCGATGCGCTGGTCACGTGCGGCCGGCGTGATAATCGCATTCGGTGGCACCTGATACTCAGCCTCACTCTTCAACAACTGCTCACCTGCCCATGCCGGTTGATAACCCTGCGCACCCGCAACATCGACATAGTGCTGCATCAGATCTTTGTACAGGTAGGCCTGGTACGCCACCGGTATGTAGAGATATCCGGTGTAAGCCACACAGGCCAGAACGGCCATAATGATAACGAATTTGACTGTAGAGCTACCTCGTTCGCTTGAGCGGTCCTTGGTCATCGCTTACTTCCTTTTTCTATCTCTCGCAATTACTGAAGTCCGGTGCGTAAAGAGAGACGCAAAACACTCGCACTTACCTCGCTGCCTTCAACTATTCGCGGCGAGCCTATTCCTTCAAGTAACACCCAATTGATCTTGCCTGCAACACTTTTCTTATCGTGCTGCAACGCGCGCATGATCTGATCAATGTTCAAATGACTCGCCCGGGGTAACGGCCCGCAAAGCCTGACTGCTTCCCGCAACGATTCTAACTCGGCAGGTCCGAGCAAACCTAAATTCTTCGAAATCTCGCCCGCCACCAACATTCCGTAACCAACAGCCTCACCATGACGAAACACTCGATAGTTGGTAATCGCTTCGAGTGCGTGGGCCGTGGTGTGACCAAAGTTTAAAATCTTTCTCGACTTAACATCTGCCCGATCAGTCGACTCACGTTCGTCGTTCGCCACGATCGATGCTTTGAATTTGCAATTTGCAGCAATCAAAGCTTCGAACTCATTAGACTGAACCACGTCACTGCTGGTAGCAAAAGTTTTGAGCGTTTTAATGGTCGACTTAAAGAGCGATTGATTAGCGATCAATCCGTGTTTGACCATCTCACAAAAGCCGGCGACGAGTTCGCGTTTCGGCAGGCTCGACAAGGTTTCGGTATCAATCAACACAAATGGCGGTTGGTAAAAAGCGCCTACCATATTCTTGCCTACCGCTAAGTTGATTCCGGTTTTTCCACCGACGGACGAATCAATCTGGGCCAGTAGCGTTGTCGGCAGTTGGATAAAGGGAATGCCGCGCAAGTAAATCGCCGCCGCAAAACCAGCGAGATCACCAACCACACCACCGCCCAACGCCACTACTAAATCATTGCGTTCAAAGCCATTGCTACCAAGAAAGTTAACCGCTTTTTCGAGCGAACGAAATGATTTAAACCGTTCACCTTCAGGCATCAACCATTCAAAGATCTGAAATTTTTCTTTCCGCAAACTTGCAACGACGTCAGCACCGTAAAGACCAAAGACGCGTTTGTTTGAAAGTACTAAAACTTTTCGTGGTTTTAGCCCCTTCGCGTCCCTGATCAATTGGGCCAGACTAAAACGACTACCTGGTCCAATCGTGATACTGCTCGTTCGCTTGGTTCCGCTTAGTGAGATTTGGAGCTGATGCATTTGGAGTCGAAAAGGCGCTGGCTTAGATCAGAAACTTGCAAACAAAAACGGCAAATTCTAACACGTAAGCTCGATTCCGATTTCGAAAGCGGGATTGACTAAGAACAGGCTGGTTTAAATAGCGAATGGGCGCGACATACGTGGGAGTGCGTCGCGCCCATCCATATTCGTGGTTACTGTCCTCACCCCAGCAACCACTTGAGACGGAGGATCCACCAACCGTCTCTCTTGCCCCACAATATACATCGCAACGCTTGTGCCGTGCAACATGGTTTTTGATAAACGATCGAGATTGTGAAGATTACTAAGAGAAACGAGTGATGTGTCGCGAAGCAGTTAAGCTTGCCTGCGACTCCGGTCTAAAGGGCGTGTAGATTTTTCTCGGGGTTGCGTGTAAAAATTTTACGCTCCGAGCTTTATGCTCCGATCTCCTTCCGGATCTCGCCGGCAATTAACTCAGCGTACGAGTCGATCTCAGCCTGATTTGCGCCCTCTATCATTACGCGGGCGAGCAATTCAGTTCCGGAGTATCTAAGGAGCAGTCTTCCGTTCTGCGAAAGACGTTCCTGAACCTCACTTACTGCCTCGCGAACACTCGCTAAATCGTTAAAAGCCACTTTTTCGCGGACGCGAACATTGATCAGAATCTGTGGATACTGCTGAAATCCCGATGTTAGCTGCTGCAGGCTCTTCCCACTTTCAGTCATTGCGCGCAGCAGGCACAGCGCGGTAATCATTCCATCGCCAGCCAGGCTCAGTTCGGGAAGAATGATATGACCCGATTGTTCTCCACCGAGACTCGCGCCGCGTTTCAACAATTCCTCCAGCACATACTTGTCACCCACATCCGCCCTGATGAGTTCGACCCCGATCGCACGAAGCGCGATTTCGAGGCCGATGTTGCTCATCACAGTGGCCACCACGACATCTCCCTTTAGGCGTCCTTGCTCTTTGAGTTGATTCGCCAACACCCACAAAGTGGCATCACCATCAACAAATTTTCCTTCGGCATCGACAAAGAGCGACCGATCGGCGTCGCCGTCAAAAGCAATTCCCAGATGAGCCTGTTCAGCTAAAACTCGTTCCTGCAGTGATTCGATATGCAAAGAACCGCAGTTCAAGTTGATGTTTCGACCATCCGGCGTGGCGTTGATAGCCACAACCTGGGCGCCGAGCTTTTCAAATAACGCAGGAGCCAACTCTGAACTGGCGCCATTCGCACAATCAACTATGAGTTTCACTCCACTGAGATCGAGACCGGCGCCGATCTCATTTGTTAAAAACTCGAGATACTGACTTCGCAGTTCAGCTTCTGAAATTGTCGAAAGCTGAGCGACGCCAGTTACTACATTTTTCTTTGCGAGAATATCAGCCTCGATATGACGCTCGACTGTATCGGCGATCTTTTGCCCGGAAGGTGCGAAGATCTTGATGCCGTTGTCGTAATAAGGATTATGCGAGGCGCTGATCACAACACCGGCATTGGCTTGACGTAATCGAGTTAGATACGCGACACCGGGCGTCGTAATTACCCCGGCAGACAAACATTTCACTCCTGCGCCAGCCGCTCCTTCAATCAACGCTTTTTCGAGCCACTCGCCCGACTCGCGCGTGTCGCGGCCAATTACGATTGAAACTGTTTCGGATGATTGCTGCTTAAGATGCGCAGCCAGTGACGAGCCGATGATCTGAACGGTTTCAGCGTCGAGTGGATACTTGCCTGCTTCGCCGCGAATACCGTCAGTGCCAAAAAGTGATTTCATCAGATTCAAAAAGGTTATTTTGCTAAAACGAACTTATTTGGATTAGTTGACTTCAACGACACTTTATTTTTCAGTCCCGCTGGAATTTCAAGTTGGGCCGCCAACGTTTCATCGAGAACGATCTTTAATTCCTCGTGCTTGATTGAATCCAGCAGATGTTGCGGGCCCAGAAGCGTGACAGTCGCTGTCTGTGGCTCAACAGTTTGGCCGGCTGGTCCAACAACCGGAACACCCTGAAAAGTTTTTTCCACCCGCCGTTCACCAATTTCAACCTGCACATCTACCGCTGGATCAACCAGATCGATTTTTGGATCCGGAATGTTGATAGCCACATTGGTCGCTTTGAAACTTTCCTTTTGGCCCGACAGCCAGATGGTTTCAGTTGGTGCGTTGTCGAGCATGTTTACATGACTTGATGGTCCACGCACAGTAACCGTGTTTTGGTTGGGTGTAACTGAGTAAACTTCGTAGCCCTCCGCCGGTCTGCCTTCAAACTTGGGTTCAGCTTTCAATTCACGTTCGACGATTGGTTCTAATCGAATTGGTGTTGAACTGGGAAGAAAGCCGTCGATTTTCACCCCATGAGGCAACGACAGCATGGCTTTATCAGCAAATCGGATGAGATGGTCACCGCTACGTTGATCGGTTAGATCGATAGTCGCAACCAGATCAAGAGCGCTGAGATTATCGAGTTTGCTCCGACTGCCAGTGAGGGTTACGTCAACGACCTTCGGCGGATCATTGCTGATTTCAAGTGACTGTGGACGAACGAAATTAAGTTGAACGTTTACGTGAGTGGTGACTGGTTCGTTCTGTCCGGTAACCACCAGCCAAAGAACGAGCGTGATCGCCAATGAGAGCAGTTTGAGACTCCAATCCTCTACAAAGATCTTGCGCAGCACCTTTTCCACGCCGCTTGGCGTGCGTGGGATTTCCTCGGCAACTTCTTCGACGTCTTGAAAAGGCATGCTTTCGAGTCTCGAGTTTCGAGTTCAGAGTTTCAGGTTTCGAGTTCAGGGTTTCGAGTTTCAAGTTGAGTTTTTGTAGTTGGAGCCCGGTCGCCAATTCGAAACTCGAAACTCGAAACTTTGAACTCAAAACTCTAAACCCGAAACCCGAAACTTCTTTATTCAGATCGGAGCTATCTCTTCTGTTTCATTTTCAGGCTCAGCAGTTTTCGCCACGCCCTTAGTTTTGCGTCGCCCAACATCAAGAACATCGAAGATCGCTTCACGCAATGTCGCGGCGTCGAAACCACGTTTTATTTCTCCCGCGCGTACGAAAGAGATCAAGCCAGTTTCTTCCGATACGACGATTGCGATCGCATCAGTGTCTTCAGTGACACCGATGGCGGCGCGATGTCGCGTCCCGAGGTCTTTTGAAAGACGAGGATTCAGCGTGAGCGGAAGAAAACAGGAAGCTGCCGCTACTCGATGGCGACGCACAATTACAGCGCCATCGTGCAGGGGACTGGCTGTGTTGAAAATACTTACTAATAAGTCGTAGCTGAGTTCAGCATCGAGCTTAACACCACCGTCGATTACGTTCTTCAGTCCAACATTTCTCTCGATCACGATCAGCGCGCCAGTCTTGGTGGAAGCGAGGGTGGTCGCCGCCAGAATTACTTCGTCGTAAACGCCTTCGCCAAACTGCCCACGATGGACGCGGTTTAAAGGCATGCGAAAACGGTTGCCGAAAGTAATGAGCGCCTGCCTGATCTCTGATTGAAAGAGAACAATGATGGCGATGCCAATGTAGAAGAGACCGTTACTAAGAACAAACTCGAGCGTGGCGAAATCTTGTTTGCTGGAAAGCCAGTAGAAGAAGACAAGGACCCCGATTCCGGCGGCCATCGGAGCAGCGCGAGTTCCGCGCAGCAACTTCAAAACTCCATACACGAGTAAAAAGACGAAAACGATGTCCGCGATACTGCGCGGCTCAACGATTCGTCTCAGATACTCGGTATATGGAAGTAGTAGTAGCATCTCGTCGTCTTAGCTTGATGGACCAAATCGCGGCTTAACGGTGACAAGTTAGTTTCTCCAAAACCCGCGCGAAATCTCTAAACTTCAGCCAGCCGTTTGTGACGCCGGCTCCCTGGTGCTCAACACTCCATCGCGAGCAGCTTCAAGGAAAATCATTTCTACTTTTGGTTCTGCGAGCTTAATCAAACCTTCCACTTCCTCGATCGTGTGTTCGACTTCTTCAAGCATAAGGCCCGGCTTCAGCTTGACGTGTGAATTGATCAAGATCTGCTTCGGCGCCAGGTGCATCGTCAACAACTCGACTACTTTCTCGACGTTGCGATGACTTTCCATTGCCGTTTTGATCGTAGCAACAGTCTTCGCGCTCGCAGCTTCACCTAATAATAACCCGCGTGACGATCTCGCCAGTACGAAAGCAACGATGGCGAGGACCAAACCAATGAGAATGGAAGCGACTCCGTCCCAGTAAGCCCCGGCAGCGCCACCGACCTGATAGTCAGTCAAAACTAACCCCGTGGCGGCGATGATAATTCCCAGCAACGCTGCCGAGTCTTCAAAGAGCACTGTCTTGGCCGTCGGATCTTTCGATTCGCGCAAGTAACCGGCAAAGGTCATTCCTTCGTGATGCGCTTCGCGGACTTCCTGAAAGATTGCCAGGCTGATCGAGGCTGATTCCAGTACAAAGGAAATGCCCAATACCCAATACGCCCAGGCCAGTTGTGTGGGCGCATGCGGATGCGCGAGTTTCACGATGCCTTCGTAGATCGCGTAAGTCGCGCCCACGCCGAAAATAAAGATCGCAGCTATGAAAGACCAGAAGAAACGTTCTTTACCAAATCCGAAAGGATGTTTCTTTGATGCCGGCCGTTTGTAAAACCGAAGGCCGAGCAATAGAAAGATCTGATTAGTCGTGTCGGCGATTGAGTGAAGGGCCTCAGCCATCATGCCCGAAGAACCGGTGACGATGGCGGCGACCAGCTTCAAAATCGCGATCAATGCGTTGGCAAAGAGCGCACCCAAGACGGCCAACATACAGATAAATCCTTTGGGAACAGAAAATAACAGTTTCAGTTTGGATTATCGCGAAAAAGAGTTTATGAGGCAACGTAAGGGATTTCAGATTTAAGAGTTCAGATTGCAGATTGAAGATTTCAGATTCTCTGCGTCTCCGCGTACTCTGCGTCTCTGTGTTAAAAACTTGGTCCAACTACCACGACGCTGGTTTCAACACAGAGACGCAGAGTACGCAGAGACGCAGAGGAGTCTCCAAGTGTCAGAGGCATGTCCGATTACGATCAATCTGAAATCTGCAATCTGCAATCTGAAATAGTTCTATTTTCGTTTTTTCTTGAACGTTCCGTTCTGCAGAAACCCAACCAGTTCGCCGTTCTTGCCAACGACAGCCACTGATCCAACTCCATTTCGCTTCATCAACTCGCGGGCGTAATCGAGGGTGGCGTTTGGTTCTACGAAGAAGCGTGGCGCGATGGGTCGCATCACTTCACCAGCCTTCGTGAGATGCCATTTTTCTCGTGGCAACGACTTGAGGTCTTCAAGTGAGAGAATTCCGTGAAGCTGTTGTTGACGCGTCACTGGAAAAGCAACTTGTCGATGTAGCGGCAGGATCGAGTCGATGAACTGGCTAATTAATAAGTCAGGCTCGATAGAAAACGGAGACGACATTGCCTCGCTCACAACGTTTTGCACCCGACGTCTTGTATGTTTGACAACACTGTAAGCGGCGTCGAATAAAAATAGACCAACCAACACTGACCAGAAGCCCATGAAGTAAGCCCGAAAATTTGGCGCGATGCACATGTATACGCCAAAGATGATCAGAATCGCGGCAATCAACATCCCGCAAATGCCGGCCATGCGAGTTGCTTCGCGAATGTCTCCCGAGCGTCCCCAAATAATCGCCCGCAAAACACGTCCACCATCCAATGGATAACCGGGAAAGAGATTGAAGATTGCTAACAGCAGATTGCCCGCTGCCAGCAACATCAATACTCCGGCGGCAGCTTCATAACCAAGTCTGACGACCGGGAGTAGCAAAACAAACGCGACGACAGCGAAGAGAAAACTTGCGGCTGGACCAGCAATAGCGATGCGAAATTCGGCGCGCGGACTTTCAGGTTCTTTACGCATTCGTGCTAATCCTCCAAATGGATGTAGCACGATTTCTTCGATCTCGATTCCTTCCGCGCGCGCCATCAACGCGTGAGAAAGTTCATGACCAAACACTGAAAGAAAAAGCCCCAGGGTGGTTGCCACTGCCAATATCCAGGCAGTCAGATCGCTTACGGCTTTTAAAGTAAAACTTCCCACCCACATTCCACCGTGGGCCAGGTTCGCAGCAATCAACCAGACACTCAAAAAAAAGACAACAAACCACCGGAAATCAATGCGCACCGGAATGTCAAAGACACGAGCAACAGTGATTTGCCGTTTGTAAAGAGTGAGGACGCTCATCAGGTTTCAAATGCAGTTGCTTCGGTATCGATAGTGGGAAGGGCCTCGGTGCGAGCGACACGTCGTAGCAATAGTGGCTCATCAAACAACTGCGACAAGCCACGTACGATCGCAAAGCGCGGATCATCGGCTACCCGCACTGCCAGCCCAAGTTGTTTTTGCAGGTATTGCGGCAGTCCATCCAACA
This sequence comes from Pyrinomonadaceae bacterium, assembly GCA_036518995.1. GTDB lineage: Bacteria > Acidobacteriota > Blastocatellia > Pyrinomonadales > Pyrinomonadaceae > PSRF01. The sequence continues at coordinate 31,172 of DATDMC010000068.1, read as the reverse complement.
GTGCTCCGCCACCCGTGAGAATTACGCCACGATCGTAAATGTCACCGGCAACTTCCGGAGCTAACTCCGTCAGCATCTGGCTAACTTCATCCGCGATCTTTTTGATGATCGGAAGCGTTACTGTGTAGACTTCTCCGGCAGTGATGTCTACCGCTCCAGGACTGCCTGTCTGCACATCGCGGCCACGTATGTTGACGCTCTTGTTTGGTTCCTTTGGTTCGATCGCTGAACTTAGTTCGAGTTTTACTCGCTCGGCTGAAAGGATTCCGATCGTGAGACCGTGATGTCGTCGCAGCCGGTCCATAATTGCAGAGTCGATGTCCGAGCTACCGATTCTTTCCGCCCGTGACGCGATGATCGAACCGCTCACGATAGCTGCAACGTTGGTTGTGCCCCCGCCAATATCAACCACCGCTGAAGCATTTTCATCATTAAGCGGAACTCCGGAACCGATTGCTGCCGCCTGTCCTTCCTCGATCATGTAAACGCGACTGATGCGGGCTTCTTCCGCCGCGCTCAATAACGCACGTTGTTCAACCTGAGTCACTTCAGAAAGCACACTCATGATTGCGCGCCGGCTGAAATGTGAGATTCCACTCCGGGCTTCTCTAACGAAGTGCTCCAACATTATTCGCGTGCGTTCGAAGTCAGCTACGACGCCGTCGACCAGTGGGGCGATCACGGCAACATCGCGCGCTTCGCGACCTTGCATCTTGTGAGCTTCGTTGCCGAAAGCGATTACTTCGCCAGTGATCTTGTTAACAGCTACTACTGACGGTTCATCGATGACTACACCGCGTCCGCGGACGGCGATGATCGTGCTGGCCGATCCCATGTCGATCGCCATCGTGTCAGACACGAGATTTCGCAATGCATTGAGGCCGATGAGTGACCCAGTCCTGGCGATGATTGACATAAAAAACTTAAGGGAACAAAAGTTATTTCAGATTTAAGATTTCAGATTGCAGATTTAAGATTTCCGGTCAGATTAACCAGACACGCTGTTAGTTAAGCGGGCCGTAAATCTTCAATCTGAAATCTTAAATCTTCAATCACTCACCACGCTCCGCTGGCGCGTTGCCAATCAACTTCCCAAAGTGGAACTGGTTGTTGGCGGTTCTTAACCATGATCGCTTCGCGCGGTTCCAGTCTATAACGACTATGCGCGGCCTTCGCGGTTGCATCACTAATCAAAATCTCGCCGCCCTTGGCGTTCGTTTCTAAACGCGATGCTGTGTTCACCGCATCGCCAATCGCTGTGTATTCGGAACGTCGTTCCGAACCGATGTAACCAACCGTTACTTCGCCGGTGTGCAGGCCCATGCCCACCCCGATTTCTGGCAGGCCTTCGTTATGCAGTTCCTGATTGATACTCAAAACACGACGCTGCATCGCCACCGCCGCATTCAACGCATTCGAAGCATCTTCCGGAGTCGCCGTGGGCGCGCCAAAAAGTGCCATTAGACCATCACCCAGGTATTTATCGAGTGTGCCACCGTGTCCGAAGATGATATCGGTCATGGCGGAAAAGTATCGATTCAAAAGACTAACGATCTTCTCCGGCGGCGCGTGTTCTGAGATGCGCGTAAAGCCGCGTATGTCGGCAAATAAAATCGTAATCGTTTGATTGACGCCGCCCAGTTTGAACGATTCCGGGTTCTCCAGCATCTGCTTAACTACATACTCCGGAAGGAACCGGCTGTAATTTGCGCGGGCCACTTCCTCGCGGGCCAATCGTTCGTGTGCGCGAGCATTTTCAACCGCGATTGCCGTCTGGGCAGCCACCGCGCTAATAAGTTCCAGGTCGTCTGGCTTAAACGCCGCGAAAGGATCGAGCCGGTCCGCATATAGCGCGCCGTGAACTCTTGTCTCGGCCACTAATGGAGCACAAATCGTCGATCGCACACCCTGCGAAACAATCGAATCGACACCGGCAAACTGTTCATCCGAAGCTGCGTCCTGAGACAAGAGCGCAACGCGGTCTTTCATTACTTTTCTGGTAATCGTTCGTCCAATCGACAACCGTCGCGCATGTGCTTCGAGCTTGTCATCGCGAGCCCGCATCGCAATTGGAGTTAACTCTACCTCTTCAAGATCATCACTCGACCCTGGTTCCGCTAAGAGCGCAACTACGCGATCGGCTGGCGTTGCTCTGAAGATGACGTCGGTGGCCTTCTCGAAGATCGCGTTGAGATCGAAAACGGAGCCGAGAGTTTTGCTCATTTCGTAAAGCGCCGTCAGGATGTTTGCCTTGCGTTGAAGCGTCTCGAGCATCTTGTCGCGTTGCGGGGGCGCGGCAGAGATTTCCTCCTTGGAACGAAGGACGGTGCTCATCACGTCATTGGCAGAAATGAGAAGCTGAGTATGACCAAGTGGCTTATCGTCGTAGCGAACGTCGGTGGTCCGTTCTTCCGGTGGTTGTTCGAAACGCAGCGTACTCGCGCCGATCGTTACGCGATCGCCGTTCTTCAGTTGCTGTTCAAACTTGGCGTCACCATTAATGAAAACTTTATTAGCACTCCGGCGCAACTGACCATTAATCAAAGCGCCGTCGATAATCATAAACGACCCATTATCGTTATGCTTGATGTGCGCGTGGTAACGCGACGCCCGCGGGTCGTCCAGGACCACCGCGTTATCGGGAGCCCGGCCGATCGTGCAAATGGCTTGCGGGACAAAATTAAACTGCCATTGGCGGCCACTTGCATCGGTTATTTTCAGATGAGCCATGCAGAATTGATCCTAACAGTAGCCGCTTCACGCTGACAACCACGAAGGGATTGCAGATTCAGATTTAAGATTGCAGAGCCTTCCCTCGCGGTTCTCGTTTTTGAAAATGATCAATCTGAAATCTTAACTGCAATCCGAAATACTCATGTTATTATCCCGCGCAATACCTCTCTCCCCATTTCTACGGAGTCGAAAAAACTATATGAAGTCATCCTCAATGGCCCGGATTGTTCTCGTTACCGTAGTGCTTGTTGCTGGCGTGATCGCCGCGCAAGCTCAAACCCAGGCTACCGCCAGGGTAGCGAAACCCAGTGCGACTGTTTCCGGACGCGTAACTATTAAAGGCAAAGGCGCGCCAGGCATTAGTGTCACGCTTCGCAAAGAAGAAACTGGACCGTCGTATGACGTCCCTCCTCGGGCGACTACCGATCAGGATGGGAATTACAAGATCACTAATGCCGCCGGCGGTACTTTCTACGTTACCCCGGTTTCGCCTGCCTACGTCATCGCCAATGCTGATGGACCAGGCAAACGCATAGTCATCAGTGAAGGCGAGGCGATTGAAAACATCGACTTCTCTCTCGTGAAAGGCGGAGTCATAACCGGCAAGATCACTGACAGTGAAGGGCGTCCCGTCATTCAGACTCAGGTGCGTCTCTATCGCCAGCAAACCTACCCGCCCGGCACACTTAGACCAGGTCAGAACTATCCCACAAATTTTCAGACTACGGACGACCGCGGCGTCTACCGTTTCTTTGGTTTACTATCCGGCAAATACACAGCCTCAGTTGGTCGTGACAACTCGGGGACAACCGTCTCTGGCCGCGTGGCCTACGGGGAAGTTTTCTACCCGGACGTTTCCGAGAATGCTAAAGCCACCGTCATCGAAGTTAGCGAAGGCAGCGAAACTACCGACATCGACATAGTGCTCGGCGCTCCAATAACGACTTTTTCTGCCAGCGGTCGCATCGTTGACGCTGACGGCGTAGGCCAACCCGGGCTTCGGTTCACCTTACAACGGCTCACTGATGATCACCGCAGTTTCACCAGTGCCTTAACGGATACAAACGCTCGCGGTGAATTTGTCGTTGAGAACCTGGCGCCGGGTAGATACGCGGTTTACCTGTATCAGGAACCTAATTCGGAATTGCGCGCGGAAAACCCAACGTTTGAAGTGATGAATTCCGACGTCACCGGCATCACGATTAAGTTAATCAAAGGTGGCGCTATCTCCGGTATGGTTGTTTTGGACACCCAAAATAAGAACATCCTTTCTAAACTGACTCAACTTCAAGTTGTTGCCTACGTCTTCAACCTAAATAACGGGGGAAGTGCCGGCGGTTCCTCACGTTCAACGATCGGTCCGGATGGGAGTTTCAGGGTGGCTGGTTTAAACGAAGGCATTGCTTCGCTACAGGTCATGCCTTCCCGAGACATTAAAGGATTGATGATTTCACGCATTGAACGCGACGGAGCAGTTACGCCGTCGCGCGGTCTGGAAATAAAAGAGGGCGAGCAGATCACCGGGATAAAACTCGTCGTTGCTTATGGAAGCGCAACTTTGAGAGGCGTGATTAATTCTTCAACCGGTCAGATTCCTCCCGGTACAAGATTCGTAGTGAGTCTCAAAACTCCGGACAATACGCCAGTGAGTGTGCGTCAACCGACGGTCGATGAGCGTGGACACTTCATCGTTGAATCCGTGCCGCCGGGTACCTACGAGGTGACGGTAAACGTGATCGGGACCCGGCTTGTTCTTAAAAACAATGTGACCCTGCAAGACGGCCAGGTAGGTGACGTCCAATTCACTTTAAATCTCCAGGACAATCAGTAGGAGTGCTTAGCAATGAGATTTATCCTCAAGTCGAAAACACAGGCTTGGACCAACGCAATTCTGCTGCTGGTGTTGAGTCTTGGTTATGTCGGTAACTGTCAGGCGCAGAAGCCGGTGGTCCAGGCGGAAGAGAGTAAGAGTGGGGCGATCACAGGCCGGGTAACAAACGAGGGTGGTCAGCCATTGGCCGGCGCCGCCGTAAGCGTTAGACCATCAGGAGTTGGTGTGTATACCAACCGATCGGTGCTGACAAATTCTGAAGGTAACTTCACGGTCGCGGGCTTGGATTCGGGACTGTATTTTGTTTCAGCTTTTTCACCGGCTTATGTGACGCCTCCGAAAGCTCCCGATTCACCAATGTCTCTCTACCGCGTGGGCGACGACGTACAAATACAACTGGCCCGCGGTGGAGTGATCACGGGGACCGTCACAAATGACAATGGGGAGCCGGTTGTCGGCGCCCGCGTCACAGTGATAATGAGTAAAGATGCCACCGGAAAATCTTTAAAAGGACGGTCGTTCGGAGTTAGAGCCGGACAGACCGACGATCGAGGTGTTTATCGGGTTTATGGACTGCAACCCGGTTCGTATGTAGTTTCAGCAGGTGGTGGTGGTCCAACCTACGATGGGAGCGCCACGGAACTTGACGCGCCGACCTATGCGCCTTCAGCCACGCTCGATACGGCCTCCGAATTTCAAGTTCAACCCGGTACTGAAACCACAGCCGATATTCACTATCGAAACCAGCCAGGTCATTCGGTCAGCGGGATCATAAGGTCGTTGGGCCCGAACACCGCGTCGGTCGTAGTGTATCAGCCCGAGTTTGGGATGATTCCGATGGGGACTACTATTCAGACCGCAGGGACCCAGGGGTTTGCTTTTCACGGAATCGCTGACGGAACTTACACACTCGTCGCTTCCGAATCATTAACGCAGACTACTCGTACGGTTCCGGACCTGGCTACCTCGGCTCCACTGCAGATCACGGTGAAGGGAGCTGATGTAAAAGGACTTGAAGTGGTGATGAAGCCGCTCGCAGTGGTTAATGGCCGAATAGCTCTTGAACCTTCGAAGCTGCCCGAATGCCAGAATAAAAAGCAACCGATGGTTAGCGAAATAACGGTCGGGCTGATCTTTAATAGCAAAACTCTTGAGCCGGATCAGCCGCCGATACTTCGCCCCTTTGCCGGGTCGAGCACCCCTGATAAAGATTGGTCCTTCGCGCTTAAGAATTTAATGGGCGGTCAATATGCATTCAATGCAAACTTCTTCGCTCGTTACTGGTATCTGAAATCCATCTCGTTCGGAGGACCTTCTCCAACGCAAATAGTGAGAAAATCGATGGCGTTGGCCACCAGGGACGCGACCAAAAGTTGGACCATGATTCAAGCCGGCGAACGACTGAACGACTTGACCATCACGCTCGCGGAAGGAGCGGGATCGATTCGCGGCCGCGTAGAAACAAACGCTGATGCAAAATTTGATACTAAGTTCCGCGTATACCTGGTCCCGGCAGAACGTGAGAAAGTTGATGATCCCCTGCGCTACTTCGCTACGGAAGTGACTAGCGATGGGGCCTTCTTTATTACCAGTCTGCCGCCCGGCAAATATTTGACGGTTGCTCAACCACCACAAACAGATGTGCCATTGAACACGGCGTCACTTCGTTATCCTGATGCAGCCGAAGCCCGCGCCAAACTGCGTCGCGCCGCCGAAGCAGCGAAGGCGGAAGTTGAACTAAAACCTTGTCAGAACGTGACCGAGCTTCAACTGAAGCAAAACTGAATCAGCATTTCGACACACACGCTTTTCGGGTTATTCTCAAGCTATGAAAAGGGCAAAGTCTGTTTCCCACACTCGCTCCGCCGCAGATTCGATGACTGCGAAGCGATGGGTTGATACGTGGCGAATAACGGGAGCAGAGTTGAAGAAAATTCGTCGGGAGGAGTTACGCTCGATCATTCCATTTGATGAAATAGGAAAACTTTGCGGCAACTTCGACTACAGGGTCGAACCTCGAGCGCCTAAACCGACTTCAGGGTTGGTGGAACAACAGTACTGGTTCATGAAAGCAGTTCCCCGAAAGTGAACGACGTAATTCAAGCTGCGGCCCAGCTACAACAAGTCTGCGAGTCAGAGCACTGGCATTTTTGCTTTATTGGCGGCCTGGCACTTCAGCGTTGGGGCCAACCACGTGAGACAGTGGATGTTGATTTGACTCTCCTGACAGGATTCGGAAAGGAAGATTTTTACATTGAAAGATTGATGCGATCGTTTGGCGCACGCATCAAGTCAGCGGCCGACTTTGCTCGCGACAGAAGAGTCTTGTTACTAAATTCAGAACAAGGTGTCGGACTCGATATCGCCCTTGCCGCTTTACCGTTCGAAGAATCGGTAATTAAACGTTCTTCTCTTTTCAGATATCCTCCAAACTTCGATCTGAGAACTTGCTCAGCTGAAGATTTAATTGTCCTTAAAGCGTTTGCTAATCGTTACCAAGACTGGGCTGACATTGAAGGTATCATCGCTCGTCAGGCGGACAATCTCGATTGGAGCTACATCGTGACGGAGTTGGAGCCTTTAGCCGACTTAAAGGAAACGCCACAGATAATGGAGCAGCTAAACAAAATGCGCGATGTTGGCTGAACTAATAACCTGTTTGCCCCTCACACATCCTTGACGCTCCGCAAGACAGCTTGCTAGACTCGAACTACATACCAACAGGGCCCGACGCAACTCGGCGTCGCTCGGATTTTTTCTCCTAAAGACAAGCGCGTGCGGCGCAGTCTGATTTTTCACAATCGATGGAGGTGCAATGGTGGGCTTCAAAGTCGGCCAGAAAGTCGTTTACCCGAATCATGGAATCGGGACCATCGAGCAGATTGAGCAAAAGCAAATAGGCGCAACACTCCTACCGTTCTATACGCTCAGGCTCGCTGCTAATAATTCCCTGGTTCTGGTCCCCGTTACAAATGCCTCAGAAGTTGGCCTTCGAGCCCCAATCTCGTCGGGCGAGTGTGACATGCTATTGAAAGCGTTAGCAGATGATTTTTCCTCCCCCGCTAATGATTGGAAGGATCGATTCAAGGAATTCTCGGAAAAGATGCGAACCGGCGACCTCTTTGAAGTCGCTAACGTCCTAAAGCATCTTACTTATCTCAGCAATCTCAAGCCTCTCTCATTTCGCGAACAAAGAATGCTGGAACGATCACGTTATCTGGTTGTCTCGGAGCTTGCGGCCGTCTGTCGCCAACCCGAATGCAACATCGAGCCGCGCGTAGATCAAGCGATCGCCCGCGCCTGCACGAAGCATGATCGAAAACCAACATGCGCACGAGCTGCTGGAGCTGGGGCCGCCACAAGCCATTAATACACCAGGCTCAAACTAACAACTTCAATCCAGCGTACGGATCGGTTGCCCCCTATTAGTGTGCATACAAAAATGGCGCAGAACCAGAAGCCCTGCGCCATCCTATTCAGGACGAGTTAACGTCGTCCGTTAATTATCGCCGTTGGCCATAATCGACTCTGAAATGTAACTGTCCGACAGAATAATTCCGTCGCCAAGTACAAATCCGTCGCTGAGAATAATCCCGTCACTGAGAATAATTCCATCGCTCAGGATGATTCCATCACTGAGAATGATCCCATCTGACAAGATTATTCCGTCACCAATCAGCACCCCATCGCTCAACATGCTGTGGTCGCTCAGGATGATTCCATCGCTGAGAATGATTCCGTCCGAAAGAATAATTCCCAATCCATATACACGTTGATAGCTGTTGACCAGATCGGCGCCAGCCACTGAATACTCGCCGAAGAAGCCGCGCTGTGACCACGCACAGCTTTCACCAGCTATCGTCGAACTCGCAGTGTCGACGGGTCCAGTCAACATTGGGGCACCAACCGGCGTCTGGTTAGTCAAATCTTTCCTAACAAGTCGTGCGAGCTTCAAAGCACCGTCGATGTTGATTTCACCTGCGCCCTGCTCAAAAACATTTGCGTTATTAAGTTTCTGGGCGGTGTACATCAGGATCACTTTCACCATGTTTGGCGTCAGTGAAGGATTTTCCTGAAGCAACAAGGCCGCCGCGCCGGCAACAACAGGAGTTGCCATCGAGGTGCCACTCATCACCATCGCCTGGTTGTTGTCTTGATCCGAGATTGGAGATGCGAGTTCCGGGTGATTAGTTACCAGGTAGTTTTTGTCTGCTTGTGCAGAAACGATTTTGTTCCCTGGCGCAACAATTTCCGGCTTGCGGATATTGTCGTAGTGTCTCTCACCATCGTCATCAACCCAGAAGCTGCGCGTTGGTCCACGCGAGCTGTATGACGCAACACCATCGTCACTGCGCTGATCAGTTTGAAACGTATTGGTCGCGCCGACCGTCAGCGCCGCGGGTTCAATACCGGGCGAATGAATGGCTCCATAAACTTTTTGTCCCGATTGGTCTTTACCGAGGTTGCCGGCGGCTGTAACCACTACCACACCAGCGTCAACCAATTGTCTTACCGCCAGGCAAAGCGGATCGTCTTTGTATGAATCGACTGCCGCCGTACCCAAACTCATGTTTACAACTCGAATGTTGTACGCCGTTCGGTTGGTCAGTACCCAATCAAGCGCACTGAGAACCGAAGACGTTTTGCCGTTGCCTTCGCCATCGAGAACTCGCAGATTGATCAAATCCGCACCGGGTGCAATCCCGGTGTAATTCGCGGTTGAATAATTCAAGTCGCCTGAAATTTCTGCGGCGACGTGCGTGCCGTGGCCATATAGATCGGTGGTGAAGCCGTCGCCGGTAAAATCTTTGCTGTAAACAACACGCTTGCTGTGATCGACCTTATCAAAGGCGTTATGGTCCATATCGATGCCGGAATCTAAAACCGCGATGCCGATACCCGTGCCATCAACTGAATAAGTAGAACCATCGGGTTTGACCCCGGTGCGAACATTGTCGGTTCCGGTCGTGGTAGTCAGATGACCGAAAAGTTTGACCTCGCGATCGGGCGCTACAAAAGAAACCGACTCATCGGCAACCAATCCGGCCAATTTCTTGGCGGGAAGTTCAACGACAGTCGACCTTAATGCGTTCATACGCTTACGCACGACAACCTCGGAGTCAGACAACTTGCTCCGCAGACTTGGTCCTTCACTACCGTTCATTTGGACGATTGCCGTAACGCGCTTATCGCGCTGGGCGAAATCGGCCATGAATGATCGGATTTCCGGACTGGCTTTAGAATGAGACTTCGCCGAACCAATGACAGTGTTGCCGGACCCGCTGCGAATAGATTGAGCGTGACTGACAACTGAAGGAATAGAACTGAGCCCAAGACACACAAATAGGCCCAAAGTAATCGCAATACGGGGGATAGATTTCATATCAACCTTCTTGTTTAGTAAGGGTCGTACATGGACGACCCTTATGCCGCTTTTTTAAATGGATAGTTTGCCGCTTGGTGAAAGAGAGTCTTTTTTCACCAACCCTCTTCCCTGCAATAAACATGCCTACATGATTGAACTGGCTCGATTGAAGAATTGTTGAAGAAAACAGCGATCTTCGCGCGATTTATGAAACGAAGTGATCAAAAGAGCGGGGCATTATTTCGCTGAGGTTCCCTAAATGACTGAGGCGAATCACCCCACCCTTGCGAGTTGATCGATGAATGGTATTGTCGAACCAAGAGGTCGATCCGCTATAATCCAAAACGAAGCGCCCAAATAAGTGAAGGTGCTTTCAGCTCGATTCCCCACTATCAAATGGTCACGTTAACCAGCTCCTTCGCCGCACTCCTTTACTTTCAAACTGAACCAGCAGCGCCTATTGATGCCGGAGGGATTGCTCTCAAGCTGCTACTGGTCCTGTTCCTGGTGGCCGCCAATGGGTTTTTTGTCGCCGCCGAGTTTGCCATGGTCGGCGTTCGCGTCTCACGTATCGAGACGCTCGCGAATAGTGGAAACAACTCAGCCAAACGACTTTTAGCTGTTCTTAAGAACCTCAATGCATATCTGTCAGCCAGCCAGTTGGGAATAACGCTGGCTTCACTCGCGTTAGGCTGGGTCGGTGAACCTGCTGTCGCTCGACTACTTGAAGGACCACTTTCAGGGATGTCTGAAACCTGGCGACACTCAATCTCATTTTTAATTGCGTTTACGATCATCACGTCGCTACACATCGTCCTCGGTGAGCAAGCACCCAAACTGATTGGTCTCGCAATCGCGGAAAAGATTGCCCTTGCGATCGTTCTGCCGCTCCAACTCTTTTACAAAGCTTTTAGTTTGCCGATTCGGGCGCTCGATTGGGCCAGCGTGCACGCTGTGCAGTTGGTGGGAATTAAAGCGAGCGCCGAACATAGTTCTACTTACACGGAAGCTGAACTAAGGAAACTCGTAGACATTTCGCGTGAGAGTGGTCACCTGCGCGCCGAAGAAAGACGACTAATCCATCGCGTATTCGAGTTTTCCGATACCGTCGTTCGCGAAGCAATGGTCCCGCGCACCGAAATGGCGGCCATTCCCAACACGTGTTCACTCGCAGAGATCACCAAAGCTTTCGAGCAACATCGCTATTCACGTTTGCCTGTTTACCAGGAATCGCTTGATGACGTTATCGGTTTCGTTCACAGCAAAGACGTGATGCCTTACCTGCTGCACCCCGATCATTTCAAACTCGAAGACGTTCTTCAGCCGCCGCTATATGTAGTTGACACTGCGCGACTCGAACATGTGCTGCGCCAGATGCAAAAGGCCAAGATGCATTTTGGTTTTGTAGTGGATGAGCACGGTGGCTTGGAAGGAGTCATCACGCTCGAGGACCTGTTGGAAGAGATCGTCGGCGAAATTTCTGACGAGCACGACGAAGAAGTCAACGAACAGATCACTCCGGTTTCAGAGCGGACTTATCTACTCGCTGGTGGACTTGCGGTTAGAGATCTGAATCGACGTCTCAAGTTGACGCTTCCGGAATCTGAAGCTTACACGACAATCGCCGGGTTCTTAATGACTGAAGCGGGCCAGCTTTTGAAACCGGGTGAAGTGGTCAATTACGAAGGTTTAACGTTTCATGTTGAGCGCGTTGAAAAGCGCCGCGTGTTGCGGGTGCGATTGGAGATTCCAGAGCCGGCCGGGGAAGAGGGAGAGGGCGATGGGGCGAATTCGGCGGGGAGTGGGTGAAAGTCATTCAGAGGTCAGGGGCCAGGGGTCAGTGGTCAGTGGGTTAGTAGTCAGTGCCAGTTAGTGGTTAGTGGTCCGTCGTCATCGTCCGTCGTTAGTGGTCCGTAGTCAGTGGCCAGTTAGTGGTTAGTGGTCCGTCGTTATTGTCCGTCGTTAGTAGTTCGTCGTTAGTAGTTCGTTGTGGTTATTCATGTTCGGGTTTTCACCGCAACGCGGTGACGTCCCAGAGCCCAGGGTTGCCTCAACCCTGGGAACAACGCGATAAAGACACCAACCCGGAACGGGTTGCGCCCAAGACGACGAATTAATCCCACACGCGTTTTCACGAACACAAATTCATTTGTCTTCGCACGGTGACGCAACCGCGTTGCGGTTGGAAATATTTTGCGAACGTGTCCCAGGGTTGAAACAACCCTGGGCTTTGGGTCGTCACCGCGTTGCGGTGAAACCCCGAACATGAACGAACCACTAACGACAACCGGATCACTAACAACTAACAACTAACAACTAACCCCTGCCTTCTGCCACTGCCTTCTGCCTTCTGTGCCCCCCCGGCCCCGCCCGTGTTAAAGTCTCCTAGGAAAGATTCACATACATTTTAGGAGCTAACGAGATCATGAGTTTGATCCAGGCCATAGTCGCGCGCGAAATTCTCGATTCACGAGGAAATCCTACAGTTGAAGCGGAAGTAATTCTGGAAGACGACACTATTGGTCGCGCGGCGGTGCCGTCAGGCGCCTCTACCGGCGAACATGAAGCCGTTGAACTACGTGATGGCGACAAAAAACGCTATCTCGGTAAAGGCGTGTTGAAGGCAGTTCGTAACGTTAACGAGATTATTGGACCAGCACTCGAAGGATTTGATGTTCTCGATCAAGCCGAGGTCGACCACGCCATGCTCGAAATGGATGGCACTAAAACAAAATCGAAGCTCGGCGCGAATGCTTTGCTCGCTGTGTCGCTGGCCACCGCCAGGGCCGCCGCTGCACATCTGGAGATCCCGCTCTATTCTTATCTGGGTGGTCCAAACGCGCGCACGCTGCCAGTGCCAATGATGAACATTATCAACGGCGGCGCACACGCGGACAACAACGTCGATTTTCAGGAGTTTATGGTCGTGCCGGTTGGTGCAACGACATTTCGCGAAGCGCTTCGGACCGGCGCAGAAGTTTTTCACTCGTTAAAAAGCGTGCTCAAGAAAAAGGGCTACGCAACGAGCGTCGGCGATGAAGGTGGATTTGCGCCAAACCTGAGATCGAACGAAGAAGCTGTCGAAACTATTCTCGAAGCGATCGCAAACGCCGGCTACAAAGCTGGTGAAGATTGTTTACTCGCACTCGATCCTGCGGCCAGCGAGTTTTATGACGGGAAGTCGTATGTCTTTAAGAAGAGTGACAAACGAAAACTTTCCAGCGAACAGATGGCCGCGTATTGGAAATCGTGGTGTGAACAATATCCGATCATTTCAATCGAAGACGGCATGGCTGAAAACGATTGGAGTGGGTGGAAGTTGTTAACGGATGAAGTCGGAAGCAAAGTGCAACTGGTTGGCGATGATCTTTTTGTGACGAATACTGAGTTTCTGCAAAAGGGAATCGACCTCGGCGTTGCTAACTCAATCCTGATCAAAGTCAACCAAATCGGTACTCTGACAGAAACACTCGACTGTATTCAGTTGGCCCAAACTCACCGGCGCACTGCGGTGATTTCACATCGTTCCGGCGAAACCGAAGATCCTTTTATCGCAGATCTGGCAGTCGCGACTAATGCCGGCCAGATTAAGACCGGCTCGTTATCGCGAACTGATCGCATCGCGAAATACAATCAGCTACTGCGTATTGAAGAAGACTTGCGCGGTTCTTCTCGTTTCCCCGGACGCAAAGCGTTCCACCAAATCGCTGCCGAGAAAACGAGTGCAAAAACTCGCGCGGCAAAACGATGAAAGACAGAATAACTCTTACTGAGGCAGACTTAACCACAAGACACTAAAGCACAAAGTCTTATTACTTTAAGATTCATGCCTTAGTGTCTTGGCGCCTTTGTGGTTAAGTTTTTCCAGAAGTTTACCGAGGTGATTATTTGAACACTCGAAGAGGCCCGTTGGCCTTAATTATTATCGACGGCTGGGGACATTCACCGGTCCGTGAAGGTAACGCGATCGCTTTAGCTGCGACTCCTTTCTACGACGAACTCTGCGCGAAATATCCACAAACACTGCTTGAAGCACATGGCTCTCGTGTGGGTCTTCCTGCCGGCGTGATGGGCAATTCGGAAGTCGGTCATCTCAACATTGGTTCAGGTCGCGTAATACGAATGGACGTTTCTTTGGTGGACCATGAGATCGAGACTGGCGACTTCTTCCGCAATCAGCCTCTAACGAATGTGATTGAAGGCGCCAAACGACGAGGCGGCGCGCTGCATTTGATGGGTCTTCTTTCAGACGGCCAGGTTCATTCGTCGCTCACTCATCTTTTTGCACTTTTACAGATGGCGAAGAACCACGGCCTGGAAAAAGTCTTTGTTCATTGCTTTCTCGATGGACGCGACACTCCGCCGGCTTCTGCGGCTGTATACGTTTCTTCTTTGCAGCGAAAGATGGCTGAAATTGGTCGCGGTGAGATCGCCACGGTTATCGGCCGCTTTTACGCGATGGATCGTGACAAACGTTGGGAACGAACCCAACGCGCTTATGATTTACTTGTTAACGCGATTGGCGATCGCGCTTCAGATCCATTGGACGCAATCAAACTATCGTACGATAAAGGTGTCACCGATGAATTTGTTGAACCGACCGTGATCGTAAGACAAAGTGGCGAACCTGTTGCCACAATAAAATCTGACGACTCCATCATCTTCTTTAACTTCCGACCCGATCGCGCGCGCCAGATTACCCGCGCACTCGCGGTGCCAGGCTTTGCCGACTTCCCGACTCCGAATCGGCCGCAAGTCAGCTATGTTTGCTTCACGAATTACGACGCAACGTTTCCACTGCCAGTCGCGTTTCCACCTCGACATCATCGCAACGTACTCGCCGAAGTCTTTGGCGTAATGAAAACGCGAAATTATCGAATGGCGGAGACTGAGAAGTACGCGCATGTTACTTACTTTTTCAACGGGGGCGTCGAACAAGAGTATCCCTGCGAACGTAGGCTTCTTGTGCCATCGCCAAGAGTCAATACTTACGATTTGCAACCAGAGATGTCGGCCTTCGCGGTGACCGACAAAGTCTTGCTGGGCATCGAAGAAGGCGAGACGGATGTGTTTGTCATTAACTTCGCCAATCCGGACATGGTGGGCCATACGGGAAAACTCGACAAGACGATCGAGGCTTGCCAGTACGTCGACACGTGCCTCGGGCGGATCACGGAAGGCATTCGCCGGCAAAAAGGGACCACACTTATTACGGCCGATCACGGCAATGCCGAACAGATGATCGATGCGCTGACCGGCAGTCCGCACACCGCGCACACAACCAATCCAGTTCCGTTTCATCTAATTGATGACGACTCGATAGGACTAAAGCTTCGCGAAGGTGGCGCGCTTGAAGATGTCGCCCCGACGATGCTGGGATTGCTGGGACTTGCAAAACCGGACGATATGACGGGACGAGATTTGAGAGAAAATAGCTAAACAGGGAAGATCTATTGGTCTTTTTAATTTCTTAAGTTGTCATTCACACCCCGCAACATCCTCGTCGTAAACTTCGGACAACTCGGAGACGTCGTCTTAAGTCTTCCGGCGTTGCAGGCCATTCGCAAAAAATTTCCCGAAGCAAAAATCAGCGTGATGATCGGCAAGCCGGCGACTCCGATCATTGAAATGTCCGGCTCCGCTAACGCGATAATCGGAGTCGATCGGGTCGCCCTCAGAGATGGTCCAAAACTAGTTTCAATCGGCAAGATCATTAAGCTCGTAAAAAAGGTACGCGCCTCGAAATACGATCTCGTGATCGACTTGCATAGCTTGTCGGAGACGAATGTTTTGGGTCTGTTGTCAGGCGCTTCTCGTCGACTCTATGCTCATCGGCCCAATCGCTCGCTGGATTTCCTGGGAAACTACAGTCCGCGTCCGCCCCGGCAGGACTTGAATAGACACGCTGTCGATCGTTATCTGGACGTACTTAAACCTCTCAAAATTGACGAAGCGAGCCGTGCTCCACATTTGGAGCCAACTCCCAAAGCGAATGCTGAAGTCGCCGCGTTGCTGAAGAAGGAGAAAGCCGATACGAATGCGTTGTTGGTCGGGCTGTTTTTTGGCGCCGGTCACGTGGTCCGGCGTTGGAAACTCGAGCGTTATGCCGAGCTTGCTGACTACCTGATGCGCAATCATGGCGTACGCATCGTGGTGTTCGCCGGACCGGAAGAGCGACCTTACATACCTGAAGCTAAAAAGCTTTTCCCGGCCCGCACGATCTTTTTCGATCGATTAACCATTCCCCAACTGGCCGCCGCCCAGGCCCGTTTGACGCTGTTCATCTCCAACGATACGGGACCAATGCACATCGCCGCGGCCGTGGGCACACCTGTAGTCGTGATGCTTGATCGCCCGACTCCGCATAGCTTTACTCCAATCGGAGATCAACATCGAGTAATCTGTGGTGCGGACATCAACGATATTAGTGTCGAACGCGTTTCCCAGGTAGCGAATGAGTTACTCGCCAGCAACAGGACCGAAAGAATTTTTGAGCGGGCCAAAAAAACATAACGCCGTCAGCCTGATCAGATCGACGTTATTGTTTGCTTTTCTCGTGCTCACGATTGGCTGTTCGCAAAGCCACGAATCCGCCAGTGTCACACCGATGCCGTTTGAGTCGTCAACGGCCGCAGTTGAACTACCTCCAATTCCAATAAAGTTCGATCAGGATCTCGGTAAGAACCTGGATCAGATACTCGCGACTCCGGATTATTCGCAGGCCCGTTGGGGGGTCGCCGTGATCTCGTTGAAGGATGGAAAACTGATTTACGATCACAACGGCGATCAATTGTTTACGCCTGCTTCAAACATGAAGATCTACACCACGGCGGTGGCTTTGGATCTATTGGGAGCGGACTATCGGTGGCGAACTTCCGTCTATGCCGATGCCGAACCCGACTCATCCGGAACAGTTCATGGTGATCTCGTTCTCTATGGCCGCGGCGCGCCTGATTTCGTTTCAGTAAATAAAAGAGAGAACCCTAACTCGATTGAGGAACTCACGAAGGCCTTAGTCGCGCGTGGCGTCAAACATATTCAGGGAAACATCATCGGAGACGAAAGCTATTTTCGCGGCGACGGCACCGGAGAAGGCTGGCAATGGAACGACTTGCAGTGGTACTTCGGCGCGGAAGCCAACGCGCTGACAATCAATGCAAACTCGATTGAAGTCAGTATCACATCGGCAACGAAAATCAGCGAACAACCTAAAATCACAGTCAACGATTTCGATGGCTACATTCAAACTACTAATAATCTCGTTAGTGTGGAGGCCGGAGCGCCGCTCAGAATTGGAGTGAAGCGTGAACCGACTAACAACAACGTGATTGTTTGGGGACAGTACCCGGTCGGCGCTCGCGGTTACGGCGCCAGTCTTTCAGTACATCAGCCATCGCTTTGGGCCGCGAAGATTTTTCTGCGTACTTTGAAGAGTCACGGGATCACGGTTGACGGTGAGGCCCAATTCCGCGACTCCAGAGTTGCGGAAAAGAACCGCTTCAATTCCGATGGCAAAGCAGAGCTCGCCTTTGTTAACAGCAAGTCGCTCGGTGAACTCATTAAAGCGACGAACAAATACAGCATTAACCTTTATGCCGAGCTGTTGCTCCGCACAATTGGACGTGAAAGATCTCCGCTGCTGCCGGGCGATTCCGAAATCGGACGTGAACGTGGCGATGATGAACGCGGTATCGATCTGATTCGACTCTGGCTTTCCCGGCAAGGCGTGAAAACTTCCAACCTTGCAATTCACGACGGCTCGGGATTGTCGCGGCTCGATCTCGTAACGCCACGTGCTACCGCGCAACTTCTGGAAGCGATTCGCAAAACAAATTCTGCGAAAATTTTCACTGATTCACTGCCGATTGCGGGAACTGATGGAACACTCGGCGGCCGTCTTCAATCCACTCAAGGCAGACTTGTCGCGAAGACCGGGTCGTTAACTTACGACAACTCCCTATCGGGATATTTCACTGCCGCGGATGGTCAATCCTACGCTTTTTCAGTGATTTCTAACGATTATCTTCCCCACGGAGGCTCGATCAGATATATCGACCAGTTGCTCACTACCATGACTGCCTATCTCGATCACGGTCAGATTGCTCCAAAATCCTCGCCTTAAACGCAAAACAATAGATAGCTCTAGACAAACACAGTTTAACTTTATTACTATGCGTTTGGTCCACCGAACGTTTCGGTGAGACTCGGGAGTTTTTCTGTCTGCCCTCACTCGTCAATCTTTCCACAATTGGCCTGCCTCAGCGATTTGGGAGAAAACAATGCTTAGAATGACCAACCGACTTTTCGGAACCGCGCTTTGCCTCTTAGTTCTTACTTCGGCTGCGAGCGCCCAATCAAATTTGACTGCCAAAGCTGGGAACACACCTGCTCAGCCTGTTAGTGCACCAACTGAAACTGATCGAACCAGGGATGGTTTAGTGGGACCCGTCCGTCGCGTCCGAACCGAAGTCGCGAAGCTCTTGAGTGCCGGCGGCGGTATGCAGGAAGCCAAGCACGTCGTACTCGAAGTCGTTGCCTACGACCTCAAGGGCAACAAGATCGAAAATCAATATTTCCCCATTGCTGGCGCTACGTTAACGGGCAAAGAAGTTTACAAGTACGACGACAAGGGAAACATCAGCGAGATGACCTTGCTGAATCCTGATGGTTCGCTGCTCAGTAAAGAGACCTACAAATACGAATTCGATTTTGCTGGTAACTGGAGCAAGATGACGACCTCGGTTGCCGTCGTCGATAGTGGCCGCTTAACGTTTGAGCCTACCGAAGTGACGTATCGTTCCATCATGTATTACCTCGATGAGAACATGCTGAAGAGCGTGCAGCCGGCTGCAAATTCGAGTCAGCCTGTTGCCAATACCGCAGCAAAGCCCGCCGATACGAAATCCCCCAACCCTGTCGCAGCAAACACCAGGACTAATTCAGGACCAGCATTGCCGGCCGCTTCCGGCAATGTTCGTAATCTGACTACTGGACCAGTCGATAACAAGACTGTCGCCAGCAACTCGAAACAATTAGTTTCGATTGATGTTGAACCACCGCCATCAGTTCCGGCGCCCCGCCCGATTCTGAAGCCTGTTTCAGGTGGTGTGCTCAACGGCACTGCCCTCGTGCTTCCCCCGCCGGTTTATCCGGAGACGGCCAAGCGCATGAGAACTTTCGGTGTGGTTGAAGTTAGTGTCGTACTCGACGAGACCGGCAAAGTTGTTTCCGCCACGGCGACCAGTGGCCCAACAATTCTTCGCGACGCTGCAGTGCAGGCAGCACTGAAAGCTAAGTTTTCCCCCACCAAACTATCGGGACAGCCAGTAAAAGTTTCGGGCACTATCAACTACAAGTTTGCGCTCGTTCCGTAACCTACCGTTGGTTGGCGCGTTGAAGTTTTCTTCGACGCGCCTTTTCCTCCTTCTCAATCTGTTTGTCTTCTCCTAGAAGGGACTTGTCTCATGGCACTAACCGGACACCTCAGTGATCTTTCACTTTCAGAGCTAATAGAATTTTTTTGTAATCAGCGTAAGAGCGGTCGACTAAAAGTTCTTTATCCGCAGGGAGCGGGCTACTTTTATTTGTTGGCTGGTTCTGTCGTTGATGCGCGCATTGGCGTGCTGCGTGGGATCGACGCCGTTTACTATGCTCTGACCCTGCCAAATGCAGAATTTGAATTCAGCATTGATGCGGAAGCAAACGAACGAACGATCAATCAACCGTGGACGCAGGTTGTGTTGGAAGGGCTGCGACGTCTAGACGAGAGTATCCCGCCGGGCGTGGCGTTTCCGCAGGATTACGTTTCCGAAGTTGATGCGGTGAAGGTCGTTGCGAGTGAACCGGAGGTTGTAAAAGAACAACCCAAAACTACACCACCAGCGCCTGAGCTTTTTGAGTTCAACCAGTCTTCGTCACGCAATCGCACGCCACTCTTTGTCGGCGCGATTGCTGTAGCAGTGTTAGGCAGCGTGGCGGCGATCGGTGTGCCCGCAGGTTGGTATCACAAGAAACCGCCAGTGGTCGTAGAAAGCGCGCCGCAAGTAGCGCCGGCGCCTGAGACTGCCCCGCCTCAAGTAGCAACCGAACCGGAACCCGTTCCCGTTGAAGCCACTCCAGCAGATGATGCCGCGGCTTTGGCCGCGAAGCGACAACGCGAGAAAGAGAAGAAAGCTCGTGAAGCAGCGAAAGCCAGCGAGACAGCGGCGAGTGTGACTCCCGCGCCTGCTCCGGCTGAAAATAAATCGGAAGCCAAGAGGGTTGTGGTTACGGTGACTTACGATGAGTCGGGACGCGTAACGCAGGCTTCAGGTGGTGACGCAAATGCGTTGAGAATTGCGAGACAGAAGCGATTCCCACCAGGAAAAGCAGGATCGGCGTCGGTAGCGATACCGATCAATTAATACTACTCTGCGTCTCTGCGTTTCTCTGCGTCTCTGTGTTGAAATCGAGGATCATATAGTGGGATCTCAGTTTTTAACACAGAGACGCAGAGGAGCGCTGAGACGCAGAGAAGATATCTCTATTTGTGAAGTCCAACCGTTCCGAGGATTGTTAGTAATCCGCGTTTCAAACCTTTATCTCGCTGAGCTGGTTCATACCATTCGTCGAGCGTGTGCGAACCGGCAGCAGTTCCACCCCCGCCAAACGTAATTGCCGGAACGCCCATTGAGATCGGCAAGTTTGAATCTGTTGATGACTGTTCAAGCTGCGGTTCCACACCTACTGCTCTGGTCGCCTCGATCGCTATCCCCACCAAGGGTGAAGTCGCGGGAGTTGTACCCGAAGGACGATTACCGACTAACTCAACATTTGCATTAAGCGGCGCATCACCGGGTCGTCGACTACTGTTCTCCTGTTCGACTGCTTCCAAAACTGCGCGTCGAAAGTAAGCATCCAGGCGACGAAGCTCGTCTTCATCAGACGATCGCAAATCGACGTCCATCGACGCTGCACCGGGAATCGCATTAACGCTCGAACCGCCCTGGAGTTTGCCTACATTAAAAGTAGTCCGAGGTTCTTTTGGCAGCGGATAATTTGCGAGGCGCGAGATAGCGCGACCGAGTGCATGGACGGGATTCGGAACACCGAAGTCGCCCCATGAATGGCCGCCTTGTCCACGAAGGACCACCCGATAACGGCGCGATCCAAGCGCCTGGTTGGTAATTCGATCTACACCTGGTCCATCGAAGCTCAGAAACGAATCGATGCGGCCGGCCCATTCGCCTTCGCTGAACAAGTAACGAACACCACGAAGATTTCCTTCACCTTCTTCGCCAACCGTGCCAACGAACAATATTGATCCGGCCGTGCGCACGTTGTAGCGAATCAAGGCCCGCGAGATTGCCATCAAGGCGACGAGGCCGCATCCATCATCGGAAATTCCCGGCGCAAGCAGTCGCTCTCCCTGGTGACGAACCGTAAAGTCTGTTCCTGGTGCAAACACCGTATCGAGGTGTGCACTGACAACCATCAGCGGTTTATCAGTGTTTCCTTTGAACATGCCCAGACAGTTACCGATGCCGTCGAGTGAAACGTCAGTCAAACCGATCTCGATAAACTTGTCGCGCAGGTATTCAGCTCGTTGTTGTTCGGCGAATGGACTGGCGGGAACCGAACAAATCGCGATGTGTTCCTTTGTGATCGTTTCCGCTTCCTGTTCGAAGAAGCGAAACGACTCGATGACTTCAGGTCTAACAAGCAACTCCTGAATCAATTCAGCGTGAGAAGTTTTGGCAACAGACGAGGACATAGGATATTTCAGATTTAAGATTGCAGATTCAGATTGTCCGATATGCTTCAGAGGCTTTTGCAAGAGTCACCTCAGAGACACTTAATCTAGCGCAGTTGGGAAGGGTGGTTTACCCCCGCTGGCCCAAATCAAAAATTCCTCGATGGCGACTTAATTCAGGTTTGCGGGGGTAAACCGCCCTTCCCAACTGCGCTAGCCATAGTTTCGCCAAGACTCTTCAGTTAAGATCTTCAATCTGAAATCAACTTCATGATTTCGTTTTCTTCCAACACGCCGTGCGCGGCCTTAGCGTATTCGTAGATCTTATTGACGCGCGTTTCCTCAGGATCGATGCCACGCTTCTCCAGCCAATAAACCACATTCGACTTCCCACTCATTGGTCCAATCTCAATAACCTGTTCGAGACCAAATTCCCCCGCGGGCACGCCTGAATAAACAATGTCAGCCAGACGGCGATCGCCTTTGCGATAACTCTTGATCACTGCCGCTGCGTGAACACCGGTCGCAGTTCGAAATGCATCACGGCCAAACACGGGATAGTTGTACGGCACTGACCAACCACAAATCTTCGCCGCAGTCTGACAATACTCACCGAGTCGAGACAGATCGTTGTCGATCCAGCCCATCAACTTCAAATTAACGAGCAACTGATCGATTGGTGTGTTGCCTACTCGTTCACCAATTCCCAGCGCCGATCCGTGGACCTGATTGGCGCCAGCCAGAATGGCCGCGATTGAATTGATAACGCCGAGACCGCGGTCCTGATGACCATGCCAGTCAAGCCGGATGTTGCCACCTTGTTCTTCGATGATGCTCTTAACAAAACTTACGACCGCGCGAGCGCCATCAGGAGTCGAGTGTCCAACCGTATCGCAAACGCAGACTGCTCGTGCGCCACAGCGAATCGCAGTGGTATACAACGCTTTTATAACTTCAGGATTTGCCCTCGTCGTGTCTTCAGTGACGTACATCACGGGAAGGCCTTCGCTTACTGCAAAGGTCACCGCCTCTTCGGTGAGTTGGAGCAACTTTTCCAGCGTCCAACCTTCAGCAAAAAATCTTACCGACGACGAACCGATAAATGTGCAAGCCTCGATTGCAATTCCGGCGCGTTGTGAAATTTCGACGATTGGAAGGATGTCGTTACGATGAGTTCGCGCGGCGCAGTTTGGAGTGATCTTGAGTTTTTGTTCGACAATCTCGCGCGCCAACCGTTCGACACCGGCAGCGTGTGTGCCTCCAGCGCCGGGTAATCCGATGTCGGCAGTGTCTACCCCCAGTGCATTCATCAAATGCAGCAGTTCAATCTTCTGTTCAACTTCAGGTTCACACACAGATGGCGACTGCAACCCATCACGCAGAGTTTCATCGTCAAAACTAATATGCCGGCCCGGGGATTTTAATGACGGGTCAATCGTATTCCAGTCGTAAACAAGTTCTTCGATCGACAAGCACACACCTCCGAAACAAATCACATCTTTAAACTAACGAGGGAGAAATCGATTACAGCAATGCGGCTGGTGGAAAGTCAACTGTAGGACAACATTCAGATTGCAGATTGCAGATTTCAGATTGGCTCCTAAGACAGAATAGGCGACCGGAAGAGGTGTGGTCGGATTTCCGAGCAATCTGAAATCTGAAATCTTAAATCTGCAATCTGATTACGCGCTTACGCTGAGATCGTGGCGCTCGAGTTTGAGATAGAGGCCGCGACGAGTGAGTCCGAGTTCGCGAGCGGCACGTGAGATGTTTCCGTTGTGACGGCGTAGGGCATCAGCAATCATGCGACGCTCAACTTCGCCAAGCGCTTCGGCGAGTGTGCCAGTTGTTTGTACGTTAGGCGGTGGAATCGACGCGATCGAGGCTGCCGATGGGGCCGTTGGTGATGAAGTGCGTTTAAGTTCAGGCGACAGTTGCTCCGGAGTAATCAGCGCACCATCTTCTGCTCGCGCAACCGTTCGTTGAATTTCGTTACAAAGTTGACGAACGTTGCCAGGCCAATCGCTCACCATCAACAAGTCGACAGCCTGGGGCGTGATATGAATTTCCTTGCGCCCAAACTTCGCCGAGTAATGATTGATGTAGTAATTAACAATTGTCGGAATTTCTGACCGGCGTTCACGCAGCGGCGGCACGCGTAGTCGAATGACATTAAGACGATAATAAAGGTCCTCACGAAAACGACCCTGGGCTACCATCTCTTCGAGGTCCGTGTTCGTTGCGGCAATGATTCGCACGTCAACTTTGCTTGGTCGCTGTTCACCAAGCGGCTGAATCTCACCTTCCTGCAAGAAGCGAAGCAGTTTTGGTTGAACGTCGAGTGGGAGATCGCCGATCTCATCAAGAAACAATGTGCCGCCAGCGGCGGTGCGAATCACTCCGGGCGAATCTGAGACCGCGCCGGTAAATGCGCCGCGCCTGTAACCAAACAGGTAACCTTCTGAAAGTTCTTTCGGGACCGCGGTACAGTTGAACGGAACAAACACTTTCGATCGACGCGAAGAGATCGCGTGAATAGCGCGAGCGACCAGTTCCTTGCCGGTGCCCGATTCACCTGTCACCAACACGGTCACATCTGAAGAACGAATCTTATGAACTTCTTCGACGAGTTGAGTCATCGCCGGGCTCGAGTGAATAAAGCCTGGCATTAAACTAGTCCCGGTGAGTTCATCTGCTTGTTCGTTATTGCCACTCTTGTGTGCGCCGGCCCGTAACGCGCAAACGTCCATTCCCAATTCGACGACACGTAACAACGGCTCGAGGGCGACGCCTTTGGGCAATGCTGCTCGGTTTCGCGGTGCGAGATACAAGAACGCAGGAGGCGCGTTTGATGATTTCAAAAGAATTACTTCAGCGTCTTGCTTACGACAATAACGTTCGCGGGCAGACTCTTCCTGTAGCCCGTTAATCTCTTCTGCAATCTTCGCGCTTTCCGCTGGATTACAACCCATCGCAATTACTACGCGGGCCTGGTTCCGTTCTCCATCTTCTGCAATGACAACTTTCTGAGCACCAGTTTCCTGACGCATCACCGCGGCCAACTCACGTAGTAACAGTTCACGAGATGCAACTGCTTCGGCCAGTCGCAAAGTTAGTAATTGTGTTAGGGCAGAATTTTCCTGAGTTCGTTCCGGAGTAGCACGTGAGAGATCACGAAGCTCTTCTTCTGTTCGGGAAAACTCGAGCCGCGCACCTAATTCTCTGAACGTATTAAGCGCCCGCGAAAGATGCTCGCCCGCCCGGTCAGGCATGAGGGCGGCATAAGCTCGACCGAGTTCGAGGTGAGCGCGCGCCGAGCGATAACGATCGCCCAACATGTCGAAGATCGAAACACTACTGCCAAAATGCTGCGCCGCCGATGAAGCATCGGAACGGGCCATAGCCAACATTCCATAAAGACGATGCGCCTCGCCAGTGAAGCTGAGATCGGTGGCCGAATCCGTCGTGTCGTGGCTGACCTGATGAAGCAAGTGTGCACTTTCATCAAGCTGGCGTGTTTGTAAATATCCTTCGGCGGCTATCAATTTCGATTCGTTGATGGCCTGTCGATCACCAATCAACTCGGCCAGCGTTAATGCTTCTTTCGATCTTTCCAGCGCTTTTTCCGGCTCATCGATGGCGAGATAACAACGACCAAGCGTGCGTAACGCCTGACCCGCATACCATTTGTTTCCGTTCTCGGTGGCCAGTACAACCGCACGTTTCAAGTAATCTTTGGCGAGATCCAAATCGCCCCGCAGCATGTGCAACTCACCAAGTGAGTCGAGAATCATCGGCACTTTCGCACCGCGCTCATCAACTTCAGTAGCGAGGGAAAGTGCTCGTTCGAGTGCTTCCTGGGCGCGGTCCCACTGACCGATAAGGATCAGGTTAATACCGAGATTGTTGTAGCCGTCGGCTGCGTTGGTTTTGTGATCAGTGCGCTCGTAGTAAGTAATAGCCTGTTTGAGGTAATCGATACCTTCCTGAGGCCGCTTCAAAAACCAGCAGGCGCCGGCCATGTTGGCGTAAGTGCGACCAAGCGTGTAAGCGGCAGGGTGGTCACCAATGAGTTTGAGAGCTTGTTCGAGATTCTGAAGTCCTGACTCGTAGCTTCCTTCCTGAATGTCCGCTACACCGATTCCAAAATACGATTCAGCTAAACCACGCCATTCGCCGCTTTGTCTAAAATTCTCCAAAGCACGCTGAGCGTAATCGCGTGCAATCGGATATTCACTGATGGTCCGGTAGACACGAGAAAGGGCACCGTAGATATGGCCCAGGTTAGTGGCGCCATTTTCGGAGTAATCCCGCAGCGTCGCTTTGAGCATCGCGATCGCTTTCGGGTGATCACCGTTGTAGTTGTAACCGAGTCCAATCTGAACGCGCAGGTAACTGATGGTTTGATCATCGAGTTTGGCGCGCGATTCGGGCGCTTCGTACATCGAAACCGCAGCCAGCGAATCGCGATAATGACCTTGTTGTTCCAGCGCGGTTGATAAAGCACAACGGGCCAGGGCCAGGACGGATGGATAAGTTCTGGCGCTCGCGATCAGATGAGTCAGGCGTTCTTTGGCTTCAGTAGACAGACCCTGATCGAGCAGTGAACGAATTTCGTCCAAC
Source organism: Pyrinomonadaceae bacterium (assembly GCA_036518995.1). Taxonomy (GTDB): domain Bacteria; phylum Acidobacteriota; class Blastocatellia; order Pyrinomonadales; family Pyrinomonadaceae; genus PSRF01. Next base: position 4,889 of record DATDMC010000068.1, on the reverse strand, counting down.
TCGCCCATCAGCGATTCGGTTGAGGGTCGTGGTTGTGATCGAAGTCTGACGCGCGCGTCAGCGAAATCAACGACACCTCGATCGGTAGAAGTATTTTGGTCGGGGTCTGGTGAACCCGGACCGACACGTTTATCCATTCAATTTCAGTAAATGCTCAATTGAGCGGAATTTTCATGATGCGTCTTAGTCTGGTAGGAAGGGGAACGCTTCGAACTGCTAAAACTCCAGTTTTTTGCCGTAGCAAGAACAATTCGTGAAGAATTTATCACAGCGTCGACTGCGCGTACAGTTAAGTCTTATTAAGTCGAGAGATACGCTGAAAGCAACAATTACAACAAGCTTGTTTCTATTGACCAGTTGTCACCAGATCTCCTAACTTGTCAAAGTTGCCGCAGGTAGACGCGCTGGCGAACAGGAGGTGTTGACGTGGATTTTGAGCAGAACACATTAAAGCGAGCCGGGCTTCGACAGGAATTTACTTCGGGCCGTCCTATGGATAAGTACAGTCTCTTTGCCGGAAGCCGGGAGGCTATCACTGGTCGATTTGAAAATGCTTTCAAACTTCACGAGAAACAGGCCGTCTTTACGCTGCCGACTGGAGTTAATGAAGTCGATCAATTAACTGGCGGTGGTATTCCGCGAGGTGCGTTGAGTGAGATTTTTGGTCCTGCTTCTTCAGGTCGTACCAGTTTGCTTTTTTCAATGCTCTCCTATGCCACCACACATGATGAGATTTGTGCTTTAGTTGATATCAGCGACACCTTCTCTCCGACCGTTGCCTCCCTTGCCGGAATCGATTTTGAACGACTGCTATGGTTACGTTGCGGGTCCAACCTGGAGCATGGCTTTAAAGCAGCCGACCTTCTGTTACATGTCGGCGGATTTGGTCTCGTCATACTTGATATGGGAGACGTGGCGGGAAAGGACGCGCGTCGTATCATCTCTTCCTGGTGGTACCGTTTTCGTCGCACCGTCGAAAATAAGCCCACCGCGATCGTCGTTATGTCACCTGAAGCTTGCACTCGTTCCTGTTCAACATTGACTTTGGAATTGAGTAGTAGTGACGAATGGACAAGGACTGATGAAATAGGTGAACAAAGACCTGAAGGAAAAGTGGTTCCGCTGCGACCAATCAATCGTCCCAACCTGGTTACCCATGGAAATCTCCTGCGAGTGAGATCGGTAAAAGTAAATCAACAGCGTCCGTTAGTCCCACGAGTAAATGAAAGTAAGTTCCGAGTTAGTAATTACTTTTAAGGCACACAGAATCAACCACACCTTGTCGAGGTTGAATTAACCTCTGCGTCTCTGCGTTCTTTGCGTTAAATTCGGATTTCATTATTCGCGACACAGGTTAACGCAGAGACGCAAAGAACACAGAGACGCAGAGATGGATTTGGGACTTGCTATTGCAGGCTGCGCGTGAGTGTCAAGGCAGGGTTAGTCGACGATACCATCTATGATCTCACCCGTCGTGATCGGCGCCGCAACCAACCCTCCCCGCCAGCGTCCGCTTCAAACTCGCTCTATATTCCGAGCGCCGCTTCGCCAGCGGCGCCGTCCACCTCCACCCCGCTCAGTGAACCATACACGCTTATCACCACGGCTTTTCACTACGGCTTATCACTACGGCTTATCACTACGGCTTATCACCACGGCTTAGCCGCCTGTTGTGAGGCGACGGCTCCGCCTCGCCGCAATGCTGCTCTTTAAGACTTGGGCTGCGCCCTTGTTTTTGACTCGCACTCGTCTTGATTCAACCTTAGAACTGCAGCCCAAATTACGTAGCAATGATTACAACATCCCTTGAGTGAAGGCGTAACGTAGCAAACCCGTCATGCTTAGATCTTGAGATCGCCAAATTGCAATCTCAAGTTCAGCCTCGATCTTTGTAAGCGCACCATTGGAGTCGAAATCCTAATTGTCAACGTTGACCCGACGCTACCGCGTATCGGTACTGACCTCAGCCGATCCGATAGCCATCGTATCTTCACGATCCTTGTTTCAACCCAAGATTCTGAATGCGCTTTATTAACGTTTACCGTTTTTACTCGCTAACCACTGTAGGTTGATTTGCACTCTTATCTTTAGTAAGGCTTCTGCAACGCTACTCCTGATGATATAAGGCGTCTTTCGTCCGTAATCCACTTGTCAAGCGGATCAACTTACTCTAATCGTCACTTTCGTATTCGGACGTAATATTGCTTGGCAAGTGTTGGTTTTCCTTTTGATCTCGGGCGACTTGCCTGAGGGACAACCTGTTTCGATTTCTCCGACAAGGCTTCAATTGTTCCAGCGGCCTCTAGTTCAAGAAGAAACTGGCGGTAAGAGCTTTCGCACTGAAGATCATCAGGTCGCTGTGTCCATTCTTTGTAAAACTTAGCTACCTGCATGGGCCCATCCTTTAAGGCAGCCAGAATGTCGCGCTTGACCTCATCTCCAGATAGATCAAAGAGTGGAATGAAATTCGTATGACTTCGTTGCGCAAAGCCAAGCGCACCCTGTTGATCTTCGGACCGCCCCCGTTTCCACATGACGTCTTTCATAATGCTGAATCCGAGGGGATGTTTGGTCGCATGGATTAGACAATGACTTGTTTTTCTTTGATCTTCGTGTTCGATACGAAATGTAACAACGTATTCGGCCCCCATTTCTTCAGCGAGCGCGCGCCTGTAATGGTCTGTGATTATTTCTTCCCGCGCGCGCGCATCAGTTGTTGCACGAAGTGCGTCGAAAAGTTTCTGAGCTCGTTCTTTTGAACCCATGAGTTCAATTAGAACTGGGCTTAAAGCAGGAAGCCCCGCGGTTCTGCGGATACCGTCAACATTGAAGAAGATGAAAACTTCGCACTTATCGAAATCCATCACTGCTTTGATCGTTTCTAAACTTGTTCCACGAACGCCACATGGGTCTACAAAAAGGAAAGTTGGTGCAAGCGCACCCTCTACAAGTGTGAGAATTTGTTTGACGCGTTCCGCAAACGTGCCGTGAAGGCATTGAGGTTGACGAATCTGAGGGTGGTCACGATAGAACTCATCCACCGTTCTCTTAAGGTGTTTGTATAAGTCGTCGTCCGCTTCTATGAAGACTGTGCTTACTTGTTTTGAGAATTCGTCTGAGTCCGCAATTAACGTAAGTGCGTGGAGTGGCGAACCATTGACTGTTTCTCCTGTTTCGGCCTTTGTGTATGTTCCTCGACCTGCGAAGGCATCGATATAGATAAGATTGTTCGAGCGAGTTTTGAGAATATGGAAGTATGGGCGCAGGTAGGCCGCAAGTATGTCATGCTTGACTTGGGTCTGTTCGCGGTAGTCTTCGAAATGTTTTTTGTCGTCAGATGAGGCCATAGCTCAGCGAGTTTCAATTATCTGTTCCAGTGAGGTGGGGCAATCCATTCCATGTCGCTCCTTCCAAAATCCGACCTGCAAGTTTTTTTCCAGCTTTGACCATTGAGACCGATCGATCATTCGCGAATTCAAGCAATGTTACTGGGGTGTCGACTTCTAGTAGTTCGGCTGGCGCCCAATGACCCCACTGTTTGAAGTGGAAAGGAACTTGAGCTTGTTGGCATTGTCCCAGTAGCCGAGATGCCCAATCTGGGTGCATCGGGCGTGAATGCGCACCGCTTTCGCCCCCAGCTATTATCCAATCGATGGGATAATAATCACGTCTGTTAAACCACGACTCCAGGTTCAAAGGGCCCAGTAACGGTTCACATGAGAGGAATCGCACTCGGGCGGGGACGCTTAATAGTAACGGAAGCCTAAGATCAGCATATCGTTGATTCTCTACAGTCGTCCCTACCCAAACGTTGTCAGGCCAACCATTGTTCCACGGCACCATTCGGCGAATGTGTTGGGGCCGCTTAGTCAACAGCAGCCAATCCAGATTAGACGTCTGCTCGATGAGTTGCCAAAGTCTACTCCGTTGCTCGTTTAGATCTGCTCTCCACTCAAAGACATCAGCCATGCTCGCGCAGAAGACTCTGGCACGTCTCCCTTGAGCAATCGCTTCCGCGTTCCAACGAAGAGGTTCTCGCCAATGATTATCTCCAAAGAAGCGTCTCGATTCTCGCGCGCCCCAAATTTCTTGACCTAAACGGCGAGCCCATAACTCCGCATAGCAGTTATCGCATGCAGGAGAAACTCGATGGCATCCCCACCAAGGGTTGAAGGTGTGATGCGTCCACTCAATGGCGGAATTTTTTGCCATATCACGTAAATTTCCTTATCGAGCTTTTGGGAACTCTAACAGAACGAGCCTAAGATAGATGTAGTCTCGTGTCGATTCGAAACTTAAATCCTTACAGAAGCGAAGCTAGGCCGAACTAACCGTTGCTTAGATACTTCGGCATAAATCGTCATTAAATTCACGATCATCTGCTCAGGGTGTTGCAGGTGCATCGTACTTGGGACAAGAAACATTACGTCAATCAAGAAGATGTACCTCGGATCTACTTGGTTAGGGCACACGTGAGAAGCCATTGCATCCAAGAGGACTAACGGTAACCAGTAATATTAAGTTTATAGGCGGTCCGACCAACTGTCCAGAGCTACTAGATGAGACTCCTTGTTTGCCAAGACGATAAAGATCAATACACGTCGGGATGATACCAATAGCAGGTCGCGCCGACAGTTAGTAAGGCGATTAAGATTTCAGTGTTCACTGTCGCTCAGGAACATAGTGCGAGTGACGCGAAAGTGCCTAACGATGATTGAGAGGTTGTCAGTAGCCTCTATTCGAACGGGGCGACCGTAGACGGACGCGCTCCGACAGAGAGTGTCCGCTTGAATTCTCAAGTGGCAATGAGGTCAGTACCGTAACGCGGTAGCGTCGGGTCACGTAAAAATAATGAGACCCAATAGATGTAACAGACCCGACGCTACCGC
>DATDMC010000067.1:0-58606 GCA_036518995.1 Pyrinomonadaceae bacterium | reverse complement strand
CGGCCATCATGAAACTTTACGCCATCATGAAGTTTGAACGTGTAGACCGTGCCGTCGGTCGAGCGCTGAACGTCTGAAGCAAGTTCGCCGACGTAATCAAACTTTTCATCCTTCTTAACAAGCGAGTTAAAGATAAGAGTACGAACGCGTTCACTGGCGGCATCAACGGATGGTGAACCAATCGGATCGATGGTGCGAATGTTGTCACCGAGCGCGATGACAAAGTAGCCATTCTTGTGCCGGCAACTACCCAGCGCCAGCAGTGGTAGCAAAGAAAACAACGCGACTATCTTACTGAGCCTCACTTGATGGTGCCTCCATAGACGTAGTTGAGTTTGGCATTAAGCTTATTAATTTCCTCTGCCAGCGCCTGAAAACGATCGGGGTCAAACGGATCCGGCGGTGCCATGATGCTCTTCGTTGCTTCAATGCGACGAAGCGACGCTTGTAGGCGAGGCTGGGGAACTCGACCGTCCTTGACGGCGCTTAAAAGTGAACGATAGCCGCGACGAATTTTTTCGGGGTCGGCACAGATCAACAGCATGTCTTCACCGGCCATGAACGCCTTCACTGCCGCGTCCTCAATCTGATAGTGACGCGCTATCGCTCCCATCTCCATGTCGTCGGTTACAACGAGATACTGATAACCGAGTTCTTCACGAAGCAACTCGGTAACGATCGCGTAGTTGACTGAAGCCGGTTCAAGCAGTCCACCAGTCGTTTCCTCTTTGATGTTGATGTTCGGAAAAGCGCCGTGGCTAACCATCACGCAACGCACACGATCGTCGCGGCGTTGAAAGAGTTCGATATAAGGTGCGAGGTCCTGTGCGATTAAGTCATCATGGGTCAACTTAACGATGGGTATCTCTTCATGTGAATCGACTTCACCCGCTCCGATGCCCGGGAAGTGTTTCAAACAGCCGAGCATTCCGGTGCCTTGCAGCCCGCGCATGTAGACTGTTGTGTAACCAAGCACTTCGCCGGGTGAACGTCCATAAGACCGCGAGTAAAGTCCATTCGACAACAGGTCGCGATCGTCAGTCATGATCGACATGACAGGCGCGAAGTTGAGGTTGAACCCGAACATGCGCAGTACTTCACCAGTGACGCGTCCTAATGCTCGCGCCGCGGCCAAGTCTCCGTGCTGGCGGATGGTGCGCGCAGAAGGCATTGGAGTAAAAATTTTGCGTAGCCGGTCGACGAGGCCGCCTTCCTGATCGATGCCGAGCAGCGGTGGCGTTGGCAGAAGTTCACGAACGCTATCGAGTAATGCGCGGAGTTGTTCTGGCGCGACGACGTTGCGACCAAAGATGATCACGCCGCCGGGCTGAACTTCGCGAATCAAGTCCCGAGTATCTTCGTCGAGTTCTGTGCCCGGAATACCGATAAAGAAGAATTGTCCGACTTGTTGTTCGAGTGGTAGCGAAGAGAATGTGTCTGTCATTGGTTATAGGTGGATTTGAGTTTAGCACGAAGGAGGGAATTTCAGATTTCAGATTTAAGGAAGTTGCAGAAATAGGACCGCAGGCGTCCCCGCCTGCATGAGGGAGTACAAAGTACCTTGGCTGAATGGAATAGTTCGGTGAGCGCTTTTGGTTAGCAAGCAGGCGAGGACGCCTGCGCTCCAAGTCGACCTGAGTGAATACAAGTGCCTTAGCTGATCGGAATAGTTCGGTGAGCTCTTTTCGTTAACAAGCAGGCGAGGACGCCTGCGCTCCATGCTTTGTGCCGTTTATCTTTATCGTCTTCCGTAGTATAACCATCGCATGCCACGCGAAATTACCGATCGGGATCGCGTCGTCGAAGCCGTCAAGAACCTCGCACTCACTGCCGAACTCTTCGAAGAACAAAACGGGAAGCAGCAGTACGGGTCCGACCTCGAAGTTATTGTCTACGGTCGCGAGTATGCCGGCGGCAAACGCGTGGGTCCGTATGTTCGCCTGCTCACTTATGACGCTGGTGAAGCCGTGATGCACCAGGGCGAATGGGGTGGCAACTCGTTCTACATCGCAGTCGCTGGCGCCCTAGATGTTTCCGTTCGCGACAACGGCGGTCAGAAAAAGATTGGTCATCTCGCTCCTGGCATGTGTTTTGGAGAGATGGCTGTGCTGGCCGGCATCGAGCGGAATGCAACTGTCTCCGTCTCGGAAGGACAGGCCACCTTATTAGAAGTCTCGCGTCCCGCGCTACGGCTGTTACGCAAACTGCCAAAGTTTGGCCTGACTCTCGATGAGACCTATCGCTCCCACGGTTTAGCCCGCATCCTCGAAGAACTCGCCACTACCAAAAGTTTAAGTAAACACGTCGTCAACCAAATTCAACAGGTCGCCCGTTACCTGGTTTATGGAAAGCACCATGTGCTGTGTAACGAGGATGCGCCGATTGATAAGTTAATTCTTATTCGCAGCGGTTGGATTAGACGTTCGCGCGGCGTCTCCTTTCATGCTACTTCTCCGGAAATCGTGATGGGGATGAGCGGTGGGATTGGAGTGGATTTTCTTGGTGAGGGAAACTGTCTCGGTCTGGAAGGAGTGAAACATCCGGCGAAATGGAAATTCACCGCTACCTTGCTCGCCAGATCGGAAGTGATGGAAATTCCGATTGCGGCACTTGATGCAACTGTTAAAGACGAACTCGTCTCAATATTTACCGGCTTCTCACCGGTTGACGACCTCGTGCCCGCGATTGATGTCGTTCAGGATGTTCGCGCGCTGAAGTCTGCGGAAGAGGAGATCGTCACCGGGATTGTGGACGGCGCCAATCTTTTAGTGATGGACATGGATTTATGTGTTCGTTGCGGCAACTGTTCACTCGCCTGTCACAAGATGCATGGACAGTCGCGCTTACTGCGCCGGGGCATCCAGATCGAACGTCCGGTTTCGATCGGTAAGGAGCGCTTGCAACATGCGTTGGTTCCGCAGGTTTGCATGCACTGCAAAGATCCAGAATGTCTCACCGGTTGTCCCACTGGTTCGATCTTTCGCGATCCGTTGGGCCAGGTCGATATCGATCCACACACCTGCATCGGTTGCTACGATTGCGCGACTCAATGTCCCTACGACGCGATCACGATGGTCCCGCGACAAGTCGAAAAGCCGAGGTCAGGATTTTTTAAGAAACTCACGCATGCTTTGAGTCTCAGAACGGCGCCAGTCGCCGAACCGGGCGCGTCAGATGATCTGGTCGCAATCAAGTGCAACCTTTGCGAAGAGACTCCACTAAATCCCAAAGGTTCACGCCGTCAGAAATATTCCTGTGAAGAGAATTGTCCCACCGGCGCTTTGGTGAGAATCAATCCGATTGAATATTTCAGCGAAGTTGGTTCGACTCAAGGTCTTATTTTTCAGGACCAAACGCATGCGATTGGACGCAACATCCACAAAAGCGATCCACTCGCACGCTGGTGGAACCTGATTGGCTCAGCGCTCAGTATCGCGGTCGCCGTTTTCACTGTTTGGGGATTAGCGCTCAAGGGTTTCGATGGCAAGTTCGGTAATAGCTGGTTGACGATGCGTTGGCTCACCGGATTGGTTGGATTGTTCGGCGTCGCAGTGGTGATGACATATCCACTGCGTAAACAAATCTACCGGCGACGAGCAGGAGCGCTGCGCTACTGGATGCTGGCCCATGTCTACTTTGGCGTGGTGACGGGCATAGTTCTTCTGCTGCACTCAGGCGTGCATACCGGCGGATTATTAACGACGGTTTTATATTTCGTATTTGATGTCGTGATCATCTCAGGCGTAGTCGGAATCATCTCTTACCTGGTCGCGCCGCGAATCCTGACCCGAATCGAAGGCGAGCCGCTTTTGATTGAAGATCTTGAGAGCCGGCAGCAGGAATTGCTAAAGGAACAACGGACCATCCTCGAAAAGAGCCAGGGCTGGTTAAAGGAAGAAATCCTACAGAAAGTTTATCCGCGCTATTTATCACGTGGGTTTCTGTTGCGCCAGATGGTCCAACAACAGGAGTTGAAGACGGTGTTAGCAGAGGCGCGGGAAGAGTTTAAAGAACGCACGACCCGGGTGGCCACTGACGATGAGCGAGAGCTCTTACTCGACTCGTTGGAAACTACGATCACTTTGCGTCGCGTTGACGCCCTCATCTGGTTGCACCGTGCGCTGCGCTTCTGGGTCCCGATTCATGTCATCTCCACCACACTAATGTTGGCGCTCATGCTGGCCCACATACTGCAGGTGATCTTCTTCAAAGTGGGATAGAGTTTTTTGAAGAACCAATACCTCATTATTCGCGACGATTTGCTGACCGATCCGGTAACGGTGATCAGCGCCGGGCTCCTCATCGGGCGGCTCATGGAATGCGAAGTTCTGCTGAATTATCCCACCGTGTCGCGCGCGCAGGCAGGCATCAAGCAGATTGATGACCACTACTACTTGTTTCCGCTGCGCCCGAGTAATCCCGTAACGCTCAACGGCAACCCGGTTGAAGACAATGAGGCGCTGGCTTCGGGTGATGTCATCGGGGTTGGACCATTTCGTCTGGATATCGAGAACACTGAACCAGCGCTGGTTATTCGCGTCTCGGTCCAAATTGGTATGGAGACTGTCGACACTGATGTCAGCAGCCCATCCCTCGCGACTGGTCGATTATTAGATCCACAGGGAAAGCAGCCTCGTGCTGCGCCGATTCCCGGGACCAAAACACTCGACATCTTTTGGGACAAGCGGATTCGTGAGGCTGGAAAGCTGGCCCGCCGATCGCCGTTATCGCCCCGGGAAGGACGTCGATCAGGAAAGGCCCAATTTCTTTGGAAGACGACGAGCGATCTCAAGGACAGATGGCGCGGCTCGCTGTTCTTGTGGGCAATGATCGTCGTCGGAGTTATTTCTGTTGCGGCAGTTTATGTTTATGCAAATGCATTCGCTCCTGGTCCGTTGTCGAAGAGTCATAGTGAAACTGCGTTGACAATGTTGCCGCCGATAGCTTCTAAGGCGAACTCAGGAGCGTGTACAAGTTGTCATGCTTGGAAAGGGAAGATGGAAGATCGCTGTGCGGAGTGTCACCATACGGATGCATTTGTGGCCTCGGTAAACGGCCCACACGCTGCGGCGGGAATCGATTGTGTGGCGTGTCATGCTGAACACAAAGGAGAAAATTTTAACGCGCGAGTCGGAGCGTTTGAGACGTGTACCGGTTGTCATAACGACAGTAACAAACAGGTCTATAACGGGAAGCGAGTCAGTACGCCGCATGGAGGTACGTTTGGCTATCCAGTGGTAAATGGCGTGTGGAGTTTGAAAGCAGTAAACGATGAAGAGTGGGACCTGAAAAAGATTCCGATCGTTCGTTTACCTTCGGATGATGATTCGAAGTGGAAGAGTAAACAGTTTCATGCGCTGCATTCAGAGCGGGTGCGGGTTGTGCCGGGAATCCAGGGCAATAGTCTCGGGCAGATGTCGTGTTCGAGTTGCCACCGATCATTTGATCCGATCGATCGGGAAGGACCACGCACGACCTGCGGTGTTTGTCACAATGGATTGACTGAAGGTGGAACGGTGTTGATCGCGAGCGACAAACCGAACTGTACGTCGTGTCATGTGCAGCATGTGCAGGACAAGCGGCAGTGGAGCAATGGCATGTTGAGTATTGGTCCTGCTACGCAATAAGGCTGGGTTACCTGGTGTGAGAAGTGAGAATGGTGCGTAAAGATCTGGCTTTGCCACCTGTAAGAAATGAGAATGATTCGTAGATCTGGCTTTGCCACCTGTTGTGAGGAATGGCTGTGCCTTTCCGTTAGCGCGCTGGAAGAGTTTAGGGCTATGCCCTTCTACCGGACGAAAAGGAGGGCGCAGCCCTGAGTGTTACGGGGTTGTTTGCGGAAAGGCATAGCCATTCCTCACAACAGGTGGCGAAGCCAAAAAGGAACGGCAGAGTCCAACAGCCCTCATACCAGCTAACGCAGCGACTTCTACCCTACTGCTTTATGACACGGAACACAGTCGTTTGAGCCTGGCGCTTTTCCTTTTAAGGCGGGTCGTGCCGCAATCGCTCGATCGTGACAAACGTTGCAATTTACGTGATACGCGATTTCATTAGTGACTTTGGTCGGCGCGGGTTTATCCGGATACGGGACCGTCGGAATTGTGCCACTATCATCCCCAGCCTGCAGGTGGCAAGTACGACACGACTTCACCGGTTTTGCATCAGCAGTCGCCAATACTGCCGCTGTTAATGCGACGTCGCGTTCGGAAGTTTTCAGAGGTGCTTTCAACGCGGTCGCCTGTTGGTCCGTGTGGTGACACTCGACGCAACTCAACACCGAATTTCCGTCAACACTATATTTCTTAGTGGCGTGGTTCTCGTGATTGAAAGCCACCTCGCCGTATTTGTCTGACTGGCTGTCCTTAGCGAGTGTCAGTTCTTTAGGTTGCGTCTTGCTCTCTTTTTCCTGAATTACCGCGTGAACTGTTGGGCCAATGACGACGCCAATACTAACAACCAATAGCAGCAGAATAATGACAAGTTTCATTTGGTTCCTTCTTGGATCGGCTCTCGTCGGGGAGTAGATCTTAATTAGTGAGGATCGATAGTGTCAATCAGATTTGTCGAATCTCTCCGCGTCTCTGCGTACTCTGCGTCTCTGTGTTGAAATGAACTTGACTATGATTAGACCATTTTTAACACAGAGACGCAGAGGTACCCTGAGACGCAGAGAAAACAGATTTTTCAGATTGGCATCTTGAACGTTGAACCGGTGTGGCAACGCTTACAACTGCTAAAACCAAGATCACCACCAAATGATCGCTTGCCATTATGACAACTCGCACAACTTTGCACTCGACCAACCGGAAAATGTTCCAGTGCTGATGGCGAACTCACCTGTCGCGATTGCGGCCTGCCAGCCGTCACGACATGACAATCCTGACACGCAAGTCGTTCTCGAGTTCCATGCTTCGCGTGGCTGAACGAAAAACGAAACACTCGCGAGTTAGTACTCGTCGGGTTGTAACTACCTTCACCATGACAGACTCCGCACGATGCGATCTCGCGACCGTTTGCCGCTTTACTTTCGGGTGTGTGACACGCGTAGCACGTGTTATGCGCCGGCAGATTTCCAGGAATCGACAGGCCAAACCCGCGATTTACTAAACCCGCATGACAACCGTTGCAGCCAGCCTGCGGTTTGGCTGAGCCGGTCATGTGCTGGGCGTGATCAAACTTCAGATTGAAGCTTTCCTTGAAACTGGTCGGAAATGATTTTAAAGGTGGACGATTGCCACTCGTATCCGTATGGCAAATCACGCACATCGGAATCGCCGGCGTCGTGAACTGGCCCAGATGACAACTGGTGCAGGCGCTGTGTCCGGGAAATTTCGGAGTTGCTGAATTGTCGGTGCGTTGGTGGCACGAGTTGCAAGCGAGTGATGCGTGTTTCTGACTGGTGTGCAGAAATTTTGAATAGTCGACGTCAGGACCTTGTGCGCTCGACTCGTAACTCCAGGCGCAAACACCGACCGAAAAAAATAGACTGAAAATAAGGAGATGCTTCTTCATTTGATCTCCTTACGTTTCAGCGGCGGACGCTCTGCTATCAGATAATGACTCGCAGGTGGATCCAGACTACCAACGTCTGAGGTGTGACAATAAACACAGGCGAAAGCTTTGTTCTTGTCAATAGCCGCCAGTTCCTTGCTGACGTCCTGTCGCAATCCTTCACGGTTATGACATTCGCTACACGCCGTGATCGGCACGTCCGGTTTCAAACCGCGCAACGTGGCCGACTTCGTGATGTTGATATGACACGTTGTGCATTCCGCTATATGGACTTTCTTATCGCCGCCGCCTTCGTGCATGAACTTCAAAGAAATTCTTTGCGGCATCAATGAAGAAAAAGGCGACGGCGCAAGCTTGTGACACCCATTGCAGTTGGTGGCTACCGGTTCCTGATTTTTCCAGTGACAGTTGAAACAGGAACCGTGGCCAGTTGGCGAAGACTTGAAAGTTTCAGCTCGCGGAACATACGAATCCGGCCACGTTACAGCGGCTGGTATAGATCGCTCGCCATGGCAGATCGTGCAGTTGTTATACGACTGTGCATTATCAGCATGATGGGCCACGCGTTGAGTTGGCGGTTTTTGCAGTAATGCGATTACGTCCTGATGGCGATCGTGTGGAAACTCGATCGTGAACTGCAGCTTTGTCGCTGGATTTCGAAACGGGTAACGAGCTTCTTCGCGAGGTGAAGTTTTCGGATGACAAACGGAGCAGATGACTGGGCGAACACCTTTGAAAAATTGGTTGCGGTGACAACTAACGCATGCATCATGGCCAGGATAATCAGCGATGTCTGGAAAGGTTGAAGCTTTTTGCCAACCGCGGGAGGGAATCTTATGGCAAGTGTTGCATTCTCCTTGATGCTTCGGTGTGCGATGCGAAAATTTCGAATAATCAACTGGCGCCGGTTTAGGTGGCGTGCGTCTATTTTGAAAGGCGTAGGAAGCCGAGACGAGCAAAAGAATTACACTTCCGAGTTGTCGCTTAGTTAATTTCATTTAATAACGCCGAGACGCAAAGAACGCTGAGATGCAGAGATCATTTGCACGCAGGCAATGGTTCTTCAACCGCAACGCATTTTACGTTTTTGTCTTTGCGGTTAGACACTTGATACGGTTTCTCGGTAGCGATATCACCGGGCTTTATCTGTACGTCACAGTTCCAACTTGCCATAGCTGGTCCAACTTCATCAGGCAGTAAGTTTGTTAGCACGTAGTTGCCGGGTGTTAGATCGGTAAAGTAAGCCGTTCCGTTTCGATCGGTCATGACTGACAGCACAGGCGCTCCCGATTGCGCCTCGGCTTGCTTGAGCAAATCCTGAAGGACATTTTGTCGCTGCCGGTAAAAGCCGTCCCGCAGTTCCGGCTGAATGTTATTGCTCAACCACTTCCTGCCGATCTCCGCGTTTCCATATTCTTTTTCTGCGGCTACGTAAGCGGTTGCAAATTCCGGAACTGTTTTCAGACTTTCTGGCTCGACTTCACGACAGTAGATCGACTCGCAATCGCCGGCCTTAAGCCAGTCGATCAAGGCCGGGCTTGCTCCCAATTTCGAGTAAAAACAATCGCGAGTTATTACGGATTTATCTTTGGCGGCGTCGAGTATTGCGCGGTTTTGTTCAAGTGTTCCTTTGATGAGGTAAAAACGTTTCCGCGCGAGACCTTTGCTTGTTTCACCGATCTTTACGCGCACTCGTAAACGAAGCACGCCCGTGGGCGCCGGATTTTGGGTGCTCGCGGGAATGACAAACAGAGGCAAGGCAATTAGTACGACGAGGATGCTGGTTCGATAAATTCTTTTCACGTTCTGCACATGCATCCTGCGACTAAAGGTTTGGACTGCGCGGAAATTTTAAGAATGGCAAACGTACACCACGTACGAAAAATTGATCCGCGCGAATTGCTGCAGGTGGCGAGAAACCGTTTGCGCCTGCTGCACCGATCAAGTCGTCCTGGTCCACACCGTCGCCACTGATGCCGATCGCGCCGACCAGTACACCATTTTTATAAAGCGGCACGCTGCCGGGAAAAATTTGAATTCCATTGGCGAGACCGGGAATGCCGGTACAGGTGTTGAGTGGGACAAAGGGCGGCGTAATTACTGATACTAGATTCGTCTTAACCACATCGAGTTGTAGTCCGTCGTTGAAAGGACTCCACTCGCTGATTGGCGAGCTAAATGGTCCGGCTGCGGTGTTGTCGATGCCGTCCGGAAAGAACGGCCGATGCAGAAATCCATTCGCCCGATCAGTAAAAGCGATCGAACCGTCAAGACGCAGACCGTCCGCGAGGGCGCGATCGACATACGATCCGAAGCCTGCGGCACGAAGGCGCGCGCCGGCAGTTGCACTTGAAAAGAACGTCGCCGTTCGCGCCTTCTGAACTGCTACATCGTAACCAAACACCGGTGCGTCCTGTTGGCGAAAGAGACCAAGCACCACTCCGTCTGTATCCACCACAGCGATGTTTACGCGGGCATTACTGCCCAATGGTTGTCTAATCGCGGCGCGCGTGATGTTGGCCTGCTGTGCTGCCTGCGAAATGATCGTGTTCACTTCGGTCGCCGTCAGTGCGTTCGCGGCCGGGGCAGTTCCTCCAATGAAGGGAAAGAACCGGGTGCTGACTTCGCCATTAATTCCGCCAACTGTGGCCGGGATGAATTGCGAATCAGGTGGACCAGACGGCGGAAAAATTATGAATGCGCCGGTCAGACTGCTAAACGGAATAGTTGGCGGCGCAGGTGGATTCGTGATGTTTGTATACGGAAGACGAATACCATCGATCAGAATGTTGTCGGCGCGAATTTGGGCCGGAGCTTCGAAGCCACGCACCGCGGAAGCTGCGATTAATTCTTCGAAAGGTTGATCGTTATCAGTCGGATTACGGTCGACGGTGTAGAGTCCATCACCCTCGATGCCTATGCCGCCCGCAGGTTCACCGTTCTTGTAAATAGGTAGTCCACCCGGATCGCCAGACAGTCCGAGTCTGCCATTGACACGACTGATGTCGCTGCAACCTAAAGAAGAGAACTGAACACCGTAGAGTGGGCCACCGGCGCGAAAACTTATCCCGGGTGGGAAGTGCTCCTGAATGATGAAACCAGCGGTGCGAGTGGAGAACGCGTTACCGTGGGTACTGAAAAATGCTGCGGTTGCAGCTTTCGCAGTCGCAGACTGAAACGACATCAGCGACGCGCCTTCGAGTCCTTTGCCCAGCGCTCCAACGCTACGCACGATTGCAGTGCTCGGGCTGCCTGACATCGGGAAGAAACCAAGAACGTTGCCTTCGCGATCGGTGACGATGATGTTGACGGGGTGATTGAGTGCGGTGGCGGCAGAGGCGGCCTGGGCAATAAGAGTTTGAATATCAGTGATTGTAAGGTTCGTCGCTTTGGGTGGAGGCGGACCGATTGGTTCTTCACGACCAGGTGTGGGAACTGATCCTGCATCGTCAGGCAGTCCGCCACCGACATGACCAATTCCGACCCGCACTCGATTACTAAATACCTCGTGGTATTTGATCCTGATCAAGACGTCGCCCGCATCGCTCAGATTTTCATTGAGACGAATAACGATCGAAGTGGCCCACGGTTGATCGGGAACGCTATCAATGTGTTCGACAGTTAACTGATAAATGTTGTGGTTGCTATCTTCTGCGTCCGCGGTTATGGCGTTTGCAGTTTCTCCGGGTTGCAGTTGGAGATTCATCGCAAACAACATGATGCGGGTTGCCGGATCTGGTCCGAATCTTAGTTGGGCGATTGTATTGAAGGGCTCGCGCTGGCGTGTGACTGATTCGAATGCGATCGCGCGGGTGGAGTCGTCACGGCTGATTAGAATTGGGCCACTCTGAGCGGTGGTGTTCGTGGTGAAGGCCAGAAAGATCAGGGCACAGAACAGGCACGCAGCCGGGAACCAAACTCGATGTTTAGGAAGCGCAAACATTGACGAAGTATCAGTCGGGGCGACGTTTGGGGTCGTGAGAGACTGTATCACAAGCTGATGAGGTAGTTGACGGAGTTTGTATTTAAGTGAGCGATCTCTGCGTCTCAGCGATTCTCTGCGTCTCTGTGTTAAAAACTAAGTCTCGATTAGCGGACGTTCAGTTTTAACACAGAGACGCAGAGAATCGCTGAGACGCAGAGGTTAATTAGAAGCTAGGGTGTGCGCCGTGTATCCAAGCGGGAAATGGACAAAAATCTTTGCTTGGTCGCAAGTGTGTGTTACAAGCGTTCGCACCGTGCGGTATCGTTCATCCCAACTGGCAACGCTGATCCTGTTGAGTGTGTTGAGTTGTCTTCACGTGTCGGCCCAATCTCACGGAGGACTTCATGGCGTTGTCAGGTCAGCAAACGGAACTTCGGTCGCCGGTGTCATCGTAATCGCCACGAATCAAGTCACGCGAAAAACAAAACAAACGAGCAGCAGATCCGACGGTAGCTTTTCAATGCAATTGCCGGCCGGAGCTTACCGGCTCTCAGTTGGTCCACCGAACGTCGCCCTCTTTGATAAAGACAAAACCTATGGCGACTTCACGCTCGTCAAAGGCGACACGCTCGAAAACATAATCATCGAGCCAGGCAAAGACGTCACGATCGATATTCCGCTCGCGCCGCCTTCAGAAAACAGACCGATCGAACAGCGTCGTACGACACCCGATCGATGGCGTGTAATTTTTCCGGAATACGATCGTTACGGTGATCGCGGCGCGCGCGGTCGCGATATTCCTTTCAAAAACGGGCGCTGGTGGGATCCCTACAACCAGAATGTCTTAAAGGGTGACTATCCCATCAAAGGCGACAAGACCTTTATGATCTTGTCGGCGGTCAGCACGACTAGTATCGAGCAACGACGTGCGCCCAGTCCTTCCGGCGTTAGTGCCGCCGATCCATTAAGCGCAGAATTTTTCGGACGACCTGAACAACTCGCCGCAAACGAAACGGTCCAACTCAGCTTCGAACTCTTTCACGGCGACACTACTTTCAAGCCCCGTGATTGGGCCATCAAAATTTCCCCGACGTTTAGCGTGCCAAACTATCTGAATGCCCGCGAGAACGGCATCGTCAACATCGATGTGAGACGTGGCACTAATAGAACTGACTGGCACGTTTCGCTTGAAGACGCTTTTGCCGAGGTGAAGCTTGCCGATTTGAACTCCAACTACGATTTTGTTTCGGTACGCGCCGGGATTCAACCATTTGTCTCAGACTTTCGCGGCTTTATCTTCAGCGATAACAACCTCGGCGCGCGAATTTTTGGCAGCCTCGACAGCAACCGACTGCAGTTTAACGGCGCTTACTTTTCGATGCTCGAGAAGGACACCAACAGTGGTTTGAATCGTTTCGATAGTCGCGATCAGAACGTTTATATCGCCAACGTGTTTCGCCAGGACTTTATTCGCAAGGGCTATACGATTCAGGGAAGTTTTCATTACAACGACGACCGGCGCGGAGTTCAGTTTGATCGTAACGGTTTTCTTGTTCGGCCCGCGTTGATCGGCGACGTTAGCCCGCACGCCATTAAAGTCGCTTATCTTGGCGTCAGTGGTGATGGACATCTCGGTCGCCTGAATCTGACGCATGCTTACTATTACGCTTTTGGTCATGACGAGCGTAATGGCATTGCCGGAAAGAAGATCGACGTTCGTTCAAATATGGCCGCAGTCGAAGCGTCAGTTGATCGGGATTACCTGCGGTTCAAAGGATCGTTTCTCTGGGCACAGGGCGACAGCAATCCGACGGACAGTAAAGGCAACGGCTTTGATGCGATTTTCGATGATCCTAATTTTGCGGGTGGTCAGTTTTCGTTTTGGGTGCGCAACGGAATTCGTCTGACGCAAACAGGCGTGGGCCTGGTCCAGCCAAACAGCTTATTGCCGACCTTGCGAAGCAGTAAGATTCAGGGCCAGGCCAACTTCGTGAATCCGGGGATCTTTATTTACAACGCCGGGATTGACGTCGAACTCACTCAACGGATCAAAACGATTTTCAATGTGAACTTTCTACGTTTTCATCGGACTGAACCACTCGAGTATCTATTGTTTCAAAATCGTATTCGACACGACATCGGAGTCGACTACAGCGTCGGAGTGGCGTATCGGCCGTTTTTGATAAACAACTTTACGTTGACGTTTGGAGCGGCATCGTTACAAACAGGTCGTGGGTTTCGCGACATTTTCACCGACGCCGCGCGCAATTGTCCGCCCGGGGTTGGTGACTTTTGCCAACCGGATGTGATCAGTCCGAACAAGTTTTTATATCAGTTGTTTGGTCAGGCGAAGTTTGTATTCTGACTCTGCGTCTCTGTGCTTACTCTGTGTCTCCGTGTTGAACTTACCTGAGCAAGGGTTAACCACAGAGACGCAAAGGCACAGAGGGCGCACAGAGAAATTCATGAAGTTACTTGCGATTTCATTACTGCTCATAGTGGTTGCTCTGGTCTTCGTACGCCCTTCGTCTTCTCAATCCGTTACCCCGAAACTTGAAGGCTGCATTTCCTGTCACGGTCTGATCGAGCCCATGCACAAGTATGGACCAACTGACACGCTCGAAAAATTGAAAGACGGTAAAGACGCGGTTGGCCTAAGTTGTACTTCCTGCCACGGCGGCAATCCTTCCGCAGCAAAGACCACCAATGAGCCAACTGAAATTGAGCGGATCAAGAAACTGGCCCACGTCCAACCTCGATTTCCAAACGAGTGGAAACGAAATGGCAAAAACACGGGCGCCAATCCGGAACGGACCAACACGCTGTTAGCAAAGGAAAGCTGGGAGTTTGTTCGCTTTATTAATCCCGGTGATCTCCGCGTCGTTTCTAAAACTTGTGCGGGCGGCGCCTGTCACGATCTGGAAGCGAAAAATGTTGCGCGCAGCATGATGACTCACGGCGCGATGCTTTGGGGCGCAGCGCTTTACAACAACGGTAGTTTTCATTTGAAAGACGCGCGCTTCGGAGAAAGCTACGACGAGAACGGCCAGCCGCAAACACTCTTACAAAACTCTACTGAAGAGCAACGGCGAACCAAAGGGTTTTTAAGTTTCCTTGATCCAATACCGCGTTGGGAAATAACGCAGCCGGGTAATGTGTTGCGCGTGTTCGAGCGCGGCGGGAAGAGACGACTCGAAGTTGGTTTACCAGATAAAGACGAAGATCCAGGCAAGCCTGACAAGGGCTTGAGCGCGCGTGGCTTCGGTTCGGCGCAACGAACTGATCCGGTTTTTCTGGGTCTACAAAAAACGCGTCTCATGGATCCGACGCTTAACTTTTTAGGCACCAACGATCACCCCGGAGATTATCGATCGTCGGGTTGTTCGGCGTGTCATGTCATTTATGCAAATGATCGCGATCCGTCGCACTCCGAGTTCTACAGCCAGGCTGGAAATCTCGGACGTTCGCAAACGGCTGACGCCAACATTCCGAAAGACGAATCGGGCCATCCGATTAGACACCAGTTCACGAGTCAGATTCCTTCGTCGCAGTGCATGGTTTGTCACATGCATCCCGGCAGCAACATGGTTGCGAGTTATCTCGGACTTACCTGGTGGGACAACGAAAGCGACGGTTCGCGGATGTATCCGGCCACGCAACACAACCCGAGTCAGGATGAAGAACAGGAGAACCTGAATAAGAATCCGGAAGGTTCGAGTCTGCGTGGTCTATGGTCTGACTTTGATTTTCTGGCAAAGACTGGCACTCCCGCTTTCAACGCCCTCTTGAGTAATACGCAGTTTGCCGACTCGCATGGACACGGTTGGTTGTTTCGCAAAGTTTTCAAACGCAACCGCAAAGGCAACCTGCTGGACGCGCAGGGAAATATCGTCGCTTCCGATGATCCAGACAAGTTCAACAAGGCAGTTCACCTGAACGACATTCATCTCGAAAAGGGAATGCATTGTGTTGACTGTCACTTCCGGCAGGATTCGCACGGAGATGGAGTTCTTTATAACGAGCCACGCGCCGCGATTGAGATAACGTGTGAAGATTGTCATGGCTCCGTGCGCCAACGGGCAACGTTATTTACTTCCGGTTTCGCAGCGGCGACCGCGACCGGGACCAATGCCGAAAGACGAAAGACCCAAAATCAGCCGTTAGTGGGCCAGGACCTGACGCGTTATCGAGTACGCGATGAAACTGACGCGCGCGTTCCCTTATTTCAACGTGTCACTCGCGATCGAAAACGGAAAGACGAAAAAGGCAATGACGTTGACTTAAAGACCGGTGACATCGTTCAGAACTCAATGGTTGTACCCGGGCGCTGGTGGCGTGTGCCGCAGACGTTAGACACCGTTACGGCCGGCTCCCGCGATTTCAATGAACGATCGCAGTATGCAAAGACGATTCAGAAGGACAACGCAACCTGGGGTTCAGTGCCGGGCGATGGCAGTCGACTGGCCCATCGTGATGACGACATGACCTGTGTCTCTTGTCACTCATCCTGGGTGACAAGTTGTTTTGGTTGTCACTTGTCGATGCAGGCCAATCGCAAGATGCCGAATCGTCACAACGAAGGTGGCGACTCGCGCAATTTCACTCAATACAACTTTCAGGTTTTGCGCGATGACATTTTCATGCTTGGTCGCGACGGCACTGTGACTGGCAATCGGGTCGCGCCTGTTCGCTCTTCGTCAGCGATTCTGGTGAGCTCGCAAAATCAGAATCGTGAATGGATCTATTCCCAACAGCAAACAACATCTGCGGAAGGATTTGCCGGGCAAACTTTCAATACGCATGTGCCGCATACGGTGCGAGCGACTGAAACAAAGACGTGCTCGGATTGTCACGTGTCGCAAAAGAACGACAACAACGCGTGGCTGGCCCAGTTGATGTTGCAGGGAACTAACTTCGTCAACTTCATGGGGCGATATGTTTACGTTGCGGCTGACGACAGTCTCGAAGCGGTGGTCGCAACTGAACAGTCGGAACCGCAGGCGGTGTTTGGTAGTACGTTGCAGAAGATTGCGTATCCGTCGAACTACGACGAGTTTGTGCGCGGCGGAAGTGAACTGAAGACTGCTTACGAACACACCGGCAATCCGAGCGTGTTGCAGGTGCAGTTGCGTGGTGAATATGCGTACGTGGCGGCCGGAGAAGGTGGACTCCGAGTTTACGATGTGGCCCAGATCGACCAGAAAGGATTTTCCGAACGAATTACTACAGCGCCCGTCTCGCGTTTTGGACAAAAGTTTTGGGTGAAGACTCGTTATGCCACAGCAGTGGCGGCGCCGACAACGTTAGCAGTTGATCCGGCGCGTTGGCGTGTTAAAGCAGATGGCTCGATGGTTGATCCAGTGAGTGCGAGTAAGTTGTCGCGAGATCAGATGTTGAATCAGGAGCAACCGATTCATCCGTTGTACGCTTATCTTTATGTAGTTGATAAGTATGAAGGATTAATTTTGGTAAATGCCGCCACGTTGCTTGATGGCGATCCGCTCAACAACTATTTGAAGCGGGCACTCGATCCAGCGAAATATCCGCGCGGCGCATTCAATCCTGACGGTGTTTTGAATGAGGCAAACAACATCACGATCGCCGGGAAGTATGCCTATATCACGACGCCGCGTGCTTTGGTGATTGTTAGTATTGACGATCCGCTTAGTCCGCGGGTGGTGAAGCAGATTGAGTTACCTGGACCACGTTCGGTGGCGGTCCAGTTTCGTTACGCGTTTGTAGTTGATCGGGAAGGCTTGAAGGTTGTTGATGTTAGTGAGCCGGAGCGAGCGCAGCTTGTCTCGGGAGCGATGGTTAGCTTGAGTGACGCTCGAGATGTTTATGTGGCCAGGACTTATGCGTATGTCGCAAATGGAAAAGAAGGAATCGCGATCGTTGATGTTGAGCAGCCGGACAACCCGCGGCTGGACCAAACATTCAATGCTGATGGTAAGTTGAATGATGTGCATCAGGTGAAGATTGCGATGACGAATGCGAGTCTCTTTGCCTATGTCGCCGATGGGAGGAATGGCTTGCGTGTGTTGCAACTCACTTCACCTGAGACGATGCCTGAATATGCTGGCTTTAGTCCTCGCCCGCGACCAGTGTTGATTGCAAATTACAAAACAAAAGGTGAAGCGCTGGCAGTCTCAAAGCCATTAGACAGGGACCGGGCAGTTGATGAGAGTGGCAACCAGATTTCAGTATTTGGCAGAAGAGGGGCCCGCCCCTTCACCCTTGAAGAAATGATCAGAATGCTCAGGACCAATGATGGCCAGGGAGACTGGTTCAGAGTAACTGACACCCCACCAAGATAACTCTGTTTCAGGCAGGCTTAACCACTAAGACACCAAGTCACAAATCTTGAAATCAATAATAAGACTTTGTGACTTGGCGTCTTTGTGGTTAAGTTTTTCTGGTTGGAAACTACATTAGCTGTTGGCGGAGTCTTAACAGGAGATCTTTTGCTTCTTCGGCGCTGATGGAATCTGAGGCGGTGCGGATCTCTTCGACAACTCTCTGATTAGCAAAATCAAACAGTGACGCCTGGGCGGCCGCTTTGCGACGACCCGCTCGACTCGCAGCTTTTTCCAAAGCGCTGTCGGCCGCTGCAGCTTTAGCACTCAATGGCTGTTCAGCTTCTTCGTCAGCAAACACATCCAACTCGTACCGCTCCAGTCGAGACAACACTTCACGCGCGTTGGCCAATACAACCGGCGGCAGACCAGCTAATCGAGCGACTTCGATTCCATACGACTTCGATGCGCGGCCACGTTCGAGTCGATGTAGAAACACTACCTCGCCTTCACGTTCGGTCGCAGTAATCTGATAATTCTGCGCACCCGGCAAGCGTTCGGCGAGTTCAGTCAACTCGTGATAGTGCGTCGCAAAGAGGGTCTTCGCTGCATGTTCCGCCGAGTCGTGTAAATACTCAGCCACGGCCCAGGCGATCGATAGACCATCGAAGGTCGCAGTGCCACGTCCGATTTCATCGAGCA
This sequence comes from Pyrinomonadaceae bacterium, assembly GCA_036518995.1. GTDB lineage: Bacteria > Acidobacteriota > Blastocatellia > Pyrinomonadales > Pyrinomonadaceae > PSRF01. The sequence continues at coordinate 40,168 of DATDMC010000067.1, read as the reverse complement.
GGACCAGTGAACGCGGCGTTGCGCTATGCAGAATCGCCGCCGTCTCAGTCATTTCAACCATGAAGGTCGAACGACCACGCGTGAGATCGTCAGAAGCTCCGACCCTGGTCCAGATTCGATCAAGCAATGGCAACCGCGCGCGTTCAGCCGGAACAAAACAGCCCAACTGACCGAGTATGCAGATGATTGCAGCTTGCCGCAGCACAGTGGATTTACCACCCATGTTTGGACCAGTGATTATCAACAACCGATCAGTAGAGTTGTTGAGATAAAGACTGTTCGGAATAAACGGGTCATCATTAAACGCCTCGATCACCGGATGTCGACCCTGAATAATTTCAAGCTCGTCACCATCGTGCATGACAGGTCGCACATATCTTTGGCGCGCGGAAGTTTCCGCTGACGAGCCGAGCGCATCGAGAGCCGCAAGCGCGCGCGCCGTCACCTGGATTCGTTTTGTCTCAGCGGCGATCTGACGGCAGACGTCGCTAAACAATTCGGTCTCGAGTTGAATGATGCGCTCTTCGGCGCCGAGCACTTTCTTTTCGATGTCGCGCAACTCTGGCGTCGTAAACCGTTCTGCGTTCGCGAGCGTCTGGCGTCGTTCATAATCAGCCGGGACGCGGGTCGCGTTGGCTTTCGAAACTTCGATGAAGTAACCAAACACGCCGTTGAAACGAATTCGTAAATTTCCGATGCCGCTCCGGGCTCGTTCCGACGCTTCCATCGCCGCGATGATTTGTTTGGCGTTTGTGCTTACCGATCGGAGGTCATCCAACTCGGCGTTATAACTTTCGCGAATCGCCCCGCCATCAGCCAACTTCACCGGCGGGTCATCGCAAATGGCGCGTTCAATCAACGAACGCACATCGGGCAGTTCGTCGGTGTTCTCTGCCAACACCTGCAGCAGCGACGACTGCAATGCACTTAAGATGACCCGGATTTCCGGAACCTGATTCAGCGACTTCAACATCGCACAAAGATCGCGCGGTGTCGCTGAGCCCAAGCTGATGCGCCCGAGCACACGCTCAAGATCCGAAACTTCTTTCAACAACGTGCGCAGCCTGTCTCTGACTCGTTGGGCGGAAACTAAATCGTTGACCGCAGCGAGTCGTGCTTCGACTTCGCCGCGTTTGATACAGGGTCTAAGCAACCAGGAACGCAGCAGTCGACCACCCATTCCGGTCACCGTCTGGTCTATCACCTGCAGCAGGGAACGACCGCTTCCACCGGCCAACGACTCAACCAGTTCGAGATTTCGGACCGTCACACTGTCGAGGACGAGGTGGTCCTGTGGTTCAAAATAGGCAAGATCCGTTACGTGTGCCGCTGATGCGCGTTGTGTTTCCTGGGCGTAGCGCAAGCAAACGCCGGCGGCCCGGATCGCCTCATCTTTTTTGACGAGTCCATAGCCATCAAGCGTTTTTACCTTGAAATGTTCGAGTAAAAGGTTTTGGCAGCTTTCCTTTTGCCATTGCCAGTCTTCAATCGGAGTCAACGTGGAAGAAATTCCATACTCGTTTGCGGAAACTGGACCCGATTCGAACTTCTTTACTTCTGAGTCTCGATCGTTATCGGGATTCAATGGCAACCGAGATGTTTGAACTTTTCCGGAGAGTCCGCTTTTGATTAACGGACCAAGCGAAGCAGGGAAGAGCAGTTCACGTGGCGCAAACGATTCGAGGTCGGAGCGAATACGGGCCCATGAATCTCGCCCGGTTTCCTGGGTGACTCGAAACTCGCCGGTCGAAATATCCAGAAACGCAGCGCCGACGGTTTCGCCAGTGATGCAGATCGCTGCCAGGAACACTGACTCGCGGGCTTCCAGCAATTGGGGATCGATTGGCGTTCCGGGTGTGACGATACGAACGACTTCGCGTCGTACCAGTTTTTTAGTTTTGCCGGCCTCTTCAGTTTGTTCGCAAATGGCGACTCGATAGCCTTTCCGAACGAGACGAGCGATGTAGTTGGCCGCTGAATGATGCGGAACACCGCACATGGGAATCGGATTATCGGATTCCTTCTGGCGCGCCGTTAACGTGATTTGCAGTTCACGCGAGCCGACGACGGCATCGTCGAAAAAGAGTTCGTAGAAATCGCCCAGGCGAAAGAACAACAAAGTCCCTGGGTGTTGCTGCTTCAGTTCCTGATACTGACGCAACATCGGCGTTGGATTTGAAATATTCATACTGTGAGTAAGTGGTCGGAATAATGTCTGATCATGTTTAGTTTGTCGAGCGGAGGTCCCGATGGATCTGATTTTGCAAAGGTCGATCTTTGTGGCGATGAGGTCAGTACCGTAACGCGATAGCGTCGGGTAGTGCGATAGACTTAGGACCACAAAACCAAACAGACCCGACGCTACCGCGTCACGGTACTGACTCCCTGGCCGCAAGAGTCGTATATCAGATTATTCAACTGGAAGAATTTATGCTAATTTCGACACCCAACTTATCGCAGGGCGACAAAGGGCTGGCGCTGACTCCAATGATGATTCGAGGCGCCTTTTTACTTTGGCGCAGTGAGTTACAACGTGGACAATACGCCGAAATTAGAGAATTCGACCTCAGCACATCCGCTACTAAAATCTCTCCAGGAGCATCTGGAAACTTTTCAAGCCTTAATTGGGACCACCCTGATCGATATTGAGCGATCGGGCCAACTAATCTGCGACACGCTGACTTCCGGACACAAACTACTCGTTTGCGGAAACGGGGGAAGTGCGGCCGATGCCCAGCATCTCGCAGCGGAGTTGATCGGACGTTACGAAAAAACCAGGCAGTCGTATCCGGCCATTGCTTTGACAACGGATACGTCTGCGTTGACGGCTGTCAGTAACGACTTTGGTTTCGAACACATCTTTGCCAGGCAGGTCGCTGGGTTGGCCCAGCGAGACGATGTGCTGGTGGCGATTAGTACCAGCGGTCGTTCGCCAAATGTATTGAAGGCAGTGGAGAAGGCCCGGGAAATGGGCTGCCGAACGATTGCGTTAACTGGCGCAGGCGCGGAACCATTGGCGTCGGCGTGCGAGTTAGCAGTAGTTGTTCCATCACCGCGAACGGCGCGTGTCCAGGAAGCCCACATCGCGATCATCCACCTGTGGTGTGAGATGATCGACCAACTGTAGATTTCAGCTCTCAGATTTAAGATTACAGAAGACCGCTCAGCCAGGACCAGATCAGGACCATAGATCTGAGATCTGAAATTTGAGATCAGAGATCTGAGGAAAGATTTCTTGACACGTTTTGTAAGATTTTTTAGTCTGTTCACTCTCGATTGAATCCATTTTAGGTCTGGCCCAGCAGCACTTCTTACCAAACCTGAAAGTTTTGAAGTTTAACCTTCTGTTGAAATTCCCGGATTAGGATCGCTTTACCTTTGCGTGTGGACCTATTTTTAAGAAGACTGGCTCCCCGAAGCTAGTCGTCTGTCCTGCTGCAGTGTTTGTTGCTAATTAGTTGATGTTCCCCCAACACAATCCTTTTGCCGAACCGGCGGATTCAAAAACCATAACAATACGTTTCACTGCCCGCTCGCTGAGGGATCTAACAGGCATTGGCCGCTTGAGCTCCGTCTGTCGGAGACTCGAAGGACTGTTAATCAAGCTGAGTATCGAAAAGGTAAAGGAGCTTGAAAGAAATGCGGAAATGAACTGCGAAATTGCGAAAATATCGCAATCGCGCAATTTCAAATTTCGCAAATTGCTTTGATAAATAGACGCTGCCTCGCGTAAGAGGCTTCCCCATTGGGTGTTGTGTGTGGCCGTTTGATCAAAGGCTATGCAATGGCCGAGGTGTATTTAATGAACACAAACATGAGCACTGAAAAGCAAGCAGCAAAGCAACAAGCCAAGAAGAAAAAGCGAAAGAAGAAGACGGCGCTTGTTGTTTGCCGCGATCGAAAACAGTTTTGGACCACGCAGACACAGTTCTGGCAGTGGGTGAGGGAAGGCGTTGTTGTTAAGACCGGTGATCAGCCATTGACCGGATTGTTCAGGCGAGATCACGAAGAGTTATTAGTGCTGTTGAGTAATACGGTGCTGAACCTGGCCCATCCGAATCACATGCGGGAAGCGCTGTTGTCGCGACGCCTCGGCATGTCAGGAAGATGAGAAGATTTCAGATTGCAGATTTCAGATTGGAGCGCAGGCGTCCTCGCCTGCTGGTTAGTAAAGAGAGTCCTAAGAGAATGAGTGGTGCGCATTTTGGCTTTGCCACCCTGTTGTGAGGAATGTTCCGCAGGCAGCGCAACTTATCCTTCCCCGTCACTGCAATGGGGGCGCAGCCCAAAAGTTAGACAGACCATTTACGGAAAGGCATAGCCATTCCTCACAACAGGCGGCGGAGCCAAGAGACAGTCTGCAATTTGAGGTGAGACGTCGACTGAAGGACGCACAACGTTGGAGTTATGACGATGCCTGAACCAACTTTACGAACAGTGGTGATCCTGGTTGCCATGCTGTTGTTAGCGGCTATTTCGACGTTGGCCCAGCAGACTGCTACTAACGTCACAGCGATCAATGCTGCGTCGGCAGTTGCCACCGTGTCCGACGACGATCGTTATCGCATTGGTCCGGGCGATGTTCTCGACATTCGCATCTACAACCATTCCAACCTTTCGCGCGAGGGTGTTCGAGTCGAGGGCAACGGAATGTTTCGCATGCCGCTGATCGAAACCGAGATCCAGGCAGCGTGTAAGACTGAAGGCGAACTCGCGAAGGATCTCTCCCAACGTTACGCCAAGTTTTATAGAAATCTCCAGGTAGACGTCTTTATTAAGGAATACCACTCAAAACAGGTCGCTATCATCGGCGCCGTAAACGAACAAAGCCGGTTCGAGTTGCAGCGCCGTGTTCGCCTGCTGGAGTTACTGACTTACGCGCGTGGTCCATCATCAAAGGCGGGTCAGACTATCAACATCGTTCATTCAACCGCTCCCTCACTCTGCCGGGCTAGCAACGACGACGAGATCGCGGCCTTCTCGAGTTACAAACTGAGCGACACGATGGTCGGTGATCCAAAAGCGAACCCCTATCTGGAAGCAGGCGACATCGTCACCCTTCCGGAAGCCGATCAGGCTTATATCGTCGGCAATGTTTACACGCCGCTGACGATTCCACTTAAAGAACCAATTACTCTTTCACGCGCAATAGCAATGGCTGGTGGCGTTAGGCAGGACACGAAGAAAGACAAGATCCGAATCGTGCGTCAGGAAACCGGCAGCACAGCGAAAAAAGAGATTCTTGTTGATTTGGTAGCAATCGAGAAAAAGCAAGCTGAAGATATAACACTCATGCCCAACGACATCATCGATGTTCCGTTATCAACCGGAAAGAGCTTGTTACGCGGCATCGTAATGGGCGGTGCTCAAAGCGCGACGCAATTGCCAATTCGAATAATCCCCTAGTCAAAGAGAGTCAGTACCACCTCGCGGTAGCAGGTGGGTCGTTCATGCTTCAGGTGACCCACCCGCTACCGCGAGGTGGTACTGACTCTTTGACTATCGACTCCTGCTAAAATACGAAATTCCGCATTCGCGCAATTACGCAATTTCAATCCGAGATTCTCTATGACCCAAGACCTAGTTAAACGAGATCCTGATCCTGTAGCGCTCGATCGCGTCCCTTTGAACTACAACTACGGCGTCGATCCCAACGCCGAAAGTGAAGTTCAACTGCTCGACTACTGGCGTGCGATTCGTAAACGTCTTTGGTTGATCGTCAGCATCGTCCTCCTTATCTCGATGCTGACCGTGGTCTATGTTTCACGCAAGCCAGACATCTTTGAAGCGAAAGCACGCGTGCAGGTGAATCTCGAGGACAACAATCCTACTTTAGTGGGTGGTCAACCAGTTCTGTATGGGACATCGGACGATCCGGTTTATTTCAATACTCAACTGCAAATTCTCGTGAGTAGCGGTCTGATTCGCCGTGTGGTCCGTACTCTCGATCTCGAACACAATCCAGACTTCTTGAGTGCAAACGCTTCGCAGAAACGTTCAACCTGGCAATCGGTTTTACACACGCTCGGCGTACGCAAGGACCAGCCGGTCGAAAATAAGAATACTGATCAACTACCGCTCACCAGCGGTGTGGCAGATGCGGGAGCTCGCGAAGATTTGAGTGAAGCCAAACGTCTCGCTCCGTTTGTTGGTCAAATTCTTGGTGGGCTCAACGTTGAACCGGTTAAAGAAAACCGCGGCTTCTTAAAAGAAACTCGTTTGATTGACATCAGCTTCACTCACACTGACCCGCAAGTCGCGGCTAAAGTCGTAAATGCAGTTGCGGAAACTTACGTCTACTCGAATTTGGAAAAGAACACGGAAACAAATAGCAGCACCAGCGACTTTCTGCAGAAACGCATCGCTGAACTTCAGGAAAACATTCGCAGCTCTGAAGAGCGACTCGTCAACTATGCGAAGAACAATCAGATTGTTTCGCTTGACGCGAGTCAGAACACAGTGGTGGATCGCCTTTCTGGACTAAACCGTCAACTGCTCGAAGCCGAAAACGACCGCAAGACTGCCGAGGCTGCGTTGAATGCTGCAAAAGCTCCTGGCGCTGCGGGTGCGATGGTTGATGCTGACACGAAACAGGCGGGCGATCTTGAGTCGAAGTTGGCCGAGCTTCGTCAGAAGCGAGCGCAACTATTAGCCGGCGATGCGACTGAAGAGGCGCCTGAAGTTAAGGAAGTGGATGGACAAATAAAAGACCTCGACAAGCAGATTAAAGATCTGAAATCAAATAAGACCAGCACTCTTCTGACGAACCTCACCACGCGTTACAAACAAACACTCGACCGCGAGAACCTGCTGCGAAAATCGTTTGAGCAACAGCGCGCCGAAACGCTGACTCAGAACGAAGCCGCGATTAACTATCGCATCATTCAACAGGGAATCGAGACGAACAAGTCGATGCTGAACAGCCTGTTGCAGCGCGCCAAAGAGAACGATGTGGTAATGGCCGGCAAGTCAAACAATATTTCGATCGTCGATTATGCGCTCGCTCCGGATGGACCAGTTGGTCCAAATCGCACGCGCGCCGTTTTCGTCTCGATTTTTCTCGCACTTGGACTGGGCGTTGGTCTGTCGTTGTTCCTCGAATATCTCGACGATACGGTTCGCTCGACTGAAGATGTTGAGCGGCTATTAAATCTTCCGGCGTTGGCCGTGATTCCTTCGGTTGGCAGCTCGGTCAAGCGGAAGATTTTAAAAGGCAGCTCGGCGCTGCAGAAGTATGGAAATGGAAGCGAAGTTAGTAACAACACGAAGTTGTTGATGAATGTTGATGGGCGATCAGCTTTGGCTGAATCGTATCGTCATCTTCGCACTTCGGTCCTGCTTTCAACCGCCGGACGCGCGCCGCGAACACTGCTGGTCACTTCCAGTTTGCCCGGAGAAGGGAAGACGACAACGGCGGTAAACACGGCGTACAGCCTGGCACAAACGGGCGCCAGTGTCGTGCTGATTGATGCAGACATGCGCCGCCCGCGTCTGGAGTCGATCTTTGGAATGCGTGGGCAACTTGGTTTGAGTTCGATCCTCTCCAGTGATGTCACTGAAGAAGAAGTGCTCGCGATGATCGGCAAAGACAAGGCAACCGGGTTGAATGTTTTGACTGCTGGTCCAATTCCACCAAATCCGGCCGAGTTGTTGAGTTCCGATCAAATGCGTTCGGTGATAAACACACTGCAGCGAACTTTCGCGCACGTGGTCATCGACTCGCCACCGATTACGTCGTTCACGGATGGTGTGTTGATATCCACGATGGTTGATGGAGTGTTGCTGGTTGTTCATGGTGGCAAGACTTCGCGACACATCGTTCGCCGTTCGCGACAGTCGTTGAAAGATGTGGGCGCGAAGATCTTCGGAGTGGTGCTGAACAACACTACTGTACCGGCACACGATCAGGCTTACTATCAACAATACTATGCCGAGAATTACGACTAACTCTGCGCTATATCCTCCGCGTCTCTGCGCTCCTCTGCGCCTCTGTGTTGAAAACTGGTCCAGCTAGTTAATGCAAGTTTTCAACACAGAGGCGCAGAGGGAACGCAGAGACGCAGAGAGTTTAATCTTTGACTAGACTCAAGACGTTAACCACATTGCCGCGGCGGGAGTTGTTGTTTCGGGCCCGTCGCAAAGTAAGAGCAAAGCATCTCAGCCTGACAGGTCTGCCACTCGGTGAACTCGTTCCAGTCAGCATCTATAACATTGCCGAACTGCAACAACGCTATCCGCACGCCAGTTTCAAAACGCTGCTCGAAAGCTGCGAGCTCGATCATTTATCACCACGGCATCTTGAAGAAGATTCGCTCGCGATCGCGAAACCTTTCAAGGTTGAATGTGAAACAGTCCTGCTGGATGTCCATGACTCCAATTTCTCGTTTCGCAATCATCTAGTTCTCGACGAGTCGTTGAATATTCTCTACGCCGATTTGACGCCACGCGAACAGATCGTCGCCTTCCGTGAATTTGCTCCGCGAAAAGTAAGACGTTATTCAGGAACGATCGCGTATATCTCAAACACGTGGGTCGATAACTATTACCACTGGATGCAACTCGCGCTGCCGTTGTTGAGGCTTTATCAGAAATTAGCGCCAGAGGTGAAACCGGATTACTACTACGTTGGTGAATCCCAACTCGATCGCGTGCAAAGCGAAACCCTCGCGAGGTTAGGCATTAGATCGAATCAAATTATCCGCGAAGCATGCACTGCTGACCGGCTGATCGCGGCATTTTGTCTTCATCGTCCGCAACATTCCGGGTCGCGCTATCGAGACATCTGGGGACACGAGTTTGTCAGAAATCTTTATTGGCCCGTGAGTCAGTCCGGGAATGGTCCAAAGGGAATCTATTTAACGCGCCGCGATGCGGGCATTCGTCGTCTCCTGAATGAAGATCGACTGATCGAGTATCTGTGCCGGCACGGTTTTGTGGCAGTTACGTTGTCAGGTATGTCGGTGGTCCAACAGGCTGAACTTTTTGCTGGTGCTGAATATATCGTCAGTGTGCACGGCGCCGCGCTGACGAATCTTCTGTTTGTTAACGATGGAACGAGGTTGATTGAGATCTATCCGGATGGTTATGGAGATGCGGGTCACTTTGCCGCCGCAACGTATCGCCGGATGAACTACGCCTATCTTTTGGCAGAGAAAGTTGGAGACGATATTCAAGTCGATCTGGATAAACTTAAGCGGCTTTTGGAAGGCTAAGAGGAGGCAGAATTGGCGCACAATCGAGAAGCCTCTATTCGAAGGGGGCACCCGGGACGGGCGCGCTCCGACAAAGAGCGGGCACGTGTTAAGCGCATCTGTGATTGGGCAAATAGAATCTGTGAACTTCAGCGAACGCTCTTCTGTCGGAGCGCGTCCGTCCCCGGTCGCCCCGTTCAAATAGAGGCTTTCAACGCAGAGACGCGGAGATTACTGAACTAAAAAGCATTGTTCATGCAAGCGACAACTGAAACATCACCAGCACTCCCTATTCTGCACATCAAGCCCCCGTCTTCGTGGACGGATCTTGGTCTGCGTGAACTCTGGGAGTATCGCGAACTCCTTTACTTCCTGACCTGGCGAGACATCAAAGTTCGTTACAAGCAAACGGCGTTAGGCGCGGCCTGGGCCATCATTCAACCCGTCTTCATGATGGCGGTGTTCAGTCTGTTCTTTGGTCGTCTGGCGAAGGTCCCTTCCGACGGTGTTCCTTATCCGGTGTTTTCGTTTTGCGGTTTGTTGCCGTGGCAGTTGTTTGCTCACGCGCTTACCGAGGCCAGCAACAGCCTGGTGAATAATCAAAGCCTGATCACGAAAGTCTATTTTCCGCGGCTCGTCGTTCCGATATCGGCGGTGTTGGGTGGACTGGTGGATTTTCTGATTGCCTTCGCGATCCTCGTGATCATGATGCTTTGTTATGGCATCGTTCCCGGCTGGCAGATTATCACTTTGCCGGCCTTCATCCTGCTCGCCGTCATGACTGCGTTAGCTGTCGGGCTGTGGTTGTCAGCCTTGAATGTGCAGTTTCGCGACGTGCGTTACACCATAAATTTTCTGATTCAGTTTTGGCTGTTTGCCACTCCGGTTGCGTATCCGAGCTCATTAATTCCGGCGAAGTGGCGCGCATTTTATGGTCTAAATCCGATGGCTGGTGTAGTGGAGGGGTTTCGTTGGGCATTGCTTGGTAAGTCGGACCCGCCCGGCGCATTGCTTTATGTCTCGTGTGGAGTGGTCCTGTTGTTGATGATCGCCGGTTTGTACTACTTCCGCAAAATGGAACAACAGTTTGCAGATATTGTTTAGGTGGATATAGCCAGTACCGTAACATTGCCGATTGTCGATTTCAGATTGGAGATTGTTCGTTAACTTGAGAGGCGAGCCTCTAGCCAACCCACCCACTACCGCGAGGTGGTACTGACCCCGTCTCGACGGACTAATGAGGTGGTACTGACTGTCACCTCGACTGGAACCAATGAGTGAAATCGCGATTAGCTGCGAGAACCTGAGCAAGCAGTTTCGACTGGGCCAACAGGAGAGTTATCGAGCGCTCCGCGACGTTGTTACGAGTGCTGTAAAAGCACCGTTTCGACGTTTCCGCCGCAACGGCTCTCAAGCGGCCAAACTCGAGAGTGAAACCATCTGGGCCCTCAGCGATGTTTCGTTCGAAGTGCAACGCGGCGACATCGTGGGTGTTATCGGTCGGAACGGAGCAGGCAAGAGCACGCTCCTCAAAATTCTTTCTCGTATTACCAAACCCACTCACGGGTTCGCCAACATTCAAGGGCGGGTCGGTTCACTGTTGGAAGTAGGGACAGGCTTTCATGCTGAATTGACCGGGCGAGAAAATATTTTTCTAAACGGCGCGATTCTCGGGATGCGTAAGGCTGATATCCAGCGAAAGTTTGACGAGATTGTGGCCTTCGCCGAAGTGGAAAAATTTATCGACACTCCGGTGAAGCGTTATTCGAGTGGCATGTATGTGCGGCTGGCATTTGGTGTGGCGGTGCACATGGATCCCGAGGTGCTGGTTGTCGACGAAGTGCTGGCGGTTGGTGACGCGGAGTTTCAAAAAAAGTGCCTGCGCAAAGTGAAGGAGATCGGACAAGGCAATCGCACGATCTTGTTTGTCAGTCATAACATGTCGGCCATTCGTACGATCTGTAACAACACGCTGGCGCTTGATCGCGGAAAAGTGTTTGCGTTTGGTCCAACGGCGCGCGTGGTAGATGAGTACGAATCGTTTGCCACCTCAAGCCTCCCTGGATCAGCAGCCTTTGAGACTCCAACCTTTCAACTACAGGACGTTTCAATTACTTCTTCCGAAGGTCCGGTCGTCAAAACGTTTGACGATGTTCGAATAAAACTGACAATCACCGCGAAGGCAGACGTCGTTCAGCCGGATGTTTATATCGGAATCCAAACTGCCGATGGTCAATTACTAACAGCTCTTGTTTGTCGCGATTTCTGTTCTGCGCCTGCACTCAGCCGGGGCGAAACGATGGAAACAGAATTTAAAATTCGGGAGTTACCATTACTTCCCGGCCCATACGAACTGCTGATACACCTGATCGACGTCCGGTTCAAATTTGAAGTCGTGCCGGCGACGTTTCCGTTCGAGGTAGTCGAGTCGTCGTTGTACGGCGGTCGCAAGATCGAGCGCGAGTTTGGTCACATCGGTCTCAAAGCTGAAGTTACCGCAAAGCTGCAAGACACTCCTGCGCTCCAGGTTGTCTAATTAATTAATCGTGCGTATCGCCATAACTGCTGACCCCGATCTGCCGGTTCCGCCTAAGCACTACGGAGGAATCGAGCGAATTATCGATACGCTGGTGATTGGGTTAATGGCGAACGGTCATGACGTCACACTCTTCGCCAACGCTGAATCAACTACACCTTGCCGGCTCGAACCGTATCAACAGTCGAACGGTCTATTAAGTAATCTGGGCCTCGTCTCAGCGCGCATTGGTCGAGGGAAGTTCGATGTGGTCCATAGTTTTGGCCGACTCGCCTATCTACTTCCCCTCCTACCACTTTCGATGCCGAAGTTGATGAGTTATCAGCGTGAGATAACTTCCCGAAGCGTGACCTGGGGTGAGCGTCTATCGCGCGGTACCTTGCATTTCGCGGGTTGTAGTAATCAACTTATTCGCACCTTTGCTGCCAGGCCAAACTGGCATGTGGTTTATAACGGCGTTCCGGTAAACACCTACAAATTTCAACCAACTGTTTCTTCCGATAGTGCACTTGTATTTCTGGGAAGAGTTGAAGAGATTAAAGGACCACATCTCGCGATCGAAGTCGCACGCAAAGCTGGTCGCAAATTGAAGATTGCCGGAAATATTCCACCCGAACATCAAGACTTCTTCGCCAGGCACGTCGCTCCGCACCTAAGACCAGGTGAGATCGATTACGTTGGACCAGTTGACGATGCTCAAAAGAATGAGTTACTCGGCAACGCCGCGGCGCTTTTGATGCCGATTCTTTGGGACGAACCGTTTGGGATTGTGATGGCCGAAGCAATGGCTTGCGGTACGCCGGTCATTGGACTACGCAGAGGTTCTGTTCCAGAAGTCGTAGAACATGGCGTGGATGGCTTTGTTTGTAACTCGGTCGACGAGATGGTTGCGTGTGTTGCGCAGCTCTCGTCGTTGAATCGCGAGGACTGTCGCCGCGCGATGGAAGAGAAGTACAGCGACATCGCGATGGTTGCCGCCTACGAAAAGATCTATCGCGAACTATTGTAGGGGCGGCACTCTTGTTACCACGAGATGGTTCTGAAAAACGCGCAAAAGATTTGTCTCGTCACGACGGGCCAGCCCTCAACTAATCCCCGTCTCGTGAAAGAAGCCGACGCATTAAGTGAAGCCGGTTACGACGTCGCGGTAATTTGTGCTCATTGGGCCAATTGGGCCGACAAGACAGACGAGGCATTACTCGCATCGAAAATTTGGGGCAAGTCAGTGACTTATGTCGGCGGAAAATTGAATAGCTCCGAGCTAAAACATCTATGGACCCGCGCCCGCCATGGACTGACACGCCGGGTGTCGGAAGTGATTGGCGATCGTGTTCCCAACGAATGGATCATCAGTCGTGTAACTCCCGAACTTACCGCGGCCGCTTGCCAGACGAAAGCTGATCTTTATATCGCACACAATCTCGGAGCCTTACCCGCTGCAGTCCATGCTGCGAAAAGAAATGATGCGAAAGTCGGGTTCGACGCTGAAGATTTTCATTCAGGCATGTCTGCAAACCCAGACGACGATCGACTGGCGCGAAGTGTTGAGGCGGAGTTCATCGCAAGTTGCGACTATTTGACCGCGGCTTCACCCGGAATCGCACGTGCTTACGCAGAGACATATCAGGTCGAAACGCCGGCGACAGTGCTAAATGTTTTTCCTTTAGCTGAACGTCCGGAAAAGTTTAGAGAACAAAAACAGGACCAACCGTTACGTCTCTACTGGTTTTCGCAGAGTATTGGACCAGAACGAGGAATCGAAGACGTCGTCGCGGCAATGGGCCAATTGTTATCCGGAAGAGTTGAACTTCATTTGCGTGGACAGTGGATGGGCCAATATCAAAATGAGTTACTGACATTTGCGGCGAGTCAAAACGTCGATGCTGCTCGAATTGTTTGGCATGAGCCGGCTGAACCGAATCAGATGGCACGGCTCGCCTCACAATTTGATATTGGTCTCGCGCCGGAGCTTCCAACCTGCCGTAACAGGCAAATCTGTATTTCAAACAAATTGTTTACTTACATGCTCGCGGGGAATGCAGTAGTGGCGACGAATACCGAAGGTCAGTTTGAAATTCTCAGTAGGACGCCTGGAATTGGGTTCTCGTATGAACCAGGCGATGTCGGTTCCTTAGCTAAACAGCTTGAGATTTGGTGTGACGATCGAAAATCGTTGAATGACGCACGCGTTGCATCATGGGAAGCAGGGACCCATCAATACAACTGGGACATTGAGAAGCACAAGTTTTTGAATGTAGTGGAGAACGTTCTGCAACCGCCGGCTCAAACTTCTCGTCATGTCGCCTGAAGTCAATCGCGCACAGCGACGGGTCTTGATCGTTTCACCTCACTTTCCGCCAGTGAATGCGCCCGATCATCAGCGCGTGCGGATGTCGCTGCCATATCTTGAAGAATTTGGCTGGCGACCATTTCTGCTCACGGTCGATCCGGAAAAAGTTGAAGGCGCAAAAGACAGTTTTATGCGCGAAGTCTTACCGGCCGAACTTTCATTGAAGAGCACAAATGCCTTTTCTCCTGCTTTAACAAGACGCGTCGGCCTGGGCGACCTGGGGATTCGCGCTTACCCGCATTTGAAACGCGCCGGCGAACAAATACTGAAAACTGAACAGATCGATCTGATCTATTTCTCGACGACTGTATTTAACGTCTTTGCGCTCGCCCGCGGTTGGCAAAAACAATTTGGCATTCCTTACGTGCTCGATTTTCAGGATCCCTGGTTGAGCGACTATTACGATCAGCCTAACGGGAAGACACCGCCGGGAGGTTGGACCAGGTATCGCGCTTCGCAATTCCTGGCAAAACGATTGGAGCCATTCTCGCTTCGTAAAGCGAGTCATGTAACGAGTGTGTCTTCAGGTTATGTTGATGTTCTAAGAGGACGGTACCCGTGGTTGCGCGGCGATCAGTTCACCGTGCTTCCGTTTGGCGCTTCGGAACACGATTTTGAACTGCTGCAGCGAATGAAAGTTCAGCAGGCTGTTTTTAAGCCCGAAGCAGGGAAGCGACATTGGGTTTACCTCGGCCGCGGTGGCGCCGATATGTCGTTTGCAGTTCGGGCCTTTTTGCACGCTTTACAAGTTGCGAGAGAAAGATCTCCGGAATCGTTTACGGATCTAACTGTGCACTTTATCGGCACTGACTACGCTACTTCTGATCGTGCTCGCAAAACCGTTGAACCGTTAGCGGTCGAGTTAGGTGTCGCTGATCTGGTCCATGAACAAACGACCCGCATTCCTTACTTCGAAGCGCTGCAATGTCTGCTGGATGCCGATGCGATTCTGGTGTTTGGTTCAGATGATTCGTCGTACACGGCTTCGAAAATTTATCCCTGTATTCTGGCAAACAAACCTCTACTCGCGATCTTTTACGAGCAAAGCAGCGTCGTTGAGGTGTTGCGAAAGACCAGATGTGGTTCGGTAGTTACGTTCAATGCTAATTCAACCATCGATGAAGTCAGCGACCAGATCAGCCAGAACTTTCTTTCTGATCAAGGAAGCGTTCCGACTGAGGTTGATTGGAACGAGTTTGAGAAATACACAGCACGTGAGATGACGCGTCGCCTTTGCACGGTTTTTGATAACTGTATCGATGGTAAGGCAGTCTCAACCAATTAAAATTCTGGTCATCTTCGGTGCGACTAGTCTTTATGGAATGGAACGCGCGGTGATCGAAACCTTCGATCTGCTGCGACCAGAATTTAGTCCGTTGTTTTTGATTTCACGCACACCCAAACGACTTGGCCTGCCACTGTTTGAAGAAATTCAACGACGAAAATTTGCTTACGAATACTTAAGCGATCATACGGGCTGGCCCAGGTTGGCGAAGCCATCGTCATTCGCGCAGTTCCGGCGAATGATGGCGGGCGTGGTGCGCGGCAACCTTGATGCGTTGCGGCAGATTAAAAAACAGGACGCGATCTATCTCCCAAATCTTTTTGCGGCGATCTATTCAATACTGGCGATTTTGGTGTGCAGGTTATCGCGACGAAGAATCATCTATCACTTTCACGATATTGATCCGAGTAACAGAATTCTTTTCACAGGCCTGTCTCTCTTAATCACCGATTACATTCACAACACTAAAACCAGTCAAAGCCGGACTGTGGCCAAATACAAATTCGTCACCCGTAAAGCGAATTTCATTATTTCGTGTCCGATAGTCAATTCGCGTATTAACTCTGCGCGAACAAGTTTGTCGGAAGTCTCTGGTGGTCGAAAAAATATTTTGTTTGTCGGACAAGTTTCGCGCCCGAAGGGAATTCTGCTGTTGCTCGAAGCCTTCGACATCATTCGTAAAAAGCATGACGATGTCTTTTTTCATATTGTCGGCGGTTGTGAAAATACGGAAATTCTGGAACGCATTCGGCGAAGAGAATCTGAATCAGAACCGCGCCTAAAGTTTTGGGACTATCAGCCAACCACCTCCAATTTTTTCCGAGAAGCCACAATTTACGTTCATCCAAGTTTGCCTTCACTGTTTACCGAATCATTCGGGCGAGGTGTAGTGGAAGCAATGGCTGAGGGCGTTCCTGCGGTCTGTTTTCGGAGCGGTGCACTGGAAGAACTGGTTGTCGATCAGGAAACGGGATTGATCTGTGAGGAGGAAACTCCGGAATGTCTGGCAACTGCGTTGGACCGACTAATAGTTGATGAAGGATTTCGTAAGAGACTCGGAACTCAAGCCAGAGAACGCTATGAGAATCTCTACTCGAGTAACAAAGTGAAGGAATCGTGGCTGGCCGTATTTAATGAACACGCTGTCGCATACAATTAAATTCTTTTTTGGCCTTGAGGCGCCGGCGAGCCAGGTAACAAGCAAAGAGAGTGAAGTGCTTTTGAAATATCTACCGGCACGTGGCGTGGTTGTCGAGTTGGGGTGTTTCGAGGGCAGCACCACGGCATTGTTAGCGACAAACACCGAAGCAACTCTCTATTCAATCGATCCTTTCTTTAGCGGCCGGCTGGGAGTTTCCTACGGCGAATGGATCGCCAAACTTCACAGCAGACGCTCACGAACACGCAATGTGCGTTTTCTCAAAGGCTTCAGTTTTGACCAGGCCCGACATTTCAGCGAATCGATCGATTTTCTCTTCGTGGATGCTGACCATCGATTTGAAGCAGTTCAACAGGATTGGAACGACTGGTTTCCTAAAGTCAAAGCCGGGGGAATCATTGCTATGCATGATTCGAAGGTTGCTGAGAATTCACCCGACCGCCTCGGCAGCATGGACTTTTACGACAACTTTCTAAGTCAACTCCCGAAAGTTACCGAGATTGACGGAGTTGATTCGCTCGTGGTGCTGCGCAAGATTTAGACAATGAAACTCGCAGTTTTGGCCACGCACCCAATTCAATATCAGGTGCCGTTTTTCAAGGCATTGGGCCAACATCCGGAAATCAATCTCGAAGTTTTCTTCTGTCACGATGCCAGCGCCAAAGAGCAGGCCCAAGCCGGATTCGGGGTTGAATTCAACTGGGACCGGTTGGCTCTTGAAGGCTTTGAGTATCGCTTTCTGAAAAACGTTTCAGCGTCGCCTTCCATTCATAGTTTCAACGGTCTCGACAATCCGGAGTTCAAACAAATCATCGCCGAGGACCGCTTCGATGCGGTCATGGTTAATGGATGGAATTATCGAAGCGCGTGGCAGGCGATTCGAAAGTGTTGGAAAACTCAAACTCCAATCATGGTCCGCAGCGATTCTCATCTGCTAACTGACCGTTCGTGGTCGCGTCGAACAATGAAGTGGCCTTTGTATCGCTGGTTTATTCCCCGACTCGACGCCTGCTTGCCAGTCGGCACTCTATCAACGCAGTACTTTCGTCATTATGGAGCTTCTGAAAAGAAAGTCTTCGTCGTTCCGCATTCGATCGACGACGATCACTTTTCGTCTCAAGCGAAAGCGTTGCGACCGGTTCGCAACGAACTTCGCCATTCGTTCGGATTGCATGACGAGGCCATCGCGTTTCTTTTCGCCGGTAAATTCATCGAAAGCAAGGGACCGATAACTTTTGTGAGGGCCGTCGAGAAAGCAGCGCGCGACAATCCGAAGATTGTTGGTCTAATGGTTGGTGATGGTCCACTGAGAGCCGAGATCGAAACATTCATTAAAACTACGAACGCTCCTGTCCGTTTAGTAGGCTTTCTAAATCAAAGTGAAATTGTTCGTTCGTATGTTGCTGCCGACGCGTTAGTGCTTCCTTCCAACGGGGAGACGTGGGGGCTGGTAGTAAATGAAGCGATGACGTGTGGCTTGCCGTGCATCGTTTCTGACAAAGTCGGTTGTGGTCCGGATCTTATTCGCGATGAAACGGGCGCCGTTTTCCCGTTAGACGATCCCGATGCTCTGGCTGCGTTGATAGTTAAATGGTCGAACGAACCCGAGACTATCGCAGGCATGGGAAAAGCCGCCGGGAAATTGATGGCGAGTTACTCCGTTGAACGAGCGGTCCAACTGTTGGTCCAGGCAGTGCACCGCGTGCAGGCTGAATAGGAGCGCAGGCGTCCCCGCCTGCCTTCCTGAGCAATAATTTCCTTTCGCTTATAAAAACCGGCAGGCGGAGACGCCTGCGCTCCTAAATTGAGACACCACCTAACAGTTAGTCGCAATCTGCTGCGAACTGCCGGAGCAATTCTACCTCCGATTCTCGTCACACTTTTTCTGTGGTACACGTCGGAGAACGAGGTTACTGCCTGGCAATTTATCCTCGCCCTTGCGCTCGCGATAATTCCGGGTGTGGCTTATTCGTCCTGGAAACGCTCGGCCAATCGCCTGCCGCTATTTGCCCTGATCTCGTTTATGTATTGGCTTTACTACGCGGTCGGTGTGTTTTGGGTTGAACCAACAATTTCATTCAAAGAGGCGACCCTGCCTCATACGTTGCCCGAGACCACGATCACGGGTGCGACTTTGATGGCCCTCGTTGGGGTCCTGGTTCTCTTTATCGGTACGCGAGTTCGGTTGACGTGGCGAGTGGGCCATCCCGATATCAAGTTGACGAGTTTCAGTGTCAAATACTTACGCGCGATCCTGATCATCGGCAGTATTATCGGCCTCTCTTCATCTTCCACTTATGCGCTCGGCGAAGGTGGCCGTCAGATCATCACGATACTCACGAATATCATTCCGACATTCGCGTTTGCAGTTCTATTCGCTTCATTGCTGCGTAAAGAAGCCCACTATATCGATAAGCTCATAATCGCAGGCTATGTTGGGTTGCGTTTCATTTCCGGCATGTCGTCAGGTTGGCTGGGGGCGTTTGTGAGTCTGGTCGTTGTCATGAGCCTGGTCTACCTCGCAGAAAAACGCCGCCTTCCTATGACAGCGCTCGTTCTGGTTGCGGCGTTCACGCTTTTCTTTCAGGTAGGCAAAGTTGAATTTCGCAGAGAATACTGGCAAACGAATTCGGATGCAGGGCGCAGCGAAAAGATTGGTTTCTGGATCAATAGATCGATGGACGTCTGGGGTGAAGTGTTAAGCAATCCAAGTAGCGACACGATTCGCGAAGCGCTTGAACCGAGTTTGACCAGGGTGTCGTTGCTGACCCAGACGGCAAACGTTATCGATCAAACTCCATCAGTGGTCCCATATCAGTACGGCTCGCTCTACTACTACATGGCCATCACTTTGATCCCGCGGTTTGTCTGGCCCGATAAACCTTCAGTCAACGAGGCGAACCGCTTCTATCAAGTCGCTTATGGGTTGACGGGTGAGGATGAACTCGATGATGTGTCTATCGCGGTCGGGGTCCTCACCGAATCGTACATAAATTTCGGCTGGATCGGTGTCGTAGTGTTGATGTTTCTACTCGGCATCGTGTTGGAATTTTATCAACGCACATTTCTGGCGCCCGACTCCGGAATCTTTTTGACAGCGCTCGGCATCGTTTTGATCCCACAATTTTTAGGAATCGAATTGCAGTTGGCCCAGTATCTGGGCGGCGTGGTCCAGCAAATTCTCCTTACCGTTGTCGTAATGTTGCCAATCATTCGCTTCCGTTACAGATCAAAAGAACTCAAGTTAGTGACAACTCCTGCATGAACGGTGCTGAACAGTCAGTAGTCGGTTTCTTTCCGGATTTTTCGTCCGGTCGCATTGGCGGAATTGAGGAGAGCGCGAGACTGGCCTGGGCAGAAATTACGAAGCGAACCACCGCGCAACTGGTTACGTTTCCTGCCGTCAATGGTCTGACGACGTTTCAGAAACAACTTAAAAGAGTCCAAACGATTCGCGAAGTCAGGAATCTTCGGCAGCATTTTGATCTAATTTTGGTTTGGCACTCCGGCCTGCTCAAACTCTTACCATTTCTTGATAAGCCACCGGCCAGCCTGGTCGTCTTTCTTCACGGTATCGAAAACTGGAGAAAGCATGGACCAGTAATGACTAGGCTTTTGCAGCGCGTCGATCTTTTTCTGACGAATAGTGAATTCACCTGGGACAAGTTCATCTCGCTCAATCCGTCACTCTCAAAGGCGCCAAGAGTTTGTGTGCCGCTCGGTTTAGGTGCGCCCAGCAGTTCGTTTAACGAGGGGACATCGGGAGTTCGGGCTGTGATGTTGAGTCGACTGGCAAAATCGGAAGACTATAAGGGCCATCGTGAAGTGATTTCTGCGTGGCGTGGAGTTCGGGAAAGAATTTCCGGAGCTGAATTGATCATTGCCGGTGAAGGTGACCTGCGATCGGATCTCGAAAGACTGGCTGTTAGCGAAAAAGTTGATGATTGCGTCCACTTCGTGGGGCAGATTTCAGAAGCAGAAAAAGAAAAGCTCTTACGAGAGGCGCGCTGTTTTTTAATGCCAAGTCGGGGTGAAGGCTTTGGTTTGGTCTATCTCGAAGCGATGCGTTTAGGCAAACCTTGTTTGGTAAGCGATGCCGATGCGGGCAGGGAAGTGGTGAATCCACCCGAAGCCGGACTCGCCGTCGATCCGCGTGATTCAATTTCACTGACAAATGCTATTTGCGAGTTGCTTGAAGCCAGGAACGGCTTTGCGCAGTCGGCCCGACAAAGATATGAAAGTAACTTCACGGCCGAACGATTTCAAAAACGACTAAGCAACGCGCTGTTCACTGATGTGTAGCATCTCAGGAATCATCTCTATTTCAACGCGTTCGACGCGGGATGACTTTCATCCTCGCGCCGTAAAAAGAATGAACGCAGCGCTGCGGCATCGCGGTCCTGACGACGATGGCGTGGTCCAATTTGAAGGCATTGCTGGCGAGAAGCACATTGAAGTGTGTTTGGGAAACACTCGACTCGCGATCATCGACACGTCAGTCGCCGGCCATCAGCCGATGAATGATCCACAATCAAAGAACTGGTTAACTTATAACGGTGAAACCTACAACTTCGCTGAATTGAAAAATGAGATCGGAGAGTCGTGTGGAGAGTGGTCTTCGCAAACAGACACCGAGGTTGTTCTCAAAGGCTATCTGAAGTGGGGAAGTGACGTGTTCGCGCGTTTGCGGGGGATGTTTGCGTTGGCGTTGTGGGACGCGCAACAGAATAAGTTGTTGCTGGTCCGCGATCAGTTTGGCATCAAGCCGCTTTACTACTACCGCGAAGAAACGCCATCAGAACTGAAGATTGTGTTTGCTTCTGAAGTCCGCGCGTTGTTGGCGTCGGGAATGGTCCCGCGCAAACTGGACGCAGCGGGCGTGAGTTCTTATCTGGAATTTGGGTCGGTGCAGGATCCGCTCACGATTATCGACGGTGTTAAGTCGCTGGAAAGCGGAAGCGTATTTGAGATTAGTTCGCAGGGAACGCGGGTGAGTCGATTCAGTTCAGGGAGTCGCAGTAGCTTTCCCACTACGCGAAGCGCAGCAGTTAAGGAGTTGCGTGGTGTTCTGGAAGAATCGGTTAAGGCCCATCTCGTCAGCGATGTGCCGCTCGGAATTTTTCTCTCAGGCGGGATGGATTCGAGCGCGTTAGTGGCTTTGATGAGTCGTGTTTCAACTGAGCGGCCGAAGACGTTCAGCGTAGTTTTTGATGAGGCGGAGTTTACCGAGGAGATTCATTCACGAACGATTGCTAATAAGTTTGATACTGATCATTCCGAGATTCGTCTCAGCCAGCAACGACTTCTGGAAATGTTGCCGGCTTCGTTGTCCGCACTTGATCAACCGTCAATCGATGGCCCCAACAGCTTCGTAATTTCTCAAGCGGTTAAAGAGGCCGGGATCACTGTTGCACTTTCCGGTCTTGGTGGTGATGAACTCTTCGCCGGTTATCCGAGTTTTCGGCGGGCAAAAAAAGTAAGTTCAATTTCTGCATTTGCGCGAACAGTGTTGCGCAGTGCTGCTCCCGTAGGCCGGCAGTTTATTAATAGTTCGGTCAGCAGGAAAAAGTTTTGGCAGTTGGCAGCGAGTGGTGGCAGCGCGGAAGAGGTCTATCGCATTACACGACAGTTGTTTTCCGATGACGATGCAAAGGAACTCTTTGAAAGATGGTTATCGTCTCCTGAACAGCGACAGATCGCGGGCGATGTAATCAACCGGATTTCGTTGTTGGAGATCGATGGTTACATGGCGAACACTCTGTTGCGTGATACGGACTCAATGAGTATGGCCAACTCGCTGGAAGTGAGAGTGCCCTTCGTAGATCGCGATGTGGCCGAGTTTGTACTTGCGTTGCCGGGCGATTGGAAATTGAACGGCGATCGGAGCGGCGTGCCTAAGAAATTACTTGCCGACGCGATCAGCGATTTGATCGCGCCGGAGTTGTTTACCAGACCCAAAATGGGGTTTACCTTACCTTTTGAAAAGTGGCTTCACTCGAGTCTCAAGTCTGAGTTGGACCACCTGTTTTCAAACCCGGAGTTGGTCAAGACGATTGGGCTGAACCTCGAGCCTGTACAGCAACTTTGGAAACGATTTCTTGAAACACCAAAGTCGGTTGGCTGGTCGAGACCGTGGTCGCTTTATGTGCTTGGCAGGTGGTGCGAATTACACGAAGTCAGTCTTGCATGAACGTTCTTCACGTCATTCCCTCGCTCGCCGAGAAATCGGGTGGACCATCCCAGGCGATTATTCCGATGTGTCTTGCGCTTCAGGAAAAAGGAATTGACGTTTCTCTGGTGAGTACTGATGAAGGATTCAGTGGACCACTGGCGGCAAATTTCTTCGACTATAAAGGTGTGAAGACGAGACTCTTTCCGGTGAACTGGGGAAGTTCGTTTAAGTATTCAAAAGAATTGCGCGCGTGGTTGGAAAGCAATGTCAGCACCTTCGATATTGTTCATATTCACGCTGTTTTTAATCATGCCTGTGTTGCTGCCGCGCGTGCCTGTCAAATGAAGCGCGTGCCTTATGTTCTGAGACCGCTTGGCTCGCTCGATTCGTGGAGCATGAAACAGAAGAAACTTAAGAAACAGTTGTTCTGGCAGCTCGCGGCGAAAAAGATGGTCCAGAACGCGGCTGTTGTTCACTACACTTCAGTAGCCGAACAACATGACAGCGAAAGTTATTTAGAGCTGAACCGCGGCGCTGTGGTTCCGCTCGGTGTTGATGTACCAGTCCAGGTCGATCCAATGCCGGATGAGAATAATCCGTATGTACTCGTGATTTCGCGACTCGTTCCGACAAAGAATATTCACGTGCTGCTGGAAAGTTTTATCGAGCTTAGCCGGAAAGAAGAGTTCGCAAAGTGGCGGTTGATCATTGGCGGCGCTGGTGACGAAGGCTATGTGAGGGAACTGGAAGCGCGTGTCGTTAGTGGGCAGGTTGAAACGAAGGTTTTGTTTAAAGGATGGGTGAGTGGCGCAGATAAATTTAGTTTGCTGAGAAGTGCTTCGCTGTTTGCCTTGCCCTCGCAGCACGAAAATTTTGGCGTGTCTGTCGTGGAAGCAATGGCGTGCAAAGTTCCGGTCGTAGTGAGTCCTGAAGTAGCAGTGTCTGCTCAAATTCAAGCCTGGGATGCGGGTTGGATATCATCGGCAGAAACCCTTACCAATGTTTTAGCCGCGGCGATGTCCAATCATGCAGAGAGACAGCGACGCGGTGAGGCTGCGTTCGAACTGGCAAAGGAATTTAGCTGGTCCAATGTCGCTGAAAAAATTTCAACGTTGTACGAGCAGATCACAGTGCCGCGAGTTTTGCAGCCCGCCTGATGCTTGACCAAATCACTCCCGTTGTTACCACTTACAACGAGGCGCCTAATCTGGAAAGAACGATGAAACAGATTAGTTGGGCCAACGAGATTATTGTGATCGACAGTTTTAGCGATGATGCGACCACGCGAATCGCGTCGAGCTTTCCGCAGACGAGGATTGTGCAACGAGTGTTTGTTAATCACGCGGACCAGTGGACTTTTGCACTAAACGAAGCTGGTATTAAAACGCCCTGGGTTTTGGCGCTCGATGCTGACTTTGTGCTCACCGCCGCGTTGGTTGAGGAGTTGAAGACACTGGATCTTGATGCCGGAGTGAACGGATACACGGCTGACTTTATTTACTGTCTCAACGGCAAGCAACTGCGTAGTGGGATCTATCCGTCGGTGACGGTTTTGTATCGAAGAGCGTCGGCGAAATACGAGCAGGATGGTCACGCTCATCGTGTGAGGATTGACGGCGAAGTGAGGCAACTGCGAGGAAAGGTTCTGCACGACGACCGTAAACCAATGCGTCGCTGGCTTAATTCGCAGACGACCTACGCGGAGCTCGAAGCGCAAAAACTTTTGGCGCTGGATGCGAGTGAGTTGTCATTTAATGATCGCTTGCGACGGCTGCAAGTGGTCGCTCCGGTTGCGGTGTTGTTTTATTGCCTGGTCTTACGCGGTGGTCTGCTCGATGGCTGGGCCGGGATCATGTACGCGTTGCAGCGAATGTTAGCTGAGTTGATGTTGTCGTTGTATTTGATTGAGGCGAGGTTGGGGCGGCAGTGAATCCCACCGACGGCAGTCGGTGGATGGGTTCAGATTCAACCTAGAAAGCGCGTTCTGCAAATAATTTAGAGAAGAGCCAGGTGAAAATTCTTGTGCCGTCGAGGGAAAGTTTTTCAAACACCTAAATGATCATACTGGGGATTAATGCGTATCACGGAGATGCGGCGGCGGCGATTATTCGCGACGGAAAGCTGGTCGCTGCAGTTGAGGAAGAACGTTTCAATCGTTTCAAACATTGCGCCGGCTTTCCAATCGAATCGATCAAATATTGTCTAAACACTGCCAGCGTCAGCATCTCCGATGTCGATCACATCGGCGTTTCACGCGATCCTTCGGCGCACCTGCACAAAAAAGTTTTGTTTGCTGCCACACGCGCGGCGCGACAGGTGGCAGGAGGCAATAGCAGAAGGCAGGAGGCAGTAGCAACCATCGAATCAGGAAATGGCAGCAAAGGTCCGGGCCTATTTGCGCAGATCAAAGACCGTCTCGGTAACGCAGCGAAAGTTCGCGATCTCAAAGATGAATTAGCCAGGCAACTGGCCCTTCCGAAAAGTGAAATTCGGGCCCGGTTTCACAACGTCGAACATCATCGCGCACATCTTGCCAGCGCCTTTTATGTTTCGCCGTTTGACAAGGCAGCGTTGCTCTCAATCGATGGCTTCGGCGATTTTATCTCCACGATGTGGGGAGTTGGGGACGGAAACTCGATCGACGTCCTGGGCCAGGTCGAATATCCACACTCGACTGGCATCGTCTACACCGCGACCACGCAGTTTCTCGGTTTTCCGCATTATGGCGACGAAGGAAAGGTGATGGGCCTTGCGCCTTATGGCCAGCCTCGCTTCATCGATGAGTTTCGTGAAATCATTCGCACCGAAGCGGACGGCCAGTTTCGTTTAAACCTCGATTACTTTCGCCATCATGCCGAAGGTGTCGAGATGAGTTGGGACGAGGGCTCGCCGGTGATTGGTCGCATCTTCTCCGATGAGTTCGCGCATACTTTTGGACCAGCGCGGCAACCGGGAAGTCCATTGACTGATCGCGAGCGTGACATTGCCGCGAGCTTGCAATTGCGACTCGAAGAAGTTGGGTTTCACATCCTGAATCATCTCTATCGCGAGACTGGAATTACCGATCTTGGTGTGGCCGGCGGTGTCGCTTATAACTCGGTGCTGAACGGAAAGATTCTCTTGAATACACCGTTCAAACGCGTCTTTATTCAACCTGCCGCCGGTGATAGTGGCACTGCGCTCGGAGTCTGTTATCAGATCTACAACGGCCTATTACAACAGCCGCGCGGTGAAGTGATGGAAGGCGCGTACACTGGACCAGACTTTTCAACCAGCGAGATTCGGGCTGCGCTCGATAGAAGTAAGGTCCAATTTGAAGAATATAGCGATGCAGAAGTCACCAAACGAGCGGCGCAGGATATTGCTGCCGGTGCGGTAGTCGGGTGGTTTCAGGGTCGCATGGAATTTGGACCACGCGCACTGGGTAATCGATCGATTGTGGTCGATCCACGTCGCGCCGAGATGAAAGACGTACTTAACGATCGCATCAAGAAGCGTGAACCGTTTCGTCCGTTTGCTCCGTCAATTCTCGAGGAACGAGTTGGTGACTACTTTGAACAGACGCATCCGGCGCCAACGATGTTGATGGTCTATCAAATCAGGGAAGAGAAACGAGCCGAGATTCCGGCGGTCACGCACGTGGACGGTTCCGGTCGATTGCAGACTGTGTCGCGAACCGTTAACGATCGTTACTACCAGTTGATTTCTGATTTCCATGAGATAACAGGTGTGCCAGTAATTCTCAACACCTCCTTTAACGAAAACGAACCGATAGTCTGTACTCCTCAAGAAGCGATTAATTGTTTCTTGAAGACACGGATGGATGTGTTATACGTGGGGAATTTTGCGGTCAGGAGGTAGAGTTTGAGTCTTGAGTTTTGAGTTTAAAGTTTAGAGTTTGGAGTTTAGGGTTTCGAGTTGAAGGTTTGGCCTCAAATTAAATACTCACAACCAGTCCTCACCACAGGAGGAAACGATGGCAACCTTTCAGACCTTTGAAGAGATAGAATGTTGGAAAAAGTCGCGCGAACTGACGAACCGAATATATCAAGCCTCAAACAACGGGGCGTTCTCCAGAGATTTTGACTTGAGGAATCAAATCCGCCGGGCCTCGGTATCAGTCATGTCTAATATCGCCGAAGGACACGACCGTGGAGGAACTGGAGAGTTCATTCAGTTCTTGTCCAACTCAAAAGGTTCGGCAGCCGAGGTACGATGCCAGCTTTATATCGCTCTCGATCAAGCTTACATTAGCAACGCCGAATTTGCCGAGTATCAGGAATGGCAACGGAAATAGGAAAAATGATCGGAGGGTTAATGAGCTATCTACGTAATTCAAAATACCGAGGCACAAAATACAAGAGTTAGCTAGCTAACCAACCGACACTTTTCAGTCACCTGAAGCGCAAGATATCAACTCGAAACTTTAAACTCGAAACCCGAAACCCGAAACTCTAAACTTTAAACTCGAAACTCGAAACTTTAAACTCGAAACTCGAACAGTTACTCACATGCGGATACTAATTACAGGCGGCGCGGGATTTATTGGATCACACCTTTGCGAGCGGTTGCTGGCTGAGGGACAGGAGATTCTTTGTCTCGACAACTTCTTCACCGGGCGACGCGACAACATCATTCATCTACTCGACAACCCCCGGTTTGAGCTGATACGTCACGATGTTACCGAACCGATTCTCCTGGAAGTGGACCAGATCTACAACCTCGCCTGTCCGGCCTCGCCAGTTCATTACCAGTACAATCCGGTGAAGACAGTCAAGACGAGTGTGATGGGCGCGATCAATATGCTGGGCCTGGCGAAACGGGTTCGCGCGCGTATTTTGCAGGCGTCGACTTCAGAAGTTTATGGCGATCCACTCGTCCATCCACAACAGGAGGATTACTGGGGCAACGTGAATCCGATCGGGCTGCGTTCCTGTTATGACGAGGGGAAACGCCTGGCTGAAACTTTGATGACTGACTATCACCGTCAGAACAACGTTGATATTCGGATCGCGCGCATCTTCAACACGTATGGACCACGAATGTTGGAAGACGATGGTCGCGTTGTTTCGAACTTTATTGTTCAGGCGCTCAGAGGCGAACCGTTAACACTGTATGGCGAAGGACAACAGACGCGTTCGTTTTGTTATGTGGACGATCTGCTCGAAGGCCTGATCCGGTTGATGAATACTGACAATCTCAATCAACCCGTCAATCTCGGTAATCCGGGAGAGTTTACGATCAAGCAGTTAGGCGAAGAGGTCATGAAGATCGTTGGGAATGATTCCGGTTTCAGATACATGCCATTGCCGGAAGACGATCCGCGCCAACGCAAGCCTGACATCACGCGGGCGCAAAACTCGCTCGGATGGAACCCGACAATTCCGCTGCAAGAAGGATTGAAGAAGACGGTGGATGATTTTCGGAAACGAAGTAAGTAGTGATCTCAGATCTCAGCTAGAGCTGATCTCGTGATCGGATAGTCAGTACCCCGAGATTGTACTGACTATCTGATCGTTTTCGTTTGCAGTTCCTTCTACTCAACCAGTGTTTCTACCCTGATGTCGTCTCGACTGCACAACACCTCACTGATCTCGCGAAAGCGTTAGCGGAGCGTGGTCATGACGTCACTGTCGTGACGAGCGATCGCGGTTACGACGATCCGAATGCACGTTTCCCGCGTCACGAAGTCTGGAACAACATCACCATCCATCGCATTCCTTCGCTGGCGTTAGGCAAGGCGTCCAGGTTACGTCGCGCTTTGAATTTTGCAAGTTTTCTAGCGGTCTGTTCTTTACGCCTGCTGACATTGCGACGATTCGATGTGGTTGTCGCCCTTACGTCGCCACCACTGATCTCTTTTCTCGCAACTCTCTTTGTCGCGCTCAAAGGTGGACGCTTTGTCTTTTGGGTCATGGACCTTAATCCTGACGAAGCAATCGCCGCTGGTTGGCTGCGTGAAAATTCGCTTACTGCGCGCGTGCTGAAACAGATGCTCAGCCTTAGTTTGAAACGGTCAGACCGGACGATTGTGCTCGATCGTTTCATGAAGGAACGTGTTTTAGCTAAGGGAATTGATCCAGAGCGCGTGAGCATTGTGGCGCCGTGGTCGCATGATGACGCCGTCGGTTTTTCGGCTGCAGGACGTGAAGAGTTTCGTAGCGTGCACCGAATTGAAAACAAGTTCGTCGTGATGTATTCGGGGAACCACAGTCCATGTCATCCACTCGACACTTTACTGGAAGCCGCGCAAACGTTCTCGGCAAACGACAATATCGTTTTCTATTTCGTCGGGGGTGGCAGTGAACAAGTCAAGGTCAAACACTTCGCACGCGACCATCATTTAAATAACATCGTCTGTTTACCCTATCAACCACTCGATAAACTTTCCGCGTCATTGTCTGCCGCAGATCTGCAAGTCGTAGTGATGGGCGAGGAATTTGTCGGTATCGTTCATCCCTGCAAGATCTACAACATCATGACCGTCGGTGTGCCAACGCTCTACATTGGACCATCCGAAAGTCATGTCGTCGATCTCGCCAATGAAACTCCCACCGATCAGATCATGATTGCTAATCATGGCAACGTGAATGCAGTAGTAAAACTAATCCGCACCGCAGTCGAACAGATAAGTTTGACCTCAGCCCGAACTCACGAGCGTTTTTCCAAACAAGCGCTGTTGCCGGAAATGATTGAGTTGATTGAGTTCAATTCCCAACTGAAGCCGAAAGCTCCCGCGCCGGTTTTAGACCATCGTAGCGATGGAGTCAGCACCGTCACACGGTAGCGTCGGTCACGATGTATCAGGCCATCCCAACTGATCGCGACCCGACGCTACCGCGTGGCGGCACCGACTCCATCATTACGAGCCCAGATAAATAGCCCAGACGTTCAAGCCCGGAGGACAATCTCCTTTGAACACCTATTTTGCCCTGTTCTTAACAGCGACAGCTGCGTCGCTGATCATCACTCCCTTAATCCGCAGGTTCTGTGAACGCTTTCAACTTCTCGATGTCCCACTTGATGGGCGCCGGGTGCATCGCAAAGCAATACCCAGGCTTGGCGGTGTCGCGCTGTTCTTATCATGCGCAATTTCGTTGTCCACGTTACCGCTGGTAGACAATCTTCTGACTCAAACACTCGGCGCGCGTAGTAATGACATCTATCTCGCGCTCATACCCGGAACGCTCGTGTTTCTGCTGGGTGTTTATGACGACCTTCGCGGCGCGAATGCGGTTGTTAAGTTTATTGCGTTGGGATTGATTGCCAGTCTTTTCTTTGCGATGGGTGGCCGGGTCGATGCGTTGTCGGTCCCGTTTGTTGGATCGGTCCAACTGCCGGCGATCGTCTCTTACCTCGTCACGATCCTTTGGCTGGTGGGAATTGCGAACGCTTTCAATCTCATCGATGGCATGGATGGACTTGCGTCCGGCGCCGCTTTGTTTGCGTCGTTGGTTATCCTCGTCGTGTCGGTGGCCCAGGGGCGACCATTGATGATTGTGGTGGCGTTGGTCCTATGTGGTTCACTCGCCGGATTCCTTCGTTACAACTTCAATCCTGCATCGATCTTTCTCGGCGACTCAGGCGCGTTGTTCGTCGGCTTCATGCTCGCCTCGCTCTCGGTTTTGGGAACCCAGAAAGCCGCGACTGCAGTTGCGGTGGTAGTGCCAATTCTGGCTTTTGGTTTTCCCATGGTCGACACGGCGATGACGATGGGCCGTCGCATCGTCAGTCGCAAACCGATTTTTGAGGGAGACGACGAACACATCCATCACATGTTATTGGCGCGTGGGTGGTCGCAGCGAAAAGTTGCGCTGATTCTTTATGGTGTTTGTGCGTCTTTTGGTCTCGCGGCTGTGATTTTCCCGGCGACAGGTTCGAAGGTAACCGGTGTCGTGCTGTTTGTGATCTCAGTTGCCGTCATCATTGCAGTCGGCCATCTTCGTTATCACGAGGTCGATGAAATACGAGCGGGTGTACGCCGCACAGTTGCCGATCGTCGACTTCGGGTGGCAAAAAATATTCGAGTAAGACGCGCCGCGCGGGCACTGGCGAAGTCGTCGGACCTGCACGAGGTTTTTGAAGCGATTGGACAGATGCTGGCGTTTGGTGAATTCACTTATGCAAACGCTCAGGTGGGTCAGGCGGGATGTGCGGAGATTAATGAACGCGCGTTTGCTGCCAGTCTTCATCGTCATCCGAATCAGGAACTGGAGATGCGCAGCGGTCGCATTTACTGGTATTGGCTTGGTGAAGGCGGCGAACCGGAAGATCGGCTGCGCGCGCGCACTTCATGGTGCTTCCGCATGCCACTTATGAAAGATGGCGAGGAGTGGGGTTGGTTGAACTTCTATCACAACCTTGAAGGCGAATCGTTGCTGGTTGATACCAACTATTTGAGTAATCTTTTTCTGCGCGAGTTCACCGAAGCAGTTGCTCGCATCATACGTGCCCAGGAGTTGCCCGTTGAGGAACGGGAGTTGGCTATGAGTGTGGCCGGGGACTGATGGCGCAAACTATCCCGATCGATTTTGTCGCGAGTGAAGAACGTGTCGCACGTTTACGCGTTGCAGCTATTCTCAACAAGATCGTTTTCAGTAGCTTGTTGGTTTTGGTGGTCCTAAGTGCGATTCCATACGGAACAGTAGAGCCGTGGTGGAAAGCAGCTTTTGTTTGCGCGGCTTTTGCTATTTGCATTGTGGCTATTATTGAAAGTTTGATCAGCGGCGAGAGCCGGATTGGCGGACCAAAAGGAATTTTGTGGTCCATGTTGGCGCTTGCTGCCCTGGCGTTTCTACAAACGATTACCATACGGCAGGGAAGTCCGGATGCGGGTGTAGCAGCTCTACAACCGTGGAATGCGATTAGCGCCGATCCATATCAGACGCGATTTTTCGTCCTGCAAATTCTTGCGCTGACTGTCTGTCTCGCCCTTCTTTATCGCTACTGCACCACGAAAAAACGGATCAATGTCGTGATTCACCTGGTGATCGGGATCGCCGTCGGTAGTGCGTTGTATGGAATTTTGCGTCAGACGGCCCAACACCAGCCCGGATTTGTTTTGCCGCACACTCTGCCGGGGCAGGGGTATGGACAGTTCATCAATAAGAACCACTTCGCTTTATTAATGGAGATGGCGCTTGGACTCGGTTTGGGTGTCGCCCTGACCCGCGGGCTTACGAAAGAACGGGTGATGAGTTACGTCGCACTGTTGCTGCCGATTTGGACCGCGCTTGTGTTGTCAAACTCGCGTGGTGGGATTCTGGCGATGCTGGTCCAGGTAGTGATGGCTGCAATTCTACTTACGAGTGGCAAACTCGGTGCGCGTGAGTTACCAAATTACAAAATTCTTCGTTCGAAGTCAGTTCGTGTAGTTCTTTTGCTGGCCTTAGTGGCGGTGTTATTTTCCGGCGCTGTTTGGGTTGGTGGAGACAAACTGGTCAGCAGTTTTGGCGAAGCGAGTACAGAACTAAATCCTGATGCCAATGGTCTAAGAGGTGGCGCCACCAGAAATGAGATTTGGCAAGCAAGCTGGAAGATGTTTACCGCGCATCCAATGCTGGGTGTCGGCTTAGGCGGATATTGGTCCGCGATCACCGCTTATCATGACGCTTCGGGATCGATGACGCCGCAGGAGGCCCACAACGATTATCTCGAACTGCTGTCAAGTTCTGGTGTCGTCGGTTTCGCGCTGGGAATTTGGTTTTTCATTTCGTTGTTTCGCGCGGTGAAAGTTAATTTGAACTCGGACGATCGATTTCAACGTTCGGCTTGCTTTGCTGCAGTTATAGCGATGACTGGGGTCGCGGTCCATAGTCTGGTCGACTTCGGTCTGCACTTGCTGGTTAACGCCTTCATATTCTTGATTCTGGTAATGGTAGCAACGAAGAAAATTGATGCGACGCAATAGACAATCCCAGTTTGGTCTGATCCTGTTAATAGTTATTGCTTTGATAGGAGCGCAGACGTCGCTGCCAGGAGCGCAGGCGTCCCCGCCTGCTTTGGTAAGAGTAGCGGCCTTCTTATTCTTCCAGGACATTCGCGGCTCAGGTGCGTTTCAGGGACAGGACATCATGGGTGGCGCGGCCGTGATCTTTAAGCGGCCGCAACGTATTCGCGATCTTACGGGTGGCGCAGCGGCGATGCTGGTCGTGAAACGACAGCCAAAGCCGGCGCGTCAGGTAGAAGTCGCGCGCAACAACCCACCTCGTAGACCAACCACTCGTCCGACTGAAACTGACGCAACCGGCGCCGTTAGTGACAGTGATCGAGCCGAAGCTTTTAAGAACCAGGGAAACACTTATTACGATCTCGGGCAATTCACGCAGGCGATCACTGCTTATCAAAATGGATTGAAATATGCCGCGAAGGATCCGGTGATCTATAACAATCTCGGCGCCGCGTATTTCAGTCTTAATAAGAATGCCGAAGCCGCAGATGCTTTTAAAAAATCGCTGGCGATCAAAGCAGACGATCCGGACGCTCACTTCAATCTCGGGATCGCTTACAGCGCGACTGAAAAGTTTGATGATGCCGTAAACGCGTTCAAGGAAGCGCTCAAGCAAAAGCCGGATTGGCCCGAAGCTCACAACGCACTGGGCGACAGTTATCTAAGTCTCAACAAGTTTGCCGAAGCGGCAACTGCATACGAGCAGGTAGTCAAACTTCAACCGGGCAATGCGACCGCTTTTAGCAATCTCGGGTATGCCTACGATCGATTGGGTAGGGAAAACGACTCGATTACGGCGCTGCGAAATTCCGTTCGCTTAAAGGCAGACGATGCCGTTGCCTACAACAATCTGGGCGCGAGTCTCTACAAAGCCGGTCGCTATCAGGAAGCGATTGAGGCTTTTACCAATGCTGTTCGGTTACGACCCAACGATGTTGAGTCGCTTAACAATCTGGGCGCGGCCCATTACGTTGTCGAGCAATATCCACAAGCGCTCGAAAACTTTTTGAAAGCAGCGGGAATTAAGAGTGACTCGGCGGAAGTGCAGTACAACCTCGGCAATACTTACTACATGACCGGCAAGTATCAGGAGGCCACCACTGCCTATCGCAAAGCGTTGCAAGTCAAGGCTGACTATGTGGAAGCGCGCACTAACCTCGGCAGTTTGCTGATCGCGCTTGGTGATTATCGACAAGCGATAATCGAGTTGCAGGACTCGATCCGGCGCCGGGCTGACAATCCCGTATCACAAAACAATCTGGGATTTGCTTATGTGAAGCTTGGTGAGACGTTGGACCAGGCGGCGGCCCAGGAAAATTTCCGTCAAGCCGTCGCCGCTTACAAGGAGGCACTCCGGCTTAATCCAACTTATATTAAAGCCCTGAACAATCTGGGTGCGGTCTACAACAAGTTGGGCCAGTTTCCCGAGGCGATAGAAGTCTTACAAAAAGCGACCAGCGCTAAGCCGGATTTTCCTGAAGCGCAGTACAATCTCGGCACTGCCTATTACAGCCGCAATCAATTCAACGAAGCCATCGCTGCGTTGCAGAAAGCTGTCACTCTCAAGAAGGATTATGTTGAGGCGTATAACAGTCTCGGCACAGCTCTATATAAGGCGCAGCAGTTTGATAAGGCGATCGAAGCTTATAAGAAGACTTTGGCCCTGAAACCAGGCGCCGAAACAAACAACAATCTCGGCACCGTTTACTTCCGCACTAAGAAATATCCGGAAGCGGCCGCGGCCTTTAAAGAAGCCGTTCGACTCAAGCCTGACTATTCAGAAGCGCACTTCAATTTGGCCGTCGCATATGTGGCGCTGAATGATCGCAAAGGCGCATTGGATGAGTACAATAAATTGAAAACTCTCGATGCAAAACTGGCCGACGACTTCTTCCAGCGATTCTTGAAGAAGTGAACTGCAAAGTAGTGTCATCAATACGATTGTGGTTGATATGAATTTAACTTGTTGGACCAAATAGTGATTGACCGACGCTTTATTCAACCAGTAAACTGCGACCACCAAACGGCGATTTGGTCCGTGGATGTGTATTTTTAGAAGGGATAAACAATGAATCGAAACCGAAGCAAGGGTTATAAGGCATTGGCGGGGCTTCTGTTGTTTTCAACAGTGCAGATTGCAATCCAGGTTGCATTTGCAGCGCCGGCAACTCCAACTCCCAACCCTGTTCCAGTCCCACAACAGTTTATCGCCAGACTGACAACCAGAAATAATCAGCCGATAACAGTAAACGGGAATAGCGCGGCCACCGGTGCATCGATTGTCACTGGTGCGACGATTGAAACAGGTGCGGATCAATCAGCAACCGTTAACCTTGGATCATTGGGCACTCTGGATATCGCGCCTAATACCAAGCTCGTTTTGACGTACGATGAGAATGGCAATGTGAAGGCGACCATCATTTATGGATGCGCTGTTCTTGCTGCCAAAAAGAAAACAACAGGTGAAGTTGCCACGCAGCAAAATGGAACTGCGGCGAAAACTGATCCAGCCAAAGGCGGAATTCTTGATGTTTGCTTCCCGCCGGGAGCTGCTGCCCCAACAGTTGGTCAGGGTGCTGCCGCTGCTGCAGGAGCCGGCGCCGGAGCAGGTGCTGCGGCTGGTGCGGCTGCCGCGGGTGGTGGTGGATTACTCGGTCTTGGAGTTCCGGCAACTGTAGCAATCATCGCTGGTGGAACTGCTGCCGCGCTGACACCGTTAGGCTTTCAGGACAATCCGAGCGGCGCTCAATAAGAACTTTCAAAATCGGAAACTATGAACGTGTCCTTTCTTATGGAGAGGGCACGTTTTTCTCTGTGTCTCCGCGGATCTCTGCGTCTCTGTGTTGAAATTGAGTTGCGCATAATTGGACCATGGATTTAACACAGAGACGCAGAGATCCGCAGAGACGCGGAGTAGGATCTTGTGATTAGGATCGTACTTTCAATTTTAGGTATCGTTGCGTGTGTTGTTCTCATCACCGCTTCGGCCCAGTTTGGTTTCGCGCGGCTGCTTGCTCGCTACGGTTTTGTAACCAAGTCCATCCCAGCCGCGGCCCAGGCTGTTCGCTTAACTCCGAAAGACGCTGAAGCTCATCGCGCCCTCGCTGTCGCTTTTCGTAACGTACAGATGTATCGCGAAGCTGCGAAGGAATTTGAGATTGCTGCCAGCCTGCGACCGGCAGATGATTACTTATGGTTAGAACTGGGAACGCTGCGCGACGAGTTGGATGATCAAGCTGGAGCGTTGAGCGCGTTCGATCAATCGGTCGCTAATGCTCCCTATTACGCACACACTCGTTGGCAGCGGGCCAATCTGCGTTTGCGTATGGGTCGTTATGATGAGGCGTTTGCTGAACTAAGAGAAGCGACTAAAAGTAATAAAGTTTTTCTACCAAGCCTGATCGATTTAGCGTGGGGCGTGTCGCGTGGTGACATTAAAACTACTGAACAGTTGGTGGGCATTGAGTCAACTGATTCACGTATTGCGTTCGCACGCTTTCTCGCCGGCAAAGGAAAGGGAAGAGAAACACGCGAACAGTTTGTGCTCGTCGCTGCTTCCGTTTCGGAAGCCCAGAAACGCGAACTGATTGCGAAGCTAAGCGATACTCGTCAGTATGGTGAAGCATTCAATATCTGGAAAGGGACCGATGCAGTAGTGTCCGAGATTTACGATGGTGGTTTCGAAGGACCAATCAGCTTTGGCGGAAGCGGTTTCGGTTGGAACATACCGCGGGAACTCCCGAAGATTTCAATCTCGATTGACACATCAGAAAAAGATACTGGCGCAAAGAGCATCAGGATCGCTTTTGATGGTCCATCACCCGCGGCGACAGCGATCATTTCGCAGCCAATCATTATCAAGGCCGGTCAGAAGTATCGAATAAACTTCGCCGTGAAAGCGAAAGGAATTATTACTGGCGGAGTGCCACTGTTGAGGATTGCTGACGTTGTTACAAATGCGGAACTGGCACACTCTGCGAATCTGCCGCAAAATAGTGCGAACTGGGAAAAGTCTTCCTTTGAATTTACAGCGCCTGCGACCAATGAAGCAGTCGTGTTGCAGTTGGCGCGTAATGAATGTCAGTCGCAACCGTGTCCAATTTTTGGTGTACTGTGGTTAGATAGTCTATCGATCGAAGAAATCAAATAGTGACTCCACTAATCCTCAGCGTTGAGACGGCGACACTTTCCGGTAGCATTGCGATTAACCGGGGCGCTGAAGTTTTGGCGAGCAGTTCGGGAAACCCGGACGTCTCCCATTCGAATACTTTGCTGGCGGATATCGATCGTTTGCTTTCAACAACTAACCTGACAATTCGAGATATGGACGTATTTGCGGTCGCTTCTGGACCAGGTAGTTTTACTGGTTTGCGCATCGGCATCGCCACTATCAAGGCCCTGGCCGCGACGCTCAGTCGAAGTTGTATTGGTGTCCCAACGCTCGAAGCGATTGCGCACGCTGCTGGTCCATCAGCCAGAACAGTAGCTATGTTACCGGCCGGTCGCGGTGAAGTTTTCTGCCAAATGTTTGCTATCTCGAGCGCTGGTGAACCGGCTGAACTCGATCAGCCCGCTCATCTGCCGCCGCAAAAAATGATTGAGCGATACGCGGAATTTAGCGATATTTTATGGACGGGCGCGGGCGCCCAACTCTATAAAACTCTGATTCAGGAAGCGCGCGGCGGTGAAGCACGAATCGTTGCGTCTGATTCAGCGTTGGCTATCCACGTCGCGGCGTTGGCCTTGAGACAATTCGCCACTGATACCGGTTTTGGACCAAACGACTTACACGCGATCTATGTCAGACCTTCGGATGCAGAACTAAAGTTCTAATGTCGATCACGGAACAAAATCCGACTACGAGGACTGGTGAAATAACAATCAGTCGAATGTCGGAACACGATCTGCTCGAGGTCGTGGAGATTGAAGAACAGTCCGGATTGAGTCGCTGGGGCTGGGCGGCCTATTATGCGGAACTCCAGGCAGGGAATCGAAACTTACTACTGGTTGCCGCCCCGGAAAAGTCGCCAATAATCGAACATCGCCGCCTCGCCGGTTACATTGTCGCCCGCGAAACCGCCGGCGAACTCCACATCAATAACGTCGCCGTGCGCGCGCAATATCGCCGGCGTGGTATTGGATTCGCATTGTTGGGTCGCGTGGTCGATGAGGCGCGTCGCTTAGGAGTTAAGACGGCTTTTTTGGAAGTGCGCAGCGAAAATCTTGGTGCGCAATCGCTCTATGAACGTTGTGGTTTCAAAGCAATTGCGCGACGACCGAATTATTATTCCGATCCGCGCGAAGACGCAGTTGTGATGAGTCTGATTTTAAAGTAAATACCAGCTTGATTTGGTCAAGATGTTGGGCTAACATTTTTGCGTGCACATCAACCCCTATGAAGGCTCAGTAGCTTTCGCCTCCAGTTATCCCGCCAGTCTACAGTCTGAAAGGAGACAGTACCGAAATGGACATTGTAAATACGGAGAGTCTGAAAGAAGAGTTGATTAATCGGGATCCAGAATTTAGAGAATTGGCCAAAGAACATCATAAATACGAAGAACGTCTTACTGAATTGTCGTCGTTAGCTTATCCGAGCGACGAAGAACAGATCGAGG
This sequence comes from Pyrinomonadaceae bacterium, assembly GCA_036518995.1. Classification (GTDB taxonomy): domain Bacteria; phylum Acidobacteriota; class Blastocatellia; order Pyrinomonadales; family Pyrinomonadaceae; genus PSRF01. The sequence continues at coordinate 1,911 of DATDMC010000067.1, read as the reverse complement.
AAAGTACGCTGAAGAAAAAGAAGTTGGCCCTGAAAGACCAGATGTATTCGATAATGCTCCAATATCAAAGTACGCAGACTAGTCATTAACAGCGCGCTGAGCACTGTCTGAAGCACTTAAGAAGTTTCGGGGGGACGTGGAACAAAGTACACGTCCCCTTTTTGCGAAAATTGTTAAAAGCGAAAAATTGTTTTGAGGCTCGTAAAAGAAAGCATTCCTTTTATTGTTGTTCCACTAATTCTGGGACTCGTGTCGCTGGCGTTTGGCCTATGGATCGTGTTCGGCTTATTCGTGTTTGTGGTCCTGTTTATGGCCTTCTTTTTTCGGGATCCGAATCGAGTTGTGCCGGGGGATGCTGATATTGTGGTGGCGCCTGCTGATGGTCGCGTGACCCGGGTACAGCCGCTGGCGCCGGAACAGGCCGACTCGGCTACTGTTGTAAGCATTTTTCTTTCACCACTGGATGTGCATATCAATCGGTCGCCGATCGTTGGCAAGGTCGTAGACGTTGTTTATTCACCAGGTAAATTCCTGATGGCGACCAATGAAAGGGCCAGTTTAGTTAATGAGCAGAATATTCTAACGATTCAGGGCGAGAAGGTGACCGTCGTTTGCAAGCAAATTGCCGGAATACTGGCTAGAAGGGTAGTCTGTTGGAAGAAGAAAGGCGATAATCTCGAACTGGGCGAGCGTTTCGGCTTGATTAAATTTAGCTCGCGCACTGATGTGATCCTGCCGGCAAATGTAACGGTGACGGTGTCAGTAGGTGATCGGGTTGTAGGAGGCACTACGGTGATAGGGAAAATCGCGTGATTACTCCAGAAGGCGTGCAAATGGACCAGGAACCACCAAATCCTCCGCGTCGCGGTCTCAAGAAGGGACTGTACCTAATCCCGTCCCTGTTCACTGCCGCAAACATCGGCATGGGTTTCTTTTCAGTGATGGCTTCATTGCGGGCCTTCCAGCTATTGGGTGGATCTCATCCTGATATTGCCGGCGCTACCATCAGATTCGATCACGCAGCGATTGCGATCGGGTTTGCCGTGCTATTCGACATGCTCGATGGCCGCATAGCACGCATGACAAAGACGACAACTGAGATCGGAATTCAGTTGGATTCGATTGCCGATGTGGTCACTTTTGGTCTTGCTCCGGCCGTGCTCGCTTATGTTTGGGGTTATGGCGCCAGCCTCACGGAAGGGACAAATCTCCACCAACTTTCCTGGTTCATTTCTTTCATGTATTTGATGTGCGGCGCGTTCAGATTGGCGCGTTTTAATGTGCAAGCGTCGCGACCCAGGATTGTTGCTGCCGGCACAATCAAAGTGGACAAAAAGAGTTTTGTTGGTCTACCGATTCCCGTGGCTGGTGGATTGATTGCTGCACTCGTTCACTTCGCTCCAACGCCGTTGATTGGTTATGGTGCTGACCACGCACGCATCTATTCTGGTTTGTTAATGCTGCTCGTCGGGCTGCTGAGTTTGATGATGGTGAGTACGCTGCGCTTTTCGAGCTTCAAGACGGTGGGAACCGGCAGCCGGAGTATGCGCACGATCATTATCGTGTTGGCCATCGGTGGTCTAATCGTTCTTTACTCACAGTATGTTTTGCTCGGACTCGTCCTCGCTTACATTTTCTATGGTTTGCTGTCGCGAGTGTTTGGGATGTTCTTCCGGCGCGGCGATTCAGCAGAAAGCAAGATGGAAACGCTGCCCGGCTCGTCCAGTCATTAGGACCCCACTCTTCAATGGTCACAGAGTTAGTACCGTCTCGGCGGCTGGTTAGTCCCACCTCGTTACGGATGATTAGTCCCACCTCGTTGCGGCTGGCTAGTATCACCTCGTTGCTGGTCGTATGTTTGGGGTTTGCGGCTGGGCCTTCTGTTGTGAGGAATGGCTACGCCTTTCCGTA
>DATDMC010000066.1:0-28682 GCA_036518995.1 Pyrinomonadaceae bacterium | reverse complement strand
CTTTGTACTTTGCTTGTGCGTTGCTTCGGCTTTGCCGCCTGTTGTGAGGAATGGCTCTGCCTTTCCGTAATGGACTACTTAATTTTGGGCTGCGCCCTCTGACGTTAATGGAATGACGGCGTAGCCGTAAATTTTTATCTTGTTTGCTGCGGAAAGGCGGAGCCATTCCTCACAACAGGCGGCCAAGCCGAAGCAAAGCAACCCGCGCCCCATCACCCTATCGCCCTCTCACCCCATCACCCTCTCTCCCCATCTCCCCATCACCCTCTCTCCCGATCACCTCGTCACCCAATCTTTAATCCAGTTGTTATATTCCCACGTTGGATCAAATGAGAATGGGAGTTTAGCGATTGAAGGCGGTGACAAAGTCGGCTTATCGAATGTCTTTTTCGCTCGCTCGTTCCATTCCTCCCGGGCCGAATGGACTTCGCTAGCATAGTTGAACGTAAACCGATCCCCGGTTTGAATAACTATCACATTCGTTAAGTAGTTTGTGTTACTACCAGTCGATGACGAGTATTCCTGGCCGTTGAATCCTTTGCTAAAACCCTCCACATTTTCATTCGCCAGCAACGCGGTGATTGGAGTTTCCCGATCTACAACGATAATTGAATACCCGCCGGCGCTCGCGGATAAATTTTGACTTAGCGGCAGGTTGGAAAGCGCGAGAGTAAATCTTCCCGGTTGCCTCGCTTCGAACACGGCATAACGTTGCAAGGTGTAGCCACCGGCTCGATGGAGCTGGGTAGCGGAGTACGCGCCGAGATAGATCAAATTTGCTGACGCAGGATTTGCAGGTGGGAGAGTTTTGTCAGGCTGTCTATCGTCAGCATAGCTGTCATCGTTGACCAACTCGTCAGTGAACTTCAAACTGAATTCATGTTCAGTAAAGTTCTCTAACGCGATCGGCAAGATGATGGTGTCGCCTAAACAAAACTTCGCGTAGACGCCGTTGCCGTCCGGATTTCGCAAACAGCCAGTCTTCCCAACTCTAAACCTTAGTTCGCGTTCAACGTGTGAATACAGTTTGTCGTTGTAGTTATAGCGATACTTAACAGCGAAATGTCCGGTGCTTTTAGGCTTAACATGTACCAGCCAGTATTCGCCTGCCCGGGCTGAATTGTTTGGTTGGTTCAACTCATCTTTGACGATCGATGCGCGCGTTCCCAGGGCAGTTGATAAATGCGAACGCAGTTTAGAGAGGGCGACTTTTGGTTTAGCGTCAACGATAGTGACGGATAGAAGTAAGCAGACAACAATAACCACAAGTGCTTTACACATCGGGAGCTTAAGCATAGTGCGGATAGTCAGTACCACCTCGCGGTAGCAGGTGGGTTAGGGTCAGTACCACCTCGCAGTAGCGGGTGGGTCGATCATGTCAAGAAACGTGCCATATCTCAGACAAACCCACCCGCTACCGCGAGGTGGTACTGACCTACACCCGCTACCGTGAGGCGGTACTGACTCTTTGATCACTACAGTCACTCTTTCAGAGGCTCTACTGGTTCTGTGTACCCGTCATGTTCTTCATCGGCATTTGCAGACGACCATCAGCACCACTCGTTAAAGCGAGAAAAGTCGAATCCTGGCGGAGCGAATCAAACACCGCATCGACTCGTGCTTCCATCATCTCTTTTGCGCGAACTGATTGATAGCGTTCATAACGGAAGAAGTGACGTTGCAGGAGCGCCAACGCTTCTTTTTTATGACCTGTTTGAGCATAGATGGCCGCGAGGTTGTACGACGCAGGCAACAAGTTGCGGTTCTTGATCGCGATCTTCAATGCCTCATCGCCCTTACCTGACGCCGCCATGAACACCGCAGCGAAGGTCAGGTTGTATGGATCTTTAGGATCGAGCGCTAACGCCTTTTGCGTGTAATCGTTGCCTTTGGCGAGATCGCCTTCGGAGTTCCAATACACAGCAAGATTTCGATACGCGAGTGGAAGCGGAAATTCCTCAACTGACTGTTCCATTAACGCAAGCCCTTTCTTAAATTGGCCCTCATGAATCGTCATTTTGCCAAGACCGTGAAGCGCAACTGCGCGCGCGATCGGATCGGCCGGCATGTTAAGAATTTCATCGAAGGTGGCGCGTGCTTTGTCCCACTCGCCGAGATGATGTCGATAGACTTCACCTAAATAGCGTAGCGGCGTTGGATCAGCCGGATCCATTCGGTGTGCTTGCGAATAGAGTTTTTCCGCAAGTACATAATTTTCGTTGATCTCGGCGGTTAGACCACGACGCATTACCTGTTCAATTTGCGCACTTTCACGCGGACTAAACACCGGCGTGTAAGCGGGAAAACTACCGACTTCTTCAACGCCGAGCTTCTTCAGTTCCTTTGCCGCATCTTTTGCTTTCTTAGGGAATAAACAACTCTCGGCAACAACTGGTTTGAAGGCAGCAATCGCGGCGTCCTTATCACCGGCTTTCGCTTTGTCTTTTCCTTCTTTCAACTGGCCGTCGAGGTTCTTCTCGCGTTGCCTCATTTCGGAGTCAACCGCTTTCTCGACCTGGTCCACTTTCAACTTTCCGGCGGTGTTCTCGATCTTGCTGATTTGTGAGCCATCAGCCGCCGCCAAAATTGCAACGGGCGGTTTCGAGTCGCCGATAATTTTTTGCAGTTCGGGTTGAGCGGGATCAGCTACCGACATCGCCACGCACTGCGAAGCGTAAAGCGTCAAAACGCGCGAGCCCTTTAGTGGCGATCTTTTTACTTCGTCGTTTGAGGCCGGAAACCAGTAGAGAATGAGTCCTTTTGCGGGAGCCGTTTTAGCTTCCCACATTTTCCACGGCACGTTATAGACGGCCGGCGTGGCGCCACCGCCGCCCCCACCTCCGACTCCGCCGGTACCTCCGCCACCGCCGCCTCCACAGGTGGCCCAAACTGGTGAGAGCGCAAAGAGCAACATTAATAACGAGGCGAGCGAGCGCGACAGAAGTTTAGTCATGATGGTAGTGGTCACCTTTCATTCGAGTGTTTGTGATGATGAGGTCAGTACCGTAACGCGGTAGCGTCGGGTCGTGCAATGGACCTCTGCCCATAAAAATCGAGCTAACCCGACGTTACCGCGTTACGGTACTGACCTCATCGCCACTAATTGTCTTGCAGAGTACGGATTCGATCCAGACAAATCAGATGCGTGACAACGCTATAACGTGGCTTCAAACCGCCCGGCGTTCGTGCTGGTCCCACCCTTCCATTTGCGCTTCTTCCGAATCCATTCCTAACTCAAATTCAACCAGCGCCTGGCGCAGTGCTTGTACTTGAGATCGGGTTAGCACAACGGAACTCGACCGCTCACCTTTATAACTGACGCTCAACTGAAGCAACTCGGGCGGATAATCGGATAGTTTCACTACGCCATCAACCGATCTTCGCCCAACTTTGAACTCAATTTCTCTTCCTATCATCACGAGTGCTCCGGCCGACTAGTGAAAGGTCCTTTAAACTTGGGAGTGGGTCAAATGATTTATATCACAGCGCTGGTTTGCGATAAACGAGCGAAAGTCTTAACGTGATAGTGGCATTTCGTTATAAGCTCACCCCGATTATTTATAACGCCCGCGGTTGAGTTATGTCTTACACAACTATTACCCAGCTTCTGGCGTTAATGACCTACCATCGCAGCGGAGGCGTCTGATGAAAATCTTGTTGGTAAACCCGGAGTTTCCGGAGACGTATTGGAGTTTTAGACATGCATTGCCGTTTGAAGGAAAACGTAGTGTTTTCCCGCCTCTCGGGTTGCTCACAGTTTCCGCCTTACTGCCGAAATCGTGCGAACGAAAACTGGTCGATCTCAACATCGAATCGCTGACCCCGGCGCAGCTCGAATGGGCTGACATGGTTTTTATCACCGGCATGCTGGTACAGAAGAAGTCTTTGCACAGCGTGGCGGCGCAGGCGCAGGCCCTGGGAAAAACTATTGTGCTCGGTGGTCCATACGTGACCAGCACAATCGGAGAACTGCCGCACGCGGATCACATTTTCCAGGGTGAAGCCGAAACCACCCTGCCGCAGTTTTTTGAAGACATAAAACGCGGCGAGGCGAAGCGGGTTTACAAGGCGCCTGAACGACCGCCCATGTCGATTTCACCGATTCCTGATTTTCAGATTGCTAATCTAAAACATTACAGCTGCATGTCGGTCCAGTATTCACGTGGCTGTCCGTTCTCATGCGAGTTTTGCGACATCATCGAAATCTACGGGCGCGTTCCTCGCACTAAGAGTAACCACCAAATCCTTACTGAGTTTGAAGAACTAAAGCGAATTGGCTGGCGCGGTCCTTTGTTCATAGTCGACGATAACTTTATTGGTAATAAGAAAAACGTCAGGCACCTTTTACCCGAGCTGGTAGCGTGGCAAAAGAAGAATGGCACTCCGTTTTCCTTATTGACTGAAGCAAGCGTGAATCTGGCTGACGACGAAGAGTTGCTTGGCAACATGCGCGAAGCCAATTTCCGTCGTGTTTTCCTGGGGATTGAAACGCCTGTCGAGGAGAGTCTTAAAGAGGCCCAGAAATCTCAGAACCGCGGCAACCTGCTTGACTCGGTAAAGAGAATTCAGAGTTATGGAATGGAAGTGATGGCCGGTTTCATTGTGGGCTTCGACAATGATCCCGAGGACATTTTCGAACGACAGATCGAGTTCATTCGCGAGAGCGCGATCCCGCTGGCAATGGTCGGGATGTTGAATGCTCTGCCTGATACGCAACTTTGGAGACGACTTGAACGAGAAGGACGTTTGCTCGGCGAAGATGCTTCCGGAAACAACACTGTCAGTACGCTGAACTTTGTCACCAAGATGGATGCAGCGTTACTCATTAACGGATACCAGAGGATCATGAAGACGATTTACAAACCGCGCGAATACTACGAGCGGGTCCTTGATTCTCTGAAGCGCACAACTCACGACACTGCAGAGCCCACCCCTTACACTTTGATCGAAGGCGTAAGGGCGCTGGTTAAGTTAGTTGTCAAATTAGGTGTCGTCGATACTGAACGAAGAGAGTTTTGGCGCTTCTTTATTCAGGCCCTGCGTAATCACCACGATCGGACCACCGAGTGGTTGCGTTTAGCGGCAATGGGTTATCACTTTAGAAAACTCAACGACTTGTACGACGCGATTGAGAGTGAAGGCTGATAGCAACGCTCGCAAGCTTATTATCAGCGGCTGTGTTAAACTGAACTCGCACGTTCAGTTCTTTAGAAATCCTACTCTCGACATCGGGACCAGCGCCTAAGCCATTCCTTGTGCCGTCTGTTGTTTTTCACGACTCACAGGAAGGGAGTTTAGTCTCGATGTATCTGACCTTAGAACGCCCTACTTTTTCCTACCCGGCTCGTCATAACTTCGCATCGTTGTTCCGCTACCTGTAGGTGGATCGATCTGAATTGGCCCGCCAACTTTAATTCACCCCGGCAAGCATAAGGAGAACAATGAAGCAAACAAATAAAAATGCCCCAGGTCTTTGGTTATCGGCGACTGCCGCCATCGTCCTGTTACTGCTGGCCGTTTGGCAGTTTTATACCTTCGCTACTTTTAAAAATGTGACTGGAGCCGTCGACCTTCAGGGAGGGAAACTACACCTATGGATGGCCGTGGCGGCCGCTCTGCTTGGCGCGATTACCGGCTTTTTTGTGGTCACTGCCTTGCGACAGAACGACAGTAGTCGCGAGCTACATATTACTGATCTTCCCCGCAGGTAATGTGTATCGGGGGACGAATAGCAGAAGTCCTGACTTAAGCTTTATCGACGTGCTGCAACTTGGTTTATCAAGATTTGCGGCAAAGTGGTCCTGGTAACACAAGATTAATAGCGGTCCTGCTGGGCAATACTGCTGCGAATGTTCGAATTGAAAAAATATGAGTGAAAAACCCAACATCAAGAGTGGATTAAATGCTGACTTGCGATCGATCGACTCGATCTATCGCATGATTGTCGTGGCCGGATTACGAAGCAAACAACTGGTCAGGGGAGCGCGGCCAAAGATTCTTCCGGATCCCGCGTGCCGAAGAAATATCAGCATTGCACTCGAAGAAGCGCGGCGCGGCTTGATTCGCTTTACTCCGATAAAAAAGGCTGGAGAATTGGACCTCGTCCCTCCGGTTTCAATGCCGGCTATTACCAGAGAAACGACGTTATGAACGGATTGCGTGTCTACATCCGGGCAGTTATGGCCCAGCCGGAAGGGGAAATCTCCGCCTTTTACACTCGCAAGGGAGGCGGACCGTTCTATCAATGGCAGTTTGACGATAAGCTCGGTGTCTGGCATTGCTCTCGCGTAAATTCCTCAGACTTAACTTCGCGTAGTTTCAATCTCGCTCGGTGGAAATCTCTTCCTGACTCGTTACGTGTACGACTCAGTGAACACTATATCGAATAGCGGAAAAACTCTGCCGCCTTTGAGTCCAGTCCATCAAACATGTAAGTTAGCGTTTGATGATTTCAGTCAATTCAACCTCGTCGTCCGGCGATCCTACGCCTCCCGCTAAATCTTCTGCTTTTGCCGCCCTTCGCTATCGAGACTTTCGTCTACTATGGCTGGGTAATGTTGTTTCTGTAACTGGATCGCAAATGCAATCCGTTGCAATCAACTGGCACGTGTACCTCTTGACCAAGTCTGCTTTTGCGCTTGGCTTGGTTGGTTTATTCCGCGGCGCGCCGATCATTATTTGTTCGCTTATCGGTGGTGTGGTCGCCGATGCGATCAACCGCAAGCGATTAATGATCGTGACGCAGAGTGTGATGTTAACGACAGCCGGCTTGCTTGCGGTTGCCACGATGCTTGGTCTTAAAAGTGTTTGGCCGATTTACATCCTGAGTGCGTTTGCGGCCGCGGCAACTGCGTTCGATCTTCCGGCGCGTCAGGCATTGATGCCGTCGCTGGTGCCGGCTGCGGATTTTCCTAATGCCGTAAGTTTATGGTTGGTAGTTTTTAATATCGCGACCATCGGTGGACCAGCCTTGGCGGGAGTCATCCTGGCGGAGAGTGGGCCTGCTGTAGTCTATGGATTTAATGCGGCTTCATTTCTCGCTGTTATTGCGGCGCTAATCTTGATTCGTGCGAGTGGAAGTCCGGAACTTCAAGGCGCCCGGCGAGAAGCGTTGAGTTTGACGGCACTCAAGGAAGGACTGCAGTTTGTTTGGCGTACGCCGATTATCGTGCAAACGATGACGCTCGATTTTGCGGCGACATTCTTTGCCTCCGCGACTTTGCTGTTACCGATCTTCGCTAAAGAAAGACTGCATGTTGAGGCGCGAGGTTATGGCCTCTTAGCCGCGGCCCCGGCAATCGGTTCTGTGATCACGGCATTGATAATGGCGAGAATCGGCAGCTTTCGACGCGAAGGTCGATTAGTTGTGATCTCGATTGCTGTTTTCGGTCTGGCTACCGCGGGATTTGGAATTTCGACTGTGTTTTGGTTGTCATTCTTAATGCTCGCGACAACGGGCGTCGCTGATACGGTAAGCACTGTATTAAGACAGACGATCCGGCAACTAGTGACACCCAATCACATTCGCGGACGTATGACGGCAATCAACATGATGTTCTTCATGGGTGGACCACAGCTTGGTGAACTTGAAGCTGGCACTTTGGCTTCTTTAGTAGGAGCGCCGATTTCGGTTGTTATTGGCGGGGTGGGTTCGTTAGTCTGCGCGTGTATTGCCGCAGTGAAGTCAAAGAGTTTGATGAATTACGAAAGTTAGTTTGACGTGTGGCAGGAAGCTGAGACGAATACTCACCAGGACCACGTGATCGCTCATGTGATCGGCGCAACGGTGACTGGTTACTTCGTTTGGGATGAGACGGCGTATCTGTTATTAGACATCGGGTTTATCTGGAACATATATCTCGATGGCGAAATGGGACTGGTGCCGCAAAGTCTGGCCGTTGTCGAATTGGAAGCGGATGACGAAACGAAAACTGCTTTGCGCGCGGATCTCGACGCGATCGGTTTAGGTTCCTACGATTCGCTTCGCCGTATGTCCGCATTTGCCGGATCACCGATTGAGCGTGTTGATTTTCTCGTTTGGGAAAACTCGCGAATGATTCGTTTGAACTGTGAGGAGTCGATGCTTATTGTCGAAACCTCACTCGAAACAACTGAGGTAAAGATCTATGAGCAGTGAAAATGAAGATCAGTCGTTATCAGCGGCAGGTAAAGAAGAAGAGCAGTTTGTACGTGAGCGATTGAAAGATGAACTCGGTCGCGAACCAACACGCGATGAAATCGACGAGTGGTTGCGGGAGCACACAGAAAGCTATTAAAGATCTTTCTCTGCGTCTCCGCGTCCTTTGCGTCTCTGCGTTGAAAGCGGCGAGACACCGAGATAATCGAAAACGCCGCGCTCCTATAGACGCGCGGCGTTTTCTTCCCCCCTTGCTCGAAAGCAAGGATCTTAATCGGCGACTACCGATATCTGATTGTCGATATCTTTGACGCCCTTAATCCTGCGGGCCATGCGTTCAACCTGGGCCTTCATTGCATCAGTCTTCACTGTTCCCAATAATGTGACCTTCGCATTCATCACTGTCGCAGTAAGTCCCAGCGAAGAGAAAGTCGGATCATCGGTCAGTTGCTTATCGATAGCAGTTTGAATCGCTGCATCGTTATCAACGGGCGCGGGCGCGGGTGCAGGCTCAGTTGCTCCACCAGCCGGCTGCTGAATGATGACCGGAGCGGGCTGCGTGGCCGGAGCCGGTTGTTGAATAATTACAGGCGGTTGTTGCACCGGAGCTTGTTGGACCACCGTCGGCGGTTGCTGTTGTTGGGCCACCGTATTGGCGTTCGGATCTACGTTCCGCTGCGTGCTCATCCAGAACAACACCATCACTGTGATTAGCGCGATTGCCACGACAACCAGCACGCCAACCATTGTTGCTGAGACGCCGTTGCGATCCGGTGTGCGCACTGTTTGTGAGACAACCTCCCGCCTTGCAGTCGGCGTTTCCACAACCACTCGGCTTCGTCTTGCCTCTTCTTCATCGTATGACATCGCTTATTCTCCCTGTTGTTCGTAATTCGTTAGTTGATAATTGGTCCAACTTTATTCGATCAATGTCGTCGATGACGACGATGTTTACGCGAATAAAGATATGAACCTCCCGCTCCAGCCGCAGCGCCAATCGTAGCGGCCCGTCTACCGCCAGCGAGTGCGCCAACGCCTGCCCCTGCAGATGTTCCACTGGCAACGGTTCCTATAGTTCTGGTTCGGTTACTAAAGTGTCGTCGTGCAGCCTTACGATTAAACGCATACGCACCGGCGCCCCCCGCACCGATCGCTGCGCCTTTCTTGCCACCAATGAGAGCGCCAGCTCCCGCCCCACCAGCAATGATTGCAACGGTGCGCGCCTTACGCCCAAATTTTGATTTGTGACGCCGACGTGTTTGTCCTTGTGCTGATACCAATGTCCCGCCGAGGACCAACAGACTCAAGACCACAAATAAGACCAACACTCTTTTCATCGCTACCCCCAAAATCAGTAAATACCAGTGGAATCCAAACGACCTTTCACCCGTCGCTGAGGTAGTTGGCAAGCACCGTTCCTCATCAACGAGAGGCGATGGTTTTTATTGGAATACGCTAGTAAAAGTGGAAAACTTATTATTGTTGGGGATGGAATAGAAGAAGGCGGAGAATTCAGGTTGTTTTGTTATCGTACGCTTCGGTGTTTTGTTGAAGCTGGAGGAAAGTCGAAAACGAGACAGAGGAGAGGGAAGAGTGAAGATTGAAGATTTCAGATTGAAGATTGAGCGGCTTTGATAAATCAGGAGAATCAGCATACCGTATGGGTGACTCCTGACTCTGCGTCTCCGAGTTCTCTCTGCGTCTCTGTGTTGAAATTGGCGTGTGCATAATTGGATCATTTGGTTTCAACACAGAGACGCAGAGAGCGCTGAGACGCAGAGAGTAAGAAGCCAGCAAAAATCACATGACAACCGCCATCATTCATCATCCAATCTTTAAAGAGCACGATACTGGTCCGGGTCATCCTGAAACTTCCTCGCGTTACAGCGTGGTGATGGATGCGCTTCGTGGCGATGAAAGCCTGTGGTCCAGTTTGCTTGAGGTCGAGGCGAAGCAAGCGCCGCGCGGCGATATTCAGGCGGCGCACTCATCGCAACTCTATAAACAAGTCGAGCGCGTGGTCGCTGAAGGAATTGGTTATCTCGACGCTGACACGGCGGTGTCGATGCGATCGCTGGATGCGGCTCGACATGCTGCCGGAGCACCCTGCCAGGCAATAGATCTGATCATGGCAGGCAAGATCGATAATGCGTTCGTGCCGGTTAGACCACCCGGCCATCATGCGACCAGTGAACGTTCGATGGGCTTTTGTCTATTTAATAACGTCGCAGTCGCGGCCCGTTATGCGCAAAGAAACTTCGCAGAGATCGAGCGCGTCGCGATTATCGATTGGGACGTTCATCATGGGAACGGGACGCAGGGGATCTTTTATGACGACCCATCCGTTTACTTTTTTTCGTCGCATCAATATCCATGGTATCCGGGAACCGGAACGCGAGGAGAGAAGGGAACCGGACGTGGACTTGGTTATACGATGAATCTTCCGTTACGCGCCGCAACTCCAGCACAGGAACAAAAGCGCGCGTTTGAAGCGGCGTTGGAAGAGATGTCTACGGAATTCAAACCGGATCTGGTGATCATTTCGGCAGGATTTGATTCCCACATTGATGATCCGCTGGGCCAATTGTTGTTAACTGATCGCGATTTCATAGATATGACGCGGGCAGTGAGACAGTGGGCCAACTCGACTTGCCACGGTCGCCTCGTTTCGTGTTTGGAAGGTGGTTATAACCTGGAGACGCTTGGGGAAACCGTCCGCGCACACGTCGATGAGTTGAGTAAGAAATGAACGAGATCGAACGTGTACCAAAGGTTCGCGTCGCGTAGCGACGCCGAAGAGGCGTTTTGATTGGTAACCCGCGATATTGGTGATGAGGACATCATTCAGACGTCGCTACGCGACGATGGATCCATTGGTACGCGTTCCAGCCGTTGAAACGGCTGGCTAAATTCAGGCGTCGCTACGCGACGCGTCATTCGAACGTATTACTTTCCCGGCCCTAAAGGACCGGGCTAAATTCAGGCGTCGCTACGCGACGCGTCATTCGAACGTATTGTTTTCCCGGCCCTAAAGGACCGGGCTAAATTCAGGCGTCGCTCCGCGACGCGTCATTCGAATGTATTACTTTCCCGGCCCTAAAGGACCGGGCTAAATTCACTCGTCGCTACGCGACGTATAATTTTCAACAACATTTCCATTACATCTAATCGTCAACATTCTCACTGCACCGAATAAGCTGCATTCCGTTTAGTTTGACACACCCCACTACGCTTTTTATGATCAACTCACATGCCTGCAAAATCTTCTGCAACTAACAATGATCGACCTGAACGTGTGTTCTTGATCGATTCGATGTCACACATTTTTCGAGCGTTTTATGCGCCGATGCAAAATCGCGTCGTGCCGCTTTCAACCTCACAAGGCCAGGTCACTCAAGCTGTCTACATCTTCACCAACATGCTGCTCAAACTGTTGCGTGAAGAGAAGCCCGACTATATCGCCGCCGTCTTCGAGTCAAAAGAAAAGACCTTTCGACACGAAACCTTCGCTGACTACAAAGCGAACCGCGAGGAGATGCCGACTGATCTTTCTTCGCAGATGCCTTACATCTTTCGACTCTGCGACGCGTTGAACATTCCCGTCATCAATGCTCCGGGTTATGAAGCCGACGACGTGATCGGAACACTCTGCAAAAAAGTTGCGGAGCAGAAGCTCAAGGCCGTGATTGTCTCCAACGATAAGGACATGTGCCAGCTCGTCCACGATCCTTACATCGTCTGCATGCGGCAAAATTCGCAGGTCGTGAAACGCAAAGATCCCGTGCCACCAATCGAATGGTGTGACGAAGCCTGGGTCGAAAATAAGTTTGGCGTGACGGCTGACAAGTTGGTCGATCTACTTGGTCTGATGGGCGACTCGATCGACAACATTCCCGGCGCGCCCGGCATCGGTTCAAAAGGCGCAGTCCAGCTTATTCAACAGTTTGGTTCGATTGATGCGGCGCTGGCCGGTTGGGAGTCGGTCAAACACAAAACTTATCGCGAGTCGTTGCGCGACAACGCAGATCTGATCCGGCAATCGCGTGAACTGGCCCGCATTAAACTCGACGTCGATGTTCCACTCAATCTTGATGAACTAAGAACGCGGGATCCGGATCGTGCCGCAGCTTACGAGCTCTTTACCGAGTTGGAGTTTTCTCTACTCTCGCGTGATTACGTTGATGCCGCTCCGGCAAAACTAGCGGCTTCAGGTAAACAAAACTATCGTGTCGTCAAAACCAAGACTGATCTTGACAACCTGGTCCGCACGTTATTTGACGCGGAACATGTCGGCATTGCGATCGCAGATTCAGCCCCGGCGCAGACGGAGGAACAGGGCTGCTTTGCCGAACTCGATACAACTCAGGGCATCGCATTCTCGACGAATGCGGGAATGGCGGCTTATGTTGATCTGGAAAAGTTTTCTGGCGGAAATGCGATCGAAGGTCTGCGTGAAGTTTTCACAAACCCATTGATCGAAAAGTCGGTTCACGATCTAAAACGCGCGACTGCATTATTGGACCAGTTCAATATCACACTCGAAGGGGTGAAGGACGACACTTTCATCGCCGCCTATCTCATCGATCCAAATCGCAGCAAATATGAACTCGCCGATTTGGCCCGCGAAGCGCTAAACATCGAGAACGGCACGAATCCTCCGGGTGATTGGGCCGCCGCCGCATGGGAAACTGCCACCGCCGCCGATCTAACGGCACAGACAGCGAAAGTTTTGCGTGAACGAATCCTCGAGAAGAAACTCGAAACGATCTATTCGGAAGTTGAGCTGCCGCTCGCGCCAGTGCTGCACGAGATGGAGAAGGCCGGAATCAAAGTTGATCCAAAAGTGTTGTTTGATCTGTCGAGTCACCTCGGGCAGGAGTTACACAAGTTAACTTTGAAGGTGTATGAACTGGCCGGTCGCGAGTTTAATATCGGATCTCCGAAGCAAGTGGGTGACGTACTCTCCGAGTTGAACATCAACTCAAACAGAAAAACCTCGACCGGTCGAGTGTCTACCAGCAAAGCCGTCCTCGAAGAACTTGCGCAATCGTTTGAGCTACCGCGTTTGATTATCGAATACCGCGAACTCGACAAGCTCAAGAGCGTCTACACCGATGCGCTGCCGCATGAGATCGCCAGTGACGGACGAATTCACTGCAAGTTGAATCAAACTGTGGCCGCGACCGGCCGGTTGTCTGCCAGTGATCCGAACCTGCAGAACATTCCGATCAGGACCGATCTTGGGCGACGCATTCGCAGAGCGTTCGTCGCTGAGAAAGGTCACAAGATTATTTCTGCCGACTATTCTCAGCTTGAACTGCGGCTGCTTGCGCACATCACGCAAGACGCGGTGATGCTGGAAGCATTTCAGAAGGACGAAGACATTCATGCGCGCACTGCGCGACTGGTGTTTGGCGCTCAGACTGACGAGGAATTAAAGGAAGCGCGTCGCTTTGCCAAGATTGTAAACTTCGCCATTGCCTATGCGATCGAACCGTGGGGTTTGTCGCAACGTGTTGGAATCAGTCGAGCGGAAGCGAAAAAAGTTATCGAAGACTATTACAACACCTATAAAGGTGTGCGACGATACATGGACGAAGTGCCGGTGATGGCGCGCGAAAAAGGTTATGTGCGCTCGCTCTACGGTAGAATCCGTCCGTTGCCTGGCATTACCGATCGCAATGCCAACATTCGCAAGGCTGCCGAACGCGAAGCGATCAACATGCCGATTCAGGGAACGGCCAGCGATATCGTGAAGATCGCCATGCTGCATGTTGAAGAGCAACTAAAACGACGCAATCTAAAGTCGCGCATGTTGATGCAGGTCCACGACGAGTTGCTGCTTGAATCGCCGGAAGCTGAAGTTGACGAAGTGAGTAAGCTGTTGAAGCACGAAATGGAAACGGCCGTCATTCTCGATGTACCTCTCGTGGCCGACGTTGGTGTTGGTGATAATTGGATGGACGCCAAACCTTAGAAGTTGATGACGCCAGCACCCAAAAAAGAAACGGACCTCGTTTACCGCCGGCTCAGTCCTCTGGATCAACCACCTGCCGCGGGTCAGCAGAACGACCAAAGCAGCGGGGTTGGAATCGCTCCAACAGTCACGCCGATCGTAATCGCGTTTCTACTGTTACTCGGTTTAATTGGTGGCCTGGGTTTTTTGAGCGCGCGTGAGATGGACAAGGTTGCGGTGAATGCGCAAAGCCTCGTCACGCAAAATTCCGCGCACCAGGGCGTGCTCCTGAATATCCGGCTCGCAGTTAATAAGTTAGACAATGAGGCCCGCACTCAAAGTGAGGCTGAATCTCGCCGGGAGTTCAGGCCGCCTGGTGGAATGCGGCTAAACAGCGCCAAAGAGGAACTGCGTGCTTTAGTAACGAATCGACTCGAGAAGCCACCGCTTTCGGAAGATCCAGCCTGGCAGAAACTCAAAACGGACGTCGTGACGTTCCTGGAGATAACGGAAACCACTCGCTCCTACAGCCTTAGAGGTTACACGCAGGGGCGCCTGATCAATGACGACCTCAACGGCATTTCGGCAACGCTCGAACAGCAACACGATCAAGTCGCCACGAATATCCAAAGCATGCAGGACCGATCGCGACGATCTATTCGCATCTGGACGCTCATCGCTTTACTGGCTGGTGTCTTTGTCGCTGCCGGAACTGTTTGGGAAGTGCAACGACGTTTCAAACAGATGAGACGAAGTGCTTTTGAAGCACGCCGCGAACGCACCTTCACTAATCAACTGCTCGAGGGAATGGTCAGCGCCGTAACTGCGATCGACTCCGACGATAAGATTCGGAGCGCCAACGCTGCGTTCTTCAAGATCTTCCCGCGGGCGAGTATTGGCGCGTCAATTCTGGAGAGGCTGGCCCCTGACGACGCGATGAGTATGTTGGAGGCCGCGACTGCAAACAAGGTTAACAAATCAATTTATCGCGGTCGTTGGGTTACGAAAGTCGAGAATGAAGAAAAATCCTACGACGTTTATTCATCGCCATTGGCTTTAGACGGCGACACGGGACAAATCGTGACGTTGGTTGACGCCACCGAAGCGGCTGAATCTGAACGAACGTTACGCAGAAGCGAATCGCTCGCGGCCGTCGGACAGGCAACGACGCAAGTCGCCCATGAAATTCGCAATCCGTTGGGAAGTATTCGACTCGGTGTGTCGATGCTGCGCGACAGTGTTTCTGATCAGGATGCGTTGAATACGATCGAACTGGTTGAGCGCGGCATCACGCACCTTAATAAGCTAGTTGTTGATGTCACTCAGTTTTCGCGGCAGAAAAGTTTGGAACGTTCACAAGTTGATATCAACGATGTGCTCGATCGTAGTATCGATCTCGTGAGTGAACGAATACGTGAAAAGAACACTACAGTCGAAAAATACTTCAACCCGCAGCCTTTAATCGGTAACTGGGATGTGGACCAGCTCCGACAGGTGTTTGTGAATGTGATTGCCAACGGTGTTGATGCGAGTGATGAGAATGCGACTCTCCAAATTCAAACCGAACGCGTCCATCTAAACGGAGATGGAAATGCTAAGTCTTACGCGCGCGTGAATATCGCTGACCGCGGGAAGGGAATGGACCAACCAACTCGCGATCGGATCTTTGAACCATTCTTCTCGACGAAAAAACGCGGCACGGGTTTGGGGTTAGCGATTGTGAAGCAGATTGTTGAAGCACACGGCGGAAAGATTAGCGTGGCGAGTGAACCCGGTGAGGGATCGAAGTTCACCATCGATCTGCCGCTTTAGATCTTCTATCAGTTAGCTCCCGCCTGTGCCACTTTAAGGCCGCCAAACTCATCGGCTGCGCCCCTCCAAAGATCGTTAGCTCATCGGCTATGCCGCCTGTTGTGAGGCATGGCTCCGCCTTGCCGTAACGGGCCGACCAAAATGTCAGGGCTGCGCCCCTCCACAGATGGTTTAGCTCATCGGCTATGCCGCCTGTTGTGAGGCATGGCTCCGCCTTGCCGTAACGGCCGCCCAAAATTCCAGGGCTGCGCCCTCTTATTGTTTGCTAAGAAAAGAAGAGATTGGGGAGTAGGGCGCAGCCCATGAAAATTCTAGAGCCCGTTACGGCAAGGCGGAGCCATGCCTCACAACAGGCGGCACAGCCGATGAGCTAACGATCTTTGAAGGGGCGCAGCCCGGAATTTTAGAGGGCCCGTTACGGCAAGGCAGAGCCATGCCTCACAACAGGCGGCACAGCCGATGACCTTTAAAAAGAGGCGCTGTTAAGCCTTCGTCACAACTGCAAAAGCCTTCATCGCTGCTGCAATAGTCTTTTCGATAATTTCCTCTGAGTGGGCCAAACTCACAAACGCTGCTTCAAACTGCGACGGCGCCAGGTAAACTCCTTCAGCTAACATCGCATGAAAAAACTGCCCATACTGTTGCCGGTTACACTTGTCAGCGGTGGTCCAATCGTAGACTTCTTCAGAAGTAAAGAACCCGGTCCACATAGATCCCACGCGATTGATCAGGTTATCGACGCCGACTTCTTTAGCTGCAGACGCTAAACCGTCACACAACTTTCTGCTTGATTGCTCGAGTTGATCGTAGACGGAGGCATCGCGTAGCCGGCGTAACGTTACCAGGCCGGCCATCATTGAAAGTGGATTACCGGAAAGTGTTCCCGCTTGATAAATTGGACCAGCCGGGGCGATGTTGCGCATCAGATCCTTACTACCACCATAAGCTCCGACCGGAAGTCCACCACCAATAATTTTTCCCAACGTCGTGATGTCGGGTCGAACGCCATAACGCTCCTGGGCGCCACCACGCGCGACGCGAAAACCGGTCATCACCTCATCGAAAATCAAAAGCGTATTGTGTTTAGTACAAAGCTCACGGACGCTTTCGAGATAGCCAGCTTTCGGTGGGACGCAGCCCATGTTGCCAACAACCGGCTCGATAATTACCGCCGCGACGTCGTCATGTTCGGCAAACGTTTGGGTTAAGGCTTCGACGTTATTAAAGGGAACCGTGATCGTGTTTTGCGCGAGTGATGCCGGCACGCCGGGACTGTCAGGCAAACCAAGTGTCGCTACACCCGAACCGGCTTTGACGAGCAAGCTATCGCCGTGACCGTGATAACAACCTTCAAACTTGATCAGTTTTGTGCGACCGGTCACACCGCGTGCGAGTCGAATCGCAGACATCGTCGCTTCAGTGCCGCTGTTAACCATGCGCACCATTTCGATCGATGGCACTGCGTCGATGATCTCTTCAGCCAGTTCGACTTCGAGTTCATTTGGAGCGCCGAAACTTGTGCTGCGTGAAGCCGCGTCCTTTAGCGACTCGACGATTTCCGGATCGGCATGGCCGAGGATCATCGGACCCCATGAACCGACGTAGTCGATATAGGTGTTGCCGTCGACGTCGGTCATGGTTGCGCCGGACGCGCTCTTGATGAAACGAGGTGTGCCACCGACACCTTTGAAAGCGCGTACTGGTGAATTAACACCGCCGGGAATTAGTTCGAGTGCTTTGGCGAAAAGTTGATCGGATTTTGAATGCATAGTGTGATTATAGACTATTGCACGTTGAGGAATTTCCGAGACTTGATATTCGCAGAGGCGACCGACAGCGGACGCTCTTCTGTCGGAGCGCGCCCGTCTCGGGCGCCCCCTGCGAACAGAGCAATCGCGGAGAAAAGTTGAGCAGAATTGGATGAGTAGATTATTGCGCGCCCAAGTAGTTCAGTGCCTGATATTCGATGGGGCGACCGGGACGGTCGCGCTTCGACAGAAGAGCGTCCGCGTTCCAGCAGAATGATCGGGTTTGAGTGACTATATTCTTTTCACACTTTCCTTTGGCTCGACGGTGATCGATCGAAAACTCGACAGCCTCACTAATCCCGGCGCCGCGCCTTTTGGCTTCGAAATAAACTTCCGTTGCGTGTAATGGACCACGACTTTCGTATCCTCACTCGCCTGACTAAAGCGTCCCGCCAACTGCGCAGCCTCGATAACCGTTCGCTGCGGAATTTCAGTTCGATTCGAATTGCGTACTACGACATGCGACCCGGGATAGTCGCCAGCATGCAACCATAGATCGTTTGGTCGCGCGATCCGAAATGTCAGATTGTCGTTATCGCGTGAAGTGCGTCCCACCAGAATTTCATAACCGTCAGATGACTGGTAACGACGCACGCCGGGAATTGCCGGCTCTGGCTTTGATTTCTTGCTGGTCGTTGCCTGGACTTTCCTGTTCGGCAAAAGGCGAGCGAGCGCAGCTTCATCACGTTCGCGAGCAATACGATCAATTTCCTGCTCCTGCTGCTCGAGTGAAGAAATCTCGACTGCCAGTTGTCGCAGGCGTTCAGCCAACTCTTCCTGGGCGCGTTTCGCTTTCGTATACTGGCGAAACCTCTTACTCGCTGCTTCCTGTAGCGTCTCATTCTCTTCCAACTCAACTTCAATCGTCGGCGCATCATCGGCATAGAAGTCAGTGATCAAAACTTTATTGCCATCACGTACCGCAGTCGAAATGTTGGCTAACAGCAGATCGCCGATTCGTTTATGGACCTCCGGATCTCCATGTCCCTCTAAATCTTTCGTGAGATTGTTTTGTAATTTAACTTTCTGGTCTTTGCTCTGTTTGATTCGACCGCGAACGCCGCCGACTGCTTGATCGAAAACTTTGCCGGCATCGAAGGAATGAAAATGTTCGTCCGCAGCCGTAGACGGTGAGCCGGTGGGCGCGACAAAATCTTCGCGGGTTATGGCTTTGTTTGATGGTGGCGCGAGATAGAGTTCGCCAATATTCTGACCGTGACCTTTCGGCGCGCGCAAAGCCGCCACGATACGATTAAGTTCATCGAGTATGAAAAGATTGGCTGCACGTCCGGTGAGTTGGACCACAAGCCGCCGGAAATGAATTTCTCCCAGGTCATCTTCGACTCGAAAAGTCATTCGTACTACTCGTTCGTCTCGATCTTTCCTGATCTGTACGAACCGTCCACCACCTAATTGGGCTTTCAACAGTTGCCCAAAATGCGAAAGCGGCGTTGATTGCTTTTCGAGTTCTTTGCCTTTACGTTCGACAAGATAGAAACGAGGACTGGCGGGATCGCTGCTTAAGTACAAGTAACGGCTGCGCAAACCAACATCGAGCGCGAGTGATAGTGGACCAAGTTGAACAATCCTGCCGAGAAAGTGGTCCACCGCTTCCACTCTCACTTCTTCCACAATGCTTTGGATCAGTTGCTGATGCATGATTGTAGGGGCGGCCTCCGTGGCCGCCCCATTGCTTGAAGATACATGATTTTTAAGGAACGGGCGGCCACAGAGGGCTGCCTCTACACTTGTTAAATGAAAAAGGCCCGCGCGATTTGAGTCGGCAGGCCGAAGGTTCAGTGTGTAGAAGGAAACTAAATCAAAATCACGGCAGTCCGAGTAATTTGATCGTGGGCTGTATAACCTTCCCGGCTTACCAGTGCATAAACGATTCCCAAACCGGCCGCGGCCAGCGACAGCACATACAGAATCGATCGCGCGACGGCTTGACCACCGGTTGGAATCAGACCTGTCTTGATGTCGATGATGCGGAGTGAAAGAAGTCTCATCGCCAACGTTCGCCCTGTCAAAGCAGTGGTCAGCGTGAGATAGATGAAAGTGATGACGACCAGGCTACCAGCCAAAACTTCAATGGCCCGGATGTCCTGGAGATTTGTCCCAGTTGCCTGCATAGCAAAAGCGATGGGCGTGCAAATCGCAGCGCAAATGATCAGATCAAGTAAGGCGCAAACAAGCCGGCGAAATGCTGCCGGACGTCGGGAGTTGATTTCGTCTACTCGAACTGTTCGTGAGATCGAATCCAGATAGTTGAGTGCCGGGTCATTGGGATCATCAACAATCAATCTCTTCGGAGTCGGCGGCTCAGGCTTTTCTTCTTCAACTATAACTTCCGTTTCCTCAGCAACCGTTACGACGACAAGATTGTGACTCTTCTCAACCTGGGCCGGCCCATCGTTCTCTTCTGAAACTAAGAACTCAGGCTCAACTTCAGTTTCGAAATTCAGTTGTGGTGTTTGAACCGGACTTACTTCCGGTTCATGTTCCTCACGCGCGGGAGCATAGGCTATGGCCGTAGCCAAGACGTGACGAGACTGTCTAACTTCTGGTGTGGAAACTTGATGGGCTCTTTCGATTCTTTTCAAAGCCGCAGCCACCAGAGGATTCATCTCCGGTACTTCGGCGGGCGGCAGCAGTTCTAATTGTGGAGTTCCGTTTTCGGTATCAGCGGTTTCGGCCACAGCTTGGTTTGCCTCGGCTGCTTCGCGAGCGCGTCGCTCCTGAACTTCGCGAACACGTTCACTCAGTTCTCTACGCCATTCGGGTACCGGTGTTCGATTTACTCCGGGAAACTCAATCAATGTGGACTTCTTTGGCTGCGCTGGAACGTCAATGGCTGCGTTCATGATCAGTTCGTGAACCGAGTCTGCTGACTCCGCTGTTGATTCCTGGTTTTCGTTAAATTCCGCACCGAGATCGGTACAGCAGTAAAGATCGTCTGAGACAGCGCCGCAAGAAGGACATTGCATTTCAAAGTTCCTCCCGGGGGATACGAGTTGCGGATCCTGTGTATGGTTTTCCACAACTCTGCCTGCGCAATCGGGCGCATCCTATCAGGAAAAACTTTAAGTGGTCAATCAGAAAATGATGAAAGCGTTGAAGTTGTCGTTAAGGGGATCGATGAGGAGCGATGTCCTAAAGCGGGGTGCGTCCGGCGAAGCCAGCGTCGAGGTCGTGCCACCACTCGAGTTCGTCGCCCTCGCCAAGCTGCCAACAGAGCAGAACTACTCGTCCGTCTCGCATGGACGGGAAGTCAATTAGACCGCGTTCGAAGTCCTTTAATTGGATCCCCAAACTGTCCAGTTCAGCCATTTCACTTGTGAGAGAAGTTACAAGTTGAGCGTACTGAACTCCATTGGTCAAACCGCCGCCGCCATTTTCTGCGGCTTCGGCTGCCTTCGCTGCTTCGGATTTGATAGCGAGAGAGGCCCTTATGAAAGCGCCGAATGTTAGCGACGATGTCCCTAACCCTCGGCAACAAGGCATTTGCTTCCTCTACTGTAAAGAGTTTCATCAGGAATACTTGTCTCAATACGATCCGAGCTCATCTATAACTGTAGGGCGGCCCTCTATGGCCGCCCGTCGGAAAGATACATGACTTTTGTGAGGGCGGCCACAGAGGCCGCCCCTACAGTCGTGACCCAGATGCTTAACTTAGTGGTCGTCGGTTATGCGAATGAATTCAGTCGAGGCTTGAAACTCGGCTGCATCTTCGTCGATCTCAGCTTCGAGGACGACGCGCATGGCTGCTTGATAAGCATCAGGCGAACCAGGTTGTAAATCCATCGTGTCCTGCATGTACTGAGAAGGCAAATGATCGTGGAGGTCGCGTTCGTCGTAACGCGATCCATGAGTTATTTCCTTGCGTACCTTCTCAGCGATCTCGCCCAGGTCGATGAAGTAGTCGGCGACGTCGATCAGTTTAGGCGCAGTGTTTGATCTAAAGCCTGCGATCTCAACCCGACATCCTTTATAGGCCACGGCGTTCACCGCATAGACGAAGTCTTCATCTCCGGAGACAAGCACCGCAGTGTCATACCTACCGGCGAGTGAAAGCATGTCGACGGCGATCTCGACGTCGAGGTTAGCTTTTCGAGTGCCGTCATAAAATGTCTTCAGTTCCTTTTGAATAACTCGGAAACCGTTGCGCCGCATCCAGAGAAGAAAACCTTGCTGACGTTCAGCGCCAACGTCGACGCCGGTGTAAAAGAAAGCTCTGAGCAAGCGACCATCACCGAGTAGCACGCGCAGTAGTTTGTTGTAATCAATATCGATGTTGTGAAAACGGGCTGCGTGAAAAAGATTATTACCGTCGATAAAAACTGCTACTCGTCCGCGATGACCTAGTTGCCAGGAAACGTTATTAGTCGGATCGTAGTTGTTCATAGACTGGCTCCGATGAGTTTCGCCGCACACTACAAATTTAGAATGATGGTTGGAACATAATTGGTCAAGCTGCTTTTACAAGACTCTTCCATTCTCCCAAGCTTCAGTTTTTGCAAAGTCACAACCTGGTGGCAATGAAGTCAGTAACGTCGTAGCGTCGGCTCAGTTGAAAGTCTAACGCGCGACCCGACGCTACCGCGTTACGGTACTGACCTCATTGCCACAAAGGCTTCAAGCATAAAGGAAAATCAGACAACTGCAATAATTTGTTCGGAAATTGCGTCGAGATAGATAGTCTTAATAGGCCCATTAGTCACATCTATCTGCCAGGCAAGATGTAGTTCCACATTTTGCTGGTCCGGTGAGGCTTTAATGTAGGCGACCAGTTGACGAACTTCTACTTGAGTATTATCGGCAATGGCGTACGCTTGTGGGCCAACCGTAAGCGTATGACCTTTCACCACTGAAGGTGCATTCTCCTGGGTAACTTTGGGCGTCAGGTTCGCGAGTGCTGCTTGCAGTCGATCGGCGTTAGGAAGACAAGTGCTCGTTATATTAAGGACGCGTCGATCAGTTTGAAAACGGATTGTTAAGTTGCCGAAGTCTCCCCGAAGTGGATAACGAAACGGCCGCTGTTCGTAACGCGCCGTTTTAATTCCCGATGGTTCGTCAGTTCTTTCGACAAGTGACAAATCGGCCGGATCGGCGCCAATCAGGCCTTGCACATCCACGATGAACCGTCTGAGTGATTCACGAATTTCTTCTTCTGATTGGACGGGAGTATCGCCGACCTTCGGTAAATAGACAGCGCCCGTTGAATTGTTTGGCAAAGAGTTAATCGTTCCCAGCAGCGGATTTAGATCGGCCGTATTGTTTTGCTGTAGGCCATATCGCTGTGACAACTGTTGCCATGCTAAGGTGGCGCTTTCCTGTTGCGCAGGATCGTTGACTAATATCGGATAGAGCGGCGCATTTGCGGTCGGACCGTTTGCGTTCGGCGGTTGGAGTGCGGCACAGGAAGCTAATAACAATGCCAGCCCAATGAATAAAAGTTTTGCGTCTGCCCTTGAAACCATTATGTTCGTCTAAGAGATCTCTACCCAGCGTATAATCCAAATTCTTGGAGGAGCTGTTGCCTAAGGATAACGAAACCGTTCAGCTACCGCTAGATGGCCCAGTGCTACCGAGCGAGCCGCAGGGATTTTCGCACGAGCAGATGATTCGTTGCGAAGAATGTTTGCGAGCAAATCCGCCGACGCGGGTGAACTGCCTTTACTGCGGCGCAGCGCTTCCGTTAACCAAAGAATCAGCTAAGCTCCGCCGGCCCACCCTTCGCCAGCCTGAAAAACATGAAGCTGGTTTCAATTCCATCTTCGTGGGTCTTGAAGATACTAATGACCTGGTTAATGCCGCGAGTCTGTTGAAGTTACCGGTAGAAAAACTCGAAGGCATTATCGCCACTAAACAACCACTTCCCCTCGCGCGCACTGCGAGTGTTGATGAAGCGCAGCTCGTTTTCGATCGGCTTCATGACGTTGGTATCAAAGTAATGACCTTATCAGATGAAGAACTTGGTTTACGAGCTGAGTCTATTGTGCGAGTTCGTTCGTTGAATTTCGAAGCTGAGTGTTTGCTGGTAAATCAGGGCAGTGGCAAGGAACCCGTTGAAGTTGCCTGGGCCACGTTGTGCTTGATCGTGCCGGGCAGATTAGTGGTCAAGAAAGTCGAATTCAAGGAACGCATGTCGCGAAATGCTGAAAATGAAATACTCGATATGAGCCAATTTTTCAGCGATGAACTTGTCTTTGATCTCTATTCGTCGGCCCACGAAGAAACGTGGCGCATTGGCGCGAATAGTTTTGACTTCTCTTGTTTGGGAAGTGAAAAGACTTTGGTGTCAGGTGAAAATGTTAAGCGACTGATGGACGTGGTAATCTCACGCTCAAGTGAACTGCGGCTCGACAACTCTTACGCGGACATGCGTCCGCATCTCGATTATGTCTGGCCCATGGACCAGGAAACGCATTCACAAGGCTGGCGCCGTCAACGTCCTGGCAAATTCAGTATCGGGGCGGCGACGGTCAACAGTAATGAAAGACAGTTCTCTCGTTATTCACGTCTAAGGCGTTATGTCAGTACCACCTCGCGGTAGCGGGTGGGTCTGGATATTTTTCAAACTCGTTGTGGGTGGCGGCCAGGCCGTCTGTTGTGAGGAATGGCTATGCCTTTCCGCCCAATGCGATCTATTGATTTTGGGCTGCGCCCTTCTTCGTGCGTGATTTATGACCAAGCACGAGAGAACAACACACGGAAAAGGGCGTAGCCCAGGATTCAGTTCGCATTGTACGGAAAGGCAGAGCCATTCCTCACAACAAGATGGCGAAGCCTGGTCCAGGTGATTGATTTCTCACATCAGATGACCCGATCGAAATGAGTTTGCAAGTAAGGTGTTGTTTCAAAAGGAAGGGAAGTCAGAGAGCCAGTTTACAAGAGTAATGACGCAGCGTAGAGAACACAAAACAATCCGGTCGCATCATGAAGACGATCAGGGATCGACAAACATCGTCTATGGTTTGAACGCCGTGCTCGAAGCCTTAAAAGCCGGCAAGCGTTCGATTGATTCAATAAGCATTCTCGAAAGCGCGCGTCCCGATCGTCTCAGGCCGATCCTCGATCTGGCGAGACAAAAACGAGTGCCGGTGCATCGTGTCCCGCGTTTCGATTTCGATCGACAACTGGGCGAAGCAAGACATCAGGGTGTGGTTGCGAAGATCGCAGCGGCCCGTTATGCCGACGCGGAAGAACTACTCGATTCAGTTGCGCGAGACACTGCAGTTGCGCCTTTTCTCGTTGTGTTGGACGGCATTGAAGACCCGCGCAACATGGGTTCAATTTTGAGAAGCGCTGATTGTGCCGGTGTTCACGGTGTGTTTGTGCCGGAACGACGAGCAACTGGTTTGACTGATACAGTCGCGAAAGTTGCTGCCGGGGCGCTGGAATACATACCTGTCGCGCGAGTGACGAATTTGGTTAGATTGATAGAGCAGTTGAAAGAACGTAACATTTGGGTTGTGGGTGCGGCGGGAGAGGCAAAGCAGTCGTACACTGAGTGGGACTGGAAACTTCCGTCGGCGATTGTGCTTGGAAACGAAGGACAGGGACTGCATCGATTGGTTCGGGAAAAGTGTGACACGTTAGTCAGGATTCCCATCGTCGGTAGTCTCGAGTCGTTGAACGTTTCGGTGGCCGCTGGCGTTCTATTTTATGAAGTTAGAAGACAGCGTGATCAAGTTGTAGATGGTTAGAAGGGACTAGCAAGAATGTTCTGTCCAAAGTGCGCGACCAAAAACATGGAAGGCGCAAGTTTCTGTCGAACGTGCGGTGCAAACATAAGTCTGGTGCCGCAGGCGTTGAGCGGTCAACCGGTTCCATACGAAGAGATCGACGACAGCCGAGCTGGACGAAAGGCCCGTCGGCGGCAGCGAAAGGAGGAACCGCGTCTCGATAATGCATTTCGAAATATCTTCATGGGGGTCGCGTTTCTGGTAGTTGCGATCGCACTTGCTCGATCGGGACAAAGCTGGTGGTTCTGGATGTTGTTTCCTTCGTTCTCAATGATGGCGACGGGCGTTTCGCAATACATTCGCGTTAAGGACCAGGAGCGCAAGGCGGCGATTTTGCGAGGACACAATATTCAGGCGCTGCCGAATCGTGAAAGTTATGTCCCGTCACAAAATCTTTCCGCTCCCGGAACGGGGGAACTTAGACCACCAGTTCCGAGCGTCACTGAAGGAACGACCCGACATCTTGGAGTTGAAGCTCCAACCCGGCACTTCGATTCCGATCCAAAGTAACTCCGTGCCTTTGCGTCTCTCTGTGTCTCTGTGTTGAAAATTGAGACGCGTTTAGTTGGACTCCCATTTCAACGCAGAGACGCTGAGAACGCAGAGATGAAGTCAGATAATCCAACTCGCGTTTGTATTCCACTAAACGAACAGTCGTTTGACTCACTGAGAGTTGCAATACAAAAAGCATCAGCGACGGCCGATCTGATCGAGTTGCGTTTGGATGGCTTACCTCCCGACCAGCTCGAGCTTGCAGTTCGACAGCTCGATTCTTTGTTGGTCCAAACTGATAAGCCCGTCATTCTCACGTTGCGCACACAAGCACAAGGTGGCTATCGAACAATCGATCATGCTGAGCGTGTCGAATGTTGGAACCGCTTGTTCTCCACCAAACGCACGTTGTTTGATCTGGAAGAAGATCTGGTCGCCGAATTAATCAATCGAGACGAAGTCCATCAACCAGACTGGTCGCGCGTGATCTGTTCGCATCATGACTTCACCGGAACACCATCCGATCTGGACGATCTCTACGAGCGACTGAGTTTCACCCCAGCGCGAATCATCAAGCTCGCCCTTAAAGCCAACGACATTACCGACTGCTTACCCATCTTAAAATTATTGGACCGCGCTCGATCTGAAGAACGAGATCTGATCGCGATCGCCATGGGAGACGCTGGTGTCGTGACTCGCATACTTGGTCCGGCACGTGGCGCATTTCTCACTTACGGTGCGCTCGAAACTGAACAGGGAACTGCGCCGGGACAAGTTGTCGCCACAGATCTCAAAACAATCTATCGAATCGATCAGATCGATGACGACACGATTATCACGGGCTTAGTTGGTCGGCCGGTCATGCATTCCGTGTCGCCACACATGCACAACGCCGCATTTAGGTCAGTCGCGATCAATGGTGTGTATCTTCCGTTTGAAGTGAACGATTTGGATAGTTTCATTCAGCGATTGGTCAACCCTGAAACACGCGAGCTGGAATGGAACTTAAGAGGACTGAGTGTTACGGCGCCACACAAGTCTGCGATCATGAAGCATCTCGACTGGATCGATCCAACTGCGAAGTCGATTGGCGCTGTGAATACAGTTGTGGTGGAGAATGAACAATTACATGGATACAACACCGACGCTGATGGATTGATCGCGCCGCTTATCCAACGCCTGGGATCATTGAGCGGTTTGCGTGCTGCGGTAATCGGCTCAGGTGGCGCCGCGCGAGCAGCCGTCTTTGGTTTGCAGCAAAAAGGAGTTGACGTCAGTTTGTTCGCTCGCAATCTCGAAAAGGCAGAAGCGTTCGCAACCCAATTCAATATTTCGTTCAACTCGTTGTCGACATCCTCATCACTAATGAACTTCGATGTAGTAATCAATGCGACACCACTCGGAAGTTTTGGCGAGCGTATTAATGAAACCCCTGTTGTCGCAGAGCAATTAAGCGGAAGTCGTCTTGTTTATGATCTGGTCTACAACCCGATCGAAACAGAGTTTCTCAAAGAAGGTCGCAAGGCAAGTTGTGACGTGCTTGGTGGTCTCGAAATGTTGGTGGCCCAGGCAAAATTGCAATTCAAACTTTGGACTAATACGGACATTTCATCCAACTTGATGTACAACGCAGCCTCATCGTCTTTACAGAAGAACTCCTAACGCAGGACCGCAGGTGTCCTCGCCTGCTGGTAACAGTTCGACAGCCCTCAATCTTTTCGGCGACTCACAAAATAGCAAAGCCGTTCTGTCACTCAATCTCACCCATCCATCACAATCTCTCAACTCATTTCAGATCAGACTCGTAAATTCATCATCGTTGCTCAAGTGACTGTTTTAACCCAGGAGGTCACGCCTTCGCCCGCGCACAACTTGGAGGTGCAACATGAGAAAAGCCAGAGGTCTGCTGTTCACATCTACAAT
The DNA here is from genome assembly GCA_036518995.1 of Pyrinomonadaceae bacterium. Classification (GTDB taxonomy): domain Bacteria; phylum Acidobacteriota; class Blastocatellia; order Pyrinomonadales; family Pyrinomonadaceae; genus PSRF01. Next base: position 806 of record DATDMC010000066.1, on the reverse strand, counting down.
TCTATTTTTGCTTCAACTCCCATTTGCGAATTCGTCGGCCCAGACCGCGTTAGTCAAAGCCGTGAATGTGCCCGCCACTCCAAACATCGAAACAGTGACAAAGGAAGCCGAGACGTCACCAACGATCGAAACACCACTTCCGATCGTCGCCGAAGAATCCAAAAATACGTTTTCACAACCGTGGCGTCCGGTTGCTTCGGCCTTGAGTTCAAAGGACCCGAGAAAGCTGGGCTTGGTGGACCAGGCTTATCTCGACGCGTTCACGATCTTGAATGACGACAATGAATGCAGTCGACTCTTTGGTGGACGGTATGCGATCTCCGCGTTGAATGAATTTGTGCATCGACTGAAGCCTGCTTATTTGGATCACAACGTTGCAATTCGCATGAGTGGGGCCATCACGACGATGCAGAGCAACAAGACGGGTTTTGCGTTTCGCGCTTTTGATAAAACCGAAATTAATATGAGTGGATCGTTCTTTCAGAATAGCGGTCATGCCCCGGTGGTCTCCAACTACCAACCAAACACCCGCGAAAGTCGGGTCGTGGTCCTGCTACACGAACTCGGCCACATGGTTAAAGGGTCGGATGACAACTGGGTCTTGCCTGACGATGGCACTGATCGTTCTTTGAGTGTGGAGAACACGCGTCATGTAGTTTCAGCTTGTCGTAAGCAGATTGAGTCAGTGTCGAAGATCGCTACGGAAGAGGAGTTGAAGACCGCGGCGCCGGAGAAGTGAAGAGGAGAGTGAGGGGGAGAGTGGGAGAGTGGGTGATGGGGTGAGAGGGTGATGGGGAGAAGCGGTG